>NZ_JBBCPF010000067.1:0-233 GCF_037150835.1 Microbacterium sp. LB12 | reverse complement strand
GTGCGCCAGGAGTCGTCCTTCTCGGTCTGCATCGTGCCGGCGATGTCGAGGTGCGCCCACGGTGTCTCTCCGACGAAGTGCTGCAGGAACAGCGCGGCGGTGGTCGCTCCCGCGAACGGGCCGCCGAGGTTGGCGATGTCGGCGATCTCCGAGTCGAGCTGCTTCCGGTACTTCTGCTCGAGGGGCAGCTGCCACACCGATTCGTCCACCGCGTCGGATGCCGCCCGCACCAG
>NZ_JBBCPF010000066.1:0-247 GCF_037150835.1 Microbacterium sp. LB12 | reverse complement strand
TTACGAGGTGTCCTTCCGGACTGGTAAACGTTGCTCTAGACAATCAACATTTTCCCAGACCAGAAGGACATTTCACTTCACGGCACGCCCACGAACCGCACCCGACATGGTGGATCGGGGCTGAGTGCCGCCAGCAGCGGATCCGGTCCCGGGATCAATTCCCGTCGCCGCGGACGCACCCGCCCCGGACCCCAAAGCAACAAAAACCGCGAGCACCGCGCCGACACCCCAACGCCACCCCTGCACG
>NZ_JBBCPF010000065.1:0-248 GCF_037150835.1 Microbacterium sp. LB12 | reverse complement strand
CGTCGCGGACTGCTACCTCGCCGGGGTCTCCACCCGCCGGATGGACAAGCTCGTGAAGACCCTCGGGATCCACTCCCTCTCGAAGTCACAGGTGTCACGGATGGCCGCTGACCTCGACGAGCACGTCGACCAGTTCCGGCACCGCCCGCTGGGTGACGCGGGGCCGTTCACGTTTGTCGCGGCGGACGCGTTGACGATGAAGGTTCGTGAGGGCGGCCGGGTGATCAACGCGGTCGTGCTCGTCGCGA
>NZ_JBBCPF010000064.1:0-252 GCF_037150835.1 Microbacterium sp. LB12 | reverse complement strand
TACAACACCGTGCGACGCCACTCGGCGCTGGGCTACCTCACCCCGGCCGACTATGCTCGCCACTGCACCCACGAAATGAAACCCGACGACTCACACAGAGACCGGACCTAACAACGGGGGCGGCCCACGTCGACCAGTTCCGGCACCGCCCGCTGGGTGACGCGGGGCCGTTCACGTTTGTCGCGGCGGACGCGTTGACGATGAAGGTTCGTGAGGGCGGCCGGGTGATCAACGCGGTCGTGCTCGTCGCGA
>NZ_JBBCPF010000063.1:0-253 GCF_037150835.1 Microbacterium sp. LB12 | reverse complement strand
CGTCGCGGACTGCTACCTCGCCGGGGTCTCCACCCGCCGGATGGACAAGCTCGTGAAGACCCTCGGGATCCACTCCCTCTCGAAGTCACAGGTGTCACGGATGGCCGCTGACCTCGACGAGCACGTCTGGGCCGACCCCGTGATGTAGGTCCAGTCGTTGTGTGAGTCGTCTTGATGCTCGCTGCTGCGGGCAGGAAGACTGGTCTCATCATGACGAACACGAGGAAGCGGCACACGCCTGAGCAGGTCGTGC
>NZ_JBBCPF010000062.1:0-255 GCF_037150835.1 Microbacterium sp. LB12 | reverse complement strand
GTGGCAACAAGCACCGTGCACACGCAAAGCGGCGACCTCTTCGACAGACCCGTCAACGTGCGATTCAACCCCATCGGATACGACTTCGACTACGGCGACGGCACCACCAGATCAACAACCACCGGCGGCCGCACCTGGACCGCACTCGGCCAAGCCACATTCACGACCACCCCGACCAGCCACGCCTACCGCGACCGCGGCACCTACACGGCCCACACCAGCATCCACTACACCGCCGAGGTCGACATCGGCAAC
>NZ_JBBCPF010000061.1:0-255 GCF_037150835.1 Microbacterium sp. LB12 | reverse complement strand
GTGGCAACAAGCACCGTGCACACGCAAAGCGGCGACCTCTTCGACAGACCCGTCAACGTGCGATTCAACCCCATCGGATACGACTTCGACTACGGCGACGGCACCACCAGATCAACAACCACCGGCGACCGCACCTGGACCGCACTCGGCCAAGCCACATTCACGACCACCCCGACCAGCCACGCCTACCGCGACCGCGGCACCTACACGGCCCACACCAGCATCCACTACACCGCCGAGGTCGACATCGGCAAC
>NZ_JBBCPF010000060.1:0-255 GCF_037150835.1 Microbacterium sp. LB12 | reverse complement strand
ACCGCTTCGTGTACTCATGCTGCGGAGACCGGTAGATCTCCGCCGCGGTCCCCTCCTCCACGATCTGCCCCTGCAACATGATCGCGATCCGATCACTGATCTCGATCAACATCGGCAGATCATGCGTCATGAAGATCACCGCGAACCCCAACTTCTCCCGCAACCGCATGATCTCCCGGATGATGCCCCGCTGCACGACAACGTCGAGCGCGGTGGTCGGCTCGTCCATGATCATCACCTGCGGATCCAACGCCA
>NZ_JBBCPF010000059.1:0-255 GCF_037150835.1 Microbacterium sp. LB12 | reverse complement strand
ACCGCTTCGTGTACTCATGCTGCGGAGACCGGTAGATCTCCGCCGCGGTCCCCTCCTCCACGATCTGCCCCTGCAACATGATCGCGATCCGATCACTGATCTCGATCAACATCGGCAGATCATGCGTGATGAAGATCACCGCGAACCCCAACTTCTCCCGCAACCGCATGATCTCCCGGATGATGCCCCGCTGCACGACAACGTCGAGCGCGGTGGTCGGCTCGTCCATGATCATCACCTGCGGATCCAACGCCA
>NZ_JBBCPF010000058.1:0-255 GCF_037150835.1 Microbacterium sp. LB12 | reverse complement strand
CCCATTCTGGTGCGGTTAGCGTATTAACAGGTGTGACGCAGGAAGGTAGCCCAAGCCAGGCGATGGTTGTCCTGGTGCAAGTGCGTAGGCCGAGTCGTAGGCAAATCCGCGATTCATTGAGGCTGAGACACGATGCGGATAAAAAGTGGGTGATCCTATGCTGCCAAGAAAAGCATCGACGCGAGGTTCTAGCTGCCCGTACCCCAAACCGACTCAGGTGGTCAGGTAGAGAATACCAAGGAGATCGAGAGAATC
>NZ_JBBCPF010000057.1:0-275 GCF_037150835.1 Microbacterium sp. LB12 | reverse complement strand
GCGGGAAACTCGACAACCGGTTCGGATCGACGCCGACGAGCGTGAGCAACTCCTCCGCCCGCTCCGTCTTCGCCCGCTTCGACATTCCCGGACGATGCGTATCGAAGATGTCGAAGATCTGCGCCTTGACACTGATGACCGGGTTCAGCGAGTTCATCGCCCCCTGGAACACCATCGAGATCTTGTCCCACCGGAATGCGCGAAGTCCTTCGCCGTCCAGGCCCACGATGTCGATATCGTGACCATCCCGGTCATGGAACACGATCTCCCCACCC
>NZ_JBBCPF010000056.1:0-294 GCF_037150835.1 Microbacterium sp. LB12 | reverse complement strand
GTCGAGAAGCTACTGAGTTCCCGGGTGGTTTGGTACTTCGTGTGAGTCAGGCTGCCCGGGCGTTGTGTGCCGCGTTCTATCATGCTTGTGTTGTGATCGGATCTTAGTGTGACGAGCGGTGAGGGATGTCCTGTGGTGGTTTTTCGGAGAGAGCGGATGGGTGATCGCGTGCAGGGGTGGCGTTGGGGTGTCGGCGCGGTGCTCGCGGTTTTTGTTGCTTTGGGGTCCGGG
The DNA here is from genome assembly GCF_037150835.1 of Microbacterium sp. LB12. Classification (NCBI taxonomy): domain Bacteria; kingdom Bacillati; phylum Actinomycetota; class Actinomycetes; order Micrococcales; family Microbacteriaceae; genus Microbacterium; species Microbacterium sp. LB12. Next base: position 63 of record NZ_JBBCPF010000056.1, on the reverse strand, counting down.
GCGGGTGCGTCCGCGGCGACGGGAATTGATCCCGGGACCGGATCCGCTGCTGGCGGCACTCAG
>NZ_JBBCPF010000055.1:0-302 GCF_037150835.1 Microbacterium sp. LB12 | reverse complement strand
ATGAAGATCACCGCGAACCCCAACTTCTCCCGCAACCGCATGATCTCCCGGATGATGCCCCGCTGCACGACAACGTCGAGCGCGGTGGTCGGCTCGTCCATGATCATCACCTGCGGATCCAACGCCAACGCCATCGCGATCATCATCCGCTGCCGCATCCCACCCGACAACTCATGCGGGAAACTCGACAACCGGTTCGGATCGACGCCGACGAGCGTGAGCAACTCCTCCGCCCGCTCCGTCTTCGCCCGCTTCGACATTCCCGGACGATGCGTATCGAAGATGTCGAAGATCTGCGCCTT
>NZ_JBBCPF010000054.1:0-303 GCF_037150835.1 Microbacterium sp. LB12 | reverse complement strand
CCGCGCCGACGCCTGCGAACGCCCCCGCGAGACCGGCGAGAGGATGTCGACCGACGGTGAGGAAGGCCGCCGCGGCGAGCGGCACCAGGATCAGATACCCGGCATCGGTCGCCACCGACGACAGCACGCCGACGAAGATCAGGATGAACGCGAGCCACCGCGGCGGGGCCACCTTCACCACCCGGCGGATCAGCGCCCCCATGAGCCCGGCGTGCTCGGCGACGCCGACGCCCGCCATCGCGATGAGCACGACCGCGACCACGCCGAACCCGGCGAAGTTGTCGACGAACGACGAGAAGAAGA
>NZ_JBBCPF010000053.1:0-303 GCF_037150835.1 Microbacterium sp. LB12 | reverse complement strand
CCGCGCCGACGCCTGCGAACGCCCCCGCGAGACCGGCGAGAGGATGTCGACCGACGGTGAGGAAGGCCGCCGCGGCGAGCGGCACCAGGATCAGATACCCGGCATCGGTCGCCACCGACGACAGCACACCGACGAAGATCAGGATGAACGCCAACCACCGCGGCGGGGCCACCTTGACCACCCGGCGGATCAGCGCCCCCATGAGCCCGGCGTGCTCGGCGACGCCGACGCCCGCCATCGCGATGAGCACGACCGCGACCACGCCGAACCCGGCGAAGTTGTCGACGAACGACGAGAAGAAGA
>NZ_JBBCPF010000052.1:0-325 GCF_037150835.1 Microbacterium sp. LB12 | reverse complement strand
CACGACCTGCTCAGGCGTGTGCCGCTTCCTCGTGTTCGTCATGATGAGACCAGTCTTCCTGCCCGCAGCAGCGAGCATCAAGACGACTCACACAACGACTGGACCTACATCACGGGGTCGGCCCACTGCGACTCGAGCTCGTCGGAGGCTACATCTATGAGTCCCAGATGGGGAATCGAATACCCGGCGTGGTCTGAACCCTGATCCACCGTCGCGATTCGGTTGAGCCGCGTTTCGCTTTTCGTTGAGTTGTTTCGGCGGGCGGGCGTGCGTGTTCTGCCAGCCGGGGCTCTGGCTTATCCACGTCGATCTCCGGTTCGTGCCC
>NZ_JBBCPF010000051.1:0-360 GCF_037150835.1 Microbacterium sp. LB12 | reverse complement strand
CTCGGCCTCGTCGGCGATGGTCATCTCGCGGCGGTCGTAGGCGCCGAGGCGCTTCTCGGTCACGAAGATCGTCACGAGCAGCGCGACCGTCGTGAGCAGGAAGGTCGAGACGATCCCGAAGTAGAAGTTCTGGGTCACCTCGATCGGCTGCATGCCCGCGCTGGTCAGCACCTCGTTCGTGACCTGGGTGAGCATGCTGTCGCTCGGCGTGATCAGCAGGTTCGCACCGAAGGCCGCGCCGACGCCTGCGAACGCCCCCGCGAGACCGGCGAGAGGATGTCGACCGACGGTGAGGAAGGCCGCCGCGGCGAGCGGCACCAGGATCAGATACCCGGCATCGGTCGCCACCGACGACAGCAC
>NZ_JBBCPF010000050.1:0-368 GCF_037150835.1 Microbacterium sp. LB12 | reverse complement strand
CGCTGCCGCCGCGGAGGGTCTTCGCGCCCGCGCCGTAGGCGATGCCGCACACCAGGAACGCCAGCGAGATGATGAACACCAGGCTCGCCATGAACGGCGTCGTACCGATGATGTCGCCCGTCTCCGGATCGCGCAGCGGCGCACCGGGCGGCAGGGTGAGGGCGAGGATCAGCGCGATGAAGCCGAGCAGCGCCCAGAACGAGAACTTCAGCCCCCGCGCCTCCGCGGCGTGGTCGACGCCCTCGGCCTCGTCGGCGATGGTCATCTCGCGGCGGTCGTAGGCGCCGAGGCGCTTCTCGGTCACGAAGATCGTCACGAGCAGCGCGACCGTCGTGAGCAGGAAGGTCGAGACGATCCCGAAGTAGAAG
>NZ_JBBCPF010000049.1:0-368 GCF_037150835.1 Microbacterium sp. LB12 | reverse complement strand
CGCTGCCGCCGCGGAGGGTCTTCGCGCCCGCGCCGTAGGCGATGCCGCACACCAGGAACGCCAGCGAGATGATGAACACCAGGCTCGCCATGAACGGCGTCGTACCGATGATGTCGCCCGTCTCCGGGTCGCGCAGCGGCGCACCGGGCGGCAGGGTGAGGGCGAGGATCAGCGCGATGAAGCCGAGCAGCGCCCAGAACGAGAACTTCAGCCCCCGCGCCTCCGCGGCGTGGTCGACGCTCTCGGCCTCGTCGGCGATGGTCATCTCGCGGCGGTCGTAGGCGCCGAGGCGCTTCTCGGTCACGAAGATCGTCACGAGCAGCGCGACCGTCGTGAGCAGGAAGGTCGAGACGATCCCGAAGTAGAAG
>NZ_JBBCPF010000048.1:0-405 GCF_037150835.1 Microbacterium sp. LB12 | reverse complement strand
CCTGGTCGATCGTGCCGGCGTCGAGCAGCGCCCGCGCCTTGGCGATCTCGTCGGCGGGGCTCGCCGCACCGGCGCCCGCGACGGACTTGATGTACTCGGACTGCGCCTCCTGCAGCTGCTTGGCCTGTGCCTGGCTGCGCTCACCCATGCCGCGACCGCGAGCGATCAGGTACACCAGTGCCGTGATGATCGGGAAGAACAACAGGAAGATGATCCACACCGCCTTCCACCAGCCGTTGAGCTTGTGGTCGCGGAACAGGTCGCTGATGATCGCGAAGAGCACGAACAGGTAGCTGATGAAGATGAAGATCGTCAGGAACCACCAGATGATGTCCCAGAACGAACCCCAGAAGCCCTGGTATTCGTAGCTGATCGGCGTGATCGTTTCGAGAAGTCGCATGGGGA
>NZ_JBBCPF010000047.1:0-408 GCF_037150835.1 Microbacterium sp. LB12 | reverse complement strand
CTCCCGAACCGATGGTGAAGTGGCAGCTATCTCGTGACGGTGGAATGACCTGGCAAGCGGTGAGCGCTGACTCTACTGCGAAGCTCTCGAACGACGGACTGACGCTGACTGTCGTGGGGAGTGAAGCCAACGATGGGTTCCTGTATAGGGTGATGGCGTCCAATAGTGCGGGCAGTGCGACCAGTGATGCCGCGAAACTCACGGTGACGCAGAAGCACGAGGGTGGCGGCGGGACGTCGAAGCCGGACACCCCTGGGGGCACGAAGACCGAAGGTAACCTCGCGATCACTGGTGGCGGTTCCGAGCAGGGTTTGCTGTTCCTAAGTCTTGCTGCTCTGCTTTTGGGGGGCGGTCTCGTGGTGACGAACCGTGTTCTGAAGAAACGTCAGAAGCAGTAGGACACGCATG
>NZ_JBBCPF010000046.1:0-416 GCF_037150835.1 Microbacterium sp. LB12 | reverse complement strand
TGGATCGAGAAGGTCGGCAACAAGGTGCCGGATCCGACGATCATGTTCGTCTATCTGATCGCCCTGATCGCCGTGCTCTCGGCGCTCCTGTCGTGGGCGGGGGTGTCGGTCACCGACGACGTCGTCGTGCCCGTTCCTAAGGATGAGTTCTCGCAGGTCAACGAGGACTTCGGTGGCAACTGGCAGATCTACGACACCACGACCGGACAGCCCGCCGAGATCCCGGACTACCGGATCGAGGAGCGCACGTTCGAGGTGCGCAACCTCCTCTCGATCGACGGTGTCCGGTTCTTCTTCTCGTCGTTCGTCGACAACTTCGCCGGGTTCGGCGTGGTCGCGGTCGTGCTCATCGCGATGGCGGGCGTCGGCGTCGCCGAGCACGCCGGGCTCATGGGGGCGCTGATCCGCCGGGTGGT
>NZ_JBBCPF010000045.1:0-508 GCF_037150835.1 Microbacterium sp. LB12 | reverse complement strand
GTGAGGACCAGAGCGACCGCGTCGCGCTTGAACTCCTCTGAAAACTTCACCGGCATGACTTCATCCTTCCTGCCCCGATCACTCAGATCAAAGCAGTCCCAGAGTCAACTGAAGCTTCAGCATTCCCGTTTTCCCATCCGAGCCCAGCGCCAACGAATGGAAAAAGCCCGCGGTGACGCTGGTGAACGTCACTCCCGGAGGCATCGTCACCGCTACCGGGACGTTGCTTTTCGTGGTCGTACCGTTACCCAACTGGCCGTAGGTGTTGAGCCCCCACGAATAGGCTGTGCCGTCCGAGGCCAGCGCCAACGACTGGCTTCCGCCCGCACTGACGCTGTCGTAGGGGGCGGCTCCCGCGGGGGCGGGGGCGGGGATGGTGACCTGAGCCCTGATCCACCGTCGCGATTCGGTTGAGCCGCGTTTCGCTTTTCGTTGAGTTGTTTCGGCGGGCGGGCGTGCGTGTTCTGCCAGCCGGGGCTCTGGCTTATCCACGTCGATCTCCGGTTCG
>NZ_JBBCPF010000044.1:0-509 GCF_037150835.1 Microbacterium sp. LB12 | reverse complement strand
CATCAGCCTCAAGCCGAGCGACCCGATGCACCTGCTCATGAAGATGGACATGGGAGGGGCCGCCGCGGTGCTCGGTGCGTTCGTCGGGCTGCGCGATGCGGGCGTCACGGCCCAGGTCACCGGCTGGCTGATGTGCACCGACAACATGCCCTCCGGCACCGCGTACAAGCTCGGCGACGTGCTCACGGCGCGCGGCGGCACCACGATCGAGGTGAAGAACACCGACGCCGAGGGGCGTCTCGTGATGAGCGATGCCCTCGTGCTCGCCACGGAAGACGGTGTGGACGCGATCGTCGACATCGCCACGCTGACCGGGGCCGCGCTGGTGTCGCTCGGTGCCGCGACCGCGCCGGTGTTCGGCAACGACCAGGCGACGGTCGACCTGGTGCGGGCGGCATCCGACGCGGTGGACGAATCGGTGTGGCAGCTGCCCCTCGAGCAGAAGTACCGGAAGCAGCTCGACTCGGAGATCGCCGACATCGCCAACCTCGGCGGCCCGTTCGCGGGAG
>NZ_JBBCPF010000043.1:0-509 GCF_037150835.1 Microbacterium sp. LB12 | reverse complement strand
CATCAGCCTCAAGCCGAGCGACCCGATGCACCTGCTCATGAAGATGGACATGGGAGGGGCCGCCGCGGTGCTCGGTGCGTTCGTCGGGCTGCGCGATGCGGGCGTCACGGCCCAGGTCACCGGCTGGTTGATGTGCACCGACAACATGCCCTCCGGCACCGCGTACAAGCTCGGCGACGTGCTCACGGCGCGCGGCGGCACCACGATCGAGGTGAAGAACACCGACGCCGAGGGGCGGCTGGTGATGAGCGATGCCCTCGTGCTCGCCACAGAAGACGGTGTGGACGCGATCGTCGACATCGCCACGCTGACCGGGGCCGCGCTGGTGTCACTCGGTGCCGCGACCGCGCCGGTGTTCGGCAACGACCAGCGGATGGTCGATCTGGTGCGGGCGGCATCCGACGCGGTGGACGAATCGGTGTGGCAGCTGCCCCTCGAGCAGAAGTACCGGAAGCAGCTCGACTCGGAGATCGCCGACATCGCCAACCTCGGCGGCCCGTTCGCGGGAG
>NZ_JBBCPF010000042.1:0-517 GCF_037150835.1 Microbacterium sp. LB12 | reverse complement strand
CCGTCGCGGGCGCCGGTGCGGCGAGCCCCGCCGACGAGATCGCCAAGGCGCGGGCGCTGCTCGACGCCGGCACGATCGACCAGGCCGAGTACGACGCACTCAAGGCCAAGGCTCTGGCCTGAGCCACTACCAGATATGTTCAGGCAGCCGTTAACTGCTGTCGATGCCCTCGCCAAGCCTAGGTCCACTATTTTATCTAGCGTGGTTTCGCACAGAATCTCTCCCCAGAATAGGCTAGTCGTTGGTCTGATAGCTGCATTGGTTTGACTTAAGGAGTGGAATTCCAATGGTTACTTGCGATTTTCCACTTCTCTCGACGGTTCGACGATGACCAGGAAGACCGAGAAAACCCTCGACCAATTGCCCGCAGGTGGTAAGGGTTTCTTGAATTGGATCGAGAAGGTCGGCAACAAGGTGCCGGATCCGACGATCATGTTCGTCTATCTGATCGCCCTGATCGCCGTGCTCTCGGCGCTCCTGTCGTGGGCGGGGGTGTCGGTCACCGACGACGTCGTCG
>NZ_JBBCPF010000041.1:0-563 GCF_037150835.1 Microbacterium sp. LB12 | reverse complement strand
GACGTGCTCGTCGAGGTCAGCGGCCATCCGTGACACCTGTGACTTCGAGAGGGAGTGGATCCCGAGGGTCTTCACGAGCTTGTCCATCCGGCGGGTGGAGACCCCGGCGAGGTAGCAGTCCGCGACGACAGTGATCAACGCAGTCTCCGCCCGCTTCCGGCGCTCCAGCAGCCATTCCGGGAAGTAGGTCCCGGTGCGGAGCTTCGGGATCGCGACGTCGATCGTGCCGACACGCGTATCGAGGTCGCGATGCCGGTAGCCGTTGCGTTGCGCCGTGCGGTCGGGGCTGGGCTTGCCCCATTCCGCGCCGACAACGGCGTCCGCGTCCGCAGACAGCAGCGCGTTGATCGTGGTCTGGAGCAGGCTGCGCATCAGATCCGGCGACGCGTCGGTCAGGGCTTCAGCAAGCACGCTCGCAGGGTCGACAATATGAAGTGCGGTCATCGTGATGATGCCTTTCGAGTGGAGGTAAGAGACTTCTCGAAGGATCACACGGTGACCGCGCTTACGTCGCGAGCGACGAGCCGGCCACCGTGGGCTACACCACGCTACGGGGCACTACT
>NZ_JBBCPF010000040.1:0-669 GCF_037150835.1 Microbacterium sp. LB12 | reverse complement strand
ACTTACGAGGTGTCCTTCCGGACTGGTAAACGTTGCTCTAGACAATCAACATTTTCCCAGACCAGAAGGACATTTCACTTCACGGCACGCCCACGAACCGCACCCGACATGGTGGATCGGGGCTGAGCTCCAGATGACCTGGCGAGATGCCGGAGAAGTTCATCGCGTGAATCCAGAATGGAAGTCACCGCTGCGTCGCCGACGTTGGCGTCGTTCAGTCCGGCTTCGAGGAGGATCTCGGCGATCGCGAACAGTTCGAGCGGAAGGTTGTTCTTCCGATCGTTGTACTCGTCAGCAAAATGCGCGACAAACGGGTGCTCAAGATTGATGGAGAGTCTGCCGGTGGCGCTATCCAATACTGCCATCGGCATGAGCGTGCCGAGATCCTCGTACACGACATCACCGATGAGTCCCCCACCATCGGTGATCCGGCCTTCGAGGGAGGCCACCAACTCATCGGCGGTGGAGTAGGCCTTCTTGTCGATGGGGAGGAGGTGCCTGGATCGGAATTTGTCCTCGTAGACATCCACCGCAAGGCGAAGTATGGGTCGCTCAGCCCTGATCCACCGTCGCGATTCGGTTGAGCCGCGTTTCGCTTTTCGTTGAGTTGTTTCGGCGGGCGGGCGTGCGTGTTCTGCCAGCCGGGGCTCTGGCTTATCCACGTCGATC
>NZ_JBBCPF010000039.1:0-818 GCF_037150835.1 Microbacterium sp. LB12 | reverse complement strand
GCGGTCATCGTGATGATGCCTTTCGAGTGGAGGTAAGAGACTTCTCGAAGGATCACACGGTGACCGCGCTTACGTCGCGAGCGACGAGCCGGCCACCGTGGGCTACACCACGCTACGGGGCACTACTCCTCGTAGGGGACCAGAAGGGGACCAAAATCATGCAATCCCTCCAAACCATGACGTGCATTGAGGTCTCCTGAGCCGCAGAACTACGCGGAATTCTAGGCCGAGGACCCTCTTTGGACGCCTGGGGGATAAGTTCAATAGCCCTCGGATCAGTCCGAAACAACTAAACAACGGGATGTGGCGCAGCTTGGTAGCGCACCTGACTGGGGGTCAGGGGGTCGCAGGTTCAAATCCTGTCATCCCGACTGAAAAGCCCTGATGAGAAGCAATTTCTTGTCAGGGCTTCTTTCGTTTTCGATGATCTCCACTCGGTCCCGTCACGGGTCCGGAATCGGGTCCAACGACCCTCGTCCGGCAGCGAGTTGACATCGACGCGAAGGAAGTTAGTGGGCCAAAAAGTGGAAATCTAGTGGGCCAATTTCCGGGCAGCACCACGCCCCGCCTCCGCGCGGAGCCGGGATGGGCGTCGCGAGTCAGAGCTGAGGGGCGGGTCGTCGACGAGCCTCCTTCCTGCGCTTCTGCGCTGGGCTGGCGAGGAACTGGTTGGCGAGCTTCGCAGCCTCACTCAGCCCCGATCCACCATGTCGGGTGCGGTTCGTGGGCGTGCCGTGAAGTGAAATGTCCTTCTGGTCTGGGAAAATGTTGATTGTCTAGAGCAACGTTTACCAGTCCGGAAGGACACCTCGTAAGTG
>NZ_JBBCPF010000038.1:0-866 GCF_037150835.1 Microbacterium sp. LB12 | reverse complement strand
GGTCAAGCCCCAGCACGTGGTGTAGCGGTCGGTGATCCTTCTGCTGTTGTTTTCGGTTAGGCGCTGAGCTCGAGGACGGTGTCGGTGTTCACCTCGGTTCTGGTGTCGGTGACGAGGGTGAGGCGGGACTTGGCGAGGATCTCGAGGCCGAGGTAGCGGCGGCCTTCGACCCATTCGTCGGTGATCTCGGCGAGGACGGCGCCGACGAGGCGGACGATCGCGTCGCGGTTGGGGAAGATGCCGACGGAGTCGGTGCGGCGGCGGATCTCGCGGTTGAGGCGCTCGTTGGGGTTGTTGGACCAGATCTGCTGCCAGAGTCCCTCGGGGAATCCGGTGAACGCGAGGATGTCTGCTCTCGCGTTGTCGAGGTGCTCGTGCGCGGCGGGGAGCTTTCCGTCGACGTAGTCCAGCAGCCGGTCGAACTGCGCGTTCACGGCATCAGCGTCGGGTTGGTCGTAGACGGAGTGCAGCATCGCTTTCACCGCCGGCCATAGCGCCTTCGGGGTCACGCTCATCAGGTTCGCTGCGTAGTGGGTCCTGCAGCGTTGCCAGACTGCTCCGGGCAGGTTCGCCGCGATCGCCTCGACGAGACCTGCGTGCGCGTCGCTGGTGACCAGGCGGACGCCGCCGAGGCCGCGGGCGACGAGGTCAGCGAAGAACGAGTTCCACGCCGCCCCGGTCTCACTGGTCGCGACCCGCAGGCCGAGGACTTCGCGGCGCCCGTCGCCGTTGACGCCGGTCGCGACGAGCACGACCGCGTTGATCACCCGGCCGCCCTCACGAACCTTCATCGTCAACGCGTCCGCCGCGACAAACGTGAACGGCCCCGCGTCACCCAGCGGGCGGTGCCGGAACTGGTCGACGTG
>NZ_JBBCPF010000037.1:0-984 GCF_037150835.1 Microbacterium sp. LB12 | reverse complement strand
ACTACCACCGACGACGACGTCAACGACGGCTCGGAAGATTGACCCCCGTCGAGTTCGAGACCATCATGAAAGACCCCGCCTGTCTGGCGGCATAAGGAAACGAGTCAACCAAAGGCTCAGCATTCCCGAACGTGACTCCCGGAGGCATCGTCACCGCGACCGGGATGCTGCTATTCGTGGTGGTACCGTTCCCCAGCTGTCCAGAGCCGTTGCTCCCCCAGGCATAGGTTTTCCCGTCTGAGCCCAGAGCCACCGAATAGGTACCGATTGATGCACTGACGCTGGTGAACGTGACTCCCGGAGGCATCGTCACCGCGACCGGGACGCTGCTGTTCGTGGTGGAACCGTTACCCAACTGACCGTAGTAGTTGGCCCCCCACCCGTAGGCCTTCCCATCCGACCCCAGCGCCACCGAAGACTGATAACCCCCGGTGACGCTCGTGAACGTCACTCCCGGAGGCATCGTCACCGCTACCGGGACATACCTGTACCAGGTAGTACCGTCACCCAACTGACCAAGGCTGTTGTCCCCCCACGCGTAGGTTTTCCCATCCGAGCCCAGAGCCAACGAATGGATATTGCCCGCGGTGACGCTGGTGAACGTAACCCCTGCGGGCATCGTCACCGCGACCGGAACACTGCTGCCTGTGTTCGTACCGATACCCAACTGGCCGCTGCCGTTGGCCCCCCACGCATAAGCTTTACCATCCGAGCCCAGAGCCAACGAATAGTAACTGCTCGCGGTGACGCTGGTGAACGTAACCCCTGCGGGCATCGTCACCGCTACCGGGACGTTGCTGTTCGTGGTGGTACCGTTACCCAGCTGACCAGAGCCGTTGGCCCCCCACGCGTAGGTTGGGAATGCTGAGCCTTTGGTTGACTCGTTTCCTTATGCCGCCAGACAGGCGGGGTCTTTCATGATGGTCTCGAACTCGACGGGGGTCAATCTTCCGAGCCGTCGTTGACGTCGTCGTCGGTGGTAGT
>NZ_JBBCPF010000036.1:0-1092 GCF_037150835.1 Microbacterium sp. LB12 | reverse complement strand
CCGCCTCACCCTCGTCACCGACACCAGAACCGAGGTGAACACCGACACCGTCCTCGAGCTCAGCGCCTAACCGAAAACAACAGCAGAAGGATCACCGACCGCTACACCACGTGCTGGGGCTTGACCCTACGAGGCCTGCTCGTCCTCGGCCTGCGGCAGATCGTCAACGTAGGCATGGATCGTAGTCAGCACGTTCTCGGGCTTGATGTTCAGTTCCACCCGGTCATCTCGGGCGATGAAGTACCCAGGAGCCATCCGGCTCAGCGCCAAGCACTCTTCCCGCAGCTCAGCGTCCGTGATCGTAAGCTTCTTCGCGATGCGAAGTGCAGTGCGAAGCGCGGCGTATTCCACCGTGTGATCGCGATCGTCCTGCTGGAGTTCCCATACGGTTTCGAGAATCTGCTGGTGGGGGCTGGACTCGGGCTGAGATGCGGCAATCACATCCACCCACTGCTCGGCTTCGTTTGGGGTCTGGCAAGTGGTCAGCAGCTCACGCATCTTCGCGAGGTTGACGCGTTTAAGCGGCGCGAGTCGAACAAGCCGTGCAAGGTCTCTAGCACGCATCAGGGTGATGCCCTTGGTGGGGTTGGCGAGCTTGTCGGCTTGGATCTCACGGATTACCGCGCCGAGATCGTCCGGGCCCGTCTCAAAGTCTGGGCCGACGACGATGGCATAATCGCAGTCTGCTTCGTCACGATGGCGCGCGATCGTTGACACCTCGACGCTGCTCTTCTTTACCTTCCCACCCGGCTTCTCTTTGCTCTTCGCTTCCAACGAGACTCGGTACTGTGCGACGCCGTTGTCGCCCGCTGGGAGGAAAGCCTCGGCGAGGCCGTCCTGCTCATCCTTAGCCGCCTTCGGCACAGCCTCAAAGCCGAGCTGCTGGAAGACATCGACCAGGGCGAGTTCGAGGCCTTTCGCACTAGTCAACGAATTCATAAGGCCTTGTGCGACGGTGATTGAGTTCTGAGCCCTGATCCACCGTCGCGATTCGGTTGAGCCGCGTTTCGCTTTTCGTTGAGTTGTTTCGGCGGGCGGGCGTGCGTGTTCTGCCAGCCGGGGCTCTGGCTTATCCACGTCGATCTCCGGTTC
>NZ_JBBCPF010000035.1:0-1247 GCF_037150835.1 Microbacterium sp. LB12 | reverse complement strand
TGGGCCGCCCCCGTTGTTAGGTCCGGTCTCTGTGTGAGTCGTCGGGTTTCATTTCGTGGGTGCAGTGGCGAGCATAGTCGGCCGGGGTGAGGTAGCCCAGCGCCGAGTGGCGTCGCACGGTGTTGTACTCGACCTTCCAGCCGCCGATGACGACCTGGGCGTGCAGCAGTGAGTAGAAGCTGTTGATGTTCAAGCACTCGTCGCGCAGGCGGGAGTTGAACGACTCGACGTAGCCGTTGAGCCACGGCGAGCCGGGCGGGATGTACGACAAGCCGGTGCGGGTGCCGGCCCAGTCGGCGATCGCCTGGCTGATGAACTCGGGCCCGTTGTCGCTTCTGAGGACCGCGGGCGGGCCGTGCAGCTTGACGAGGTCGTCGAGATGGTCGGTGAGACGGTCGGCGGTGATGGAGCGTTCCACGAGCCCGCCGAGGCAGACCCGGGTGTGCTCGTCCACGATCGACGCGATCTTGATCGGACGCCCGGCCTCGTCGACGTCGAACTGGAAGTCGATGGCCCACACCACGTTCGGGGCGCACGCCTTGGGGGCGTCCGCGGTCGAGGAGCCGATGCGCTTACGGCGACGTCGCTGGGGCACGCGTAGGCCTTCCTCGCGCCATAGCCGCTGGATCTTCTTGTGGTTGACCTGCCAGCCCTCGCCGCGGGCGTCGTGGTACGCGCGCCGGTAGCCCCAGCGGGGGTGCTTCTTCGCGTAACCGCGCAGCCATTCACGCAAGGCGGCGTCGGGGTCGGCGACGGTAGCGGCCTTGAGGGTGCGCCGGTAGGCGGACCTGGATAGCCCGGTCAGCCGGCACGCCATCCGCTCGCTCACCCGCATCTTCGCGATGAGGTGAGCGACGGCGGCGCGCCTCCTGCCCGGGCCTAGAAGTTTCCCTCTGCCAGCTCCTTCAGCGCCGCCTTCTCCAGCTCTGCTTCAGCGAGCAGACGCTTGAGGGTGGCGTTCTGCTTCTCGAGCTCCTTGAGGCGCTTGGCGTCGTCGGCCTTGAGCCCGCCGTACTGGTTGCGCCACCGGTAGTACGTCTGTTCCGACACGCCCAGCTCGCGGCACACCGCCGCGACGTCCGCGCCATCGGCCAGCATCCGGTCGGCCTGTCCGAGCTTGCGCACGACCTGCTCAGGCGTGTGCCGCTTCCTCGTGTTCGTCATGATGAGACCAGTCTTCCTGCCCGCAGCAGCGAGCATCAAGACGACTCACACAACGACTGGACCTACATCACGGGGTCGGCCCA
>NZ_JBBCPF010000034.1:0-1302 GCF_037150835.1 Microbacterium sp. LB12 | reverse complement strand
GGGAATGCTGAAGCTTCAGTTGACTCTGGGACTGCTTTGATCTGAGTGATCGGGGCAGGAAGGATGAAGTCATGCCGGTGAAGTTTTCAGAGGAGTTCAAGCGCGACGCGGTCGCTCTGGTCCTCACGCAGGGAATGTCGCAGAAGCAGGTCTGCGCGGATATGGGGATCTCGAAATCCGCGTTGCAAGCGTGGGTGCGCAACGCCGAGCTCGCCGGTCGCGGGATCGCGCCCGCAGCGTCGGGCGACATAGCCGGGCAGCGTGAACAGGCGAAGATGCTGAAGCGGATCCGCGAGTTGGAGATGGAGAACGAGATCCTCCGGAAGGCTGCGGCGTATCTGTCGCAGGCGAATCTTCGGATCGGATCCGCGTCCCCAAAATAGTGTTCCCGCTCGTCCGCGAACTGGCCGCGGCCGGCACCCGTTCCGGGGTGTCGGTCGCGGTGGCGTGCAGGGTCCTTGGCTTCTCGAAGCAGGCGTATTATCAGTGGCTGCGTAAGCCACTCAGCGATCGCGACTGGGACGAGGCGCATCTGATCAACGCCGCTCGTGACGTGTGGGACGAGGACCGCTGCCAGGGATACCGGCTCATCGCGGACGAGCTCATCGATAACGGCTGGGACGTGTCGGAACGCCGCGTCTGGCGGGTGTGTTCGCAGGAAGGCATGTTCTCGGCCGCGCACCGCCGCAAGGGCCGGAGGAAGCATCGCCGGCCAGGTCCTGCCGTGCACGATGACCTTGTGAATCGGGAGTTCACCGCGGATGCTCCGAACCGGTTGTGGCTGACGGACATCACCGAACACCGAACCGGTGAGGGCAAGGTGTATCTCTGCGCGGTCAAGGACGCGTTCAGCAACCGCATTGTGGGCTATTCGATCAGCGACCGGATGAAGGCGCGACTGGCCGTCGCCGCGCTTGAGGACGCCGTCGGACGCCGCGGGAACCCGGTCGGGGTGATCGTGCATTCGGACCGAGGCAGTCAATTTCGAAGCCGACGATTCCGGCGCACGCTGCGTCGCCACAAGCTTCGCGGATCGATGGGAAGAGTGGGCGCGTGCGCGGATAATGCTGCGATGGAGAACTGGTTCAGCTTGCTGCAGAAGAACGTGCTGAACCAGCACTCCTGGGCCACCCGCGAAGACCTCCGCCTCGCGATCGTGTACTGGATCGAAGCCCACTACCACCGACGACGACGTCAACGACGGCTCGGAAGATTGACCCCCGTCGAGTTCGAGACCATCATGAAAGACCCCGCCTGTCTGGCGGCATAAGGAAACGAGTCAACCAAAGGCTCAGCATTCCC
>NZ_JBBCPF010000033.1:0-1355 GCF_037150835.1 Microbacterium sp. LB12 | reverse complement strand
TTCACTTACGAGGTGTCCTTCCGGACTGGTAAACGTTGCTCTAGACAATCAACATTTTCCCAGACCAGAAGGACATTTCACTTCACGGCACGCCCACGAACCGCACCCGACATGGTGGATCGGGGCTGAATGCTCGAGGACGTATTGAAGTAAGGCGTGTCCGAACACGATGAGTGAGGCGGTGGCTTCGGGGGAATCAAAGGATGCGAGAACCCCGTGCTTTCCAAGAACTGTGTACGTTTCGTTGCCGGTCTCGAACATGCGCACCGTGAACTGGACGAGCTCCTCCCTCTTCGGATTCGCCCGGAAAGGGCCTTTCCAGGTCTGGTCCGGGGCGACGCCGTCATTGAATCTGTATGCCACAAGCATGGGTGGATCGCCCTCGAATTCATCGCTCGTGTGTTCCGATAGCCGGGCTACGCCATCGGCGGTTTTCCACGAGCTGCGAAGGTCGAATTCTCGAAGAGACGCTCGGAGCTCGTCGCTGTCCCATGGGCGCGGGCGACGGTGGCGAGCGACCTTGTACTTGACACCCTTGGTAGCACTGCGAATTGCACCTTCGAGGCTGTCAACCATGCCAGCAAGTGCCATAAGTCGCGCGAGCTTCATCGAGACGTCAGTGGGAGTCGAAGTGGCCTCGGTGTTCAAGCGCGTACCTCGAGCGGTGCCTATCAAGTTCTCAGCTACGCGTTGCGTCGAATCGCCTTTATGATCCATCGTCCCCGACTCTGCGTAGGTGAGCGCGTGGGGGCCGAGTCGACGGATCAACCGCAGCCAGGTCTCGGAGTCGTATTGGGCGGCGATGTCAGTCGCCGCAAGCACCATTTCTTGTCGCAGCGCGACCATGTATTCAAAAGCTGCGGCGCCTTCGAGAACAGCGCCGTTGTCTACCCTCGGGAGAGCGGCAAGGAGGCGATCCATAGCCGAGTCCAGTGCGGCTGGGTAACAGCGCACAAAGGCTTCGTCGAACGCATTGAAGTCAGATCGCGTCTGTGGGCCGGGACGCGTTCGCTCGAGTTCCGGTGGGGGCTCAAGCGGAAGGGGCAATTTCGGCGCGGCTGCGTCCGGACTCGGACGCCTGAATGCGTCTCCTGCAGGCATACGAACATAGTGCCGTACTCGTGCGGACTCGTCGCGCCGGGATCGGTCTAGACATGTTCACGCCGAGCGATGCCCCGCGAAGACGGGACTGACATAGGTATCCGCGTAGATAACCGGCGCTCTGCCAACTGAGCCCCGATCCACCATGTCGGGTGCGGTTCGTGGGCGTGCCGTGAAGTGAAATGTCCTTCTGGTCTGGGAAAATGTTGATTGTCTAGAGCAACGTTTACCAGTCCGGAAGGACACCTCGTAAG
>NZ_JBBCPF010000032.1:0-1631 GCF_037150835.1 Microbacterium sp. LB12 | reverse complement strand
CCCCGATCCACCATGTCGGGTGCGGTTCGTGGGCGTGCCGTGAAGTGAAATGTCCTTCTGGTCTGGGAAAATGTTGATTGTCTAGAGCAACGTTTACCAGTCCGGAAGGACACCTCGTAAGTGAAAGCATCTCACGGTATTGCGCCGGTCTTCGATGACCACAACCTCGTGTCGCATGCGGGTCTTGTCCCGGTGCTGGAGCTGGCGGAGCGGGCGGGCCTGTCGGAACTGATCGCGGAGGCTGTGACGTTGCCGGCCGCGAGCGTGCCGGTCAAGGCGCGGACGGTGATCGGTGGGATGCTCGCCGGTGCAGACAGCATCGATGACCTGGACCTACTGCGCTCGGGTGGCACCTCGCGTGTGGTCGGGGCAGTGCGGGCTCCCTCGACGGTCGGAACGTTCCTGCGCCAGTTCACGCACGGGCATGTCCTCCAGCTCGGGAAGGTGAACCGGGTGCTGCTGCGTCGCCTGATCGGGGACCTCCCGACCCTGGCTGGGACGGCGGGCGGGCTGGTCATGGTGGACATGGACGACACGATCCGGGAAGTCCACGGCTACCGGAAGCAGGCTGCCGCGTTCGGCTACTCCGGAGTGCGCGGGCTGAACGCCCTGATCGTGACGGTCACCGGGCAAGACGCGGCGCCGGTCATCGCGGAAGCATCGCTGCGACGCGGGAATGTCCGCTCCGGCGCAGGCGCCGCCCATCACCTCGCCCGCGCACTGGGCACGGTCCGGCAGGTCGCCCCTGACCGGCGGGCGCTGACTCGCGCGGACTCCGCGTTCTGCACGCACGAGAACGTGACCACGGCGATCAAGCACGGGGCGTGGTACTCGTTCACGATCCCGCAGTGGCCGACGGTGCAGCGGGCGATCGCGGGGATCGATGAGGCCGCGTGGACGAGGATCGAGTATCCGAACGCGGTCCGCGACGAGGACACGGGCGAGTGGATCAGCGACGCCGAGGTCGCGGAGGCACCGTTCACCGCGTTCGTGTCCCACCCCAAGGCCGAGCACGTACACGCCCGACTGATCGTCAGGCGGGTGAAGCGGCTGAACAGCAACGCGCAGCACGGGCAGGACACCTTGTTCGACACCTACCGGTATCACGCGTTCATCACCAACAGCGATCTCACCAAGGTCGACGCGGACCGGTTCCACCGTGGTCACGCGATCGTGGAGCAAGTCATCGCAGAACTCAAAGCAGGGCCCCTCGGCCACCTGCCCTCCGGGCGGTTCACCGCGAACGCAGCATGGTTGCAGTTCGCGGTCATCGCGCACAACCTCTCCCGCGCCGCCGCGACCGCCGCGGGCATGAGACGAGCTCGCATGGCAACACTGCTGCGCACGATCGTGCACACGCCCGCGAGGCTCGCCCACACAGGCCGCCGTCTCGTGATACACCTGCCCGCCGCGTGGCCGTGGGCGACCGCCTGGACCAGGCTCTGGGACACCGCGACCAGCCCGCCCCACCCGGCCGCCGCCGCCTGACCAGCATCGCCCCGACGGGCACGAACCGGAGATCGACGTGGATAAGCCAGAGCCCCGGCTGGCAGAACACGCACGCCCGCCCGCCGAAACAACTCAACGAAAAGCGAAACGCGGCTCAACCGAATCGCGACGGTGGATCAGGG
>NZ_JBBCPF010000031.1:0-1645 GCF_037150835.1 Microbacterium sp. LB12 | reverse complement strand
ATCCCTCACCGCTCGTCACACTAAGATCCGATCACAACACAAGCATGATAGAACGCGGCACACAACGCCCGGGCAGCCTGACTCACACGAAGTACCAAACCACCCGGGAACTCAGTAGCTTCTCGACCCACTCAGTACTGCGAGGTCGGAAAGTGTGCCGAAGGCGCGGATCGCGAGACTGAATCGGCCTGGCTTTTGTTCCTATCGGGAGTCTTGTCCTGTCATCTCGCAGGAGATCGGTGACGGTTCTGCGTCAGGACATCGGTGACGCTTCTCGGGTTCTTGGTGGTGGCACTTCGGCCGGTCGGATTGGTACGTGAACCGAACTGAGCCCGTTGTTCCTCGTGTCCGTCTCGCCAGCACGCAGTGGCCCGACAATGCCCCGCGTGGGGAGGTGAGCACGTTCTGTCTTGCGCACGGCATCTCCCCCAAGACGTTCTACGCGATGCGCAAGCGAGTCATCGAGGAAGGACCGGCGGCGGCGCTCGAACCGAAGTCGCGTCGACCGACGTCGAGCCCATCGAAGCTGAGCGACGAGGTCAAGCGGCAGGCCATCGGCGTGCGGGCCGCTTTGGAGCAGTCCGGGCTGGACCACGGGCCAATCAGCATTCACGAAAAGATCGGGCGCTGGGCATGGACCCGGCGCCATCGACCGCGTCGCTGGCGCGCATCTTTCGGGAAGCTGGCGTCGCACGCGCGGAGCCGAAGAAGAAGCCGCGTGCTGCGTATCGCCGGTTCGTCTACCCGTCTCCGAACGCATGCTGGCAGCTGGATGCGACCGAGTATGTCCTCAGTGGCGGTCGCAAGTGCGTGATCGTTCAACTCATCGACGACCACTCCCGCCTCGCTGTCGCCGGTGAGACCTCCGACGCAGCAGTTTACGTCGTCGCGAAAGGCATCGCGGCGCACGGTGGCCCGCAACATCTGCTCACCGACAACGGCGTCGCGCTGAACCCGTCCCGGCGAGGGAGCGTCGGCCAGCTCGTCGACTACGCCAACCGGCTCGGCGTGGAGCCGATCACCGGGAAACCCTATAAACCGACCACGCAGGGGCGTGAGGAACGAACTGGTGACAGTTTGACCTGCCCCACGGATTGGGTTCCAGTTTTGGTGGCTAACTGGTGGTCTGATCCGGAAGGCTCGTCCTCATGCCCCGTCCCTATCCGCCGGAGTTTCGTGCGCGCGCTGTCGCGCTCGTGCGCGCCGGTAAGCAGGCCAAGCAGACCGCCGTCGAACTCGGCATCCATCCCGTCACGCTGTCGAATTGGATCCGCCAGGACGACGTCGACCAGGGCCGCCGGCCTGGGCTCCGGTCCTCGGAATCGGCGGAGCTGCGCGCCGCGAAGCGCCGCATCCGAGAGCTCGAGACCGAGCTGCTGATCGTCCGACAGGCGGCGAAGTTCCTCGACGAGGAGCGCCCCCGCCCAAAAGGCTCTTCCCGGTGATCGACCGCCTCGCCGACGCCGGGATCCCGATCGACCGTTGCTGCCGCGTCCTCGGAGTTACTAGGCAGCACTAGGGAATGCTGAGCCTTTGGTTGACTCGTTTCCTTATGCCGCCAGACAGGCGGGGTCTTTCATGATGGTCTCGAACTCGACGGGGGTCAATCTTCCGAGCCGTCGTTGACGTCGTCGTCGGTGGTAGT
>NZ_JBBCPF010000030.1:0-1689 GCF_037150835.1 Microbacterium sp. LB12 | reverse complement strand
CCGGAGACGGGCGACATCATCGGTACGACGCCGTTCATGGCGAGCCTGGTGTTCATCATCTCGCTGGCGTTCCTGGTGTGCGGCATCGCCTACGGCGCGGGCGCGAAGACCCTCCGCGGCGGCAGCGCGACCGTGCGGGCGATCGCGAAGACCTTCGCGAGCCTGGGCGGTCTGCTGGTGATGTTCCTGATGATCGCCCAGTTCATCGCCCTGTTCAACTGGACGAACCTGCCGACGGTCGCCGCGGTCTCCGCCGCCGAGCTCCTGGAACAGGCCAACGTCCCGGCGATCGTGCTGCTGCTCGCGTTCATCGTCGTGATCGTGATCCTGGACTTCATCCTCCCGGGCCTCGTACCGAAGTGGGTCATCTTCGCGCCGGTGTTCATCCCGATCTTCGCCTCGCTCGACGTCGCGCCGCAGACGCTGTTGGCCGCCTACCGCGTCGGCGATTCGCCGGTGAACGTGTTGACCCCGCTGATGGTGTACCTGCCGTTCATGGTGACGGTCGCGCAGCGCTACAAGAAGGAAGCCGGGATCGGGACGATCATCGCCCTGATGATCCCTTACGCCGTGTGGATGCTGCTGTCGTGGACGGCGCTCTACGTCGTCTGGTTCCTCCTCGGCATCCCGTGGGGGCCGGGCTCACCGGTCGACATCGTCGGCTGATCCGCTTCCGTGTTCCGGTCGTCGTGACGGCCGGAACACCCCCGACACTCCCACAGAAGGAAGAGCACCGTGGAACGTAAGCCGAACAAGATCATCCCCGCCGGTCTGGCGACCGTCCCGGGTCTCGACGCCCTCGAAGCCGTGGTCATCGAGATCGGGCGAATCCCGGCCGACGTGCAGGTGCGTGGCATCGGCGTCCACACCGACGGCCCGGTACCTCCCGAGGCGGGGTTCGACCGTTCCGGGCTCGAGTCCGCCGGATTCACCGGCAAGACGGGCAGCATCCTCTCCGTGCCGAGAGCCGGACAATCCGACCTCGTCATCGTGGGTCTCGGTGCTTCGGACGACCTCACCGTCCACGTGCTGCGGGATGCAGCCGCGGCTTTCGTGCGGGCTGCAGCTCGCAGTGAACGACTCGGCCTGCGCATCGACGACCTCGTCGACCTCGATGTCGAGGCGGCAGCGCGCGCGCTCGCCGAGGGGGCGCTCCTCGCCCGCTACCGCTACGTCGTGCTGAAGGGCACGACCACGCACGTGCCCCTGACGGAACTCACGCTCGACCTCCCGGGATACGGCGATGTCGAGGCCGCGGTCGCCGAGGCCCGCATCACCGCGCGCGCGGCCGTGGTGGCCCGTGACCTCGCGAACACCCCTCCCGGCCACCTCACGGCGGTGAACATGGGAGAGATCGCGGTCGAGCTCGGTGAACGCTTCGGCTTCGGGGTCGAGCTGTTCGACAAGCAGGCGCTCATCGATCTCGGCTGCGGCGGTCTGCTCGGTGTGAACCAGGGCTCCGTCGAGGAGCCGCGCATGATCAAGCTGACCTATGCGCCCGAGGGAGCGGCGACCGGTCATCTCGGTCTCGTCGGCAAGGGCATCATGTACGACTCCGGCGGCATCAGCCTCAAGCCGAGCGACCCGATGCACCTGCTCATGAAGATGGACATGGGAGGGGCCGCCGCGGTGCTCGGTGCGTTCGTCGGGCTGCGCGATGCGGGCGTCACGGCCCAGGTCACCGGCTGG
>NZ_JBBCPF010000029.1:0-1723 GCF_037150835.1 Microbacterium sp. LB12 | reverse complement strand
GCGGTCATCGTGATGATGCCTTTCGAGTGGAGGTAAGAGACTTCTCGAAGGATCACACGGTGACCGCGCTTACGTCGCGAGCGACGAGCCGGCCACCGTGGGCTACACCACGCTACGGGGCACTACTACAGCACGCTCACGAAACTCGCGCGGATACCTATTGGGACATCTCGTGAGACAGATCCTTCCAAGGCATCTTGTCTCCGGAAATGCCAGGGGGAGTCATTCCCCCGTCTTCCGATCGATTTGGGAGAGCCTGTTCAATCGTTCCCGCACGAGGACGGCGTGAACGGTCGAAGCGGGCAAGCCCAGGAAAGCTGCGATCTCAACCGGGCCGAGGCGTTTGCTGGTGCGGAGACGGATGATCTTCTGCTCGAGCGGTCGCGGGGTCTGGTTCGGGTGGGTGTGGGGGCGAGAAGGGCGATCCGCCATGCCGGGCGTAGCGAGATCGGGATTGCGGTGGGCCCATTTCTGGGCGGTGGGCCTGGCCACGTGGAAGTAGTCCGCGGTGTGGGCGATCGCCCAAGGGTCATCGACGATGAGTTGCGCGATTCGGAGTCGTTGGGGTGGGGTGAGTGCTGCGTTAGCGTGGGAAACGAGAACCTCGGGTGGTGGCAGTGAACTGGTAGCAGCTCCACTCAAACCGGAGGTTCTCATGCCTGTCACGGGGCCCGTTCACGCGACGTCCGTGGACACTGCACCTAGGCGACAAACACACTCGCAGCTTCGAGGGACTCGTTCGCCTTGCGGAGCTCGGTCCTTGCCAGATGAAGGGAACGAAAGTCGGGCTGCTTCACCGCTGAATCCGCAAATCCAAGACGGCACCCGGGGCGTGACAAGTCGGGTCTCCTGCTAGCGAAGAAGACGAGCCCCTTGCCACTGAGCGCTGGGATCGACGTTACTTAGAACTGGCTACTGAACTACTTATTCCACGCCTTGAACCACGCCAAAAGAGATGAGGTAGGGCTCTCGCCCCCTTTGAGGTGGGAAGGTTATCAAAGTCGAACGCGATGGGGGGTCGCGATTCGACAGGGAGCGCAAGAACCCCAATCTTGGCTCCAGGAGCAAGAACCCCCATCTTGGCTCCATGGCTTACCCCAAGCCAAAACCCCGGGTGGTCGAAAGGTTATCCTCCCCGGACTCCAGCGACCACCCGGCCCCCGCAAGCTTATATCACAAAGAGACGCAAGAATCCTCGGATGATGTAGATCGTACGCGAACATCGAACACCTGGAATGCGAGTGTATAGACGTGGTCCTGTTGGACAAACAGAAGATTGACGCTGTGGTTGTTCCAATGAAGGAGCTTATTTCATATCTGAAGACCACATTTCCCAACGAGGATCACAATGATCCAGTCTTGCGAGCTCTAGAGGCGCAACTATCTGAAACACTAGATACTGTTCTCCGTCTTTCGATTGACGAATAGGTGTTCAAGCGTTCATCCTCAGGGGAAATCCCAATCACTTCTTCGAGTGGGGATCCGGCGAGCAGGGATTGCGCTTTTGTGCATTCTCTAACGCCCGGACGTCCTTCTTCGAATTTCAAGGGGTTTATATTATCATGGCTTCTTTTGTCTCTGCGGAAGAAGACTTTTTCGTCGCGCTGAAAGGACCTCCCCATGCGACTTCTCGAAACGATCACGCCGATCAGCTACGAATACCAGGGCTTCTGGGGTTCGTTCTGGGACATCATCTGGTGGTTCCTGACGATCTTCATCTTCA
>NZ_JBBCPF010000028.1:0-3441 GCF_037150835.1 Microbacterium sp. LB12 | reverse complement strand
GGTGGCGGTTCCGAGCAGGGTTTGCTGTTCCTAAGTCTTGCTGCTCTGCTTTTGGGGGGCGGTCTCGTGGTGACGAACCGTGTTCTGAAGAAACGTCAGAAGCAGTAGGACACGCATGGTCTTTCCCTCGGCTTGTTTAGGTTGATCAACCAGGACCCAGTCGTGCCCCAAGAGGGCGACGACGGATGCCAGTGGTCGTCGTAGCACAGCGGATGGCCACTGCCTGACAGAACAATGCCCCGGCTACCTGTGGGTTCTAGTGGTGGTCGCAACACCCTGATCTTCAGGAGGTTGCGACCACCATGTCGTTTGCACCCAAATCCAGACAGCTGCACACGCGATTCATCGCGTTGATGGACGAGATCGGGTGCGTAGCTGAAGCCGCCGACCGGCTCGGCCTGAACCGCAACACCGCCTACGGGTGGGCCCGTCGGGCCGGCCTGCGCACGCACCGGCTCGGTCACCAACGCCGACCGGAATACGAAGAACTCAGGAACCTGGGCCTGACCCGGCGTGGAGTTGCTACCAGTGCACTGCCACCACCCGAGGTTCTCGTTTCCCACGCTAAAGCAGCACTCGGAGCCTGACCCGGTTTCCCGGACATCTGAGTTGAGGCGATGATCGTCTCGGAAGGAGTCCGTGTAATGCCTGCTGCTCACCCGCCGGAGTTCCGGCGTCGTGCCCTGGATCTGGTTGCGCAGGGCAACCCTGTCGGTCAGACCGCTCGTGATCTCGGGATCAGCGATTCGTGTCTGCGGAACTGGATGAATCGCGACGCGCTCGATGCCGGCCGTAAGGCTGGGGTCACCTCCGACGAGCACAAGGAGCTTGTCGAGTTGCGTCGCCGCAACCGCGTGCTGGAGATGGAGATCGAGATACTCAAGCGCGCTTCGGCCTACTTCGCGAGGGAGAACGTGCTCCAAAAATAGGGTTCCGGCTGGTCCAAGAGCTCGCCGCTGACGGGGTTCCTGTTGCGGTGGCCTGCCGGTTCCTGAACGTCTCGAAGTCCGGCTACTACGAGTGGGCATCTCGTCCGCCATCGCTGCGGGCGGTCACGGACGAGGCGCTGACGACGACGATCCGGAAGGTTCACCGCGACTCGCGGGGCACTTATGGCGCCCCGCGAGTGCTGGCCGAGTTGCGGCTCGGGCTCGGTGTCCACGTCGGCAAGAAGCGGGTCGCCCGACTCATGCGCCTTGACGGCCTCACCGGCGTCTCTCACCGTCGCAAGCGGCGCGGTTGGAAACCCAACACAGCAACGCACGATGATCTCGTGAAGCGACAGTTCCGCGCATCCGAGCCGAACCGACTCTGGTTCTGCGACATCACGCAGCATCGCGCGAACGACGGCTGGGTCTACTGCGCTGCGGTCATCGACGCATTCAGCCGTCGTGTCGTCGGCTGGTCGATCTCCGATCGGATCACTACCGAGATCGTCGTCGACGCGCTCGAGATGGCCCGCTGGAGACGACGACCCAAGCCCGGAACCGTGGTTCATGCCGATCGAGGAGCGCAAGGCGGATTCCAGTGGTCGTCGCAACACCTTGTGATCGCGGAGGTGTCAGATGGTTCGTCGTCAGCAGGCAGCAGATCGGGCGGAGCGGCCGAAGCTTCGGTCGCCTGGGCATCCGAAGTTTCAACGGCATGTCGAGGCAGCGTTCTGGGCGGAGATCGCCAAGGGGCTGTTGCCCATCGAGGCGGCTGCCGTGGTCGGTGTGGCGCAAGCTGTCGGTCAGCGGTGGTTCCGCAACGCTGGCGGCATGGCTCCGTTCGACCTGAAGTTCGCGTCAACTGGACGCTACCTGTCATTCGCTGAGCGTGAGGAGATCGCTCTCCTGTGTGCTCAGGGACGCGGGGTGCGTGAGATCGCCCGAACTATCGGCCGTGACCCGGGGACGATCTCCCGTGAGCTGCGCCGGAATGCGGCCGTCCGCTACGGAAGTCGCGGGTATCGAGCCTCGGTCGCGCAGTGGAAGGCCGACATGGCGGCGAAACGCCCGAAGACAGCGAAGCTGGTCACGAACGCTCGGTTGCATACCTACGTCCAGGACCGATTGTCGGGGCAGATCACCACACCGGATGGCAAGGTGATTGTCGGTCCCGAGCCTCCGCGGTTCACGGGGATCAACAAGCCGCACCGCAAGCACCGCGGGTGGTCCATGGCGTGGAGCCCGGAGCAGATCAGCAACCGGCTCAAGGTCGACTTCCCCGATGATGAGTCCATGCGCATTAGCCACGAGGCGATCTACCAGTCGCTCTACATTCAGGGCCGCGGCGCGCTCAAACGCGAGCTGGTCTGGTGTCTGCGCACGGGCCGGGCGCTGCGCGCGCCGCGGGAACGGTCACGCCGCAAAACATGGGCGCACGTCACCCCTGGAACGCTGATCAGCGAACGTCCCGCAGAAGCTGAGGACCGCGCTGTTCCCGGTCGCTGGGAAGGAGACCTACTGATCGGCCTCGAGCGCTCAGCGATCGGCACCGTCGTCGACCGCACGAGCAGATTCACGATGCTGGTCCACCTCCCACGAGAGGAGGGATACCGACACAAGGAGACCCCCAAGAACGGCCCCGCGCTGGCCGGCTACGGCGCGAGCACGATGTCGACGCTCCCCGCCCAGCTGGCCAGGTCGTTGACCTGGGATCGCGGCAAGGAGATGTCCGCTCACGCAAAGTTCACGGTCGAGACGGGCATCCCGGTGTTCTTCGCCGACCCGCAATCGCCCTGGCAGCGCGGCACGAACGAGAACACCAACGGGCTACTGCGGCAGTACTTCCCCAAGGGCACCGACTTGTCCTGCTGGTCGGCCGAGGAGATCGAAGCCGTCGCTCACGCACTCAACACACGGCCTCGCAAAACGTTGGCCTGGAAGACCCCTGCCGAGGCCTTCAGCGAGCAGCTAATGTTGCTCCAACAAGCCGGTGTTGCAACGACCGGTTGAACCCGGTCAATACACCTCATGGCTCTTCGGCCACCGCTTACGGCAAGCCGGCCTACTCGGCTCGATGGGACGCGTCACTTCCAGCGTCGACAACGCACTCATAGAGTCGTTCTGGTCAACCATGCAAAGCGAGCTCCTCGACCGCTCGAGTTGGGCCTCAAAAGCGGAGCTGTCGTCGGCGATGTTCGAGTGGATCGAAGGGTTCTACAACCCGACCCGGCGACACACCGCGCTCGGCAATCTCAGCCCCGTAGAGTTCGAGAGACTTCACATTCCCACCGCAACCGCGGCATGATCAACAGAGAGAAACCGTCCGGAGAAGCGGGTCAGGCTCCAGTTGCGCTACCTAGTGGGGTGTCGTGGTGCGGTGTTTCCGTCGAGAAGCTACTGAGTTCCCGGGTGGTTTGGTACTTCGTGTGAGTCAGGCTGCCCGGGCGTTGTGTGCCGCGTTCTATCATGCTTGTGTTGTGATCGGATCTTAGTGTGACGAGCGGTGAGGGAT
>NZ_JBBCPF010000027.1:0-3565 GCF_037150835.1 Microbacterium sp. LB12 | reverse complement strand
TTACGAGGTGTCCTTCCGGACTGGTAAACGTTGCTCTAGACAATCAACATTTTCCCAGACCAGAAGGACATTTCACTTCACGGCACGCCCACGAACCGCACCCGACATGGTGGATCGGGGCTCAGTGCGGCACGACTTATCCTGCGTGATGGATACTTTGACAACGAGGTGCCGATCGTTGTGGCGTCCGACGATAGCGCTAACCCGTCGTACATCGTCCTCGAGGGCAACCGACGTGTCAGCGCATTGAAAGCTCTCCAGGACCCCACGATTGTTCCTGGCCACGAAGCAGAAGTTCGGGCACTTCTCAAGCGCTATGCCTTGGAGGCAGAAAACCTTCCTGAACGCATTCGCGTCATCGTTGCACCCGACCGTGCTTCTGCTGCCCCACACGTCGCACGACTGCACACGGGGATATCAAAGAAGCGTTGGAGCCGAGACCAACAAGCAACTTTCTACTATTCACTGGTGGATGAGCAAACAACCGTCGAGGACGTGAAAGCGCAGTATCCCGATGTCGAAATTGCTCGCTTCATGAAGATGGCAGTGATGCGGCGCTTCCTCACGGCCGCGCCCTTCGCGGAACAGAGCTTGCGCCAGTACGCAGCCAGTGACGAGTTGGCCATGTCTGCGTTTGAGTACGCCTACCGCAACAAAGACATCGCCGCGATCATCGGCGTCGAGTTCGACAAGGAAGGCATGCTAGTTCCTCGCTCATTGCCGCCCGAAAAGGCGTCCGCGAAGTTGTCGAAGAATAGCCTGAAGGCTTTGGAATACTTGGTTGGAGAATTTCGAGCTGGACGTTTGAATACTCGCTCCGCTGAGTTCAAGAAATCTGATCCTGCTCATCAGCCTTTCCTGGACCGGCTCAGGGGCGCTACCACGCAGTCTCCCACTCCGCCGCCCGCCTCCCCGCCCACTACGCCACCTTATGGGCCTGGAACAGGAACACCTCCAACCGGAGGCACCTCCGGAGGGGGCACCTCCGGAGGAGGTGGCGGTGGCGTGAATCCTGGAACACCACAACCGCCTAGCTCCCCAGGCACACCTGGCGGCCGCGGCCCGAATCATCCTGATACGAAAGGCGTCCTCGATCTTTCAGGCCTGGGATACGAAAACGCACCGCTAAACCTCAAACTTCGCTACTTTGAGCTTCGTAAGATCAGCCTGTCGAACTTGCCCATCGCCGCGGCCATCTTGATGCGTTCTGTTCTGGAATCCACTATCAAGGTGCACTTCGAGGGAACGTCCACGCCGGTGTCTGGCGAGTTGAATGCGGTGTTTAAGCAAGTCGTTCAGTCCTATGGCCAGGATAAGTCGCTCCGAGCGACGATCAACGCGATTCAGACAGGGAACGCTCACAAGCACGGCTCTATTCAGTGGTTCAACCTCATCGCACACAGCGCGGACGCGTCAGTGAACGCCGACGATGTGCGGCAAGCTTGGAAGGCCGTTGGGCCACTGCTCAGGCGCTTGCTGCTTCCCCAAATGCCGCCTGGCTCTGCAACTCCTTGATCACGGTAGCGACATCACGCGACGCAACGAGCAACTCTTCGGCCTTTCCGGGATACCTCGCCGAGTAGGTGAGCTCGAGTCGGCACTGAAAGTGCTCGCGATACAGCTTTTCGATCAGTGGAGCAGTGTCGTAAGTCATGAGCCAGTGCGCCTTTTGTACGGAGTTGACGACGGAAGACAAGGCCGTATGATCGCGTCCATCGAACGCATTGAGATACAGCTGAGATCCGGCCTGCACGTACGGTGGATCAATGTACATAAACGCTTGTTCATCTCCGGCATATCGTTGGATCACGGTCCTGCCATCAAGATCTGACACGATTATTTGATCCGCGAGATCGCCAATGGCAGTAAGTCGCTCGATCAGAGTGTCCCGGTTGAATCTGGCATCAATCTTGTAGTTCCCGTCTTGACGCTGGCCGCCAATGACACCAGCGTTCAAGATGCCCGAACGGTTTGTTCGATTTAGGAAGAAGAACGCAAACCCAAGACGAAGGGCATTGCTTTCATCTCGGGCTCGATAGATTTCTCGCTGCTGCCGCCACTCCTCAACGCTTAGATCTGTTGATGCAACCATCTCTACCAGTCGGGCATTGTCATTGACAACGGATTTCCAGAAGGCATGGACGGCTGGGTCGATGTCATTCACGACGAGCTCGCGAACGATCCCCTCGCGAAGGAGGGCGATGCCGGCCCCGACCCCACCTGCGTACGGTTCAACGTAGCGGGCGTTTTCAAGCCCAAGCGACCTGATGATGTCGCCGAAGAGGCCTGCGAGCGCGGCCTTACCGCCGTGATAGCGGAGCGGCGATAGCGTGCCGTACCGACGAGACGCGATGACGCGCAACCGATCATTCATAACCCTCACTCCTTCCCTGCGCGGTGGGCCGCGACTCGGCATCGCGCTGAACAGAATCGAGCGTCCCCTCTTCCGAGGAAGGCCTCGCTGCAGCGCTCGCAGGTGCGCCAGGCTTTGCGCCGTCGAAGTCGTTCATGCCGAAGTGCGCGATCGAGGTCCTTGAGACCTGCGTCACTGAGGCTTGAGATGTCACTCATGTAACGAATACTACCTGTAACGCAAGCAAGTTCGCGGAAGACACGCCTCCTTTTTTTGATCACTTGCGGGTGTCAACGCAAGTACGTCTCATGAAGCACCGCTCTCTTCCCGCACAAGGAGTGTGCTGATTCGCACCGAGGCCCCGTGCGCGTCCAATAGTTGGCGCCACAGTGCGTCTTGGCTCATCCAGGCAAGGAGTACGGGAGCGAAATGACGGACTTTCGAATCCCGAGTGAGTCTCGTCGCTGCCCAGCGGAATGACGGAAACTGGGGCGAGCGACCGCTACTTGCGCTCGCCAGGTAGCCCGCACGTGCGCAACATCGTGGCGCTCGATCATGTGTTCTCTAGATCGGGTCGAGCCAGCCGCTCACGGTTCCGATGCCGCGATGCCCTCCGGTTCACGCATCTGGAACCGTAGTAGATGGAGTTTCCCGGTTTCGTCGTGATAGCCCGAGACAATGTTGGCGTCGGAATCCTCACGCGCCATCGCCTGAGCTTGGGCGTAGGTTCGTCCACCGTAGATGATGTCAAGCCACTGGCGGGTCCTTGAGATCAGGTCGCCCAGGAATGCATCGAGGAAGACGCCGCGTTCGTCGTCCCAGTGCAGCCTGAACTGCACTTGAACCTTCGCCCGATAGCCGGGATCCGGGTGCATCGAATGGGTCTCGCACCGGATTGTCGTGAGGACCGTTCCGTCCTGCGCGTGGATCGGATCCTTCTGGATCTCGTACGTCATTTGTGCCTGGTCGGCTGTATCGACTGGCCTGAGGTTCAGTTCCAGACCCGGAATCGATAGCTGACGGAAATGAAGCGCGCCCGAGATCAGACCACGATGCTTGTCGATGATGTCGAAGCGGTGTAGTAGTGGGCCGACCCCGTGATGTAGGTCCAGTCGTTGTGTGAGTCGTCTTGATGCTCGCTGCTGCGGGCAGGAAGACTGGTCTCATCATGACGAACACGAGGAAGCGGCACACGCCTGAGCAGGTCGTGCG
>NZ_JBBCPF010000026.1:0-3655 GCF_037150835.1 Microbacterium sp. LB12 | reverse complement strand
CAACACCGTGCGACGCCACTCGGCGCTGGGCTACCTCACCCCGGCCGACTATGCTCGCCACTGCACCCACGAAATGAAACCCGACGACTCACACAGAGACCGGACCTAACAACGGGGGCGGCCCAGCGAGGTGCTCGACGGTTGAGCCTACGGTGATAAGACGAGCGTAGGCGTCGATGAGTCCTCGTCAAGGCTGCAGGTACATGCGTGCTCACTGCTTTTGCAGTGACCTGCCTTTGCGCATGCAAGCCCTCCCAGGCGGCGAGCAGGGGCGCAGAACCCATGACTGCATGCGCAACTCATCGGCGCGCACCGCGACACTCCGACGTTTGCGAGTCGACCGCGGCACGCGTTTGCGAGTCGACCGCGGCACGCACAGGTAGTTCTCCGAGAAAACGCAAGCCGACACTACATCCGGGCCTCGCTCTACAGCTTTCGCCCCCTGGGGTCCGCGCCTCGAAAACAACGGCATCCGCATCGGCCCGTTGAAGTCCTGGGAACCGATCGGAGATGCGATCGTCGCCGTCCAGCGTCCAGGCACCAGGTTTCGACCAACGGGGCGATGCTGCGCCTACCAGATCGCGGTGCCGCTCTGACGGACCACCGCTTTGAACTTCGGAGGCGATACCGAGGGCGCAAGCCGGGCACTTGCACCCTCGGTTCTTTCGCAAGGCTTCTCCAGGGACCGCCTCGGAAAGCAAACTACTCTCGCATCGAACGCTGGACAAGATCTGGCCTACCGCCAAGTTAGGGCCGATCGGAAAATGTACGTCTACAAATCGGCAGCTTTGCCATAGGTTCTAGTCAACCAGTGAAGGGATCCAGTCCGGGGACGTAGTGTGTAGGTGTTCGTGTGATCCTTCGTTTTGGAGTTCTGCTGTGAGGTCCCTGAGGTCGGCTTCAATTGCCTCCTCGTTATTGGGATCGCCGACGCGGTATGCGACAGCGAGGGCGTCGAGGCCCGAGCTAGCGGCGTAGCTGGGCCCCATTCGTCGTGCCGTTCGGCGAGGACGGCGCCGACGAGACGGGTGATCGTGTCGCGGTTCGGGAAGATCCCGACGACATCGGTGCGGCGGCGGATCTGCCGGTTGAGGCGTTCGTTCGGGTTGTTTGACCAGATCTGCCGCCAGATGCTCTTCGGGAAAGCGTTGAACGCGAGGATCTCCTCGCGGGCTGTCTCGAGGTGCGCGTGGCTGCGGGGTAGCTTGTGCTCGAGGGCGTCAAGGACGCGGTCGAACTGGGCGTGCACCGCGTCCGCGTCGGGCTGGTCGAACACAGTCCCGAGCAGCGTCTTGACCCACGTCCGGGAGCTCTTCGGGGTGACCGCTATGAGGTTGGCGGCGCAGCGGGTTCGGCAGCCTTGCCAGGACCCACCGACGGTAGCGCCGATCGCGGCGACCAGCCCCGCGTGCGCGTCACTGGTGACGAGTTGCACCCGGTTCAGGCCTCTCGCGACAAGGTCACGCCAGCATGTCAACCACCCTGCGCCGCCCTCAGTGGAGGTGACCTGAAGGCCGAAGATCTCGCGGTCGCCGTCGGCGTTCACGCCGGTCGCGATCAGCAACGCGACCTTCATGACCCGACCGCCCTCAGGGACCTTCATGGTGAGCGCGTCGACGACGACGAACGAGTACGGGACGGAATCCAGCGGGCGGGGGGCGGAACGCGGCCACCTACTCGTCGAGGTCCTTCGCCATCTCCGACACATGCGACTTCGACAGCCCGATGATCCCGAGAGTCTTGACCAGGTCGTCCATCCGGCAGGTGGAGACGCCGAGGAGTCAGCTGGTCGCGACCACGGTGATCAACGCGGCCTCCGCACGGCGGCGGCATTCCAACACCCATTCCGGGAAGTACGTGCCGGAGCGCAGCTTCGGGATCTTCAACTCGAGCGTGCCGGCGCGGGTGTCGAAGTCGCGGTGCCGGTACCCGTTGCGACGGTTCACCCGGACGTCGCCGATCGTGCCGTAGGGGGCGCCGCAGACCTGATCAGCGTCCGCGGACAGCAACTGGTTGATGAACTTGCCCAGCATCTCCCGCAGCAGGTCGGGTTAGGCTTGCGCAAGGTAGTCTTCGAGGAAGCGGGCAGGGTCGATATCGTGGGGTGCGACGGTCATCGTCGAGGTTCCTTCCGAGACGGATGTCAAGAGTTCTCTCGAAGGATCACACGGTGACCGTCGACCACTTCAGAGCGACGCCGACACCGCGATCCATACACCACATTGCCGGACCCAACCGTGAAGGGGTCGCGGCAAGGAAGAGTCGCGCTTGTTTAGTTGCGGGTGATCATGCTTGAGCGAATCGCAATCCCGCCCCAACGCTTGATCTTCTTGAAACACCGCTCGACGCCGTCGCGTCACGGTGGCGGTCCTGCTGCGGGTCGCCGAAGCCGATCGCTCATCGTCGCGTTCGGTTAACGTCGAGGCAATCCACGAACGCGCAGCAATGCCAGGTTCGCCTTCGACGGGTGAGCCTCGTCCACCAGTACCCGGTCCGGGCGCGAGCATGGCCTGCCTCACAAGCCAGGTAGTCGGATCTCGCTCCCTGTCCCAGCCAGCATGACAGTTTTCGCCGCGTGCGGTTGTTTTCAAACCCAGGCACGATTGACGGCTGCGACTCGGTCTCTACAAAATCGACCCCCACCGCCCGCCAGCAGCGACCCCAACCACGACAACGACCGCTTGGGAGAGGACACGACGTCCGACCCCTGCTTTGCGGTATGTCACGTCGAGGAACACATGCGGGTACTCCTGGTCTGCGAGGGGTCGGTCGCGGAACGCGGCGACGTCCTCGTCGAGGTTCGCGCAGATCCGCGACACCTCGCTTTTCGAGACCCCCGCATCCGCGCCGATCACTTTGACGAAATCGTCGACGTTCTGGGTAGAGACGCCGTGGACCCAGACCTCCATCACGACCGCGAACAGGGCATGATCGAACCGGTGACGCCGTTCCAACAACGATGGTAAAATGCTGCCTTGACGCAGCCTCGGAATCCCTAACTCAAGATCTCAGGCAGTGGTCGATACCGTCTTCGGGCGAGTACCGTTGCGGTGCGCCAACCGGTCCGAGGTGCGCTCGAACGGGGCGGCGCCGATGAACGCGGCGGAGAGCGGCTGGTCCTGGTGCCGGAACTCGTCCGGCCGCGAGGGCTGGGTACCGCACCGTGTGCTGCGCGCACTCTGAATGAATAGAGCAATGCCCTGGCTACAGATCTTGGTAGCCAGGGCATTGCTCTGACAGGCTGTGATCACCCACGGTGCTGCGACGACCACTGGAATCCGCCGTTTGGGAACAGCTGCTCCCCGATCGCCATCAGGACCTCTATCTTTCATGACTATTTACACGTTAAGACCACATTCTCTAGCCCCGCGAGCTTCACCTAAGCACCGTAGATATACGCGCATCTTTTCTCAGCTTTGGGACGCTTGTCTATAGAGGCTGATCTAAGGCGTGATGCGAAGGTGTCTCGGAGTATAGGTTCGCGCGGTTTCCAGGAGTAGTCGTGCTCCGAACCCGGTGGCACCCGCGGTGCGCCAGGAGTCGTCCTTCTCGGTCTGCATCGTGCCGGCGATGTCGAGGTGCGCCCACGGTGTCTCTCCGACGAAGTGCTGCAGGAACAGCGCGGCGGTGGTCGCTCCCGCGAACGGGCCGCCGA
>NZ_JBBCPF010000025.1:0-3820 GCF_037150835.1 Microbacterium sp. LB12 | reverse complement strand
GGGTGAGAATTCCTTTGGATCAAAGACCAGCCTCCTTTGTGGGGTTGGCAATGGATGAAGTCAGCAATGAATTTGTCTCTTTGGTCAGCATCAAACTCGCTGCTTTCACCGTTTTCCCGGTGTTGGTATGCATTTCTTTTTTACGGAGAGTTTGATCCTGGCTCAGGATGAACGCTGGCGGCGTGCTTAACACATGCAAGTCGAACGGTGAACACGGAGCTTGCTCTGTGGGATCAGTGGCGAACGGGTGAGTAACACGTGAGCAACCTGCCCCTGACTCTGGGATAAGCGCTGGAAACGGCGTCTAATACTGGATATGTGACGTGGCCGCATGGTCTGCGTCTGGAAAGAATTTCGGTTGGGGATGGGCTCGCGGCCTATCAGCTTGTTGGTGAGGTAATGGCTCACCAAGGCGTCGACGGGTAGCCGGCCTGAGAGGGTGACCGGCCACACTGGGACTGAGACACGGCCCAGACTCCTACGGGAGGCAGCAGTGGGGAATATTGCACAATGGGCGCAAGCCTGATGCAGCAACGCCGCGTGAGGGACGACGGCCTTCGGGTTGTAAACCTCTTTTAGCAGGGAAGAAGCGAAAGTGACGGTACCTGCAGAAAAAGCGCCGGCTAACTACGTGCCAGCAGCCGCGGTAATACGTAGGGCGCAAGCGTTATCCGGAATTATTGGGCGTAAAGAGCTCGTAGGCGGTTTGTCGCGTCTGCTGTGAAATCCCGAGGCTCAACCTCGGGCCTGCAGTGGGTACGGGCAGACTAGAGTGCGGTAGGGGAGATTGGAATTCCTGGTGTAGCGGTGGAATGCGCAGATATCAGGAGGAACACCGATGGCGAAGGCAGATCTCTGGGCCGTAACTGACGCTGAGGAGCGAAAGGGTGGGGAGCAAACAGGCTTAGATACCCTGGTAGTCCACCCCGTAAACGTTGGGAACTAGTTGTGGGGTCCATTCCACGGATTCCGTGACGCAGCTAACGCATTAAGTTCCCCGCCTGGGGAGTACGGCCGCAAGGCTAAAACTCAAAGGAATTGACGGGGACCCGCACAAGCGGCGGAGCATGCGGATTAATTCGATGCAACGCGAAGAACCTTACCAAGGCTTGACATATACGAGAACGGGCCAGAAATGGTCAACTCTTTGGACACTCGTAAACAGGTGGTGCATGGTTGTCGTCAGCTCGTGTCGTGAGATGTTGGGTTAAGTCCCGCAACGAGCGCAACCCTCGTTCTATGTTGCCAGCACGTAATGGTGGGAACTCATGGGATACTGCCGGGGTCAACTCGGAGGAAGGTGGGGATGACGTCAAATCATCATGCCCCTTATGTCTTGGGCTTCACGCATGCTACAATGGCCGGTACAAAGGGCTGCAATACCGCGAGGTGGAGCGAATCCCAAAAAGCCGGTCCCAGTTCGGATTGAGGTCTGCAACTCGACCTCATGAAGTCGGAGTCGCTAGTAATCGCAGATCAGCAACGCTGCGGTGAATACGTTCCCGGGTCTTGTACACACCGCCCGTCAAGTCATGAAAGTCGGTAACACCTGAAGCCGGTGGCCTAACCCTTGTGGAGGGAGCCGTCGAAGGTGGGATCGGTAATTAGGACTAAGTCGTAACAAGGTAGCCGTACCGGAAGGTGCGGCTGGATCACCTCCTTTCTAAGGAGCATCTGACACTTTCGGGTGTCCAGAACCCAGTTCGGGAACGTTCGTTTCTCGCTGGGAGCTCATGGGTGGAACATTTGACATGACATCAGCGCAGCTGATTTCTGCTAGTACGTCGCTTCGGTGGCTGGAACGTGGGGGTTGGTGAGCGGGGTGTCTGCACGCTGTTGGGTCCTGAGGGACCGGATGCGGTTTCGATCTTCGGGTCGGGACGGTCTGTACCTCTGGGCCTTTCGTTGTCTCTCCGGTTGGGGAGGTGGTGAAGGGTACCGCCCGTACTTTGAGAACTACACAGTGGACGCGAGCATCTTGCAGCTGATCATCGATCAGTTGCACAAGATGATCTTAAAGATCATTAGTCAATTTCTGATTCAGTCTTCGGACTGGTCGGGTTTTTGATTCAAACTCATGTGATTTCAAGTCTTTAAGAGCAAACGGTGGATGCCTTGGCATCTGGAGCCGAAGAAGGACGTAGCAATCTGCGATAAGCCTCGGGGAACTGATAAGCAAGTTTTGATCCGAGGGTGTCCGAATGGGGAAACCCCGCTGGGCGGCGTGCCGACCTAGTGACTCCCGCCTGAATATATAGGGCGGGTAGAGGGAACGTGGGGAAGTGAAACATCTCAGTACCCACAGGAAGAGAAAGCAACCGCGATTCCGTTAGTAGTGGCGAGCGAAACCGGATCAGGCTAAACCTAGCGTGTGTGATAGCCGGCAGGCGTTGCACGTTGGGGGTTGTGGGACTTTTCAGTCATCTCTGCCGAGGTGGCGGCGTTACAAGAAGGTATAGACGAACGGTCTTGAAAGGCCGGTCATAGAGGGTGCCAACCCCGTAGTCGAAATGCCTCTCTTGGCGCGAAGAGTATCCCAAGTAGCACGGGGCCCGTGAAATCCCGTGTGAATCTGTCAGGACCACCTGATAAGCCTAAATACTCCCAGATGACCGATAGCGGACAAGTACCGTGAGGGAAAGGTGAAAAGTACCCCGGGAGGGGAGTGAAATAGTACCTGAAACCGTTTGCTTACAAACCGTTGGAGCCTCCTTAGTAGGGGTGACAGCGTGCCTTTTGAAGAATGAGCCTGCGAGTTAGCGATATGTGGCGAGGTTAACCCGTGTGGGGTAGCCGTAGCGAAAGCGAGTCTGAATAGGGCGATTCAGTCGCATGTCCTAGACCCGAAGCGAAGTGATCTATCCATGGCCAGGTTGAAGCGACGGTAAGACGTCGTGGAGGACCGAACCCACTTAGGTTGAAAACTGAGGGGATGAGCTGTGGATAGGGGTGAAAGGCCAATCAAACTTCGTGATAGCTGGTTCTCTCCGAAATGCATTTAGGTGCAGCGTTGCGTGTTTCTTGCCGGAGGTAGAGCTACTGGATGGCCGATGGGCCCTACAAGGTTACTGACGTCAGCCAAACTCCGAATGCCGGTAAGTGAGAGCGCAGCAGTGAGACTGTGGGGGATAAGCTTCATAGTCGAGAGGGAAACAACCCAGACCACCAACTAAGGTCCCAAAGCGCGTGCTAAGTGGGAAAGGATGTGGAGTTGCTGTGACAACCAGGAGGTTGGCTTAGAAGCAGCCACCCTTGAAAGAGTGCGTAATAGCTCACTGGTCAAGTGATTCCGCGCCGACAATGTAACGGGGCTCAAGCACGCCACCGAAGTTGTGGCATTGACATTATTGGTAGGCCTTCGTGGTCCAGCCGTGTTGATGGGTAGGAGAGCGTCGTGTGGCCAGCGAAGCGGCGGTGGAAACCAGCCGTGGAGGCTACACGAGTGAGAATGCAGGCATGAGTAGCGAATGACGTGTGAGAAACACGTCCTCCGAAAGACCAAGGGTTCCAGGGTCAAGCTAATCTTCCCTGGGTAAGTCGGGACCTAAGGCGAGGCCGACAGGCGTAGTCGATGGACAACGGGTTGATATTCCCGTACCGGCGAAGAACCGCCCAAGCTAATCCAGTAGTGCTAAGTGTCTGAATCCCAGTGACTGATCCCTTCGGGGTGACGCTCTGGGCCTAGCGCACGACCCCATTCTGGTGCGGTTAGCGTATTAACAGGTGTGACGCAGGAAGGTAGCCCAAGCCAGGCGATGGTTGTCCTGGTGCAAGTGCGTAGGCCGAGTCGTAGGCAAATCCGCGATTCATTGAGGCTGAG
>NZ_JBBCPF010000024.1:0-6272 GCF_037150835.1 Microbacterium sp. LB12 | reverse complement strand
CGTGCAGGGGTGGCGTTGGGGTGTCGGCGCGGTGCTCGCGGTTTTTGTTGCTTTGGGGTCCGGGGCGGGTGCGTCCGCGGCGACGGGAATTGATCCCGGGACCGGATCCGCTGCTGGCGGCACTCAGGTCACCATCCCCGCACTTTCCACCGCGTTCGCCCAGGCGAGTGCGGGTGCCTACCATTCGTTGGCTCTGGGTTTGGATGGGAAGGCCTACGCATGGGGGTGGAGCCCTGACGGTCAGTTGGGTAACGGTGCCACCGAGGGTAGCAGTGTCGCGGTCGCGGTGACGATGCCCGCGGGGGTGACGTTCACCAGCGTCAGCGCAGGCGGTTTCCATTCGTTGGCTATGGGTTCGGATGGGAAGGCCTACGCATGGGGGTGGAACACCTCCGGTCAGTTGGGCAACAACTCGACCACGAGCAGCAGTGTCCCGGTCGCGGCGATGATGCCTGCGGGGGTGACGTTCACCAGCGTCAGCGCAGGCATTAGCCATTCGTTGGCTGTGGGCTCGGACGGGAAGGCCTACGCGTGGGGGTACAACACCTCCGGTCAGTTGGGTAACGGTTCCACCACGGATAGCCTTGTCCCGGTAGCGGTGACGATGCCCGCAGGAGTGACGTTCACCAGCGTCAGCGCAAGCGCCTACCATTCGGTGGCTCTGGGCTCAGACGGGAAGACCTACGCGTGGGGAGGGGGCTCCCTCGGTCAGTTGGGTAACGGTTCCACCACGGATAGCCTTGTCCCGGTAGCGGTGACGATGCCCGCAGGAGTGACGTTCACCAGCGTCACCGCGGGCGACTACCATTCGGTGGCGTTGGGTTCGGATGGGAAAGCCTATGCGTGGGGGCGCAACAACCTCGGTCAGTTGGGTAACGGTTCCACCACGGATAGCCTTGTCCCGGTAGCGGTGACGATGCCCGCAGGAGTGACGTTCACCAGCGTCAGCGCAAGCGGCTACCATTCGTTGGCGTTGGGGTCGGATGGGAAAACCTACGCGTGGGGGAACAACAACCTCGGTCAGTTGGGTAACGGTTCCACCACGGATAGCAGTGTTCCGGTGTCGGTGACGATGCCCGCAGGTGTGACGTTCACCAGTGTCGACGCGGGCGGCTACCATTCGTTGGCGTTGGGTTCGGATGGGAATGCCTACGCGTGGGGGGACAACGGCAGCGGCCAGTTGGGTGATGGTAGTACCACGAGCAGTAGTGTCCCGGTCGTGGTGAAGAACTCGGTGGTGGTGACGTCGGTGGTGTTTGGTGGGACGGTGGGGACGGGTTTGGTGCAGAATCCGGATGGGAGTTGGTCGGTGACGACTCCTGCTCACGGGGCAGGTGCGGTTGATGTGGTGGTGTCGTGGACGTGGAACGGTGTCGCGCAAACCCCGATCACGTACACGGATGGCTTTACTTTTGAGCCCCTTGCTGTTGCGCCGACGGTGACTGATCCTTCGGACCAGACTGTGGTTGATGGTGCGAACGCGTCGTTCGAGGTCAGTGCGACGGGTACTCCGGCACCCGCAGTTACGTGGCAGGTCTCCCGGGACAACGGGGCGACGTGGGAAGCGATCACCGTGGACCCTGACGCGACGGTCTCGAGTGACGGACTGACGGTCACTGTTAAGGGCAGTGAAGCAAACGATGGGTTCCTGTATCGGGCGACGGCGTCCAATAGTGCGGGCAGTGCGACCAGTGCCGGGGCAAAGCTGACTGTTACCAAGACAGCGCCGGTTCCGGTTGCTCCGAAGATCACGAACCCGAAGGATCAGGCCGTCAAGGATGGGGCCCTGGCAGAGTTCTCTGTCGAAGTGACTGGTACTCCCGAACCGATGGTGAAGTGGCAGCTATCTCGTGACGGTGGAATGACCTGGCAAGCGGTGAGCGCTGACTCTACTGCGAAGCTCTCGAACGACGGACTGACGCTGACTGTCGTGGGGAGTGAAGCAAACGATGGGTTCCTGTATCGGGCGACGGCGTCCAATAGCGCGGGCAGTGCGACCAGTGATGCTGCGAAACTCACGGTGACGCAGAAGCACGAGGGTGGCGGCGGGACGTCGAAGCCGGGCACCCCTGGGGGTACGAAGACCGAAGGTGGCCTGGCGATCACTGGTGGCGGTTCCGAGCAGGGTTTGCTGTTCCTAAGTCTTGCTGCTCTGCTTTTGGGGGGCGGTCTCGTGGTGACGAACCGTGTTCTGAAGAAACGTCAGAAGCAGTAGGACACGCATGGTCTTTCCCGCGGCTTGTTTAGCGTGACCGACTAGTAAGCAGTTGTGCCCCACGAAGCCGTTCCCCGGCGGAGTGGGGCACAACTGGTATTTGCTGGTGATTGACGTGGGGTCGAAGTCAATGCTGAGCAGGGCCTCGTAGTTGGCGAGAGATCGGATCGCGACCTGGCCAAGTCTGGTTACCTCGGGGCGATGCAGTCCGAGGCCGTGATGATCTGGTGCCGGCATCAGCCGCGCTCGTGACGTCCCATTTGAGCGTGACCGTGAGCGCCGAATACTGCCAGTCGACCCGATCCGCGATCACCGTCGCCGGCGTCCTCCGAAACTCGGCCAACAGCGCCCGAAGCAGCGCCTCGAACGCGTCAACCAGCGATCCCGGTCCAGGCCATTGAGACTCCGCAGGCCTGTCCTTTCGCAGCTATGAATCGCCCCGGCATGTCCAGAGAGGGGTTTTCTAGTATCAACCGGCTCTTTGAACCGGTTCGATACGGGCATAGTCGAGTTGATCGACTACGAGTGGCGTGAGATCGTCGACCGAGCCCTGCGGGCGCTCGCTGTTGAACCAGAGAACCCAGGGCGCGGTTCCTGCTTCGACTTGCACGACGTCCTGCCACAGGCCTTCGTGATGGATGAGGTCGAACCTGTAGAGCCCGATCTACGACTCCGCGAGGGAGCTTTCGTATGCGTCGGCGACGCACCCCACTGACGGGTCGATGCCCCCGCCCACGAGCCGGTCGGTGAAGGCGATCGAGGTGTAGACGCTGCTCGGTTCGGTGTGGTGTGTGAGCCCGGCGAATCCGGTCACGCCCTCGCGGCGGAGGGCGAAGAACGCCATCTCGAGGCAGTTGAGAACGAGCGGGGTGGTTATGTTGGTCGCCGCGCGCCAGCCGAGGACGCGGCGGGAGTGCGCGTCGAACACGAACGCGACATACACCCTCCCGACCACGTCCTGACATATATGAAGTCGGCGCCCCAGAGCTGGTCGGTGCGGAACCGCCAGAAGTGCCGGTCGCGGAGGTCAGCGGGCCTGCTCTCCCGCAGCGCACTTGTTGACGCCGGGTTAGAACTGACCCATTTCTGCCGATCGGGGTTGACCCACCTGTGTTGAACTGTAGCGGGTTGCCGAACTGGTTTTGACCCGGGTCAGTTCTGTTCGGCGCGGGTGCCTTGGCAGAGCAGCTCGCGGCGGCCGTGGCTGCGGTAGGAGTCGCCGGAGAGGGTGAGGACCTCGGCGTGGTGGACGAGGCGGTCGATCATCGCGGCCGCAACGACGTCGTCTCCGAAGGTCTCGCCCCAGCGCCCGAAGGGCAGGTTGCTGGTGACGAGGATCGATCCTTGCTCGTAGCGGGACGCGACGAGTTGGAAGAACAGGTTCGCGGCGTCGGTGTCGAACGGGATGTAGCCGATCTCGTCGATGATGATGAGTTTGTAGCGGCGGATCTTCTTCAGCTCCGCCTCGAGCTGTCCTTTTCGGTGCGCGTCAGAGAGCCTGGTGATCCAGTTGCTCGCGGTGTCAAACAGCACGGAGTAGCCGGCGTAGGCGGCCTTGATGCCGAGCGCGATCGCGAGGTGCGTCTTCCCGAGTCCGGGAGGGCCGAGGAAGATCACGTTCTCTGCTTTCGCGACGTAGGTGCTGGTGGCCAGGTGCGCGAGGAGGTCTTTCCGCAGGCTGGGGAGGTGATCGAGGTTGAAGTCCTCGATCGTTTTCAGTTGCGGGAAGTGCGCGGTCCGGATCCGCATGATCGTGCCGGCGGACTCGCGGTCCGCGACCTGGCGTTCCAGGACCGCGGCGAGGCATTCCTCATGCGACCAGTTCTCGTCCCGTGCTCTCGTGGCGAGCTCGTCTCAGACCCGCCCGATCGTGGGGGTCTTCAGCGCTCGGGCGAGGTAAGCGAGTTTCGAGGAGACCTGCTCCGCGTTCTTCGGGATCGTCGCCGCGGTCGTCGATTTCGTGGTCATCGTGCTTCTTGCTCATAGGTGGTCGGACTGGTGGTCTGGAAGTCGACGCCGAAGAGGGCGTCGTAGTCAGTGAGAGCGCGCAGCTGAACCCGGTGGCCGTCCTCGTGGGTGCGAACTCGTGGGGTCTGCTCCTGCCTGCGGCGCAGCTGCCTCATCCGGCTTGCAGCGTCGACATGGGCGGGGTCCGTGATCGTCTGACGGGTCTGCCAGGACCGGGCGTGCAGTCCCGCGGGCTGGCCGTCGCAGGTGATGCGAACCTCGGTCAGGGAGGCTCGAATATCGAGGAATCGGCCGATGAACGCAGGATCCGCGGAATAGTCGTTGCCCTCAACGCGGACGTAGTAGTCGCGAGCCAACCGGATCCTGTTGGTCAAGCCGGTCGACGGAGCGGTCCGCGGCAACCGCAGCATCGCCCGCTGATCCTCGACGGCTCGTTCGACGGGCCGCGCGCCGGTCGAACGGACCAAGCGCCGGTTCGCCTTCTCGGTCAGCCATTGCGCCAGCTGCGCGTTGAAGTCGGTCGGGTCCTGGAAGATCCGGCCTGGCAGGAACGAGGTCTCCAGGTAGCGGTTCGCGCGCTCGACCACGCCCTTCGTCTCCGGGTACCGGGGCGGGGCGAGCTTGATCCTGGTGCCCAGGCTCCCCGCGAACGTGGCGACGAGGAGGGTGGGCTTGCCGGTCCCGCCGATCGCTGCTTCCCGGTCCCAGAGCAGGTTCTTCGGGATCCCGCCGAACCGCTCCAGCAGCGACCACATACCCGCGGTCAGATCACCGCCCTGACGCGAGGGCAGCATCGCCGCCTCGATCTGGCGGGAGAACCCGGACACCATCACGAGCACCGGCAGTATCCGGTCCTGCCTGCCGCCGACGGGGATCCGCGTCTCCGGAAACCAGAGATCACACTGGATCACCTCGCCCGCGGTGAACGACAGCCGATCGGCCGGGTCAGCCGTGCGGTACTCCGGACGGATCTGCGCGACCCGGTCCCGGAAGATCGAGGACGAATGCTCCCACCCGACCCGCTCCGCGATCACCGTCGCTGGCATACGAGGGTGCTCCGCGAGCAACACCCGGATCCTCGGCTCGAACGCATCGACCAACGAGCCTCGTGGCCCACGAACCCGAGCGGGCGGATCCTCCGTCCGCAACGCCGCACGAACCGTGTTCCTGGCCACACCAAGATCGCGAGCGATCTCCCGGATCGGAACCTTCTCAGACCAATGCAGCCAACGAATCTCTGCCCATGTATCGATCGTGATCACCTCCCTAGCTTCGAGGAGGTGGGTCAATCCCGATTCGGGAAAAGAGGGTTCGTTCTAACTCGGCATCAACAGCACTGTCGACCGGACGCTTGCGTTTCCAACAGACGACTCCGGCGCCCCCAGCTCCCGCATGAGCCGTTCGACCGTGCAGCGTGCGATGTCGTGCCCATCACGGCGCAACCTCAGCCAGAGTTTGCGGGCCCCGAGCACCTTCCGCTGCGCCTGCCACGTGGTGAGGATGCTCGGCTTCCACCGCTTGTCCGACACCTCTCGCGGGGAAGGGCCACGGCCTCTCGCGTCGTAGTAGGTCGATGGGGCGATCTTCACGCCGTGCTGGGTAGCACGTCGCAGATCGAATCGACACCCCACCGCAGACCTCCATCTCGACGGTCCTTGTGCTCCTCGATGAACGCGACTATCGCTTCTGTGTCCGGTCGAGCTCGGCCGCGAAGAAAGTCGAAGCCGCCTTCAACATCTGGTTCGCGCGTCGCAACTCGGCGTTCTCGAGCTTGGTTTGCTTGATCTCTTCCGCCGCCTCGGTCGTGACGCCGGGCCGTTCGCCGGCGTCGCCCTTGTTACGGCGGGCCCAGGTCCGGATTGTCTCCGATGGCCCGATACCAAGCATCTGCGCGACCGCGGCTATCGCTTCGTACTCGCTCGCAAAATCAGGGCGCACCTCGGCGACCATACGGACAGCACGGGTCAAGCCCCAGCACGTGGTGTAGCGGTCGGTGATCCTTCTGCTGTTGTTTTCGGTTAGGCGCTGAGCTCGAGGACGGTGTCGGTGTTCACCTCGGTTCTGGTGTCGGTGACGAGGGTGAGGCGGG
>NZ_JBBCPF010000023.1:0-6473 GCF_037150835.1 Microbacterium sp. LB12 | reverse complement strand
CCCGCCTCACCCTCGTCACCGACACCAGAACCGAGGTGAACACCGACACCGTCCTCGAGCTCAGCGCCTAACCGAAAACAACAGCAGAAGGATCACCGACCGCTACACCACGTGCTGGGGCTTGACCTTGGTCGCCGCGTGAGCAGCGTCCTTGAGGCACAACGATGGTTCGAGAAGCACCAGATTCCTCTGTATGTCGTTGCTATCGGTGCTGGTCTAGGCGTCGGAGGACTTTTACCAGCTGCACATGCTCTCGAGGCGGCTATCAACCCAGCCATCGGACTCTTGCTCTACGCGACGTTCCTGGGCGTGCCCTTCACGCGTCTGATTGATGGTTTCCGCGACACAAGATTCCTCGTAACGACGCTCGTGCTGAACTTCGTCATAGTCCCCGTCGTCGCGTTTGGGTTATCGCGCTTCGTTGCGTTCGACACGGCGCT
Organism: Microbacterium sp. LB12; assembly: GCF_037150835.1. Taxonomy (NCBI): domain Bacteria; kingdom Bacillati; phylum Actinomycetota; class Actinomycetes; order Micrococcales; family Microbacteriaceae; genus Microbacterium; species Microbacterium sp. LB12. The sequence continues at coordinate 6,033 of NZ_JBBCPF010000023.1, read as the reverse complement.
ACTAGTCGGGGTGTTGCTTGTACTTCTCACTCCGTGCATTGACTACGTCATCGTGTTTACGGGACTCGCAGGCGGCGCTCAAAGCAAGCTCGTTGCCGCGGCGCCATTGCTGATGGTTGTTCAGCTCTTGCTGCTCCCGGTCTACCTGTCGGCCCTCGCCGGGCCTGGAGTCCTCGAGGGCATCGAAGTCGCACCGTTCGTGGAGGCGTTCGTCTTCCTCATACTGATTCCGTTGATCCTGGCCGCGCTCACCCAGTGCGCAACCACGCGCGTCCGGTGGGTAGCCAACGTCGAAAGGATTGGTTTAGGTGTCATGGTGCCGCTGATGATGGCAACCCTCTTCATCGTGGTCGCATCACAAGCCGGACTCGTGATGTCCAACCTGTCGCGAGTGGCCGCCGTGATCCCGATCTACCTTGCCTTCTTGGTGATTATGGCGTTCATCGGCGCATGGACGAGTCGCATCGCCCGCCTCGACCCGGCAAGCGGGCGGGCTGTGACGTTTTCGGGCGCGACCCGCAACTCGCTCGTCGTCCTTCCGCTTGCACTTGCGCTTCCGGCCGAGCTCGCCCTGGTTCCCGCCGTGGTCGTCGCTCAAACCCTCGTCGAGCTGATTGGGATGACCATCTACGTCCGCGCAATCCCTCGCTTGATCCCCATCGACAGGAAGTAGCTGCTGCGCTCGATACCTCGACCGATTACCGAGGGGTCAGACGGCAGAAGAACCGTCTCCGCGCACGGCGAGCAACTGGCGTACCTAGTCGTAACTCTTGTGGACGTGCCACCCGTCTTCGCCGCGGAACACGTCGAAGACAAGAGAATGTCCGTCATCGTCCGTGGCTTGGAACCGCCACCCGTACAGGCCACGATACGGCTCATGCGGAGCGGACCAGATCGAATCACGCAGGCGCGTGGGGGTATCTGAGACTCGCCAGCGGCGGCCCGCGAACATCATCCGCGCCGGGATGTCGTCGACCATCCATATCGTGGCAGGAGGGTGATGAGTGGCGGTGCGCATGCTGAAAGAATAGAACAAGTATTCGAATGTTGCTAGTCTGATTCTCGGCCGGGGAAAGGGTGCCGGCATGGGATCGAGCAAGCGGCTGGCCGCGCACTACGACATGCGCGCGCAACATCAGGCAGTGCTGTCCGCAGCGCGGTCTGGACCTCTGCAATCGCTGACGCCACGCGAGATCGGGCTGCGGGAGCAACCCCTCACGATCTATCCGCATCCGCTCACGGCCGTTTCCGCCTGGGTGAGGTTCGGACCGGAAGCCATCCGCGTCGACGCGAAGCTAGCTCGATCCACGCCACTTGCGGCCGGCATCGAGTTTCGAGCGGGTGAGCAAATGTTCCGCTGCTGGGTATGGGGTAATGCAGTGCAACCGCGAGATGGGTAGTGCTCTCCGACGGCGGATGCCGGGGATGTCTATGGCCGTAGCTTCCCCACAAGGTGACTGAGCAGCCGCTGCTCCGTCGCAATCACCTTCGGCGGCCGAGCGGAGATGGCGTATGCGGCCATCTCCAGTCCACTATCAAGGAGCTTCGCTAGAGATCGGGCAGCACCCTTGTTCCAGTAGCCACAACGAACCCCATCCTGATAGACCGCGATAGCGTTCGCGTCGAACTCGTTATCCGGTTCCCGAACGAGGCTGGCTGGACCGATTCGCAGCGTGCCGGGCGCGTACTCGTCGCCACGGACGCGCACGCTCCAGATTCCGAGACGCCTCAGCACCCGGGATCCCGCGTTCACCAGCCGCCCGGTCGACAACTCTGCCAGCCACCACTCGCCTCTGAACTCCACGATGCGGAGGTTTGGCAGCCCGCGCTCGTCCAGGTGAACGAGCTCCTCGGCCTCATCCGCCGACAGATACGGTGAGACGTATCCTTCCGGCGGCCCTCCAGGCGCGTAGGCAGACACAGTGATGCCTGAAGCCGTCTCGCGTCGTGACACGAGGACCGGCTTGGTGGGGGTTCCGGCGCGGCCCGGGCTGACGGCAGGTGGACTCCTACGCCCGAACCAGTCGAGTAGACCCATGGGGTGAGACTAGCCCAGTACAACTCTCTCTTCCGCGCGAGATGCGTGACTAGTCGTCCGACATGATCTTTCCGTCGTCTTCCATCCACACGCGCTTCCCCAGGCTGATCCGCGTCGCCACGTTGGTGAGATCCGGGTCAGTCACGTCTGCGCCATTCCCCACCGCTCGCCAGCGACTGCGCAGTGCCTTCCTGACTACCTCGACGTCTTGGCCTGCATATTCGGATGAGACTTCATCGAGCACAGCTTTCAGTTTGTTGAGCTGCTCCTGCATCTGGCGGGGAAAGTCGGGGTTCATCTGGAAGTCCATGGTGAAGCCTCTCTGCGTGTGCCGACACGATATCGCCACGCCGACCTTGTCTGTCACCGCCCCGCTGCAGGTCAGAGGGATGGAACTCCCGAGGAAGAGGCGGGGCAACCACGCACGGTGCAAAGTCACCCAGGGACGTCAGGAGCTCCACGCCGCTGCAGCATGACGCGCATCACGCAGGACATTGTCCAGTTGACCAGCGCGCAGCTGCTCGATTGCACTTGGGGCGTCGTCGCCTGAGTCATCGTCGGTCGACGCGTTCAGCCATTGCGCCCACGTCCACCGAGAAGACGTCGCCGTGCTCAGCACTTGAAGTACGGCACCTAGGCCGTCGACTACACGCCCTCCCCACACCTGAAACGCCGGGTAGAGCGATGCTCCGTCGCTGGTCTCCAACTCGAGCAAGTGGCGAGATGCCGCGGCCTCAACGATGAGGGCCTCATTCCATCCGAGAGTTCGAGCTAACGAAGAAGCGGAGTAGCAGGGGCCGATGATGGCCGCCCACGGATTGTTCCCCGTCTCTTCTGTCATCGCCCCGCCGCCTCCCGGATCTGTCGAAGCGTCGGCGTCTCGATGCGCAGCGTCGTCATGTCGAGGAACCCGAGGTTGCCTTGTTGGCCGTCCTGGCCGAGGCTTGCCACTCGCAGCCCGTCTTCGGTCTGCCCGCCGCCGGGCGCATGCATGTGACCGTGAATGAGGAGCTCCGGGTAGACAATGTTCCAGACCTTCGCCACCCGTGCGCGGGACGTGGCCGAGTCCGCGATGGCGTCGGCCGGGAAACCGAAGGGATTCGTTCGCAGGATCTCCCGCACAGCGCGAACAGGAGTGCCGGCGGGAGACTCGTGCGTGAGCATGAGGTCCGCGGGTCCCCCGGCGATGGCTGCCGACACCTGCTCTCGAGTGATCTCCTCGTCCCGCCACCAGGTGACGCCTTCCTGCCGCCAGGCCTTATCGACGGACACCGCGCCTCCGAGCGAGAGGACAGTGCGACCGCCGATGGTCAGGCGGGCAGGCCGGGGCAGGATCCAAGTGATTTCGGAAACCTGAATGGCGTGGCCAGGATGCGCCTTGAGCAGCGGAGTGATCTGGTCCCAGGGCTCGTGGTTTCCGAGCGTCACGTAGATACGCTCGATGCCGGTGCCATCGAGAGCCTCGTCCGTGGTGCCGGGGTCCATCGCCCAGTCGCCGAGCTGCAACATGGTGGTGATGTCGGGGGCGAGTGCACGGATCGACCTGGCGACGATGTCCAGCCATCGGAAGTTGCCGTGGATGTCGCCGAGGACGGCGACCCGCTGGTCGGGTAGATCGACGGTCGGCGTGACCTCGATAGCTTTCAGGGGTGGTGGTGTCCGCACTTTTCCACTCCTGTTCCGTAGATTGGCGCGGGGAACCTCATCTCGCCCTCGCAGCTTGGCGCGCGCGTGACCGCTCCCGGAACTCAGGGCCCACCCGCAGGCTACGTTCCACGCCCGGATCCCAGCTGATCCAACCTCCGCGCTTCCATTGGATGGCGACGTGGAGGCGGAACGCATGGTGGATGTTGGCGCGCACCGGGTAGGTCAGACCACTCGGCCATTCGGGATGGAGGGGTTCGTCCTCGAAGAGCTCGGCGAACAGCTCAGAGAAGGTGGGACCGCGGCCGGTACGGCGACGCACACGCGCGATGAAGATCGCGGCGGTGAGACCCAGAGCGTCCGAGCGAACCTTATCTGTGAGCGCTTTGAACGCCGCGATCCACTCGGCGGGGGCTTCGACCTCCGCGGCACTCCACCAGATCGGTCGGAGATCAGTCACTGCTACTCAACAATCGGGGTCGACCTGAACGGGACCTACGCATCGAGGCGACCCGGAGCCGATGCGCAGCGGCACACGTGCAGGTCGAGACGCAAGGTCGCGTCGGTCGATGGAGTGAATGTTTCGTATGGCTGTTCCCGATTATGCCATATGAGAAAGGCCATACTAGGAAGGCATCTCGTCAGGCTGGAAGGGTGGGAAAGAAGCCGGCGAGTCACAGCGCAGAGTGGGAAGCCTTCGCCGGCGAACTCGGGGTCAATCTTCACCGCGCTCGGATCGCAACCGGGCTCTCACAGGAGGCTGTGGCGTACCGAGCCGGACTCACCCGCTACACGTATCAGGCGTACGAACAGGGCAAGTCGCAGGCACATACCCCGGCGAACCCAACGTTGCTGGTGATGGTGGCTCTGTCCCAGGTACTCGAGGTGCCCCTCAGTCAACTCATTCCCCCGGACGCCCCCGACGTCACCACTCGGTAGCGGGAGCCGCTGACCAGGACACCTCGCTCAGGAGTTCGCTCCACCCCGACTCGACAACGGACGGCGCCGCGTTGGTAGGCTGGACTCGCCCCTATAGCTCAGTTGGTTAGAGCAACGGACTTCAACAAAAAGGAGCGCTGGCGTGGAAACACGTCAGATGACCGCCGCTATATGCTGGAACACCCTTAGAGCCTGAGGTACTCGCCCGCGAGGGCAGTGAAAATCCGATGGATTGGGCAATCAGCAGGTAACCGCAAGGGAACCTCAGAGACTACACGCGGCGCACCTGACCGGCTCGGCCGAAGGTGAAGATATAGTCCAGACTGCAAGCCGGAGACGGTGGCTGGGGAAACTCAGTGCAGCAGGTTAATCCGTGGGTCCAGGGTTCGAGCCCCTGTGGGGGCACCGTACCTACTTATAGACGTCTAGCGTCTCGCTCAAAGAGTTGCGCCGTGAGGCTCTCCACCCGCGCCGACAGCTCGGCCTTCTCCTGTTCCAGCTTCTTCTTGGCGTCCTTCAGCTTCTCGATCTCCCGAAGCGCGATGGCAAGCCGAGCTGTTAAGGACTTGACGTTGGGGCTGGGGGTAGCGCGGCGCATGGCAGACTTCGATTCCTCGCTCTTCTCCGCGACTAGGCAACGAAGATCTTCGTGTGCGTAAATGAAGCCCCGAGAGATTCCCGCCTCTCGCGCCACCGCGTTGACGTTGACTTTGGAACCGCTCGTTGCGAGCGTTAGCAGCGCCCGAAGAGCTGCTTCGCGTGCTCGCTCGGACTTGCGTTCGTTTGCCCCCCGAAGAACGGCTACACGAGATTCAAGGTCTGAGCTCATTTTTTGCCCTTTCATCATGGATCGTCGCGATTATTCTCTTCAGATTATCGTTCGGTCGACGATTGATCTCGATGATGCGGAGGTGGCCCGCCTTCTCAGCCACACTGATAGTTCTGTCAAACTCGGCGCTCTGCGCTTCCAGTACGGGCAGGAAGGCAGGCGTTGTGAGGAAGTGCGGGCAGCGATCCAGACAAGCGTTTGCGTGCGGACACGACTGCTGTATGGGAAGTCCGCAATGGCCGTTCGGCAGCGGCTGTACCGCTCTGCCGATCTTATATAGCAGGAACTCCGCCTCCGCCGCCTCCCCACTAGGGAGGTCGAGGACTTCGCCTTCGACGTTGATGAAGGTCGCCTTCTCCCATTCATCGCGGACTGTCTTGTCGACGACGTGCGCATAAACCTGCGTCGAAGACAGCGAGCGATGCCCTAGGAGCTTTTGAACGACGTGGATCGACACAGTAGTGCCCCGTAGCGTGGTGTAGCCCACGGTGGCCGGCTCGTCGCTCGCGACGTAAGCGCGGTCACCGTGTGATCCTTCGAGAAGTCTCTTACCTCCACTCGAAAGGCATCATCACGATGACCG
>NZ_JBBCPF010000022.1:0-8342 GCF_037150835.1 Microbacterium sp. LB12 | reverse complement strand
ACAACACCGTGCGACGCCACTCGGCGCTGGGCTACCTCACCCCGGCCGACTATGCTCGCCACTGCACCCACGAAATGAAACCCGACGACTCACACAGAGACCGGACCTAACAACGGGGGCGGCCCAGTAGCCAGAGTAGGCTGTCATCCCGCTCAGAATCCTGAGCCCAAGGTTGAAGGTCTCGGATTCGTTTGAGAAACACCGAAGGTACAGATTCAAGCGCCCTCGATCGCTTTCGCCACTCGTCTTGGTCTGCTGTGAGGGGGAATGTGACTTGTGTAGGAGTCTTAGGCTCAGCCCCGTCAAGTGTTGCCAGGGCCCAGATCACGGTGTCGAAGACGCTCCGAAGGTTATGCAGCGTGTCGCCAAGGATGAGCGACCACTCATCTATGGGCGGTGGGGTGAGCGTCTCCAGACGGAACTGAATGGTGTGATCATCTATCTGGTGAAGTCGCGCAAGCAATGTTTCAGAGGCTGACCACTCGTCGATTCGCCCGCGTAGCTCGTTAGCGAGGTGCACAGCGCGGGCAAACTTCATTTCGGGACGGTTGGTGAAGTTCACTCCGGCGCTGAGCACCCGCTCTCGCCCTGTTCTCGACGAGCTTGCCCCTGGACTGTCGACATCAGCGTCGTGCGTTTCCGCCATGCACCCAGTATCCAGTAATACTGCCTCGGCCCTGGCTCCCACTGGATGGTCGAACTGGCCGAGCCGGCTCACAGCCAGGTAGCGACTCGTCACCACCTGCGCACTGCAAGGAGGTAGGGTCGCGGTATGTCCCCGGCGCCCGAGCACATCCTGGAGGCTTCACGTCGAAAGGTTCGAAAGTTCCTCAATAGAACCGGACCTGGCCTCGGTGAACCCATCACTGCGTTGCGGGATGAGGAAGGACGTATCCCCGTCTTCGAGTTCGAATGGGAGCAGTCAGCAGACGACGATGACTGGCACCTCGCGAGCATCAATCAGCCTGGTCTGAGCAAACGCATGGTCGATTCGACGATCGTCGAGTGCCGCGTCTTCTTTACCGAAAGCGAGGACTGCTATGTCCCTGGTGTCGTCAACGCACTCCAGTCCCTGCTAACTGCTGAGCAAGCACGTGCGCGACGACCCCTCAAAGATCATGTGGCACAGGTCGTCACCGGCTCACGCATTGGCGCTTCCGGACCTCTCTTCCACTCCGGCCAACTGGAGATGGACAATGGCTTGGGGCCAGGCCAGCTCCTCGGCAGCGATCTCATCGCCATGGACTACATCTATGGCATAGCACTCCACGAAGACGACGATCGCCTCGCCCGACTGGACAACGTCAACATGAACTCAGCGCTCCAAGCCGTTATCTACCACTTCAACGATCTGCTCCACATCATCGCCAATGTGCGTGCGCAGATCGAACACGACCTATCCCAGAACTACTTCACGCTTGACTCAAACGCCATGGGCGTTCCGAATCCTGGTTAGACGCGATCTAAGGCAAGTGAAGGTCGACTAACCCGTATGGCGAATCTCTTCCGGTTTGAAGTGCTCAACAAACAGCCGCCCCAGCTCAGCCCAGTTGTCAGCGGAGACCTCCACGTCTGAGTGGTGCTCGAGCGCCTCTTCGACAGACCAGTCTTGCGTGAGGTATGGCGCGCACCACTGGCTCTCGTCCCAGGCCGCGATGGCCCCCTGACGGCGTTCTGATTTGCCGAGCCCGATCCAGAACATGTTGCCCGGGTCGTGGCCTCCGATGCTCGGAAAGAGCCTCGCCTGCGGCCATCGACGCCAGGCGTAATTGAATGCGAATTCAAGCGCCACCTTCCGGCTGGTGACTGCCTCGACACCCTGAGCAAGCACGCCAAGAGCCATCCCGACAACAACGGTCTTGACTTGCTGATCCTTGCTTTGCGCCACGCAAGGATTCTATCGGCCGCTGCTGAGGCGCCGAGATTCGACCGTTTCACGAGTTCGGGCGATGACTAGCAGGACCACGCTGACCGGCCCGAGCACGACGAACGTCATACCCATGATCAAGCACCAGAGCAGCGGCAGGCTAAGCCATGCTGAGCCTCTGTCCTCGATGAGGACCTTGAGCAGGTTCGCGACAAGGAAGTAGGGCGCCGCGACGAGCATGGCTGGCACTCCCCATTTCAGACCGTCGCGGCGACGGATGCGTGAGATCAGTCGTAGGCCGGGCACGTAGCGGGCCAGGACGTAGTAGGTGCGGGTGACTCCAGCAAAGATGATGCGAAGCATGGTGTTCCTCTCGTAGCGCACGGCGTGAGGAGCGGCGCTTTGAGAGTTGCCCGGAGGCCTGCCCGAGGGGCTAAGAGTGTTATCGCAGGGGTTGCCGTTCCACTCCTACTGTACGTCTGTGTGTGCGGAAGCGGTACTGCTCCCGAGATCGGGCGGAGTCGTCGCGGCGCTCGTCGATCATCGAGCTTCCTGTCGCGAAACGAGATGCTGGCGGTCAGAGCGAGCGTCCTTGGGACAGTATTCGGGTGTTCGTGTTCGGCCGCGGAGGGCGAACAGTGAGGGTCCGCGCCCGCTGGAGAGCTTGCGCGGCGCGCGATCGATCGATCTTCTGTGCCACTGGACCTGGTTCCGGGCCGAGCGGGTCGGCGGTGGTGATCGCGTACCGGTCGCGGTAGGCGGCGACCGTGCGCGCTTGTCGGAGCCAGGTGCCTGTCTTCCGTGGATCATCGGGCCTGCCGCCGAGAGCCTGAACCCAGGGTGCTCCTGCTGTGAGGGCCTGTTCTGTGAGGGCACTGGCGCGTTCCTCTATGAGCTGGTGCCGTTGGGCGAGTGCATGGCGCATGTCTGACTGGTGGATGCCAGCAGCGATCGGGATAAGCCCGGCGATCAAGCGTGGAGTCGGCTGGCGCCGCCCAGCATGTGTGGGGCGTTCTGTCGCGGCGGCGAGTCGCCAGTGCAGTACGGAGGCGATGTCGTCGGCGTCGTCGAAGCCCCGCGCTCTCACGAGCCGCGGGAGAAGCCGATCAACGTCGTGGTGGTTCGCCTCGGCCCGGCGGAGTTCTGCGGCGAGGGCTCCGAATGCGTCGGAGTCGAGCACCGAGTCTGCTTGTGTGTTGGTGAGGCCGGAGGTGCGGATGAGGGTGGCCCAGCGGTCGTGTTGGGCTTCGGTGGCGATGGTTTCGTACTCGGCGGCGAGTTGACAGATCGACCCCCACTTCTCCTGCTCCCGCTCGATCGTCTCGTGCGCAGACAGCTCCGCCCAGGAGTGGTTCAGCACTCCGAACAGCACCCGACGTGCGGCCTCCGCTACGTCCGCGGCCTCGTGCGGGTGCCTGTGCGCGTCGTCTGGGGTGTCGACGGCGACGTAGGCGTAGTTCCCGTCCCGCCCGCGAGTCATGGCGACGTATAGGTTCTCCTTGGTCATTGACGGGTCGATCAGCACGTGCGAGGTGTCGACGGTGACGCCTTGGGCGCGGTAGGCGGTGACGGCGTAGCCGAGATCGAGGTGCTCGGCGACGTAGTCGGCGGGCAGCACGATCGAACCGCCACGGCCCTGGGTGGCGGGCCGGATCGTCACCGACCCGTCGCGCCGCACACGGGTGATGATCCAACGGTTTCCGTTCTGCGCCCACGCCGACCGTGAGCGGAGATCCCGGCGGTTCTTCCTTGTGATGACAACATCCCCGACCGCTGCGGTCGCGCCGCCGTCGAGGGTGACTTCGCCGCGGATCGGCTGCACGGTCCCTTGGAGGATGAGTTCGGTTCGTGCGCGGAGGTTCAGTGCGGTCATGGACTCTGCGGCGTCGGTGACGAGGATCGACGCGACCCCCACCTCACGGTCGGCACGCCACGCCTCATAAGCCAGAGCAGTCATTTCCTCGGTGTCGCCGCCGGTGATCCGGCCGGCGTCTTGGTAGGTGTCGATCACGTCGGTATTGCCGAGGCGCAGCCCGAGGGACGCGATCTTCTCCCACTCGTTCGCAAACCGGTAGATGGTGAACAGCTCCGGGGTGTCGTCGCGGTCGCCGGCGAGGAGCCCGAAGGCTCCGGCGGCTTCGACGGCTTGGAGCTGGGAGTGGTCGCCGACGAGCAGGACTTTCGCGCCTGCTTCTTCGGCGATGTTCGTGATGCGGTCGAGTGAGAAGGTGCCGGCGAGGCTGGCTTCATCGATGATGACCAGCTGCCCCGCCCGGAACGACGCCCGGCGCAGGTTGTAGAGCGTCCACCATCGTGCGGTGTTCTCCGTCTGGATGCCGAGATCGTCGGCTAGGACTTCCGCCGCGACCACCGACGGCGCCAGCCCCACCACCGACCCCGCCCCGTACTCGGCTTCCCATGCGCGGCGGAGTGCATTCATGGCGTTGGTCTTCCCGGTACCCGCGGGACCGACCAACATGTCGAGCACCCGCCCCGATACGGCGATCTTGATGAGGGCGTCGGCCTGGTCGGGGCCGAGCATCCGCCCGTCCCGATCCGGGGCGGCTGTGACCCGCTCGATCACCGCGAGCGGCAACGTCGGCCCGGTCATGGTGCGAGATCGCTCCATGAGACGCACTTCCGCTTCCAGGAGCTCGGTCGAGGAATACAGGGCCGAGTGGCGGGGTCGGAATGCGCTCGTGCCGTCCGGTCGTTGGAACCGTGCTGGGGGCGAGGCCAGTTCGGGTGGGGTGAGGCGCAGTGAGGCGCGTTCGGCTGCATCGACGATCATGCCGGTCACGGCCTCCCGATCCCGGGTCGACGCGAACCGGTATCTCATCGTCTGTCGGGCGGTCTCGGCGGTGAGGTTCCATCGGTGCCAGGTCGACCGCTTCGCCCCGACCGCCTCAACGACTTCGTGAGCGATGGCTTCGATCTCATCGAGCGGCACATCATCCGCACGCAGCAATCGCACCACGCCCGCGGGGATCGTCTCACGTGCCCATTCACTGGCATCGCGGCCGAGCTTCTTCGTGGTGCGCTTGCGCCATTCGGTGGTGAGGTCGGCAAGCGAGCGGACCTGTTTCTCAGGCCGGGTGGTGAGTGTGGCCTGGGCGCGGAGCTTGATGACCGTCGCCGTCGACGGCTGCCGCCCATACCGCTCTACGTACTCGGCGATGAGGTGATCCTTCTCCGCATCGATCTGATGGGCGCGGGTGGAGAACTCGAGCACGAGGTCTTCGGGCACAGTGGCAATCGCCCAGGTCTGGTTACGGTCCCGGCCCCGTTGGCGCGCTTCCCATTCGACTCCGAGGAGCCGGGTGAGGTGATCGGCGATGACCGCCTCGTGCAACTCCGAGAGCGCGACCGTCGCCGCGTGCATGGGCCGGCCGTCGAGCGACCGCCACTTCCCGTCGAGCACTGTGCGCACTTTGTTCGAGACCACCACATGCGTGTGCAGGTGCGGGTCGTTCGCACGGGAGTCGTAGTGGTCGTAGGCGGTCGCCGCGACCCCGAAGGTATCGACCTGGGCGACCGCGCCACCGTCGGCGCCGGTCGAACCGACCCGGGTAGCTGCGACCTCATGTTCCATGAACTCGATCACCTCACCGATCGCCGCATGATGCGCGTCGGCGATCAGCGCTTGCGTGCCCGCATCGGCGACCGCCCAGAGCACGGAGGCGGACTTGGGTAGGGAGAATGTGTAGTCGTAGCCCGCGACCGCCTTCCTCGTGCCACGTCGTCGTTCCTGTTCTTCGATCTGCGCGATGGCCTCAGCGCGGGAGGCGGGGCCGAGCTCGGGGTCGAGCGCTTCAACTCGCTCCGCGATCCGTTCAACCGGGGGCTTGTAGATCGGGTAGGCGCGGCCGAGCGGGTCACCGGTAACGGGGTCGCGGCCCATACCGATGAGGAGCTGAAGCTGCTGCTCCGACACCTCTTCGCCGAGCGTGATGCGGCCTTCGCCAAGTTGGGTGAGACCGGAGCCGAGCCAGCGGCCGGGCGGGGTTCCGGCTTCGGAATAGTAGCGAGTCAGCGGCGTCGAAAGGCTTCGGTCGCCATCGGCTGCGACGACCGTGCGCAGCAGGTACTTGTAGCCGTCGCCCGCGCTCATCACCCGCATCGAAACCGTCACGTCGAGTAGGTGTTCCCAGGCGCGAAGTAGGGCTGATGAGAGACTGAAGGAATGGATCTTGACGAGCTGCTCCGGGTGATGGATCGCGCCGCCGCAAACCTGGCGAAGCTTCAGGCGATCTGGGATCGCGCGCAGCCAATGATCCCTACTCGCCCGCAGCGCGGTACGAGCCGCGAATACGAAGACCTCCGGCGAGCATGGAGTCCACTCCTGGCAGGTCTTCCACCCATCGACGGGGTAACCGTCACCGAAGAGCTGCCCGACATCGACGAAGCCGGACAGTCGTTCATTGAGCTTTTCGAGATCAGTGAGCCTGCCTTCGATCTGATGAACCAACTCGAACTGCCAGGTCATCAACTCGATGAATACCGCTTCCGCCTTGGGCAAGCCCGACGGCGCGCAATCCACGACCGTCTGAATGAACTCACTTCCACGGTCAATGTGACTCTCACGCAGATCATCGAGTCGTTCGAGCCCGATTCGTCGGCCCGAGTGGAGGATCCCCGAACGGCCGTGGTGGCCGACTCGGTCAGCGAGATCGAGCGGTTGCTCGGCGATACGACTGAACGAAAGGGACGTTGGGGAGATCTGCACCGCCACCTCCACTTCGGGCAAGGGCACGACTGGCACGACATTGCGGAGATGGATTGGCCGTCAGTTCGCGCCGATATCGAGGCTGCAAGCCTTTCGGAGCTCGACCCGCTGCCCGTACCTGCGATCGATCTCGGTGTCGCAGCCTCAGCGCGACCGACCGGCGGCGCAAGCATCGGGCTCGACTGGTCAGTCATCGACGACGATGGATTTGAACGCTTGCTGTTCGACCTCTTGCGCGGCTTTCCTAGCTATCAGAACGTCGAGTGGTTGATGAAGACGCGCGCACCCGACCGAGGACGCGATCTGTCTGCTGAGCGGGTGATCAAAGACGATGGCGGAACGACGCGGACCGAGCGGGTCATCGTTCAAGCGAAGCACTGGACCTCGAAGTCAGTCGCTCCTGCCGACATCACGAACACACTGGCAGCGCTATCCCTCTGGGAACCACCGATCGTCCGGGCATTGGTGATTGCGACGAGCGGACGCTTCACCACTGACGCCGTTGCGATTGTTGAGAAACACAACTCTGACGGCAAGCTGCCGCTTATCGAGCTGTGGCCGGACAGCCGCTTGGAGACTCAGCTTTCGCAGCGCCCTGACCTGGTCGCCTCATACCAACTTCGCCCTTAGGAGATTGTCGGTCCGGTCGGACTTAGAACTCGAAGTCGAAGTCAGACCCAGAGTTCCCGGCCGTTGCTTCACCGCGATACAGGGTGACGAGAAAGGTAAGGATCGCACCGGCCATACGCACGACCATGACCGTTTCGGCATGCGCGATGTCTGGCTCTGCGTAGCGTCCGTGGCGAGCGCCCGGAAGCTGGTTCGAGTACGCGTAGAGCTTCTCGATCGCGAGTCGCAGCGGCACGTGGTAGCCGGGGCTACCTGGGAAGAGGTTGCGTGCAACATCGCCGAGGGTTGCGTGGGGCTTCCCCTCGATGATTTTTGCAACCGCCTCCAGCGCGTTGAGCGCGTCAGCCACGGCGCCTTCGAGGTTCGCGGGCATGCTGCGCAAATTGCGCAACGCATTCTGGTACTGCTTGCGCACGGTTTCGAACTCATCGGTCAAGGACGCAATCGCTTCGTCTTCGTCGTGCCGAGTCTCGAACTCGTTCGCGACGGGTTCGTAGAATTCGAACCGGCCATCGCGCATCTCATAGGCGATTCCGCTCCGCGACAAGGCTCTGTTCACCGACTTCTGCAGTTCCGCTCGCGACTGCCCCTTCATCGTTGAGGCCTCGGCTTCCAGCGCCTCATAGACATCGAGCCAGGTCATCTGATCGAGGAGAAGCCGTGCAGACTCATCGGCGTAGGTATCGCTCCAGATGTTCGCGTCGGGTAGCTGCTGGGAGTATTCACAGAGCTTTCGATGTGCGGCAAGCGGACTCTTCCCGTCACGGCTAACCGCATTCCACAGCACGAGACGCACTGCGTCGCTGTCTCGCTCGACCTGGGTGCGTTGCGGCTCAGGTCGCGTGTACCCAAATCGATCTGCGAACGACATCGTGCTCCTTGCTCTGTTCCAGCCGCCTGCTGTCCATTCTCTCCGAGCACAGCACGAACCCACCAAACCTCATCTGCAAGACGCGTGGAAGCTCTGAATTCGTCGGCAGGTTAGGCGGCGATGGGCCGACCCCGTGATGTAGGTCCAGTCGTTGTGTGAGTCGTCTTGATGCTCGCTGCTGCGGGCAGGAAGACTGGTCTCATCATGACGAACACGAGGAAGCGGCACACGCCTGAGCAGGTCGTGCG
>NZ_JBBCPF010000021.1:0-9284 GCF_037150835.1 Microbacterium sp. LB12 | reverse complement strand
GCGGTCATCGTGATGATGCCTTTCGAGTGGAGGTAAGAGACTTCTCGAAGGATCACACGGTGACCGCGCTTACGTCGCGAGCGACGAGCCGGCCACCGTGGGCTACACCACGCTACGGGGCACTACTGCGACCAACTCGAGTCCAGTCAGTTCCGCAAGTAGCGGTAGCGCGTCGACTGGGCTTCGTATGGCGAGATTGAACGTGTTGCCGCGGAGGATCAACTCGAATCCGAAGAACGGGCAGCACGCTTGTTCCGCGGCCGCCAATTCCGTCGCCTCAGCTAGCCGGGCGACGGGCAACGAGCATGTCACGCCTCCTGGAATACGATGCAACTCCGCATGGGAGAGCAGCTCACGCCACGCCGCAATCTGCTGCTCCCGGCCCTCTCCTAGGCTGCAGGCGACCGGCGGGGGCGGTTCCTTCAGCAAGAACGCGCACGATGGGTCGCAGCGCTGATCTCTGTCGGGAAGCTCGTCCAGGTGGACCCTTGCCGACCGAAGTGCCTCCCGAAGATCCGAAAGACCCGCGATGGTTTCCTCGACCCGCGCCACGTGTTCATCGAGTCGAGGTCGCAGACGAGCCTTCACTGATAGGCACGCCTCCGACTCCCATGAATCCAGCAGCTCGCCGATCTCCGCGAGGGGCAGATCGAGGCGTCGGGCAGCATCAATGAACCGCAAACGATCTAGTACATCCTCCGAATACGACCGATATCCGTTGCTCGCGCGCCCGCTTGGCACGAGACCGATCTGGTCGTAGTACCGCAGCGTGGATGACGGCACTCCACTGCGCTGCGATACTTCCGCGATCCTCAGAGTCATACCCCGACGATAAACCTTCGAGTGAACTCGAAGGTCAAGCCCGCGGCCAGCTTGGAGCAGCGGCAGGTGTACCTCGGTGGCGAACGTGCGCGTTCACCGGGCGATGGGTGAACGCGCAGCCGCCGCGCGCTCCCAGGTCTGGGTCGCCATCTGCACGGCGTCCCACGGTGACCCGAGCGGCGGAGTGTAGGAGAGGTCCAGGTCGCTCATCTGCGCGACGGTCATCTCGTGATGCAGCGCGGTGGCGTAGGTGTCGACGCGTTTGGCGATCTCTGCGGTGCGCTGGCCGACCAGCTGCGCGCCGAGAAGTCGGCCATCTTCGTCGCCGGTGATGCGGATGTTGATGGGGGTTGCGCCCGGGTAGTACGCCTTGTGGTCGTCGGGTGTGGAGGTGACGGAGACCGGCGTGAAGCCGGCGGCGATAGCCTCGTGGTCCCGTAGGCCGGTACGTGCGGCGACGAGGTCGAAGATCTTGACGACCTGCGTGCCGAGACTGCCGGCGAAGTGGGCGTTGCCGCCGATGGCATTCTCGCCGGCGACGCGGCCTTGCTTGTGGGCTGTGGTGCCGAGCGGGAGGTAAGTGGTCCCGAGAAGGCGGTGGTGGGTGACGACGCCGTCGCCGGCAGCCCAGACGTTCGGGAGTCCGGTGCGCATCTGTTCATCGACCGATACGGCGTCGCCAGGGCCGGTCGTGGCACCCGCGGCGGTGAGGAGGCTGGTGTTCGGGCGCACGCCGACCACGACGAGCACAACGTCAGCCGTGCGGCTGAACGCCTCACCCGCATGGGCTCCGGTGACGACGATCCCGCGGTCATTACGACTGATGCTTTCGACGCGAGCGTTGATGATGACGTCGACACCGTGGCGGGTGAGTTCGTCGTGAACGAGAGCGCCGAGTTCAGGGTCGATGGTGGAGAGGACTTCCGGGCCGCGCTGCAGCTGGGTGACGTGCAGGCCTCGGATCGTGAGGGCTTCCGCCATCTCGAGGCCGACGTAGCCGGCGCCGACGATGATGGCGGTCTCCGGCTGGTGGGTGTCGAGGTACTGCTCGAGCGCGAAGGTATCGCCCATGGAGTGCAGCACGTGGACACCATCGTCTGGTCCGAGCTGGTCGAGTCCCGCGATGCCGGCGGTCGATGGTGACGCGCCCGTTCCGACCATCAGCTCGTCATACGCAATGGTCGATTCGGTGCCGTGTTCGTCGCGCACGTGGAGGCGGCGTCCGGCGACGTCGATGTCGGTGGCAAGGGTATTCAGGCGGAGGCTCATGCCGGTGGCTTCGAGGTCGGCGTGCGTGCGGTGCGCAAGCGACTGCCAGGGCTGGACTTCGCGGGAGAAATAGTACGGGATCCCGCAGATGGAGAAGTTCGGGAAGGCGTCGGCGACGACGACGGTGACGTCGACCGACGGGTCGAGCTCGCGGGCGCGGAGGGCGGTGGAGATGCCGGCGTCGCTTCCGCCGATGGCTACGAGGTGCATGGTGGTGGGCCTTTCAGGAGTGGGCGGGGATGACGACGTCGCCGGCGACCCGGGCGACTCGTGTGTAGAGGTAGGAGACGAGGGCGAGCCCGAGGGCGCCGCCGACGAGCTGGGCTCCGATGAAGGGCAGCACGGCAACGGGAGCGATGCCAGCAAAGGTGTCGGTGAACAGTCGGGCGATGGTGACCGCTGGGTTGGCGAACGAGGTGGAACTGGTGAACCAGTACGCGGCGCCGATGTACGCGCCGACGGCAGTGGCGATGACCGGCGGGGTGGTGGTCCGCGCGAGGGCGAAGATGAGGAGGACGAGTCCTGCGGTGGCAACGACTTCGCCGATGAGGTGACCGGCGGTGGCTCGATGGTTCGAGGAGAATGCCGGTGTCACGTTGAACATGATGCTCGCGAGCAAGGTTCCCCCGATTCCGCCGGTGATCTGCGCCGCGAGGTACGGGGCGACATCTCGGGGCGCGACGCCGTCGCCGTGGCGGCGGCCGAGCATGAAGTCGGCGAGCGTGACGACCGGGTTGAAGTGGGCCCCGGAGACCGGGCCGAACATCAGGATGAACACTGCGAGCCCCAGCGTGGTGGCCAAGCTGTTCTCGAGGAGCTGCAGGCCCGTGTCGTCGGGAGAGAGGCGCTGGGCGGCAATGCCGGATCCGACGACGGTGGTGACGAGCAGACCGGTGCCCAGGAATTCGGCCAGCAGCCGGCGACTCAGGGCTGGGCGGGTGGGTGTGTTTTCGTTCATGGCTGGCTCATCTTGACTCACAAGGGATAGTTCAGTCAACATTGAGTCAATGAACAGTGAACGAAGTCTCCTTCAGGTGCGGGCAGCCAGGCACGCGGCGCTTGGCGACCCGTCACGACTGCGCATCGTCGACCTGCTGACCCTGGGCGATCTCTCCCCGAAAGAGATCGCCGTATCCCTCGACATGCCGTCGAACCTCGTGGCCCATCACCTCGGAGTCCTCGAATCCGTCGGTATGGTCGGCCGGTCGCGGTCAGAGGCAGATAGACGACGCAGCTATGTCCAGCTGACGCCGAGTGCGCTCGAAGGACTCGTGCCCTCCCCGGTCGATGAGGCAGCACGTGTGTTGTTCGTGTGCACCGCGAACTCCGCACGCTCACAACTGGCCGCGGCCATGTGGGCGCAGCGCAGCGCCATCCCCGCGGTCTCGGGCGGAACGCAGCCGGCGGAGCGAATCGCCCCGGGTGCGCGCGACGCCGCACAGCGCCACGACCTGACCTTGACGGACGAGACGCCCCGCCATCTCGATGACGTCGCAACGGACTCGGACTTCATCGTGACGGTCTGCGACAGCGCACACGAGGCGCTGAGCCCTCGCGGCCACCTGCACTGGTCCATCCCTGACCCGGTGAGAGTCGGCGACGACGCTGCGTTCGATACCGCTTACGACGAGCTCGAGCGCCGCATCAGCGAGCTCGCACCACGCCTGACCCTGACGCGTTGAGAGAGATCATCTGATGACCACCGCACCCACTGTCCTGTTCGTCTGCCAGCACAACGCCGGTCGCTCTCAGCTCGGAGCCGCACTTCTCGAGCACCTCGCCGGTGACCGCTTCGCCGCGACATCTGCGGGTCTCGCGCCTGCGGAGACCGTGAACTCCGCTGTCGCCGCAACCGTCGCGGAGCTGGGACTGGACATCACCGACCGGGTCCCGCGCTCGGTCACGCAAGATGATCTGCAGACTGCGGACGTGGTCGTGCTGATGAAGCCCGGGCTGCAGCTGCCTGGCACGCCGCGAGGTGAGGTTCTCCAGTGGGAGTTCCCCAACCCCGAGGCGTGGGATGTCGAGGCCGTCCGTCCTTTGCGCGAAGCGGTGTCCGCGAAGATCAGCGAGACGCTGCTCGCGCGCTGAGTCAGACGGATGCCGGGGCTCGCCCGATCTGCACCACCTGAGCGGGCGGCGCACAGCATGCCCCGCCGAGCGAGGCACCGGATGCGTCGAACAGGCCAGCCCCTCCGCAGACGCCCGTGTCCGGCAGCACCAGCTCGACCCGATGGGCAGCTTCATGGTCACCCGCAAGCTCGGCGACAACGCTCCGGACTTGCTCGTAGCCGGTGAGCGCAAGGAATGTCGGCGCACGCCCATACGACTTGGCTCCGACCATGTAGAACCCCGGTTCGGGGTGCGCAAGGTCTGCGGCGCCGGTTGCGGCTACTGAGCCGCAGGAGTGAATGTTGGGATCGACCTCGGCAGCGATGCGCGGCGGGGCCTGCAAGGTCGAGTCGAGCTCGAGGCGAAGCTCTGACAGGAACGAGAGGTCCGGACGGAATCCGGTCAGCACGACGACACGGTCTGCGGTGAGCGTGCGCCCATCCTCCGCGACGATGGTGGCGCGATCCGCGTCGATAGAGATGCTGTCAACCCGGAAACCGGTGACCAGGTCGACGAGACCCGCGTCGACCAGTTCCTTCGCCCGAGTCCCGAGTGCGCCACGTGCCGGCAGTTCATCCGCGTCGCCGCCGCCGAAGGTGTTTGCCGTGGTCGCACGTCGGAGCGCCCAGGTGACCGTAGTCGCGGGGTCGCGACGCGCCATTCGCGCCAAAGCGAGGACGGCCGTGATGGCCGAGTGCCCTGAGCCGATGACGATGGTGTGCTTGCTGGCGAACTCAGTGGTGTTGCGGAAGTCCGGGATCCTGTACGTCAGCGCGCTGGAGACGGCGCGCTCTCCGAGAGCGGGCAGGCCGTCAGCACCCGCAGGGTTCGGAAGGCCCCAGGTTCCCGAGGCGTCGATGACCGCGCGCGCCTGCAGACGATACTCACCGTCTGCCGAATCGACGCGCACAGTGAACGGCTGCTGTCCCCGGTCTGCATCGACCAGGCGGTCGCGACCGCGACGAGAGACACCCACCACGCGAGCTCCGTAGCGAACGCGGTCGCCTAGAAGGTCAGCGAGCGGCTTCAAGTACGCCGCGATCCACTGACTTCCGGTTGGATAACCCGACCGCGGCGCCTCCCAGCCCGTCGGCGCGAGGAGACGAGCAGATGCAGCATCGACGAGCTCACCCCACTCGGAAAAGAGTCGCACGTGGCCCCACTCGGCAACCGCCGAAGCAGCGCCCTCACCGGCCTCGAGGATCACGACCTCCTCGCCGCGTTCCACGAGATGTGCGGCAGACGCCAGGCCCTGCGGACCGGCACCGATAACAACAACGGGCAACGACTCATCCATCACGAGCTCCTCACTCTTTCTGACGTATCGAGACTTGTCGATACATCGACAGATGTCAATACGTATGGCACACTCAGAACATGACGACCCAGCTGCCGCTCCTCGCGACCGACGCGACCGCGTGCTGCTCGCGCGTCACCAGCGGAATTCTCGACGTCGCCGAGGCGGAGCGCATCTCGGCAACTTTCAAGGCGCTCGGAGACCCGACACGCCTCCGCCTGCTGTCTCTCATCGCAGCATCCGAAGGCGGGGAGGCCTGCATCTGCGACCTCACCGAACCCGTGGGCCTCTCCCAGCCCACTGTCTCCCACCACATGCGTCTGCTCGTCGACGCGGGACTCGCGACCCGCGAACAGCGCGGGCGCTGGGCCTACTATCGAGTCGTTTCGGAAGCGCTCCACGCCGCCTCCCGCGCATTGCAAGACTGAACAACCGCGCCCGTGTCTCGCGACGAGTGGTTAGCTATCGGTGAGTATCCACAGACAGACCTGCGGGGCTTCTCATTTCTCCGTGAGGAAGAGTTCCGCTAGGGCTTGGCGAGGATCGGGCGGGACCGGAAGAGAGAGTCGGGCCCGGATCGTTTCCGGAGAAGCTCCGGTCTCTTCGATCTCTGCGATGGCGCAGGCCATGCGGTAGGACTGCAATGTGTCGGCGTGCTGCGCTTCGTATCGCCCTTGCTGGAGCAGACTACCTAGCCTCGTACAGAGCACGAGGAAGACCGCCATCAGTGTTTCAGTTGCGAGCGCGTCATCATCATGGTGAATCCGCTCGTGCGGCGAGGCCGCGATGACGTCCTTCACCCCTTGGCGAACGCGATCCGGCAACTTTTCGACCAATGCTTGAACTCGCGTCAGAGACACGGACGCGTCGAGCCGATGAGCCAGATGATTTCGTTCTCGGTTGACTGCACGGATCGCTGTCGCCACGTCGGTATCCACGAGACCGAGCCCGTCGCACAGGTTAAGCTTCGAAGCGAACGATGCCCGGTCGAGAATCACGGCGGGCCGGTCCGCACGCAACTCGATGAGCGCGGTGAGCGCCTGCTCAAGCAAAAGGTGACCGCGCAGGAACGACATAGCAAGCTTCGCGTCGTGGTTGAACAGCAGCGCACCAAATTCCGCAGTCCCAGGGTATTTAGAGCCCATGCGAACCTCCCGGAGGAAGGCTACCGGGTGGATCGACTCCGCGCTCTCCCCGACCTCCACGTGGAGAGGATCTCCGTCGAGCAGTCAACCAGTTCATCACATTGCATCATTAGGGGGCGTGTCGTCACCGGCGGCCGCCTCGGCCGCAGCTTCGTTCGGAGGTTCAGTCTCGGATGGAGATGGTTCGCCGGCAATCTTGCTCTGCACCGCAATCTGCATCACAACCGAATCGTCGTCGCAGAGCACGCGACGAGCGAGGTGAGCCGCGTGTGAGAGAACTGGGTGTTCATCGACAGCTTTTGACAACACCTCCTGCGAAACACCCAGCTCATAGAGCAGGTTGAGGATCACCACCGAAGCCGTTACTTCTGTCACGGCGTGCAAATGCTCCAAGTCGTTCGACGCCGAACCAGTATGAGCGAGTAGATTGCGTCCGTCCTTGGCGGCCTTTGCCCACACTTCAGGGTTGTGCACGAGGCGATGTCCAGCGTCTCCGACACGGCCAACAAGGTCGAGAAGCCTCTGCTTGAGCGTCGGAACGTTCGAATGTTCGGTCAGCCGGTCCGCGAGCCATGCCTTCCTTTCGGGCGCAACGGCGTCCAACAGCGTTCTCCTCAAGGCCTTAAACTCGACGGGCGGTATAGGTGGCGCGGGCGTGAGAGCGCGGTGCATCGACTCAGCGGCTGCAACTGCCGTCACGAGGCGGGTCTCGACGTACCCATTGCGCACGTATCGCAACCCAAGAATCATGCTCCGCGCGGCAGCGAACTTATCCCGAATCTCCAGCCAGCGCGGCATGAGCTCCTCGAAGGGCAAGTCGGCGAGTGTGAGCACGTAGTTTCGGAATGGCAGAGCGTCGTCGTCAGGGCGCGGCTTGACGATCCGTTCCATGTAAATAGTGACCTCGTTCGGCTGGTCACGCATCGGATGAGTCTCCGGCCACTGATCTGGGGTGGGCGGGACGTACACACGCATGCTGACGATGCCGCAAGCGCGTAGCGTCGAAAGTGACATCAGGTCGGCGGTTGAGCTGAGCAGGTCGACCCAATACTCGAGCGGCTGCGGGTCTTCACGCTCGAAACGAATCACTTGACTTTCCCGCACCCGGGTGACCCGTTGGGAGCGTGAGTCCTCCGAGAACGGGTACCAGGCATAGTGGCTCAACTTCACGCTGAGGGGGCCTGCGGTCGCCGTCAACGGAGACAGGCGGCGAAGCTCGATCTCCCCCATCGTCTCGCCGCTCTGCGCGCCGAACTGAACCCGTGACTCGACGCCGCTCCTTCGTGACCACACAGTCAGATCCTCAATGTCACCGACACCAGCGACGAACGCCGCTTCGTCAGGTGTCTCCATCAATGCTCCGACGAGAGCAGTGCTAGCCCGCACCTCAAGGGTGTCCGGTTCCCCGAAGAGACCTCCTCGCGCTGTGGCGAGACTGGCGTTGAGCAATGTGACTGGCTTGTTGCCGCCATAGCCGTGGACCATCGGCCAACTCTTCACCTCGTTGGTGACGATGGTCGAGCCATTCAACCCAGGCCGCGTGACGTGGTAGTCCCAGCCCCCGATGAGACGAAGCCGAAGACCGCTCTCGGGTTTGAAAGACAGCACCCCAGGCACCTTCTTGTCTGGTTCTTCAGGTAGCCACCAATGTCCGGTCCAGTCGTTCGGCTCGCTTAGCTGGGTCTCAGTCATGAAGGCATCATTGCGCACGCGACCGACATGCGCAGCGACTCCGCCGTTAAGGGCCAGCCAGTCGGAGGGCCCTCAATTCAGGAGGCTCAGGGGGCCAGCTCGCCATTTCGAGCGTCGCCGCGAACTGGCTGAAGCTCTCCACCCTCGTGAAGAACAGATCGTTGTAGCCAACGGGCAGGAGCTCACGCGAGTCTTTTCGTGGCGTGAATATGAGTTCTGGGAGCAAGACGAAGCCCTCGATGTTGTACGCGGAGAGGTCGTAGTTGTCCCCTACAGGGGAGGTGCGTATGGTCGCGATTCGGTCGTGCCATTCGTCGAGGGCCTTGTCGAGACGCGTTCTTCCGCTCCTCGCTGCGGCATACTCCCCGGCCAAGTAGTTCGCTTTGATCAAGAACTTCTTGCACGACACGAGAAATGCGGTGCTCCCCGCCACGAGTATCGCATCGACGTCAGTGATCTGTTTGCCATTCAACTTGAGAGTTCGCCCCCGCATCGCTTGTATCGGCGTTGGAGGTGCGAGCGCGCTCTGGTCAATCAGGTTCTGGGTGGCGAGCTCGAACTCTTCAGCGGAGAGGTTGGCGATAGCGCCGCCTGTGTGTGGCGAGAGTTTCAGCTCGTGGGTGACATGCCAAGTGTGCGCCCATACGTCCACCGTTGTCCGTCCATCCCGCTCCTGGATTATGGGGCCAGGCAGACTCCGCTCGCCATGAACGTATCTCGCTCGGACTTGGTCGAGCACCCGAGTTGCCGTGAGGCCTTCCTGCGCGTTTGCTGCCAGCCAGGCGGCGACTGGTCGACTCTGGAGCACTTTCTCTAGCTGCTGGGCCGCCCCCGTTGTTAGGTCCGGTCTCTGTGTGAGTCGTCGGGTTTCATTTCGTGGGTGCAGTGGCGAGCATAGTCGGCCGGGGTGAGGTAGCCCAGCGCCGAGTGGCGTCGCACGGTGTTGT
>NZ_JBBCPF010000020.1:0-12797 GCF_037150835.1 Microbacterium sp. LB12 | reverse complement strand
ACGCATGATCTGCCGATGTTGATCGAGATCAGTGATCGGATCGCGATCATGTTGCAGGGGCAGATCGTGGAGGAGGGGACCGCGGCGGAGATCTACCGGTCTCCGCAGCATGAGTACACGAAGCGGTTGTTGTCGAGTTTCCCGTCGTTGAAGGGTGAGCGGGGAGATTTCGTGCGTACCGGTGCGAGCCAGGAGGGTGTGCGATGAGCGCGAACACGAGCAGCTCCGAGTCCACGACGGTGGGGGTGGCGAAACTGGAGGCGCGGAACCTGGTGAAGGATTTCCATCTGCGGTCCGGGTTCCGCACGACGACTCTTCATGCGGTGAAGGATGTGTCGTTCACGATCGAGGCGGGGAAGACGGTCGCGTTGGTGGGGGAGTCGGGGTCGGGGAAGTCGACGATCGCGCGGATGTTGATGAAGTTGGAGACCCCGACCAGTGGGGAGATCCTGTTGGATGGGCAGGAGTCGGGTTCGCGGGGGCGGGCGTTGGAGCGGTATCGCGCGGATGTGCAGATGGTGTTCCAGGATCCGTTCGCGTCGTTGAACCCGTTCCACACGATCGTGCATCATCTGGAGCGTCCGATCCGGTTGCATCACCCGAAACTGTCGAGCGCGCAGGTGCGGGCGCGGGCCGTGGAACTCCTCGAACGGGTGCGGTTGTCGCCGGGGGAGTCGTTCGCGGAGCGTCGTCCGCATGAGCTCTCGGGTGGGCAGCGGCAGCGTGTCGCGATCGCACGGGCGTTGGCGCCGGGGGCGCGGTTCATCGTCGCGGACGAGCCCGTGAGCATGTTGGACGTGTCGATCCGGTTGGGGGTGTTGAACCTGCTCGCGGACCTGCAACGCGAGGAGAACCTCGGCGTCCTCTACATCACGCATGACCTGGCCACGGCACGGCATTTCTCCGATGAGATCATGGTGCTCTACAAGGGAGATGTCGTCGAACGCGGACCCGCGGACGACGTCATCCTCAACCCGCAACACGACTACACCAAGACCCTCCTCGGCGCCGCACCCGAGCCCGACAACCTCGGCCGCCTCCGCGACGAAGTCCGCACCGAACTCGGCATCGCCTGAAACCTCGGAAGAGAGCTCCCATGTCACAGATCGACCCCGGTACCTCGGCCTGGCTGCGCACCAGGAACGACCGTGAGGCGTTCCGGTTGATCCTCGAGCACGGTCCGCTCACCCGGACACGGCTCGGCGAGCTCTCCGGCATGTCGAAGCCGACCGCCACCCAGATGATCGCTCGACTCGAGCGTGCGGAGCTGGTGCTGCCCGTCGGCGAGGTCGCCGGAAGTCGGGGACCGAGCGCGGTCAGCTGGGGCGTGCGGACCGATCGGGTCGCCGGTGTGGCGGTGAACATGCTCGATGCGAGCATCCAGGCCGTGCTGGTCGATGCATCGGGTGCCGAGTATCCGCTCGTCGACCTCCCCGTGCGCGGGGAGGAGCGCTCGCCCGAACGGGACATCGCCCGCGCCATCGACGCCGCGTGTGCAGCGGCCGGGACCGACCGCGACACGATCGCTGCGGTGACCGTCGCGGTGCAGGCTGCCGTGAGCCGCGGCCAGGACACGCTGTCGCTCACCGACTCGCTGCCCGGCTGGCCGGCGTTCGGAGCGCGGGCGCGCATCGAAGCCGAGCTCGACATCGCCGTCACCCTGGAGAACGACGTCAACCTCGCCACGATGGCCGAGCGCGCGGTCGGCGTCGCGCAGGAGGTCGACAGCTTCGCCTTCCTCTGGGTGGGCATCGGACTCGGTGTCGGCGTCGACCTCGGCGGCACGATCCACCGCGGCGCGCATGGCAGCGCTGGGGAGATCGGCTACCTGACCGTTTCCGCGGGCACGGGTGAGCCCGGCGCCGTCACCACCGATCTGCTCGGCGAGGACGTGGTCCTCGGCCTGCTCGCCGACCGGGACGGCGGCATCCTGTCGCTCGGCGAAGACGATGCGGCCTTGCGCACGGTCGCCGACCGCATCGCCCTCACGATCGAACCCGTCCTAGTCGTGCTCGACCCGGCGATGATCGTGCTCGGCGGCCCCACGGGACTGGCCGGCGGGTCGCGTCTCGCAGAACTCGTCGCGGAGCGGGCATCCGGCGAGGAACGCCCGATACCCGAAGTGCGGATGAGTGGCACCGGTGCGAGCGCGGTGCTGGTCGGAGCGCGCCGGCTGCTCGTGGAGCAGATCCGCACCCTTCTCGAAGAACGCATCCCCACAGACTGACGCCCGACGACGGGCGTAGACACACGGAAACAAGGAGACCAGATGAAACTGGCCATCGTCGGCGGTGGATCGACGTATACCCCGGAGCTGATCGACGGATTCATCCGCCTGCAGCGCGAACTCCCGATCGAGGAGCTCGTGCTGGTCGACACGGACCCGACGCGACTCGAGCTCGTCGGCGCGGTGTCGCGTCGCATGCTGGCTCGAGGCGGGCATCCGGCGCGACTGGTCACCACCGACGACCTCGCGGCGGGCGTCAGCGATGCGGACGCCGTGCTCATCCAGCTGCGGGTGGGTGGTCAGGACGCGCGCGAGCAGGACGAGAGCTGGCCGCACGACGTGGACTGCATCGGGCAGGAGACGACGGGACCCGGCGGGCTCGCCAAGGCGCTGCGCACGGTCCCGGTCGTGCTGCGCATCGCCGATGTCGTGCGTCGGCATGCCAAGCCCGATGCCTGGATCGTCGACTTCACCAACCCGGTCGGAATCGTGACGCGTGCGCTGCTGCAGGCCGGGCACCGCGCGGTCGGCTTGTGCAACGTCGCCATCGGCTTCCAGCGCCGCTTCGCCGAGGAGGCTGGGGTCGAGGCGGATCGCGTGGCGCTGGCGCACGTGGGACTCAACCATCTGACGTGGGAGCGCGGCGTCTTCATCGACGGCGTCGACCGGCTCCCGCAGGCACTCGAGGACAACCTCGGCGAGCTGGCCGACACGGTCGAGCTCGCACCGGCGCTGCTCGCGCAGCTCGGTGTGATCCCCTCGTACTACCTGCGGTACTACTACGCCCATGACGAGGTGTTGCACGAGCAGCGGCACAACGCCACGCGCGCGGCGGAGGTGCGCGCGATCGAGAACGAACTCCTCGGCCTGTATGCCGATCCGCGCATCGATACCAAGCCGGCGATCCTGGAGAAGCGCGGCGGGGCGTTCTACTCGGAGGCGGCGATCGAGCTGCTGATCGCGATCCGCGGAGGCACGGACGTGCCTCGCGTGGTCAACCTGCGCAACGACGGCGTATTGCCGTTCCTCCCGGACGATCACGTGATCGAGGTGCCGGCGCGTCACATCGACGGGCGGTTCGTCGCCGAGCCGGTCGCGGCGCTGCCCGACGACATCAGCGGTCTGATCAGTGCCGTCGCCGGCTACGAGCGTCTCGCGCTGGACGCGGCGATCGGCGGCGGACGGGACCGCGTGCTGCGAGCCATGCGCGCGCATCCGCTGGTGCTGCAGCACGAGCGGGCCGAGAAGCTGACCGACCTGCTGCTCGCGGCCAACGCCCGCTTCCTGGAGTGGGCATGAGCGGCCACAGCCGACCTGACCTGGTGCTCGCGGTCGACGGGGGCGGCTCCAAGACGGATGTGGTGCTGCTCGACACCGCGGGGGAGGTGCTCGCCTGGGAGCGGGGTCTGGGGTCCAGCCCGCAGATCGACGGGTTGGAGGAGTCGGTCCGCGTGATCGACGAGCTCGTCCGGCGTGCCCTCGGGGGACACGACTCGCGCGAGCTCGCCGCGGTCGGACTGTACCTCTCCGGGCTCGACTTGGCGGAGGAGATCTCTGTGTTCCAGGCCGCGATCGCACCGCTGCCGTGGGCCGCGGGCGCCGTCGTCGAGAACGACCTGCACGCGCTGCTGCGGGCGGGTACCGACGCGGAGGACGCGATCGCCGTGATCTGCGGCACCGGCATGAACGCGATCGGCATCCGTGCCGACGGCGCAGAGGTGCGCTTCCCTGCGCTCGGACCCCTTTCCGGCGACTGGGGCGGCGGCGCCGAGCTGGGCGACGCAGTGCTGTGGCACGCCGCCCGCGCCGAAGACGGTCGCGGCCCCGAGACCGCGTTGGTCGGCCTGCTCCTCGACGCGGTCGGCGCTCCGACCGTCGCCTCCCTCATCGAAGACGTGCATCTCGGTCGGCGCTCCGGGCAGACCGTCTCGGCTCTCGCCCCGGTGCTGTTCGCGGCCGCGGCCGCGGGCGATGACGTGGCGCGCAGCGTCGTGCAGCGTCAGGCCGACGAGGTCGTGGCCTTCGTGCGTGCCTGCGTCTCCCGACTCGATCTGCGTGAGGCCGAGGTGCCCGTGCTGTTCGGCGGAGGAGTCGCTCGAAGCCGTGATCCGTTTCTGCTCGATGCGATCCGGGCCGGACTGGACCAACACGCTCCCGCGGCGCGCCTGCAGATCGTCGATGCACCACCCGTGCTCGGGGCCGCCCTGCTCGTGCTGGGAGCGGCGGGAGCGGACGTGGCAGCACTCGACCGTGCACGCGAGGAGTTGAGCTCCGAACTGCGTCTCGCCCGCACCGCGCAGGCCGTGGGCTGAGCCGCGATACCGAAGCGCCCGTACCGACGACGAGGGGCGCCGCGACCGAAGTCGCGGCGCCCCTCGTTCGTGCGAGCGATCAGTCGATCGTCACCGCAGCGCGGATCAGCGCGGCCTGCTCGGCCGCGTGGACCTTCGACGAACCGGTCGCGGGCGACGCCGAGGCCGGCCGGGATACCGGGCGGAACGAACGGTCACCGGGCACGTCGGCGAACGCGAGGGCGAGGAACGGCCAGGCGCCCTGGTTCTCCGGCTCCTCCTGCACCCACACCAGCTCGGCGTTGGGGTAGGAATCGGTGATGGCCTTGAGCTCCGTGATCGGCGTCGGGTACAGCTGCTCCAGACGGACCAGCGCGACCTCCGGGTTCGGGTTCTTCTCGAGCTCGGCCCGCAGATCCCAGTGCACCTTGCCCGCGTGCACGAGCACGCGCTTGACGGCGGTGCGGTCGAGGCCGCGGTCGTCGTCGATCACCGGCTCGAAGCGGCCCTGCGTGAATGCCTCGACCGGGCTGGTCGCGCCGCGCAGTCGCAGCATCGCCTTCGGGGTGAAGACGATGAGCGGCTTGCGCGGACGGGCGTAGGCCTGGCGACGTAGCAGGTGGAAGTACGACGCGGGGGTCGACGGACGGGCCACGATCATGTTGTCCTGCGCGCACAGCTGCAGGAAGCGCTCGATGCGTGCGGACGAGTGGTCCGGCCCCTGGCCCTCGTAGCCATGGGGGAGCAGCAGGGTCACGCTGGACTGCTGGCCCCACTTCTGCTCGGCGGCCGAGATGTACTCGTCGATGACGGACTGCGCGCCGTTGACGAAGTCGCCGAACTGGGCCTCCCACAGCACGAGCGCCTCGGGCGCCTCGACGGAGTAGCCGTATTCGAACCCGAGTGCCGCGTACTCGCTCAGCAGCGAGTCGTAGACGAAGAAGCGTCCCTGCGCGTCGGACAGGTTCGACAGCGGCAGCCACTCCTGGCCGTTCGCGCGGTCGTGCAGGGTGGCGTGACGCTGCACGAACGTGCCGCGACGCGCATCCTGACCGGCGAGACGCACCGGGGTGCCCTCGACGAGGAGGGAGCCGAAGGCGAGGAGCTCGCCGAAGCCCCAGTCGATGCCGCCGTTGCGGCTCATGTCGAGACGCTTGTCGAGCAGCTGCTGGATCTTCGGGTGCACCGTGAAGCCCTCGGGCTTGTTCACGAACGCGTCGCCGATCAGCTGGATGACCTCGCTCGGCACGCCCGTGACGTCCGGGGCGCCGACCTGGTCGTCGACGGCCGGGAGCTCCGGTGCGATCGGCAGGGCGCCGGTCTCGGCGGCGTGCGTCTCGGCGAACGCGATCTCCAGACGGTTCTGGAAGTCAGCCTTCGCCTCGTCGTACTCCTGCTCGGTGATGTCACCGCGACCGACGAGCGATTCCGTGTACAGGCGACGCACGGAGCGCTTCGCCTGGATCAGGTCGGTCATGAGGGGCTGCGTCATCGAGGGGTCGTCGCCCTCGTTGTGACCGCGGCGGCGGTAGCAGACCAGGTCGATCACGACATCGCGGTGGAAGCGCTCGCGGTACTCGAACGCGAGCTGCGCCACGTGGATGACGGCCTCGGGGTCGTCGCCGTTCACGTGGAACACGGGTGCCTGGATGGTCTTGGCGACATCGGTCGAGTAGATCGACGTGCGACCGTCGTTCGGGGTGGTCGTGAAGCCGACCTGGTTGTTCACGACCACGTGGATCGTGCCGCCGGTGCGGTAGCCGCGCAGCTGCGACATCTGCAGCGTCTCGACGACGACGCCCTGACCGGCGAAGGCCGCGTCGCCGTGCACGAGGATCGGCAGCCAGGCGAACGTGCCGATGGGCTTGCGGTCCTGCTTGGCGCGGACGATGCCCTCCAGCACGCCGTCGACGGTCTCGAGGTGCGAGGGGTTCGCAGCAAGGTAGACGGGCAGCTCGGACTGGTCGTCGGCGACGAAGGTGCCCTCGGTGCCGAGGTGGTACTTCACGTCTCCCGAGCCGCGCTGGTTGCCCGGCGTCTGCGTGCCCTCGAACTCGCGGAACACCTGGCCGTAGGTCTTGCCTGCGATGTTGGTGAGCACGTTCAGGCGGCCGCGGTGGGCCATGCCGATCGCGGCGCCTTCGAGGCCGGCGGTGGCCGCGCCCTGAAGGATCTCGTCGAGCAGCGGGATCAGCGACTCGCCGCCCTCGAGCGAGAAGCGCTTCTGGCCGACGAACTTGGTCTGCAGGAAGGTCTCGAAGGCCTCGGCCTCGTTGAGCTTGCGAAGGACGCGCAGCTGCTCGTCGTGGCCGGGCTTCTGGTACTTGACCTCGACCTTCTCCTGGAACCAGCGGCGCTGCTCGGGGTCCTGGATATGCATGTACTCGATGCCGAGCGTGCGGCAGTAGGAGTCGCGGAGCACACCGAGGATGTCGCGGAGCTTCGCGATGCGCCGACCGCCGAAACCGCCGGTGACGAACTCGCGGTCGAGGTCCCAGAACGTCAGGCCGTGGCTCTCGATCTCGAGGTCGGGGTGCGAGCGCTGCACGTACTCGAGCGGGTCGATGTCGGCCATGAGGTGGCCGCGCACGCGGAACGAGTTGATGAGCTCCTGCACGCGGGACTGCTTGTCGACGCGCTCGGCGAGGTCGACGGCGATGTCGGGGTTCCAGCGGATCGGCGCGTAGGGGATACGCAGCGCGGCGAAGATGTCGTCGTAGAAGCCGCGCTGACCGATGAGCAGCTCGTGCACCTTCTTGAGGAACTCGCCGGAGCCCGCACCCTGGATGACGCGGTGATCGTAGGTGCTGGTGAGCGTGATCGTCTTGCCGATCGCCAGCTCGTTGAGAGTCTTCTCGCTCGCGCCCTGGAACTCGGCCGGGTACTCGAGGGCGCCGGCGCCGATGATGCAGCCCTGGCCCTTCATGAGACGCGGCACCGAGTGCACGGTGCCGATGCCGCCGGGGTTGGTGAGCGAGACGGTGGTGCCCTGGAAGTCGCCGGCCGTCAGCTTGTTGCCGCGGGCACGGGTGACCAGGTCCTCGTAGGCGCTGAGGTACTCCGTGAACGAGAGCGTGTCGGCGCGCTTGATGCTCGGCACCATGAGCGCGCGCGTGCCGTCGGGCTTGGGCAGGTCGATCGCGATGCCGAGGTTGACGTGCGCGGGAGCGACGACGGAGGGCTTGCCGTCGATCTCCGCGTAGAAGACGTTCTGACTGCGGAACTCGTCGAGCGTGCGGATGAGGGCCCAGCCGATGAGGTGGGTGAAGCTGATCTTGCCGCCGCGGGTGCGTGCCATGTGGTTGTTGATGACGATGCGGTTGTCGATCATCAGCTTGGCCGGGACGGTGCGCACGCTGGTCGCGGTCGGGACGGTGAGCGACTCGTCCATGTTCGCCGCGAGGGTCTTGGGAAGGCCGCGCAGCGGGGTGATCTTGTCCTCTTCGACGGCGTCCGCGACCTCGGTCGGTTCCGCCTTCGGCGCGGGCTTCGGTGCCTGCGCGGGGATCGGAGCGGTCGCGGCCGGCTTGGCCGTCGTGCGCGCCACGGGCTGTGCGCCGATCACGGGGATCGGTGCCGTGACGGGATGCGCGGGTTGCGGCGCGGGTGCGGAAGCGGAGGGAGCAGCGGTTCCCGCGATGTCGGAGTGGTACTTCTCGAGGATCGGCCACCACTCCTTGTCGACGGAGTCGCGGTTCACCTTGAACTGCTCGTAGAGCTCTTCAACGAGCCAGGAATTGGCTCCGAACCCCCCGTCGCCGTTGACGCCGGTCACCTGGTTCGACACGCTCGATCGCCCTCTTTCATCGCTGAAGCTCTCAGGTGCGGACGTCGTCGCAGGATGCGTTCGGGTCCGCACACTCTCGACCAACAAGCCTAACCTGTTTCGCTCCGGGAATCGTCGAAGCGGAGCGCCCAGGTCGTCGCGATCTGAGTACCGTGGAGACATGGAGTTCTCTGGAGCGCAGCCGACCGTCGATCTGACCTACTCGGACGTCTTCCTGGTGCCGCGCCGTTCCGCGGTGACCAGCCGTCTTCAGGTCGATCTCACCCCGCAGGACGGCACTCCGGCCACCCTGCCGCTGGTCGCGGCGAACATGAATTCGGTGACGGGTCCGCGCATCGCGGCGGTGCTCGCCCGGCGTGGCGCACTGGGTGTGCTGCCGCAGGATCTGCCACTGCAGGAGTTGGACGCCGCGATCCGCGACGTGAAGTCGCAGCCCGTGCTCTGGGACACGCCCCTCGTGCTCCCTCCGGAGGCCTCGGTCGCCGATGCCCTGCGCATGCTTCCGCCGACGATCGGACACGGGATCGTCGTGGCTCGCGGCTCGGCGCCGTTCGATGTCCAGCGCATCCTCGGCATCCTCCCGGCGGCCCGGCTCGCGACGGCGCTGCCGGACGCGCAGCTGGGCGACCTCGTGCACCGGGGATCGCCGTCGATCGATGCCGACGACATCGGCTCCGAGCGGCACGCGTTCGACGTCATCACCGATGCCGACGTCGAGATGGTGACGGTCGTGCACCACGGTCACCTCGTCGGCACGCTCAGCGCGCGCAGCGCACTCCGGTCGACCCTGTATCGGCCCGCCGTCGACGCGGAGGGGCGTCTGGCCGTCGCGGCGGCGATCGGGATCAACGGCGATGTCGCGGCCAAGGCGCGCGCTCTCGCCGGTGCCGGCGTGGACGTCCTGGTCGTCGACACCGCGCACGGGCACCAGGAGGGCATGCTGCGGGCGCTCCGCGAGGTCGCCTCCCTCGACCTCGGCCTCCCGATCGTGGCGGGTAACATCGTCACGGCCGACGGCGTCCACGACCTGGTCGACGCGGGTGCCTCGATCCTCAAGGTCGGTGTCGGACCCGGCGCGATGTGCACGACCCGCATGATGACCGCGGTCGGCCGCCCCCAGTTCTCCGCCGTGCTCGAGACCGCGCAGGCCGCGCGCGAGGCCGGCGCCCACGTGTGGGCAGACGGCGGAGTCCGCTACCCGCGTGACGTCGCTCTCGCGCTCGCGGCCGGTGCGGCATCCGTCATGGTGGGATCCTGGTTCGCCGGCACGATCGAGGCACCGGGAGAGCTGCAGCGCGATGCCGAGGGGCGCCTGTTCAAGGAGTCGTGGGGCATGGCGTCGACCAAGGCGGTGCAGGCGCGGTTCGGGCGGCTCGACGCGTACGAGCGTGCACGCAAGGAGCTGTTCGCCGAGGGGATCTCCTCCTCGAAGATCTACCTCGATCCGCTGCGCCCCGGTGTCGAGGACCTGCTCGACATGATCACGTCCGGCGTGCGCTCATCCTTCACCTACGCGGGCGCGGCGTCTGTGCCGGAGTTCCACGCCAGGGCGCTCGTCGGGCTGCAGTCGGCCGCGGGATACGAAGAGGGGAAGGCCCTGCCGGTCAGCTGGTGAGCCGAAGCGCGCACCCAGTCGTCTT
This sequence comes from Microbacterium sp. LB12, assembly GCF_037150835.1. Classification (NCBI taxonomy): domain Bacteria; kingdom Bacillati; phylum Actinomycetota; class Actinomycetes; order Micrococcales; family Microbacteriaceae; genus Microbacterium; species Microbacterium sp. LB12. The sequence continues at coordinate 2,852 of NZ_JBBCPF010000020.1, read as the reverse complement.
CTGTACAATCGTCCGCATAATGGACGACCCTCCCAGTTGTAGAACATCGCCCCACTGTCCGCCTCTCTCACAGGAGAGGAACCGCTGATGGACTACATCATGTTGGGCGTGGGGCTCCTGCTCACGGTCGGCACCGGCCTCTTCGTCGCGAGCGAATTCGCGCTGGTGAACCTCGATCGTGCTGATCTCGAGGCGCGGCAGGCACGCGGTGAATCGCGGCTCTCGCTCACGATCAGCGCCCTCAGGCACACGTCGACGCACCTGTCCTCGGCGCAGCTCGGCATCACGCTGACGACGCTGCTCACCGGATACACGATGGAGCCGGCGCTGTCGAACCTCCTTCGGCCGACGCTGCACGCGTGGAGCATCCCCGAGGCGGCGATCGCGCCCATCGCGACGATCGTGGCGATGTTCGTGGCGACCGTGCTGTCGATGATCCTGGGTGAGCTCGTCCCCAAGAACTTCGCGCTCGCGCTGCCCTTGGCGACCGCGAAGCTCGTGATCCCGTTCCAGATCGCCTTCACGACGGTGTTCAAGCCCGCCGTGGTGGTCCTCAACGGGAGCGCCAACGGCGTGCTGCGCAGCATGGGGATCGAGCCGAAGGAGGAGCTCTCCGGTGCCCGCAGCGCGGAGGAGCTCTCGTCGCTGGTGCGCCGCTCCGCCAGCGCCGGACTCCTGGAGGCCGACACGGCCACGCTGCTCGATCGCACGCTGACGTTCTCCCGGCTCACCGCGGACGACGTGATGACGGCCCGGCCGAGCATGCACGCGATCGCGGCGGGCGACTCCGCGGACGACGTGATCCAACTCGCGCGTCGCACCGGGCATAGCCGCTTCCCGGTCTACGACGACGACCTCGACGACATCACGGGCGTCGTGCACCTGAAAGCGGCGATCTCGGTGCCGCGCGATCGTCGCGCCGACGTTCCCGTCGGCGCTCTCGCCACCGAGCCGCTCCGCGTGCCGGAGACCGTGCACGTCGATGCGCTGATCGCCGAACTCCGCGCACGCGGCTACCAGCTCGCGATCGTCGTCGACGAATACGGCGGGACCGCGGGCCTGGTGACACTCGAGGACCTCGTGGAGGAGCTGGTCGGCGAGGTCGCCGACGAGCACGACCGCACCAGGGCCGGCGTCATCCGCAACCGGGAGGGCATCACGTTCCCCGGCGAGCTGCGCCCCGACGAACTGCTCAGCCGTGCCGGCGTCGAGGTGCCGGAGGGCGATGTGTACGACACGGTCGGCGGCTACGTCATGAGCGTGCTCGAGCGCGTCCCCTCGGTCGGGGACGAGGTGCCGCTCGACAGCGGCACGCTGCAGGTGGTGCGGATGGACGGACGGCGCGTGGATCGCGTCCGCTACGTTCCGAGTCCGCTCGACGGGGGAGAGGAGGCCACCCGATGAGCGATTGGGGAGGACTCGCCTGGCTCGTCGTGCTCCTGCTCGCGAATGCCTTCTTCGTCGGCGCCGAGTTCGCCGTCATCTCCGCACGGCGGTCGCAGATCGAGCCTCGTGCCGATCAGGGATCCCGCTCGGCCAAGACGGCGCTCTACGCGATGGAGCATGCGACGCTCATGCTCGCGACCTCGCAGCTCGGCATCACCATCTGCTCGCTGCTCATCCTGAACGTGTCGGAGCCGGCGATCCACCACCTGCTGTCGGTGCCGCTGCATGCGCTCGGCTGGCCCGATGGGGTCGTGGATGCGGTCTCGTTCACCATCGCGCTGCTGGTGGTGTCGTTCCTGCACGTGGTGTTCGGCGAGATGGTGCCGAAGAACCTCGCGTTCTCGGTGCCGGACCGCGCCGTGCTGATCCTGGCCCCGCCGCTGGTGTGGGTGTCGAAGGTCTTCATGCCGGTGATCTGGGTGCTCAACGCGGCGGCGAACGGCGTGCTGCGCCTGTTCCGCGTGGAGCCGAAGAACGAGGCGGCGTCGACGTTCACGCTCGACGAGGTGGCCACGATCGTCAGTCAGTCGCGGCGTGAGGGCGTGCTCACCGACACCGCGGGGACGGTCGCCGCTGCGGTGGAGTTCACCGACAAGAAGGCCCGTGACGTCGCCGTGCCGCTGAGCGACCTGGTGACGCTGCCGCAGTCGACCACGCCCGACGACATCGAGAAGGCGGTCGCGCGGTACGGGTTCTCCCGCTACGTGATCGTCGATGACGCGGAGGTGCCGATCGGATACGTGCACCTGAAGGACATCCTCCGTGCCTCCGAAGGGCCGGACGCCGAGACCAAGATGATCGAGCCGATCCCGGCCAAACGCATCCACCACATGGTGCCGGTGCAGGAGGACACGGACCTGGAGGATGCGCTCGCGGTCATGCGCAGGGCGGGTCGCCACCTGGCGAAGGTACGCGACGCGCAGGGGGAGACCACCGCGGTGCTGTTTCTGGAGGACATCCTCGAGGAACTCGTCGGCGAGGTGCAGGACGCGACGCGTCGCTTCCGCGGACGCTGACCCGAGGTCCGACACGCACGAAGGCCGCCGCACCCGAACGGTGCGGCGGTCTTCGTCGTTGCGCGTTCGGCCTGCGTGTGGCCTCTCTCGTTCGTGTCGGGGGCGGGCGTGTTGAAGGACGCCGCTCTGACGCTCGAGGGGCGCGTCGATGTCGACGGTGTTCTGGTGGTGGTGGTGTCGGTCAGCAGCCGGGGGCGGTGGGGTGTTCGGTGCAGGTGTGGTCGACGAGTGCGGTGCGTGCTTGGTAGATGTGGATCTGTTGTGGGGTCCGGTGATGGTGAGTTGTCCGGTGAGGGGGAACCAGCCGTTGCCGATGTCGACCTCGGCGGTGTAGTGGATGCTGGTGTGGGCCGTGTAGGTGCCGCGGTCGCGGTAGGCGTGGCTGGTCGG
>NZ_JBBCPF010000019.1:0-15639 GCF_037150835.1 Microbacterium sp. LB12 | reverse complement strand
ACTTACGAGGTGTCCTTCCGGACTGGTAAACGTTGCTCTAGACAATCAACATTTTCCCAGACCAGAAGGACATTTCACTTCACGGCACGCCCACGAACCGCACCCGACATGGTGGATCGGGGCTCAGTGTAGATCGTCTCTGCGACACTCTGGGAGGCTGAACGGTCCTGGACTAGGTCAAAGTTCTGCCAAAAGAATTGATCCAGAACAAAGTCCAAGTCGATGTCGACTACAGTGACCCTGAAATGCCCTTCGGGCTGCGCTCCGTATTGCGCGTTTGCGCTGACTAGTATCACATCGCCGGACCGTGCGTGTCTCGCACCAAACTCGCTGAACACGAGTGCGGACCCGTCGCGGACCGTGACGAGTTTCACGCAGTCATAGGCTGTCGGCCGCACGGCTCGGTGAAAGCAATGCGTCCGCGCAAAGAGAGGGGCACATCTTTTGTCTTCCAATCTGATCAGCACCTCCTTCGTTGCCCTAGCAGCAGATGTGGGGATTCGACACTCGAATTGTTTCCTGTAGACCCACCTGCCGCCGGATGACCAACCGCATCCCGGTATCCGACACTGCCGCCGTCAGCGAGCACGTGATGACGGGGTGAGGCCGCGGCGGCAAACGCGCTCAGCGGATACCAAGCGAGCAGCAGCGGGCGAGGCTCGTTGGGGAGGCTGACCGGCCGCAAACCGCTGAACGAAGTCATCGATCGCTCATCAGCGTGCGGAAGTCGAAACGACGCAGCACCGGCGCGCTGGCGCGCACGGAGTCGCCGCGATCCCGCCTGATGCAGGTAGCTCGCCATGAAGTCGACGGCGATGAGCGGTCTCGGCAACACGAGTCCATCCAGGCAGCCTGACCTGGAAAGCGGTGGTGAAATGCCGACGGAGCTGCTCATCCTCTACCGCCAACGGAAGATCCGGTCGAGTTCACAAAGGGATTTTCAGTTGCCGGCGCCAGTGCTTCGCTTCCTTGGCAGCCGCCAGCAACCTCTCGGCACACAGCATCAGACAGATCCGGCACGACATCGCGCCTTCCATGGCCAAGTTTCTCTTCCTGCGCAACCATTTGGTGTGAAGATGCCGTGGCTACAATTGCGGAAGACCGGAGATTACGATACGGAGTAGCAAGAGACATCAGAATATGATCGTCACAAGATAGAGAAAATCAAGCGCTCGTGTAGAAGTGAAGAAGGGGGGAGAGGGCCGCGGTCGCAGTATGTTAACGGTCCCCGCGCTGTTCGCCAGAATGCGCGGGGACCGCGACCCGCCGATTTGAAGGAGGCGAGATCGATTGGGTGCGCCAACTCCCCAGCTGGTGCACCCGCTCATCTGCGAGGGAGGCCAGGCAGACGCAGTTATCGTCCCAAATGAACCGCTCATCGCTGCGTCTTCCAGAAGAAGTCAGTATCCCAGACGAAGTACGTGCGTACCAGTTGCATGAAATTGGGTGTGGATCTGTTCTTGATAAGCATCTTCCGCGGTAGGAGCAGGGCGGCAAATCATGTGGAGCGGCTGGTCCTCGTACTGAATCGCCGTGGATTTCGTTCTGAAGAGGGGGTCCGCGGGCGGTGTATCGGAGCGACACGTGACCATAGCTGTGCAAACTGTGGCACCAACTGTTCGAGAACGCCTGTGTGCGTTGCTCCGTCATTCCGGCTGCCAGCGGCATGTTGGTGTTTGCAACGGGTTGAGCACTGAAGGCTTGTCCGGGATCTGGGACGGTCTGGTCCGTTGATGCCGCGCGGACTCGACGATGAGATGGCTCCTCAAGCCCTCCTGAGAGCCTCTTTTTTAGCTATCGGAGCAGAGGGGTCGATCACGCATGCGAGCGTCGATGGGCATCCGCCCGGTCGAGTGCGATACCAATTCCGAGCACTCCTGGCTGACGCGGGTCTGCTTTCCCGCGGGGGACAAGCAGGTAAAGCGGCTCGCTACATGGCTCGATGAGTACCTGACTTAGCTCCCGCCCCAGCACGCGACCGGAAGCATTCCCTACGCGCAGCCGAAGTAGCTTCTGGCGCCACAGCGCGGCTCCTCTTCCTCGTCCTCGCCGTGGCTGCCCTCGCGGTCGTCGTACCTTTCTTCACGAGTTCCCCGACCTACACGATCCTCACCCCATCGATGGCTCCGGCCTATCCGCCGGGAACGCTCATCGTCCTCCGTCCTGTCGAGCCAGAGGAGCTTCGCGTCGGCGATGTCATCACCTTTCAGGTGTCATCGGGTAACGACACCGGAATCACACACCGCATCATCGGAGTGACCGAGAGTTCCAACGGTGGCCGCACCTTCACAACGATGGGAGACAACAACGCGAAGGCGGATGACGCGTCGGTGCGCCCCGAGCAGATCCGAGGTGTGGTCTGGTACGCCATACCTTGGATCGGCGTTATCTCAACGCTTCGCTCTCAGGGCGTACTCGGGCTCATGATCACGGCTGCCGGCGGAGTCCTCCTCGCCATCGGCACCTACTACGTTATTGCGGGCGTCGTCCAGCGCCTGCGGCGGCCCTAGCCGCTTGCTAATCCGCTTGCGTGTCCATAGATGTAGATGATGCGGCGAGATGGTCACCAGCTGTCCCGTGGTATCGCGCGCCTCCCGCGCCTTCATTCCTCGGCGCTCGGCGCTCATTTGGCCGTTAAGGCTACGCTTGCGTGCGCGCTCGCTAGTCGGCGTGCCACACCTTTCCGATGGCTTGGGGCGGCGAGTCGCTGAGATCCCGGGTAGACGAGCTGCACAGAGAGGAAGTTTGACTCAACCCAAGCGGCACTTCTCCGGGCAGAGTACCGAGGCCATCCCCACGCGAGCGCTGAAAACAGGCGCATTCTCTGTGGCCCATACAAGCTACGTCTGGGCGCCGTGAAGCGCCCTGACCTTGTTGGAGGATCTTGGGCTTGGAAGCGAGGATAGGGCTAAGCCGGAGGAACTGGCGAATGGGAAGCCGACGGACGACGCGTCGCTACTCGGACGAGGAGAAGGCCGCCACGGTGCGGATGGTGAGGACGCGGCGAGCCGAGCTCGGCCTCACGCAGGGGACGGTCCAGCGGGTCGCGACGCAACTCGGATACGGAGTCGAGTCTGCGCGGATGCGGGTGAAGCAGGCCGAAATCGACGACGGCGTCGCGCCGGGCGTGAGCTCGACGGAGGCCCAGCGGGTGCCTGAGTTGGAGCAGGAAGTCCGGAATTTGCGCCGGCCAACGAGATCCTCAAGCGGGCTGCCTCTTTCTTAGGGTCGGAGCTGGACAGCCACTACCGGAGGTAGCCGCATTCATCGATGTGAACAAGGATCACCTGATCGACGGTCGCCGGCTCGGAGTCGAACTCATCTGCAAATTGCTGCAGGTGGCTCCGAGCAGCTACTACGCCGCCAAGACGCGCGCACCGTCAGCGCGGACGCTGAGGGGGCGAGGTACTGATCTCGCAGCTGATCGAGCTGTGGGAGACCAACTACCGCGTCTACGGGGTCCGCAAGCTCTGCAAGCCCGCCCCGCGGGCGAGGACCACGATCGCTCACGACCAGGCCGCCAGGCCGATGCGCGCAGCCGGACATTGAAGGCGCAAGGCGTTCGAACCGCGTGAAGACGACGAGAGCGGAACCGGCGTCGGCGCGGCACCCGGATCTGGTCAAGCGGGAGTTCACCGCGACCGCCCCGAATCGGATCGGGGTCACCGGCCTGACGTTCGGACCGACCCGGGCCGGCATCGCTTACGTGTGCTTCATCATCGACGCGTTCTCCCGGGTGATCGTCGGATGGCGGGTCGCGCCACACATGCGCACCGAGATGGTCCTCGACGCGATCGGGATGGCCCGCTGGTCCCGAGGTAAACATCACCAGGATCTGCGATGTCACAGCGACGCGGGGCATCGATTCACGTCGATTCGCTACCGTGAACGCCTCGCAGCAATCGGCGCGACTCCGTCAATCGGAACGGTTGGTGATTCGTGTGACAACGCCCTGGACGATACGGTGAACGTCTCCTGCAAGACCGAACTCGTCCGCGGACCCGCCCGATCCGGGCCGTGGAAGACGGTCGATGGCGATGAGCTCGCGACCCTTTGCTCACAGTGGCCTCGCCGGGGAACTCAACGTAGGCCACTCGGAAACCGCCGGATCGACACACCCCACCCTGTCGAGAGCCTGCCTTAGAAGACAATTCGTGATTGACGTGCTGCGACGACTGCTGAAATCTACGCCTCGTCGATGAAGACACGGACCCGTCGGTCGCGACTGTCGGTAACCTCTGCGACAACATTCCTTGAATCGGCCTGACTTTCGTTCCGTTATTTAAGCACTGATGGAACTCAATGAAAAAGGAAGTACTCGTCGGAGATGCCTGAGCGGGCGTTGCAGGTACTTGCGGAGACGCTCCGCTTGTGGCAGCACTGTTGGGAGGTTAACGCGGGTGCGACGCCCAAAACCGGGACCGCTTCGGCGCGATCTCATCTACCAGGTTCACCGACTAGAAATGAGAGGATTCATGACCTCACACGGCTATCCCGACGCGATGAGCAGGGCGCTGCCCCGCGCGGCGGTTGCGCGATGATCTACTTGCTCCCGGGGGCTTCCTGCTGCACGTGGAGAACTACGGCGTCTGCGGGCACCGGAGGATGCACGCCCTGATGCGCCGACATGGCTGGCAGATCGGACGCGACCAGACCGAACGCCCAATGCGCTTGCCGGCGTTCGAAGGGCACTGAAATCGAAAAAGCTGTCCAGGTCTCGCTCCGACAAGCCGACCGTCTCCCCGAGTGACCTCGAAAACCGTCGCTTCACAGTACCGAGGTCCCGGCGGCCCTGGGTCTGCGATTTCACCCACGTCGAGACCTGGTCAAGGTTCGCCTATGTCACGTTCGTCACCGTAGTCTACTCGCGCAGCATCTTCGGGTGGAACGTCGCATAGACGCTACGGATCGGAGATCCTGCCGATGCTGTCGCACGACATGGCCGCCTCGAACGTCGGTGGACGCCTCGGTGGGCTGATCCATCACGCTGATCACGGGTCGAATTACACCTCGATGGTCTAAAACGAACGGATCATCGAGATCGGCGCTGACCCCACGACCGGGACGGTCGGTGATTCGTTTGGCAACGAGATGGCCGAGGCCGTGAACAACCTCTAGAAGACCGAGCCGATCCACCGACGCGGACCCTGGCAGACGGGCGAGAAGGTCGAACTCGCGACCATCGAGTGGGTGTGGCGGCGGAACAACTCCCGCCTCCACGGAGAGCTCGAGATGCGCACCCCGTCGAGGTTGAGGACGCGTACTACGCTGACCACGAATCAGGCCACCCGTCCACTGCCGGGCAATGCTCCCGACAGGAAAGAAAAGTCAGGCCGATTCATTCTGCGACTGGTCCGCGGTGTTGTCGGCGGAGAGAATCGTCCACTGTCCTCCGTGATGAACGAGCTCGGCCCAGGACCCGGTCTCGACGTCGACGCGGATTCCCGGCTGGATACTCTCGAGGATCGGACGGATCACGGCATCGTGGGTGACGACTCCGACGGGGCCGTCGTCGCGGTAGGTCAGGGCCTTCAGCGCTTGGAGGGCACGGCCGAGGACGACGTTTTCCTCTTCTACGCCGGGAGCTGCGTCGACGCTGCCCCATTCGCTCACCACGTCCGCCTTCACATGCCCGGTCCACGGTCCGTAGTCGCGGTCGTTGAATGCCGGGTCCACACGGTGCGGGGCGCCGACAGCCTGGGCGATGATCTCCGCGGTGCGTGTCGCCCGTCGCAGGGGGCTGGACAGCACCAGCGACAGGCCAGCAGGTGCGAGTGCGGCAGCGGTGGCCTGTGCTTCTGCGAGGCCGGTGTCATCAAGTTCGGGATCGGCGAGACCGCGGAGGCGGCCTTCCGCGTTCAGTGCGGTGCGTCCGTGACGGATCAGGATGATGCGGGTCGGCGTGTCAGACATGGGGACTCCTGTCGGTTATGAGGGCAAGGAGGGAGGCCGGCTCTCGGTGACCTCCCTCCTCGTTCGACCATCGGCCGGCGCCGGTACTCGCCGGGTGCGCCCGATGGACGTTCTGGTTCCGCACGCACGTCACGGAAGGTTTCCGATCCAGAGTCCGAGTGCGGCGAGGAGTGTCGTGGCGACCAGGACTCCGAGACCGTTCAGGCCGCCGGCGATCCACTTGCGCTCCTGGAGAAGACGGATGGTCTCGAAACTGGCGGTGGAGAAGGTGGTGTACCCGCCGAGGAACCCGGCTCCGATGATGAGGTGCATGGTCTCGGGAAGCAGTTGTTTCGTGGTGAATCCCGTGATGAGGCCGAGGAGAAACGATCCGGTGAGGTTGATGGTGATGGTGCCCCATGGCATGGTGCCGCGGGTGCGTGAGCGGATCAGCCCGTCCAGGAACAGGCGGCAGGCGGAGCCGAGGCCGCCGGCGAGGGCGATGCCGAGGAAGAGCAGCGGGGTCATGAGGCTGCCGCCGTCCGGGGGCGGTCGGCGAGGGCGGCGAGGGCGATGCCCGCCCAGGTCGCGACCCCACCGAGCATTACTGTGCCGAGCCCGTATCCGATGCCGGCTCCTGCAGAGCCGCCGTCGATGAGCAGAGCGGTGTCGGTGGCGAGGGCACTGTATGTGGTGTATCCGCCGATGAATCCGGTGCCGAGGAGGAGCCGGAGCGTGCGACGGCGCCCGTGGTCGGGACCACGGCGGGCGAGCGCGTCGAGGAGGACGCCCAGCAGGAACGCGCCGCTCAGGTTGATGGCGAAGATCGCCCACGGGATGCCTCCGCCTGCGGGGAAGACGAGCGTGAGGGCTTCGCGGGCGGCGACGCCGACGGTGCCTCCGGCGAACACGACGGCAAGCGCCGACAGTCGCAGGTGCACGGGTCTCGGGTCCCCGGCGGGGGTCTGTTCGACGTCGGTGTCCGGGTCGACGGGCAGCGGGGTGATGGGGTTGGTGCCTGTCATGCGAGTCCGTAGGGCAGGTCGGGGTGGTCGGCTTCGATTTCGGTGAGTCGGTTGTATTTGGCGACGCGTTCCCCGCGGGCGGGCGCACCGGACTTGATCTGGCCAACGCCGGTTCCGACGACAAGATCGGCGATGAACGTGTCCGCGGTCTCCCCGGAGCGGTGCGACACCATGCAGGCCATGCCGAGCTCTCGAGCGATAGTAATCGCGTCGAACGTCTGAGTGACGGTGCCGATCTGGTTCGGCTTGATAAGGACGGCGTTCGAGTACCCGTGCTCGGCGCCGTCGCGGATGCGGACGGGATCGGTGACGTAGAGGTCGTCGCCGACGAGCTGCACTCGCCCGTGAGCGGCATCGGCCATCGCGGTCCACCCGTCGGGATCGTCCTCGGAGAAGCCGTCTTCGAGGGATCGGATCGGGTAGGTGCCGATGAGGTCGAGGTAGTAGCCGACGAGGTCGTCCCGACCGATCTCGAGCCCGTTCACCCGGTATCGTCCGTCGCCGAGGTAGAAGCTGTTGGCGGCGGGGTCCAGGGCAATGGCGACCTGGTCGACGCCGGGCGTGTACCCCGCGGTCGTGATGGCTTCGACGAGGAGGTCGAGCGCCATCCGTGGGTCTTGGAGTTGCGGGGCGAAGCCGCCCTCGTCGCCGAGGCCCGCGCTGCCGAACCGGTCCCGGACCAGCCCGGCGAGAGCGTGATAGACCTCCGCACCGGTCTGCACGGCGTGCTCCTCGCTCGCGGCGCCGACGGGGGCGACCATGAACTCCTGGAAGTCCAGGGCGTTCGCGGCGTGCGCGCCACCGTTGAGGACGTTGAAGTGCGGGACGGGGAGCCGCTGCGCGGAATGGGTCTGCGAGGCGATCCACTGCTGCAGCTCCAAGCCCGCGGTGTGCGCAAAAGCGCGGGCAGCGACAATCGAGGCCGCGACCACAGCGTTCGCGCCGAGACGAGAGTACCCGGTGGTGCTGTCGAGCTCCCCGAGCGCCTCATCGAGGGTGGCAAGGTCGGTCCACTCACGACCGCTGAGCAGTGCGGAGATCTCTCCGTTGACGGCGCCGACTGCGCTGTGCACTCCGCGGCCCGAGTACGCGCGGCCGTGATCCCGCAGCTCGACCGCCTCGTGCTCACCCGTGGACGCACCGGCAGGGGCTGCGGCGATGAGGCGAGTGCCATCCTCGAGTACTGCGCGGACTTCGACCGTCGGGTATCCGCGGGAGTCGAGGATCGCCCGCCCCGTCACCTCAGTGAACTGGACGGGGGCGGGTGTGGTGGTGTCGGACATGTCAGGTCCCTCCTTGATGGGCGATGGTGGCGGCGGCGAGAGTCGCCGCTTCCGGGTCCAGATAGACGCCGCCGCGTTCCAGCGGGCGGCCGTCGTCTCCGATCCGGTACACCAGCGGGTGTCCGGTCGGGATGTTCAGCTCCTGGATCTCCTCCTCGTCGAGGCGATCCAGGACGGTGCACAGAGCGCGCAGCGAGTTGCCGTGAGCAACAACGAGCACGTCCCCTCCGTGCTGCACGGCGGGTTCGATACGTTCGCGCCAGAGGATGCCGACGCGGGTGATCACCGCAGCCAGGGACTCCGTGAGTCCGAGCCACTCGGGCGCGTCACCAAGTTCCGCAAACTGCGCTTTTGTCATCGGCGGCGGTGCCATGTGGACGGAGCGACGCCAGGCCAGGAACTTCTCCTCCCCGTACTCCGCCAGCACGTCCGCTTTGCGTTTGCCGGTGAGGGCGCCATAGTTACGTTCCGCGAGTCGCCAGTCGACTTCCACATAGCTAGGACCGGGCTGCAGCAGGGTGCGCATGATCTCCGACGTTTGAGTGGCGCGCCGAAGCGGGGAGCAGAACCATACCGACGGTCGGAGCTGCGCGGCGGTAATCAGCGCGGCAGCCTCGCGAGCCTCCGCGTTGCCGGTTGCAGTCAGAGGCACGTCGAGGAGCCCGGTGAAGAGCCCAACGGCGTTCGCCTGGCTCTCTCCGTGTCGGACGAGGATCAGTGTTCCTCCCACGTTCTCAGCCCTCGTCCGTCCAGGGCAGCTGCCCTTCCGCGCCCACCGGGTTCAGTGGCACCACCACGACGGGACGGTGCTGGCGGTGCGCGAGTTGGACGGCGACGGACCCGTTGAAGAACTCGTGCAGTGAGCCACGGATCCCGGCTTCCCGCGTGCCGACGACAATCATCGCTGCGTCCAGTTCACCCGCCAGCTGCGCCAGTTCCTGAGCGGGACCGCCGGCAAGGGCGCGCACGGACCAGCGGATCGGATGCCCTTCGAGCGCCGCAGCGATGGTGTTGTGCAGCCCGGGATCGAATGCTTCCACGATGTCGTCGGCGAGGTCCGGGTCAAGTGGCATCGCGACGATGGCACCGTCCGGTTCGCGGACCACCGTGTAGTGGGTGGGGTCGACGCTCGCGCACACCAGTTCGGCGTCGAAGCGCTCGGCGAAGACGGCGGCAGCGGTGACGACGGCCGGGGGGTGCCCGGGGACGACCCCGACGATGACGTATGCGGATGGTGTCTGCTGTTGCATGGAGTGCTCCTGTCAGTGAGATCCGGTACCGGTGACGAAGACGGCGGCAGCGAAGCCGAGCATGCCGACGAGAACGCAGGCGATGGCGTGGAGCCCCGCCCCCAGCCAACTTTTCGTGAGTGCGAGCCTGCGCGATGTGAGATAGGCGTGCGCGGCTGACAACGCGGCGTAGGCGGTGAGAGCGGCACCGAAGGGTGGGCCGACGACGGTGACGTCCGCAGCGAGCGCGAACAGCTACCCGAGAACGGTGGCGAAGACGCCCACCACAACCAGCTCTGCCAGCCACAGTGTCGAGCGGCAGGGATCAGATCCCGCGAAAAAGCCACCAACTCGCGGAGGCCAGTACCGACGACGAGATCGGCGATCTGAAAGACCACGGCGAGGATGAGTGGACCGGTGTCCGTTGATGATGCGAGTGCACCCATGGGGTCTCCTACCGTCAAGGCGCGCTCGCGCCGTTCAGATAGGGACTGTTGTCGGAAATCCGAGGTTTGGTACGGCGAGCCCCACCGCCGTTCACTGAAGCGCTTAGGTAAGTGTCTCATACCTGATGCCTCTGCGTGTAGTCCCGTCTCCCTCATCAGCACTCGGGCGTGAGTAACGGATCGGTGACAACTGATCGTTGGTTCCGGAAGACGCTGGCGGGGAAGATGTCACCATGCCCGGTCCCTGTTGCCGAGAGTTCCGGGAACACGTCGTCGCGGTCGTGAGGCGCCGCGAGAGCAGCGTCAACATCAAGCAATGCGCCATCGACTTCGGTGTCAGCGAATTAGCGTTGCAGAAACTGGCTCCGCGAAGCCGACATCGAGGAGGGTGCTGGTCCTGGTCAGACGGCCGCGGATGCCGCGGAGGCTCGGGAGCTGAATAAGCGGATCCTGTTACTCGAGCAGGAGAACGAGGTCCTGCGCGGTGCGGCGGCGTATCTGTCGCAGGCGAACGTGCGGCTCGGTGGTTCCCCAAAATGACGTACCCGCTCGTGTCTGAGCTCGCCGACTCGAGGATTCTCGTGACGGTGTCGTTCCGGGTCCTCGAACTTGGGAGACAGCCCTGCTTCCGTTGGCGCAACGACCCTGTCCGCGCCGCTGACGTGCTCCGTGCGTTTCGGGTCAACGCGCTGCATGACGCGCACTACGACGATCCGAAGTTCGGGTACCGATACTTCGCCGACGAGGGACGGCGAGCGGGGTGGTGGATGAGCCGCCGGACGGCGTGGAAGCTGTGCTCGCAGGCCGGGATCCTCTCGTCCGCGCAGCGCGCCGGCGCGGGAAGGGCAAAAGGGTCGGCCCGCCCGCGTTCGACGATCACGTCCAGCGGGTGTTCCGTGCCGTCGCTCCAGACCGGCTCTGGCTCACGGATATCGCGCAGGATTGGACGAGCGAAGACAATCTCTAGTGCTGCGCCATCAAGGACGTGTTCTCGAACCGGATCGTCGGCTACTCGATCTCGGCTCGGATGGCGGCGAAACTCGCCGTCGACGCCGTCCGCAACGCCGCCACCTGCCGCGATGAGGTCTCAGGGTACAGTCTGTATGCCGATAGGTGCAGCCAATTTCGCAGCCGCCCCATGGCCCGCGAGCTTCCCCGCCGCGACATGGTCGGATCGATGGGGTGGCGCGTCGGCACCGCCGGAGATAGCGCGGCTATGGAGTCTTTCTGGTTGCTCTTGCATAAGCGCGTGCTCAACCAGCAGCGGTGGGCGACGCGGCAGGAGCTGCGGCTCTCGACCGTCGTCTGGATCGAGCCGAAGTATCACCGCCAACGCGCGCAGGACACCCTCGGCGGGGCAACGCCGATCGAGTTCGAAGCTAAGCCAAGCGAGCCGCGTACACTCACGGCCCAGACCAAAACTGTCACCAGTTCGTTCCTCACGCCCCATGGAAGGTCGGTGCTAGGGCTACCTACTGATGTTCTTCCGCTCACTCAATCCTTGGTTCAAACACACAAACGCAGCCCAATCCTTACGCAACATGCAGATGCCCTTCGTGCGCGGTGACGCCAAGATTCTATGATCAACGCTGTCGTGATCGACAGATCTGGACAACACTGGCTTGTTCGGTGACCAGCGATGCGCGGCTCTATAGGCGCGAGTCCGCATGGACAGCGAAGAGATAGAAGAGGAGCCCCGAATTCGTGAGTGTTCCTGCCTCGCCTCGACCGACTCCCAGACCTGATGCGGTCAAGCTGCCCTGCTCGACTGCCTCGTCGCGACCCGCTTCCGGGAATCTTGTCTCCCGAACCGTTTCTTCACCGGGGAACCACAATTGGCCCCCGCCTCTTAGGCTGGAGCCAGGAGTATGAGGAGGCGGGCCCCGATGGTAACCGGCAGAGAGCACAGCCTTGGGCGTGCAGTTGAGCTACTACAGGCTGGTATCAGCGTGGACGTAGTCGGCGGACGGGGGAGTGGGAGAACAACGTTTCTCCTAGCCCTGAAGAAACGTATGGAAGAGCTTGACTGGTCGGTGACATCCATACGCGGCGTTGCATCCCTGCGCCAATACCCGCTTGCTGCGTTGCATCTTTCTGGCATTGGCGCGGCAGCAAGACCGGGGACAAGTCTCAACGAAACAGCCGAGGCGCTTCGTTCTGCCGTGGTGTTTGACTCCTCGGTTCTCTTCGTGGATGACTGGCACGACCTCGACGAGGCATCATGGGGATTGATCGAGTCAGTGCGTCGGGGGTCGGGCGTGCCGATCGTTCTATCCCGGCTACATGGACTTCGCGCCAGGCACACACCAACAGGCATGCAAGCGTCGACCCTTGATCGTTCCTACTTGATTGAGATGACTCCATTGCGCTTCGACGAAATGGAGCAGGTGCTGATCAGCTATCTTGAGGGTCCCGTTGAGGCGAGCACAGCGAGCAGAATATTCGCCAAGTCTGGTGGAAACGTTGGATTGGCGTTGAGCTTGGCGGATGCAACTAGGCGCGAGGGGTCTCTCGCATACCGTATAGATCGGCAACAGTGGGTTGCCGCAAGAGATCTCTGGAGCACAGGCCTCCGGACAGTACTCGAGGGATATCTAGAGGACCTCAGCCCCGAGGCTAGAGACGCGTTGGAAATCATTGCGATTGTAGGAGTGGCGGGCGTAGATACGGTCCGCAAACTGGTGGATTGGAGCACCCTAGAAATTCTGGAGGAGCGTTCCCTAATTACATTTATGCCCGGTGCTCCACACGAGCTAGTAACAGTGGTTCCACCTCTCCTCGTTGAGTTTTTTAGACATGAACCGTACTCCGCTCGCAGGGTTCGCCTAACTGAACTCATCCTCGAACGAATTGGTACTGCCGAGTCGTTCGCGGTCAATATATCGAACTCCGGGCTGCGCAAGGTACTTCCCCCAGAGCGCGAAGCGATGTTCGTGCGCCTTCTGCATGAACGAGCGCGAACTCGAAGAATACTCGCTGGGGGCGAGTGGGAGGCGTCTCCGACTCCTGCGGTTGCGGTCAGGTATGTTCAGGCTCTCATGCAAACATACACACCTGAGATTGCGGCGACGATAAACAGAGTATTTGCCAATACGGCCATCAATCATGCCGAGCCTTCAGAGGTTGCGAGTTTTTTCTGTCTTCAGGCTCGTTGGTTAGCCTATGGGGAGAATCAGCTCGAAAAGTCGGCCGATGTGATCCGTGAGGCCCGCAGCCTCGACCTGGACGTCTACTCACGACTCCTTGATGCGGCGGAAGTCGAGATTCTGGTCAACAAGACCGGTACCCCTAGAGGCTTCGAAGAGCGTCTTGAGGTCACGGACGATCTACCATTGACGGTAAAATCAGCTCTCTTAGAGACCCAGCTCTTGATTCTTGTTTCGGATGCCCGCTTCGTCGACTCGCAGCGCATCTATGACCAGATTGTGGGCTACGGGATGCCCCCAGCGTCCCAGATGGCACAAGTTCTAAGATCATTCTCGCTCCTGGGCCAAGGGCGCTACGCCGAAGCTATGGAAATCCTGTCGAGAGGTTTCGATGAGGCGCAGGGCGATCTCGACATCGACAGTTTGAGAGCTTTTGGTTCAGGAATCGCTGTCTGCTGTATCCACTCTGGCGACTACTCCTCAATGGATGACCTCCTCGATACAGTCTTTGCTGCCGGAGACCCAGCGCCAATACCCGCTGGAGTACAACTAACTCTCCTCGCGATGTCGGCCCTTCTGGCCGCAAGAAGAGGCCACATCGCTACTAGCGAGCGAATTGCTGAAGAAGTAGCTCGTCTGAAGGCGGTTGATGGGCCTCTTCCAGGGCAAGGGAATGCATGGTCTGACGTTCAGCTACTCACTTTCAATGGCAACTCCAGGCAAGCTTCGTCGCGCCTTTGGGACTCTTCCCTAGCTCTGTGGAACAGAGGGGCCCGTTTTGCGGGAATTGTGGGACTCCTCGCTGCCGCAGAGATTGATCCCACCGCGCAGCGGCTTGAGTACCTGAAGGAGTGTCTTGCCATGGTTCCGGAAGCTGTAGTCGCAAGCGCTCATTTAGATCTCCTTCGTGCTGAGTTTTCGAATGATCCGAAGGGTGTTATGAATGCGGCAGTGAAACTGGAGTCGGTCGGTAGAGTCGGGTTATCCATCGCAGCTTTTAAGAGAGTCTCCGCAATGGCCGTAGATAGCAATGACTCTGAACTGTTGGATGCTGCTCGGCGCTTCGAATCCGATTTGCGTTCAAAGTACGGAGAGGCACTATTTGATTCCGCCCGGTTCAACACGAGTGCGGTGCTTCTCACTGATCGAGAGAAAGAAGTAGCGAAGCTGGCTGCTAGAGGTTTCACCAATCAAGAGATTGCAGCACGGCTAGTCGTAAGCGTGCGAACCGTGGAGAGTCACATGCACAGGATTCTTCGAAAACTTGGCCTGCCTAGCCGACAAGAGTTGCGTGTTCAAATCGACAGCCTGCTGGTCTAAAGTGTGATGTTCTTTAGGGCATCGCGAATCGCCTCAGGCTTTTGCGACTGGGTACTACTACAACAACTTCGGTGTTCACCCGATGATGCGGCAGAAGTGGCTCGCGCGCGACAAGGTCGAAACCGCTGCCGTGATCGGAACGACACGCTCCGAGTCGATCGAACTGCGCGATGCATGCAAAAGGATCCGACTCTGCGAGTAGGAGAACGAGGTCGTCCGCCTTGTGGCTGCCTACTTGTCATAGGTGAGTCTGCCGGGGAAGGCTCTACCTGCTCGTCACAGAGCTCGCCGCTTCGGGGGTCTCCGTGACGTTGAAAGGGCGTGAGGAACGAATCGGTGACAACTTGACCTGCCCCACGATTTCGGTGCCAGTCGGAGTCGCTAACTCGCGGCGGGGACGTTGTTGGTTTCGAGTGTCTCGTATTCGATCGGGGTGCGGTAGCCAAGGGCGGAATGTCGGCGCTGGCGGTTGTGGAAGATCTCGATGTACTCGAAGATCGCGTTCGCGAGCTCGACTCGGGTCTTCCACTTCTTCCGGTTCAACAGTTCGATCTGCATCGATGACCAGAAGCTTTCCATCATCGCGTTGTCCAGCCCGTCACCGACGGACCCGAACGAGGGCAGGAGCCCGGCAGAACGGATCTTCTCCCCGAACAGCCAGGAGGTGAATTGCGTCCCGTGGTCCGCATGGACGATCCCACCTGGCTCCGGACGACGGTTCCGGATCGCCATGTCGAGTGCGTTGATGACGAGCGTGGTGTCCTGCTTCGAGTCGATCGACCAGCCGACGATGCGGCGACTGTAGGCGTCCAAGACGGCGGCGCAGTAGACCCAGCCTTCCCGCGTGCGGTGTTGCGTGATGTCCGTGACCCAGAGCTCGTTCGGGCGGGGCCGGGAGAACTTCCGGTTCACGAGGTCATCCGACGTGACAACGCCGCGCAGACGTTTGGCGCGTGCCGGCCCGGGGAGCCCGTAGATCCCGGCTTGGTGCATGAGCGTGAAGACGGTCTTGTCGCTGACGGTGACGCCCATTGCCATGGTCAGCTCGGCGTGGACACGCCTGTATCCGTAGGTACCGCGCGAGGTGATATGCACTTCCCGGATCAGCCCGGTCAGCCACTGTCGGCGTAGCTCGGACTGGGTCAGGGGCTTCCGTTTCACGCGGTAGTAGGGGAATGCTGAAGCTTCAGTTGACTCTGGGACTGCTTTGATCTGAGTGATCGGGGCAGGAAGGATGAAGTCATGCCGGTGAAGTTTTCAGAGGAGTTCAAGCGCGACGCGGTCGCTCTGGTCCTCAC
>NZ_JBBCPF010000018.1:0-27297 GCF_037150835.1 Microbacterium sp. LB12 | reverse complement strand
GCACGAACCGGAGATCGACGTGGATAAGCCAGAGCCCCGGCTGGCAGAACACGCACGCCCGCCCGCCGAAACAACTCAACGAAAAGCGAAACGCGGCTCAACCGAATCGCGACGGTGGATCAGGGCTCAGATGCCGATGGTCGGGATGCAGGTAGCCCTTGGTCGTCTCGATCGAGGCGTGGCCCAGGATGCGTTGCAGCACATGCAGCGGGACGCCCGAATCGGCAAGCCAGGTCGCGCCTGTGTGCCGGAGCCCGTGCCGTTTGAGGTTCTCGAGCCCGAGCCCCGTGACGAGCTGATCCCACTTGGTCGCATCCCGCACTGTGGCCGTCGTGAGCACTCCTCCGCGTGGGCCGCGGAGCAGCGGATCTTCCGGATCTCTGCCTGCGGTGAGGCGGACGAGGATCGGTTCAAGAGCATCGAGGATCGGCACGTAGCGGGTGGTGCGACCTTTCGTCTCCTTCGTGACCAGTCCCCCTTTGCCGGGATAGGTCTGCCGTTCGATCGTCACGATCCGACTGCTCCAGTCGATGTCTCCGACTTGGAGGCCGGCGACCTCTGACCCGCGGGCGGAGAGCAGCGCGCAGAGCATGACGTGATCGGAGTAGCTCTGGTGGACTTCTTCGCAGGCGTCTGCAAGCTGGTTCAGGGTGTCGAGGTCTGGGATCGCGAAGGCGCGGAATCCGCCGGTCTGTCGTTTGTCGTCCTTGCCGTATGTGCGACGTGCTCGGGTTCTCGCGGGGTTGGACGGGATCACTTCGTCGCGCACGGCGACATCGAGCACGCGTACCAGGGGCGCGATGCTGTTCTTCACGGTCGATGGTCCGTACTCGGTCTCCCACCGGTCGATGGTGCGGTCGATGAGGCCGGTGCTGATCCTGCTGACCTTGAGGTGCCCGAGCGCGGGCAGAACGCGGAGCCGGAGGCCGGCGTCGTAGCCGTCGACGGTGGAGGTTGGATCGAGGCCGCGCTGCCAACGGTCGCCGATGGAATCGACGTACTCCTTGAGCGTGATGAGCATGTCCGCGCCTGTCTCGGTGGACTGGCGCATCTTCTCGAAGAACGCCTCCGCCTCCTCCTGGGTGGCGACAAACTCGGACCGGCTGGGGCGCTTCTTCGTGTGCGGATCGGTCCACCGCACCCGCGCAAGTAGCCCGCTCCCGCGGCTCTCGGTGCTCTCGGTGAGTTTCACGCCGAGCGGCGGCATTTGATGCTTGCGCGGATCAGCCATGATCGGCCTCGCGTTCGAGCACCCAGGCGCGCACCGTCGGCGGGTTGTAGCGGGCGACGGCGCCGACCTGCACGAACGGAGGTCCCTCCTGCTGGCTGCGCCAGCGAGAGAGCGTAGCCGGGGATACGTTCAGGAACTCGGCGGCTTCGCGCGGGTTCCAGAGCGGTTCGACGGCATCAGTCGTCACGGACATGATCGGTCGATCGCCGTGCGCGGAGGAATTCATCTTCGATCTCCTGACGCGCCTGCACGTCCGCGGCCACGAAGCCGATGAAGTCTTCCGCGCGATCCGTGATCGTCTCGTCTTCGATCGGCCCCTGCTGGTCCTCGCCCGGCCAGGTGGTTTGCCGTGTCGGGCGGTCACGGTCGATCCGGGTGCCGCAGGTAGCGACCCATTCGTGGAGCCGGTCGCGGGCGGCTACGAAGTCGGTGTGCCAGGCGATCGGCCCTGACGCTGATTGGTCGGGGTCGTAGCTCGCGATCCAGTGCAGATGCAGGGCCGAGAGTTCCCACACCAGCTCGGGGTGTCGGTGCCAGAACGGCGGCACGACGGATGCGGGCAGACCATAGGTGCGACGGAGCCAGTCCACCCATTGGTTCAGCGCCAACCATTCCGCTTCGGCATCGCCCGAGGAGAGGAGATTCCAGTTGATCGGGCGCGGCGGCTCCGGAAGCGCGGTGCCGGCCATGAGCTGGTCGTAAAGGTCATCTTCCTCAATCTCGGGATCGAACTCTGCCTCGGGCTCGTCGTCGGGCACCTGAAGCGGCGGGATGTCGCTCACGCTGGTCACCGACCCAGCGCCATCGCGGCCGGCGCACGAAACTCGACCGCTGCCGACGGGGACGATGCGGGCAGCGAAGGCGCTGCGTCGACGGGGCGAGGGCTTCGCGCCACCGTATAGCGGGGATGCGAGGTGTCGAAGAGCAGCTTGTCGGCGCGGAACTGGACCTGTTCGACGCTCTCCCCCCGACGCTCGAACGTTCGGGAGTGGAACTCGCCGAGCGCGACCACATCGTCGCCCTCGGTGAACAGCTCGAAGGCGGCCTCGGCCCGGGCACCCAGCACGGTCAGTCCGACATAGGCGGTGCCCGTGAGTGTGAAGGTGCCGTCGCTCTGGCGCTGGTACTGCTTCTGCCCGAGCTGGGTCACGAACAGGAGTAGCCCGTCCTGCAGCCGCTTCAACTGCGGGGTCCGGGCGAGATACCCGGACACAGAGGTCTTGGATCGCATGTCCATCGCGTTTCTCCTACCTGCACCGCGTCGGTCGCGGCTCTACTCCGTAGGTGCGCCGCCGTCACCCGCGGTGCCGCGGTAGTGCAGCTGCGATTCGACCTCGGCACGATCAGTGACGAGTTGCGCACGATCGATGCGCTCGGTCCAGCGGCGGAGTCGTGTGACGATCGGGGGTGCCGCACGGAGGAGCACGAGTCCGGTGCCGAACGGGAGTCGGCGGATCGTGTCGGGTGGCATGATCGGGACCCGGCGGATGGAGCGTTGCGCGGAGCGGGAGCCGTGGTCGCCGACGGTGGTGGAGTCGGTGATTTCATCCCGTTCCCCGATCAGGGTGGAGAGGTCCCCAAGGTCGCGGCTGTTGGAGGCGCCGCCGAGGATGATCTTCACGATCGCCGCATCCCAGATCGCGTGAGCCGCGTTCTCGGACCACCGTTCGCGGGCTTGGGCGAGAGACTGCAGGACGGGCATGGTCGTGATCCCGGTACCGCCGCCCTCGGCCATGAGCGTCGGCAACGACGGCAACGGTGACAGGTTTGCGACCTCGTCGAGCGCGAGCAGCAGCGGCGGGTCCAACCGGGCGCCCGGGCTGCGCGCTGCGAGTCGGCGCGCAGCTTCCACCACGTCTTCAATGAGCGCCGCAACTAGGGGCGCGCTGTTGTTCGCACCCGCGGCCGTCGCGAGGAGATACAGCGTGCCCCGCTGCTCCAGAAACGCCTCGGGATCGAAGACCTCGTCCGGTCTGGGTGTCACGGCGTCGAGCACGCGCGGGTCCGCGAGAGCGGCGAGGGCGAGGGAGACGCCCTGCCAGATCGAGTCACGGGTTCTCGGGTCCGCGTCGATCATCGCCTGCAGCGCGTCCGCCCAACCTCCGGCCGCCATCGGATGCGAAGCAAGAATCGACACGGCATCGCCCGCGGCGGAGGGGTCGAGTGTCCAACGGAACAGATCGGCCGGCTGCCTGTCGTCGAGGGCGGCGGCGTGGAGGAGGCATTGGAGGGCGACGCGGGTTTTCGCTTCCCAGAAGTCGCCGCCTTCGACGCCGCCTTTCCCGAGCCCGGTCGCGGACGCGAGCCCGGACGCGCGGATCATCGCGGTCAGCGGGTCCGCGCAGCCGCGGACGGGCGACCAGCGCAGCCCTGCCGGGATGCCATCGGCGAGGTGCTGCGGATCGAACACCGCGACCGGCCCGATCTTCTGACGGGCACGGATCGTCGCGGTCACATTGTCGGGCCGGGTACTGGTCGTGATGACCGAGCCGGGCGCGTCGAGGATCGTGTTGATGACGATGTGGACGCCCTTCCCGGAGCGGGGCGGTCCGATGAGCAGGATCGAGTCCTCGACCGAAGCCCACACCTCGACCCCGCGGGACGCCCCGATCCGATACCCGACATCCGTGGGCGTCGGTCGGTCGAGGGAGGGGCGCAGGTTGCCGGCCCGGGCGAGCAGCGCCCGCGGCGAGCCGGCGTGCGTGACTTCGGTGCGGGTCGCGATCCCGGCGATCCTGTACGGGTCCATCGCCTGCCGCCGCGAGTGATGGCGAAGCAACACCCAGACCCGCCAAGCGGCAGCCCCGGCACCGAGGATCAGCCCCCCGGCGATCAGCCAGTACACGACCGGGTTGAGGTCGGGAGCATGGAGGGCGCTTGCGGGGTCGCCCGGCCGCAGTAGCACCCCGGCCCCTGCGCCGAGCCCCGCAGCCGGTTGTGGGATCCCGGTGACGAATGCGGCGATGCTGCCCGCGGCACGGAGGAGCACGGCGATCACTCCGAGGGCGGCGAGGAGGACGAGGGCGGCGTTGGTGAGTTCGTCGCCGAGCGTCCCGGTCGGGCGGATCGGACTGCTCATGTGGATTGGCCGATGCAGATGGTGCCGGAGATCCGGCCGAGCAGGATCACCTCCCGCGTCGGCGCGTGATCGAGATAGCGGGCATCGATCAGCGTGCGCGAGGTCCCGTCCGGCCCGGTCTCGGTGTGCGCGATCACGATCGCGACCGCCACGTCCTCACCGGGCACGAACCCGGACCCAGCGAACTCCACCAGTCGCGGAGGCGTGGTCGCGGTTGCCTGGCTGACGTGTTGCTGCGCCGGCACGGGAGCCGGTGCCGGTGCCGGGGCCGTGCGGCGGGGTTTGGGTGGGACGCGGTAGTCGGTGATGACCCGGCCGTCGACTTCGATCACGTCGACGCGGAGCGTCTGACCCGGCCGCTGCTCGCTGATCGCATCCACGATGTGCGGGTAGGAGGCGCGCCGCCACGGTGGCGCGAACTCCGCCGGAAGATACGGGGCACCATCGACGGTGACCTGCAGAGTGCCGTCGTCCTGAACGACCATTCGCACCATCACCACCACGGAGGCATCGGCTTTCGTACGGGCACGCTTCGACATACGGTTCTCCTTCGAGATCACAGAGGGGCCGCCCACCGCACGGTGGCGGGCGGGCGGCAGGGGGCGGTTCAGAGGGCGGCGCGCCTCGCGGCATTGCCGGCATCCGGTGCCGCACGGCGGGCGACTTCCTGGATGGCGGGGCTGAGGAACGACGGCGGGGTGGGGTCGAGGAGTTCGGTGATGTCGCCGGCGTGGGTGATGACCTCGGCGAGGCCTTCCCGCAGCAGACGGTGGCAGCCGGAGGAGGCGGCGGAGGTGATGGGGCCGGGGACGGTGCCGACGGGGCGTCCGAGTTCGGTCGCACGCGCGGCGACCAGCAGCGACCCGGACCGGTACCCGGCCTCCGGGATCACCGTGGCGCCGCCGAGAGCGGCGAGGAGGCGGGCGCGGGCGATGAACCGCCACCGGGTGAGCACGGTCTCCGGTGGGGTCTCGCTGATCTGGATTCCGCCGGCATCGACGATGTCTCCGAACAGTTCCGCGTGCCCGGCCGGGTAGGCGCGGTCCAAGCCGCCGGCGAGGACGGCGATCGTGGATGCAGGGCGGGCAGCGAGGGCGGCGCGGTGCGCGGCGGCATCGATCCCGTACGCCCCGCCCGCGACGACGATCCGCGGCTCCCTGACGAGATCCGAGACGAGCTCCCTGGTGACGTGCTCGCCGTACGAGGAGGAGGCGCGGGCCCCGGTGAAGGTTACCCGCGAGGCGAGCGAAGAGGTGAGCAGTTCGGGGTTCCCTTTCGCCCACAGCATCACCGGGGCCCGGTCGCCGAGATCCGCGAACGAGACCGGCCAGCCGGGACCGCCGGGCGTGAGGACGCGAAGCTGATGCTGGTCGGTGAGGCGTGCTACCTGGTCGGCGAGGCCGTCGACCAGGCGGGCCGCGGTCGCTTCCCGCCACTGCGTGCCCAGTACCGGGTCGACCTGTGCCGGGATCGGGATGCGCGGATTCCGGAGCAGCGCAAGGGTCTCGGTCGGGCCGATGACCCGGAGCAACTGCCCCGTGACTGAGTGTCCGGGTTCGGTGAGCGCGGCGATCGTCATCCGTGCCCGCGCGTCGTCGCTGTCCTGCATGATCTCTGCCCTCCCGGTGGGTTGTTGCTCAGGGGGCAGGTGCGCCGGGCGGGCATACGAGAACGGGCGGAACCGTGCCGGCCCTCCGGGGAAGGGGGCCGCGCGGTTCCGCCCGTTGCTGTGGGGCGCGCTATTCGTTCATCAGGTCATCGATACCGGTGTCCTCCTCTCTGACGTAGCCGTTGCGCTCCCGGTAGAGCGCGAGCCTGCGCCCGAACCAGAGCGTGCCGCCGGTCGCGAGGAGCGCAGCCGCGATCCCACCCCAGACGAGACTCATCCATCCGTCGCTGCCCGTCTCCGCCAGGGAGGTCGGCGGCTTCGGCAGCGGCGGTTGCGGGGTCGGCGGCGTCGGCGGTGTGCCCGGCGGGCGCTCGGTGACCACTGTCGTCTCACCCGGCGCACCGCACTTCCCGGAGGCAATCACCTTCCCGTCCTGGTCGTACAGGGTCTCGACCCAGTACACGTTCCCCGGATTCTCGACGGTCGTCGTTCCGGAGCGGTAGTGGCCGGCCTGCGTGACCGGGACCTTCGCCGAGGTGAAGAACGGCACCTCGCACACCGGGGCATCGCCTGCGGGCTGGGGTCCGTAGGCGCGGAACACGAGGTAGGCGCCCTTCGGGATGTCCGTGCCCTGCACGAGCGCGGTATCGGAGAACGGGTCACCCACGAACGCGGACTCCTGCGCCTGCGTGACCACCGACACCGGCTGTTCGACTCCGGGGACGAAGAACCGCTCCCAGATATCCGCCGGGGAGCTCACGAACGGCTGCACCCGATCATCGCCCTCGAACGAGGTAACGATCACGTAGTAGCCGGGCTTCTCAGGCCGGATCGCATCCTCATCGGTGTAGCCGATGTCGAAGACGCCGTTCTTCGCGGGCGTCGTGATCCTCGTCAGCACCGGGGCATCCTCGAGCGGCATATCCGCCGTCAGCTCCGCGTCGGTGGCGAAGGGACCGTAGACGGCATGCGTCAGTTCCTTCGCGTCGGGACCCCAGTAGCCGTCTCCGGTGAAGTCGGGGTGGTTGTCGGGGAACCCGGTGACGGTGATGCGGTCGAACGCGCGCCCGCCCTTGTGTACGTTGTACTCGCGCACCTCCGATGTGATCGTGACCGGCCATCGCACGGAGTGGGTTTCGACGTTGATGCCGTACTGGTCGCGCCAGTCGGCGGCGAGGAACGGGCGCACCCACTCCGGCTGCGACGCCTTCTTCACCTCCCACACCCAGGTCACGAACCCCGCATCCGGCAACGTCACCGCCGGCGACGTGTACGTGCCGGGGCCTTCCGCAACGACCTGCACCGTCCCCACCGGCATCGCGCCAGCGGGGATCTCCGCACCCTGGGCGGGAGGAAGCGTGCCGGACACTTGGTAGGCGGTGCCCTCGAACACGACCGGGATCGGGGTCCCGTTCTGCTTCAGCCACGCCCCGTTCGTCGACGACACTGTGATCGTGTCCGTCACGGCGTCGCCGGGCTTCACGAGCCTGCCGTTCGCCTTCGATACCGCCTCGGGCTGGAACGGCGCCACGGAAGTTTCTGCGACTCTGCCGAATCGGTCGGTGAAGGAGTCGGTGAGGTACTTCGCGTTCGCGCCTTGCTTCTCCTTGTCGATGCTCCACACCCACGTGTAGAACCCCGACGACGGGGCCACGAGCGTCCCCGGCGACACGTAGGTGCCGGGATGCGTGAGCGTCAGGGACTCGGTGCCGAGCACGGGGGCACCGGCCGGGGGTGCGTTCGCTTCGGCGGGCTGCGCGTCGAACGGCCCGTACAGGGTGCCTTCGGCGCGCACCGGCACGGGGGCGCCGTTGATCTTGATCCACGAGTGCTTCGTCACCGTGACGTTGAGCTCGTCGGTGAACGGAGTGCCGGCCTGCACGAACTTCGACGACACCTGCGTCTCGATGACCGGCTGGAAGTCCAACGGGATCACCGGCGACTCGGCCTGCGCCAGCAACGGCTTGAACGACGCCGCAGCGAGAATGCGCTGTGAACCAGGTGTGTAGAACAGGTCCACCCCGGCGCCCAGTCCGACCGACGATGCCGTGAACGCGGCCCGCACCCGGTAGTCGGGTGCGCCCTCTGCTGGTGTGCCGATGATCTGATGCGTTCCCGCGCCCAGCGTCGCCGACGTGTTGCCGTTCGCGAACGTCGCATTCGACAAGCTCACCGTGCCGGACAAGGACGCCGGGTCCGCGGCGATCGTGAGGGTTCCGTGGTACTGGTCGGTCATCGCGATCGACAGCGACACGGACGGGTCCTTGACCGCGTTGGATGCGGCGGCATCGCGCATCGCGGCCAAGTGCGCCAGGACGGTGGCCTGCTGGTTTCCGGGGACGCCGGTGATGAGCCCGCCGTCTCCGCCCTTGCGCAGATACACGTCGTGGTCGGCGACATCCCAGACGAACATCGCGACCGCGGAGGTGATGTTCGGATCACGGGATTCGCCCCACCGGCCCATCACGTAGTTGAGCTGCGCGAGCTGCGTGCGAGAGAGGGCGTCGAGCGTGGTCTTCAGTTCGGGCGGCTCCGTAGTGCCCCACGGCCCGACCGCACCGAGATCCATGCAATAGGTCTGCCGGCCGTGCGAGGAGAACGCGCCGATGAACAGGTTCTCGTCCCCGTACCCGGTGCCGAGCGTCGCAGCCTGAGCCGGCGCCGGGAAGAACACCCCGCCGAACAGCAGAAGCAGCGCCGTGAGGACTGCCGCGATCCGAGCCGCGGCACGGGCGGGCGGTGGAGGCGAGGTATCTGGTGGAACGAGAGAGGTGCTGGACATGCGCGAGGCCTTCCTGACGAGATCGGAGACCATCGCCGGTACGGCGACGGCCACCTGTCAGGTGCGCCCGCTGCGACTCTGCGGTGCTAGACGGTTCGCCAGTCTTGGGCGTCGAGAGCGGCCAGTACCTGCCGAGGGTCTGTTACGAGCCGTACAAGTCCGAGAATCCGTGCCGGGAAACCAGCGGGATCGGAAGCGAAGGTCTCTTCATCGGTTTCCAGATCGAACCGGTCTCGCAAGTTCACCGGCAGCTCTGCACCAGCCTCCTCTACGAGTTGGCGTCCTTCGGCTACCAACGCTGGTATCGGCCGGGGCCGAAATCGTTGGAGCTTGGAGGTCATGGGCTCGGGCGGTCGCAAGCTTGCACTGCGCAGGCGTGCCGTTGCATCGGTGATCCAGGCGTCGCCCGTGTCAATGGGGAGCGGAATCGGGATGCTTTGTACAGCATCGATCGCATCGATGTCGAGGGCGAGGGAAATTCGGGAGGCGTCCTCGTGAACAT
Organism: Microbacterium sp. LB12; assembly: GCF_037150835.1. NCBI lineage: Bacteria > Bacillati > Actinomycetota > Actinomycetes > Micrococcales > Microbacteriaceae > Microbacterium > Microbacterium sp. LB12. Next base: position 18,094 of record NZ_JBBCPF010000018.1, on the reverse strand, counting down.
TTACGTAGCGGAGCACGTTCACGCCCGGAGCGCAAACCTCGGCGAGGTAGGCGTTGCCAACGAAATCGGTGGGCTCAGGATGCACACCCGGCTCGATCACGCAGTCCTGGCGGAGCCGCACCCTGTGGAGAAAGAACTGATCCGTCGACCCGCCTTCGTCGTCGATGCGGCGGAACATGTTCTCGACGGCGGCCTCGTAGGTGCCGACGTGCAGGGCTTTCGACTTCTGGCGTGCGGCCCATCGTTCAACGGCACCAGGGCGTGCACTCATCGATTCCATGCGCTGCCTGGTTTCTTCAGTCAGACCAGAGGCTGCGTCGAAGTCACGGTCGGGCCACACTGCGTGTGTCGATGAGTGATACCAGGTGAGGTCGCAGGTTGCGGCCTCGTCGTGTGCCAGATCCTCGGGAGTGGCGGTGAAATCGGGGCGGTCCTCGCCTCGGCAGTCTGTGCCGCATGCTGGGCAGCCCTCTTTGCCTTGGTCGAAGCGGTCCAGCCAGTCGATGGTCGCGTCCCATTCGTGGGCACACGCGCCACACTTCATCCGTCGCGGTCGCGTGAAATCAATGGGCCGTTCGATCACGGCATCAGGATGGCATAGGCCACTGACAACTACGTTTGTCTCTAGACCCGCATCTATTTCTGCTGGTTCCATGCCATTCAGGTGCGCTCTTCCAGCCGTAGCACGGCGATCTCCTCGTTCTGGGAATCTCGGATTTTGTTCATGATTCTTGAACACTTTGCCATTATTCTTGGCGTATGCGCAGGAATGGTGAACTGGCGGAGCGATGAGGCTCGTGGCGGTTCGGAGTATCGGGACAGCTCGCGGCTGGCAGTCCGAGCAGGATGCTGAGGACTTCGAGCAGGAGATCATCGACCAGTACGCTCTCGCGATGGCGGCAGCGGGCCTGAGCGACAGCTACATCGCGCAGGCGCGGACGCTGGTGTTCGAGTTCCGCCGGCACTTGGATGCGCCGCTCTGGACGGCCAAGCCCGCTCACGCCGATGCGTTCCTCGCCGGGCTGCGGCAGGCCGGGCTCGCAGTCACGACACGGGCGAGCAAGGCGGGCGGGATCGCCCAGTTCTACGACTTCGCGATCACCCGCTACCAGGCCGATATCAACGCGCTCACCGAGTATGTGATCGAGCAGCCAGTCGACGAGTACAACCGGCAGTCGGGTTCCTCGCTCGGCAAGGTCCGGGTTCCTCCCTCCGATGCGGAGGTTGAGCGTCTGTTCTCCGGTTGGGGCGCATCGCTGCAGGACGAGCGCAGGTATCTCCCAGCGGCCCGGAACTACTTCGCGGCCTCGCTCTGGCGCCGGGTCGGGGTGCGCATCAACGAGAGCACGATGCTCGACCTGCGTGATTGGCGGCCCGATCTCGGATCGCTCGGAAAGATCCATGTCCGCTTCGGGAGAGGATCGCGTGGGCGCGGCGCGAAGCAGCGGCTCGTGCCCGCGATCAACGGAGCGGACAAGTTGATCGACTGGTGGCTGGGCGATGTGAGGCATCGCTTCGGCAATGACTGGGACAACCCGGATGCGCCGATGATCCCCTCCGAGCGTTACGACGACGAGCTCGGCCGCTGCGGGCGGGCCAGCGACGATGTGCTGCGCCGCGGCCTCAAGCTCGCAACCGCCCGCTTCCTGCCCGATTGGGGCGACCGGATGACGCCGCATGTGCTCCGGCACTACTGCGCGTCCTCGTTGTATCTGGCGGGCATGGACTTGAAGGCGTTGCAGGAGTTGCTCGGGCATCAGTGGCTCTCGACCACGACCCAGTACATCCATGTCTCGAACCAGCACGTCGAGGACTCGTGGATGCAAGCGAACCAGCGCATAGAGAACCGATTCGAGGGGATGGTGTGAAGCGATGAGATGGAATCTGCGCCTCCAAGCCGCGGAGCGCGGCATCTGGAAATCTGCCGAGCTGCGGCGCATGCTCGCCGAGGCCGGGCTCGAGATCAGCCGGGGCAAGATGGCCGGGCTCTGGACGGGAACCCCGACCACGATCCGGTTGGACGACCTCGACGTGATCTGCCACGTCCTCGGCTGTCAGCCCGGCGATATCCTCGTGCCCGAGCCCGAGCAGGTGATCGCCCGCAAGACCGGCGGCGGGCAGCCGGCAGAGGCCAACGGCACTCCGGGCATCGTCCAGCCGAGGTTCGGGCCGAACGATCGCCCCGCCCCGCCGTTATGAGCCCAGCACGCGGCCCGAACGGGCCGCTGAGTCCGCCCCTGCCCTGCACGAGCTGCGGGGTGAAACCGGCCGCGTGGCTCGCACCCCGCGTGGACTACTGCTACGACTGCATCCCCGGAGGCCCGTTCACCGCCCCGCCCTGCCAGAAGTGCGGATCGCGCGAGTATTACAGCCAGGGCCTCTGCGGGCATTGTCACCCCGGCAGCCCCGGCTACATGGGCTCCTGCCGAGACTGCCTGGCCTGGGGCGTGTTCCGGCAGCACAACTGGCGCTGCTGGAAGTGCCGGTGGTGGGTCGCGAACTACCCCCAAGGCGAGTGCGTCTGCTGTCATCGAACAGCCACGATCGGCGAGCAAGGCTACTGCCTGCTCTGCCTGGAAACCGCCCGCGCCCATCGCAAGCCCGGCGAGCCCCTCGACCTCGACACGCCCCGCAAGTACGGGCTACAGCTCTTCTTCGCAGGCATGAACGATCCCCGGCACGCCGCGATCCCGAAGCGCCCGATGGCGATGAGCAAGGCCGAAGCGCTGCGCATCCTCCGCACCCCGCCGCTTCCCGAATCGACGCAGCCCGTCCTTTTCCACATCGACCCCGACCCCGAGCTGCTGCGAGAGCGCGCGAACGAGATCAAGCGGCGAGACATCACCTCCCGAACCGATCACTTCCTCTACGCCCGAGCACTCGAACACGGGTGGAGCAACCGTCAGACCAACCAGGTCAGGCGCACCCTCAAAGTCCTCCAGCTCGTGTTCCCCGGCGCGAACCTCCAGTTCCGCGCCTCCGACATCCTCGGGATGCGCAATTACGACGGCGACCGGAACGTGCGCTCCACCATCGAAGTCCTCGAGGACGCGGGCCTGCTCGTCGACGACCGCGTGCCCTCCTTCGATGCGCTCTGGGAACGCAAGACCCACGCGATCCCCGAGCCGATGCGCACGCAGCTCGATCTCTGGCGCGACATCATGGTGAACGGCTCGAAGATCCCGCCGCGCCGTCACCCCCGCGAACCCTCGACCGTCAAAGCCCAGATGTATGGGCTGCTCCCCGCTATCGCCGCATGGGTCGAGGACGGGCACACCAGCTTCGCCGAGATCAGCACCGAGCACATCCTCGCCGTGCTACCCGGCGACCCCTCCCGCGGCCACCTGATGATGCTCGGAATGCGCACGCTGTTCCCGATCCTGCGTGGCCGCAAGCAGATCTTCGCAGACCCGACCAAGGGCATCCCGATCCGACCCCCGACACGCAACGCCCCGCTCCCGATGGCCCCAGGCGCGATCCGAGACGCGCTCGTGAACCCCGACCCCGCAATCGCGTTCGCTGTCTCACTGGTCGCGTTCCACGCTCTCACGACCTCGCAGGTGCAGCACCTCCTCCTCACCGACATCATCGACGGCAGACTCAAGATGCCCGACGGCCGCATCATCCCGCTCGCAGCTCCCGTCCGCGTCCGCCTGAGAGCGTGGCTCGACCATCGCGCGAAGCGCTGGCCCGAGACCCGCAACCCCTACCTGCTCGTCTCGCAGCAGACCGCGCCCCGGCTCACCCCGCCTAGCAGCGGCTTCCCCTGGCGCAAGGCCGGTCTCGGCGCGCACGCGATCCGCGTCGACCGGATTCTCTACGAGGTCGAGCAGACCGGAGGCGACGTGCGCCGCATCTGCGACCTCTTCGGCATCGGCATCGAGACCGCCCTCCACTACGCCCGCTCCGTCGAAGACGCACCCGAGATCCCCGGCCTCGCACCCACGCACTAACCATCCGCGATTGACCAGCCGCCCGGATGCCGAGATGATGAGCAAGGGCTCGGCACGCATCTTCCACGAACATGCGGACTCACACCCCCGAAAAAGCGACCTAGATCCGCATGTTCCCGCGAATCACTGTTCGATATTCGTGAACTTGCGGGGATCTTAGAGCATCCGGGCGCGGGTGTCGAAGAGTTCGAGCTCTGCCGGGTGGAGCTGGTGCTGCACCACGAACGAGCGGTCCTTGATCTTCCACAGCCCCTGCCCGATTCCGAGACCGGGCAGGAGTGAGCGTTCGGTGCCCGTGAGGCCGAGAGTTTGCGCGGTGACGCCAAGCTGATCGGACTCCTGCCGGTACACGATCCGAGTCTCCGCGTTCGCGAGCAGTGACGATGCGAGCGCTCGCATCCGTGAGCCCTGGTCGCCCACGTTTTCGAGGTCGGTGAGTTTGTGGAAGATGAGGAGATTCGCGAGCCCGTAGTGGCGGGCGAGTCGCCATTGCGCATCCATCCGCGCGAGGAGAGCCGGGTAGGACATGAGTCGCCAGGCCTCGTCGTAGACCACGAACCGTTGCCCGCCAGACGGGTCCTGGAGGGCGGCTTCCATCCACGCCGCCGAGCACGTCATCAGCACCGCGAGCAGCGCCGAATTCTCCGCGACCCGAGACAGATCGAGGGAGAGCATCGGCAAGGTCGGGTCGAACTTCTCGGTCGAGGGGCCGTCGAAGAGACCGGAGAGGTCACCTGCGACGAGGCGGCGCAGCGCGTGCCCGACCATCCGGCCGTCCTCCGTGAGCCGCCCATCCGGATCGTCCGCGGCGGAGGGCGAGAGGATGCGGTCGACGACCATCGGCAAGATCGGCACTTCGGATGATCGGACGGCATCTGCCAGAGCGAGGTCGATCGCGGTGTGCTCGACCGGGGTCAGCCGGCGATCGAGCACGGTTTCGGTGAGCGCGCCGATAAGGTCACGCCGCCGGGCAGCAACCTGCGCCGCCCAATCAGCGTTGGGAATCCCGGCTGCCCGGTACCCTTCGTCGAGCGGGTTCAGTCGAGTCGAGAGGGACGGGCCGAGGACGATGGCGCGTCCACCGACGGCACGCGCGACGGCAGTGTGTTCGCCTTTCGGATCACCGGGGACGTAGACGCGGCGCCCGAACGGGAGCGCCCGCGTGTAGAGCGCCTTCGCGAGCGAGGACTTCCCGGAGCCGACGATGCCAGCAAGGATCAGGTTCGGGGCGGTAATCACGCCCTGCCGGTACAGCTCCCACGGGTCGTAGACGAAGCTGCCGCCGGAGTAGAGGTCTTGGCCGATGAAGGTGCCGGCGGAGCCGAGGCCGCCTTCGGCGAGGAACGGATAGTGCCCAGACAGTGTCGCACTGGTGTCCTGATGGCGTGGGAGCCGGAACCGTCCGGGCGTCCGCAACGACGCCGCGCCGGCTTCACCGGCGCGAGGCAGGTACTCGGTCGCGCGGCGCGATTCCCGCTCCGCGTCGGCGGCTGCTTTCGTGGCCTGCCGTTCGGTGGCGCGGGCCTCGGTGCGGATGCGTGCGGCTGCCTGCTCGCGGGCGCGCCGCTGCGTGCGGCGTTCGCCCTGCGGGCCGACGAGCACCGAGGTGTGCAGCTCGCCCGCCTCGACGCCTTCTTGGTCGCTGGTCATCGGCCGAGGCCGCGCCCGGCCGAATGGCTCACGGCGGGTGGCCGGTTCGCCATCGGGGTGCCGAGCCGTTCGCGCCGGGAACGCTCCGCACCCTGAGTTGCCGCCGGCTCCGCCGCCGTGCTGGGGGCGGCGTGTCGGGGTGGGTCTTCGAGGCCGAGGAGCACGGGATCGGGGAGGGCGTCGTGTTGCCGGTAGAGGCCGACGTGGCCCATGAAGGGGTTGTAGACGAGCGTGTACACGTCGCGGGTTGCGGTCTTGTCGAGCTGCCCGACTGGCGGCTGGTCGTAGACGTACCCGTTCTCGAGTGCGGCCTCGACGGTCTCGTCCCCGAAGTCGTGCCCCGCCAGGTGCTCGATCGCCCGATCAGCACCGTGGAGGGTGATGATGTCGATGATCTGATCGGCTTCCTCACCTTGCAGGAACACGACGTTGATGAACTCCCGCCGCGTCTCCTGGACGGGTTCGGGGTGCCAGGCGATTCGTCCGGCCGCGCCCATGCCGGCGTCGAGGTGACGTTCGGCCTGACTCACCAGCGCAGCCGCGGCGCGGAGTTCGGTTGCGGTGGCGGCGGCATCGCTGCGTCCGGCGGGCCCGTCCCCGGCGTCTTCGGTCGCCCGGTCGCTGAGGGTGTCGTGGGCGGTCGCGAGCTGGGCAAGGATCTGTTCGAGAGACCGCACGGAGACGAGCAGGTCACCGAGCACCTGGTACATCTGCTCGGGCTGGTCGACGAGACGGGTGGCGTGCGCGAGTCCGCGCATGGCCTCCGACATCTCGGCGGCATCCGCGGGGGCATCATCGAAGGTCGGCATGACAGGGCTCCTTCACGATCAGGACTACGGGGTACGAGCCAGGTGCGCGCGGCGCTGTCGGGGTCAGATAGTGCGGCAGAGGGGCAGTACTGCGGCGGTGAATGCTTGTGCTTGTTGGCCGACGAGGCGGCGGGTCTCGCAGGAGGCCTGGATCGCGGCCTGCTCCACCTGAGACACCGCCGCATCCAGCTCGCCGATGGTGGGGGCGGAGATCGAGACGAGGCCGACGACGCGGAGTACGCCGTGGCCGGCGGTGAGTTCGGATTCCTGCTGCAGCACGTCCTGGTACTCGGCGGAGGCTTGGGTGTCTTCGACTTGGCCGATCTTGCGGCGCTGGGCGGCGTCGGCGATCATCTCGGTCTTCTTCTTCCGCAGATCCCGCGCCGCCTGATCCGCCCGCACCGGCAGATAATGCAACGACAGCGAACGGAGCACACCGCCGGTGAGGATGACCGGTGCGAGGAACCCCGGGAACGTCTGTGCCCGTGGCCATTCGCTGATCCACAGCACCGCATGATGCGCGCTATCTGAGCGGAGGCGGTCCCAGGTTTCGTTGACGGCGACGGGGCCTGCGGTGGCGAGTTCCCGGCCGAGGGTGCCGTGGCGTTCGAGTGCGGGGCCTGCGGCGGGGTCGTAGGCGGTGCGGAGCATTAGCGCGACATTCCCGGGGGTGAGCCAGCCGGTCAGGTGCAGTTCGGCGGAGCGCAGCGCGGTCTGGAACGACTGCATCTCCTGCCTGAGCACCGCTGCCGCGCCCTTCATCCCGCCGCCGGCGGAACGGATCTGACGGGAGGCGGTGCGCATGTCGAGGGCGAGGGAGATCGTGGTCGCGTGCCGTTCCCCGGCGGGGCCGGCGCGTTCGATGAGCTCCCGGTAGGTGGTCGCAGCCCAGGACCCGTCGTCGCGTCCGTGCTCGCGCCACCATTCCGCAAGCCCGCTGCCGGAGTCGGGGAGGGTGCGTTCTTGTACTTGGATGCGTGCGATCCTGCCGGAGCGGCAGGCGGCGGCGAGGACTCTGCCCCAGCCGGTGACGCGGCGCTGCTGTTCGCCCGGGTCGAGGAGCACGAACGCGGGGTGCGATACCCCGCAGATCGCGGTGAGGGTCTGCGCGTGCGGGTCATGGATCATCGCCGCCCCCGTCTCCGGGTCCTCCCACTCCCGCAAAGCTGCGAGATCCCCGGGGAGGGCGAGGGTGCCAGCGGGGCGCGGCTTCACAACCCTCCGCCGGTACGTGGTTTGCTTCGCCCGGGTGCGGAGCATCCACCGGAGGGTGATGGGCACCCATTCGATGATCTTCCGCCCACCGATAGGCACCCAGGCGATCGCGACGAGCACCGTCCAGGCTGGGGATGACCAGGCGAGCCCGGCACCGCCGTTCGTGTACAGGCCAACCACGATGATGATCAGCGCGGTGGCGAGGACGATGAGCTGTGGGAGGGAGAGGCCGAGGAGGATGCCCCGGCGGGTGAGGCGGGAGAACTGCACCGGCCGCAGCTCAAACGATGGATCACCCGTACTGGTGGCGGTCATGGGTCACTTCTTCACAGGCGGGACGGGCGTGGGGCCACCGGACGGACGAGACGGTGGCGGGAGCACGGCGGGCGGCTGCTGCACCGGCACCGCACCGGGCGGCGGGGCGGCCTGTTCGGACGCGCCGGCCGCGTGGCTGTCAGCGGCGTTCCCGATCGCGTCGCCGAGCTTCGACCCAGCCGTCGCAGCTTCCTTCACCACGACAGCGCCCGCGACAACCGCCGCAGCAGGCCCTGCGGCCGCGGCACCACCTGCGGCACCGCCTCCTGCTGCAGCCCCGCCGCCCGCAGCACCGCCCCCACCCGTAGCGGAACCACTGGCCGTGGCCCCTTCGGTCGCGGTGGGTGTCACAGGCGCAGGCCCCTGCACCGCGCCGCCCGAGCCGGGCTCCGGGCTGTCGAGCACCTGCTTCGGGGTCGGGCCGCTCGGCTTGGATGGGAGCGGGATAGGGCGGTTGAGGGCGCTCTTCGCTTCCTGCTCCATCGACGCCGCCTGATACATGTCGAACCCGACAAAGCTCAGGAATTTGTACGCCATGTGCGGGGCGAAGGCGGCGATGAACAGCAGTACGATGCCCGCGATCGGTTCCGACAGCGACTTCAGATCGATGCTGATCGGGGCCGAGACCTGGGCGGTGGCGATGAGGAAGATCACGACCACGACGAGCTTCGACGCGATCAGGGCGACCACGAACGTCGCCCACTTCCCGAACCAGCCGCGCGCGGACTCCCAGGTAAGACCGGCGAGCGCGACAGGCCCGAACACGATCGCAACCAGCAGCAGGGCTTTGCGGATGAGGAGGGAGAACCAGAGGATGAAGATCGCGGCGATCATGAGCCCCGCGAGGAAGATCGTCAGCAACGCCCCCGCACCGCCGGCCACGGTAGTAACGGTGACCGCGGCGATCAGGAGCGCGAGCCGGTCGCCGATGCTCTCGATCGTCTGCCCGGTGGCCTGAATGATCCCCACACAGAGCTGGTCCGTGATCTCCAGCAGCAGCGCGGTGAGGGTGATGAGCACGAAGGAACCCAGCACCGACTTCGCAAGACCGAGGGCAGCGCGGGTGAGGGCGGTGGGGTCGCGGCGGGCGAGGCCCACTATGAGTTGGAAGCAGAAGAACAGCAGCGTGATGAACACGGCGATCCCGAAGAGGATGTTGTAGACCTTCACGTACCCGTCGGAGGTGACATCGACGGCGGTCGTGGTGGAGAACACGTCCCACATGCCCTGGAACAAGGTCGACACGGCGAGGCCCATCGCGGACGCGATCCACCCGAAGAATGCGCCGGCGGGGCCGTCGCCGATCGCGGTGCAGACGGTCGAGATGCCGGGAACGTCGCAGATACTCACCCTGAACCAGCGCCCCCGGCTAGTTGACGGCCTGGCCGACGGTCCAGAAGAAGTTGATGAGCGTCACCGCCGCGCCACAGAGGATCGCGGCCCCGCAGGACACCAGCACGCCGGTCTTTCCGCGGGAGGCGAGGTGCGGGTTGCTGCTGTTGGCGCCGAAGCCCCAGACGATCGCGGAGATGATGAGTGCGAGCACGCTGAGGATGAGGCCGACGGTCATCACCGCGCCGACGATGTCGCGCAGTTGTGCGATCCCGGGAAGCCCGTTGCTGTTCGGGTCGATATCGATCACGACTGTCCTCCTGTCTGGATGCGGACGCGGCTCGTCCACCAGACAGGTGCGCCCACCACGCCGAAGCGCGGTCGATACGATGCGTCGGGCTAGATGCGGTCGCCGAAGGTGAGGAGGAAGTTCGTCCAGGCGATGCCGGCGCCGGCGAGGGCTGCGGTGCCGATCGCGACGAACACCCCGATCCGGGCCTTCTGCGCCATGTAGGGATTCCCGGTCGAGGAGGCGATCGCCCAGACGATCGCGGAGACGATCAGGGTGAGCACGGAGGCGATGAGGATGATCGTGAGCAGCGCCCCGATCACCGTCGCGAGCTCACCCGAAGCGCCGACCGCCCCAAAGTCCGGGAACACGTTCACGATCCGCCTCCGACTCGGGCGCGGCATCCCGCCGGGGCGCTGCTGCCGTCGCCGGGCTGCGTTCCGTGCGCGGTGAGCCAGTCGACGGCGTTCACGGGCGGTTGGCCTTGCCCGCCGGGGCGGATCTCGACATGCAGGTGCGGGCCGGTGGAGCGGCCCGAGGAGCCGACATCGCCGATGTGCTGTCCCGCGGTGACGGTCTCGTCGCTGGTGACGAAGATGCCGTCCTGCCACATGTGGGCGTAGTAGGACGCGACCCGAGCACCGTCGACGGTGTGCTCGATCACAATGAGCCCGCCCCACCCGCCGGTGTACTCCGCCACCGTCACACGGCCGTCGCCGATCGCGTAGATCGGAGTTCCCGCCGGGGCGGCGAGATCGCTCCCGGAGTGGAACGCTCGCTCGCCGGTGAAGGGGTCGGTGCGCCACCCGAAACTGTCGGTGCTCGTGTAGGAGCCTGCCGGTAGGGGGAACAGGAGCCGCGAGGTCTCCGGCACCGGCCCCGGGCCACCAGCGCCGGTGCCGCCGCCGGCGGGGGCTGGTTTGGTAAGGGCGGTGAGGATCGCGTCGGCGACGGGCTGCCAGTTCCGATACCGGTCCGGGAACGCCGACACCTCGACCGCCTGCGCCGCGGATCCCGGGTCGAGTTGCTGCCAGCCCGGGATGTCGAGGAGCCCGCGCGGTGAGGGGTAGTTCGGGCCGTCTGTCCCGCCGAAGAACGCGCGCGCCTGATAGCTCGGGTCCATGAGCTCGGCGACGGTGCCCCAGCCGGACGCGGGCCGCATCTGGAACAGGCCCAGCGAGTCGTGATCGGACCCGTTCCCGTCATTCGGGAACGACCCGGACTCCGGATACGTGCCCGTGTTCGCGAGCATCCGCAGCCTAGATTCGGTGAGGGCGGCCATGAGCGCGACGCGGACGCCGGCCTGCCCGACCCCGGGGATGCCCGCCCCGGTGGTGATGATCGTGGCCGCATGGGTGAGCTGCCGTTTCTCGAGCGTCACCGACACCCCGTCCGCCGTGGTCGCGGTCAACTCGTCGGGGATCTCGCCCACGGTCAGAGACCCGGTGGTACAGAACCCGAGCGGACCCGCGAACGCCGCGACCGCCACGACCGCGGCCGACGGCCCAACACAAAACAGCACCAGAACGAGGACGAGCAGCTTCTTCACCATCAGCGCACCTGGTCACTGCATGGGCTGGTCGACGGTGGAGAGGCGCAGCAGCCGGCAGGCGTCGCCGGTCGGGCAGGCGACGAAGATCGTGAACGACACCGGACGCGCGTCCGTGACCGCCTGACCCTCCCAGACGCCCGCCCGATGCCGGATCCCCGCAATCGTGAATGCGGCAGCCCCCGGCGGGATCAGACCCGGCGCCGCCTGCTCGACGACAGCCGTCCAAGTAGACGGGATGGTGAGGGTGTCGATGGCGAGCCATTGCAGTGTGTGCGCGTTGCGGAGCTTCGCCCAGCTCTCCTGATCCGGGTAGTAGCCGCGCAGATCCGAGACGAGTCCCGGCGCCTCCTCCGAGTCGGCGACATCAATCAGCGGCTGCATGAACTCGCCCACGTTCCGCCCGGTGGTCGTGTCCCAGGTGAACAGACGCTTCGCGATCGTGCGCGCGAATTGCTTCGCATTGGACTCGGTTTCGATGGGAGCAGGGGCGTGCGTCCGGTCTGGTGCGACCGGCGTTGAGCTCTCAAGCGAGGGGGCGGACTCCGGCACGCTGGGGCCGCGGAGCAGGCCGTAGATGCCGACGCCGACGAGCAGGAGCAGCACGACACCCGTCGCCGCGAGCGTGATGAGGAGGCGGCGTGACTTCTCGCCGGGCTCAGAGATGCGACGCATGAAGGCCTCCCGAGAACGAATCGGATCGATACTCGGCAGGTGCGCCCACAGTTCCCGCTGGTCAGGCCGTTCGCACGTCGGCAGCGGCGGGATGGCGGGTGGCGTCGGCCTGGTCGCGTGCGTCGCGGATGCGCGTGAAGAACGCGATCGTCTCCGCCAGCACCGTCTCGGCTTGCTCCCACTCCGGCGTGGTCAGAGATGTGGCGAGGTTGTCGGCGTCGTATCGGGTCGTCCAGCCCTGCATATCCGCCCACAGAGCGACGAAGGCCCGCGGCGGCAACACCACCAACGCCAACGCCGGACGCACCGGCTTCGGGACTGAACGCTTCGTTTTGGCACGGTTCTCCGCGGTCACGCGCGCGATCGCATCCGCGGCGAGGGCCGCGAGTTCCGCAGCCCTCGTGTCGGCGGCGCCCGCGTCGCGCACCTGGGCCGCGGACGCGGCAGCCTGGGCGCGCACGAGCTCCGACTGGGCGGGGTCGACGGCGATCCGGTCGAGTTCGTCGAGGGAGAGCGCTGCATTCATGCGCAGGTGCGCGCCGTGCACCTTCCCGCCCGCCTCGATCCGGGCCAGCTCCTCGGCGGCTTGCGTGCGGATGTGGTCGGGGCGGGAGTCGTCGTTGGCGAGATCCTTCAATCGGCCGATCTGTTCCAGCATTGTCTGCGAGCCGCGCCCGGTCACCATCCTGGCCGCCTGCACTCGGGCTTCACCGGCCGAGCGCGGTGCCGTCGAATCGACGGCACCGGAGACTCCCGCAGAATCTCCGCCCTCCCGCACGGCACTGCCGAACCGGGAGGCTTCCTGTCGGCGGGCGGCGTCTTCGGCCATCACGACCTTCAACTCCCGGTACAGCGACTCCGCCTCGATCAGGCTGAGCGGCTTGTGCAGCGCGTTGTCGTTCTGCTCCGCGAGGAGCTGGCTCAGCCGGTCCGTGATCCCCGACCGCACCCACACGTTCGTGGTGCGCCGGCCGAGACGGCGCAGCGCCTCCAACCGGCGCCGCCCGCACACTAAGGCCCCGTCCGGGGTGAGCGTGATGGGCTGCAACAGGCCCTCCCGGTCGATGGACTCCATCAGCGCGTCGAGATCACCGAGATCGGCGCGATGGCGTTTGCCGACCTGGATGGAATCGAGGGAGCGTTCCAGCTCGATGTGCCCGGGGCTACTGGCAGCCACGACACTCACCACCCGCCGGCACCGCCCGCAACACCTCCGCCACCAGCCCCTCGTCGAGCAGTAGTGCCTCGACGGGTTCGCCGCTCACGAGCCGGTGAAGGGCCCCGCGGGATGCGCGCGTGTGGGCGAGGTTCGGGTCCGGGCTGCCCAGGACGATACGTAGCATCGCTAGCCAAGACGCGGACGGCAGGTCGAGGAACGCGCGGGCGTGATAGTCGCGCCGCAGTGACTCGAACGCCGACGCTCGCGACGGCGACTCCGCCAAGCGCGTCACGATGTACTCGACACCCGACCGCGCGGCTTCCAAAGGCCACCCGAGACACGCGAACAGGGTTACGCACTCGGATACCGCTATCTCGACCCGGCCGGCGGCCTCGCTCTCCTCGTCAGCGTCACCGGTGAAGGGGTCAGCGGCACGGAACGCGGGGTGGTAGTCGATGAGCGGGTTCTCACGGTCGGAGAAGCGTTCGGCATCATGATGCGCGGAGAATCTCGGGCGGCGTGCCTGGTGAACGGAGCAGAGCAGCCCGTTCGCGCGTTCCTCGGCGATGCAGGTGACCTGCACCGCCCGGGTGATGACCGCCCACGGGTCCTCGGCGCGGCGTACGGAGCCGGCGCGCATCGCGTCGAACGCCGCCGCCGCTGCCTCCCACGGGTCCAGTCCGTGCCGGCGGGCGAGCGCCGCATATTTCTCCGCGGCATGCCGCATGAGGGCGGCGACCTCGGGGTCGTGCCGCCACGCCCAGCGGCCTTCCTCGTGCAGCCGGATCAGCAGGGTTCGCAGGCCTTCGGAATGCTCGAACCCCCGCCGCGGCCCGGATGTCCGGGGCTTCCCGTCGGGGGTTCTCGTGTTGGCTTTCTTCATGGTGATGGCACCTCCTACGGGGAAGGTGCGCAAGGGATCCCACGGGCCGGACAGGTCCCGCGCGAATAGGCGGCTGGGAGCACTCATGACGGATCACCTCAGACCCATCCCCGAACGCGCCGGCTCCGGGCGAGCCTGCCGGCGACGCCCCGCGATCGACAGATCCGGAAGCCTCCGCGAACGGTCACTCCGCCCGTCGGGACGCTGATCCTTGCGCACGGTGTGGGCGTCTTGGAGACGCTGGCCGAGTTCCGCCCGTAGATCGAGCCCCCACCCGGTTGCGTGGGCGCCGGCCTGCATTGCGAGATCCGTCGGGCGCACCCACCGCACCTGAGTTCGACCCTTTGTGTCCGCATCCGCCTTGGGCTCGGACGCGGTGACTTCAGTGGCGGTTACGGTCGGGTCGCCGTGCACGGCGAGCATCGACCGCTCCGCCTCCACGATCGAACCTGGCTCGTGCTGATCGAGCGAGCCCGCGCGTTCGGCGCCCATCGCCGCAGCGAGCGCCGGATGCAGCCGCGACCGCGGCTCACCCGGGCCGTCGACGGCGTCGTGTTCAGTGTTCATCGGTGGTTCTCCCCTCCTCGAGTTCTGTTTCTGGTTCGTGCGTCTCCGTGGACTCCGAATCGGGCGTTGGCTGGTTCGCGAACCAGCGGCCGACGGTCGAGGGATGCACGCCGAGGTGGCGGGCGATCTTCTTGTTCGACCAACCCTCCGCCCGCAGCACCTCGGCCACTTCGTGCCCAGAGGCAGACGAACGGACTGGCGCCACGGCCTCCACCTCTCGGAGAACAGGATCGCCAGCTTCGAGTGCCGTTCCAGACGGTTCGGGCAGTACAGACATTGGCAGTGCTTCGGTCTGCAGCTCGCCCGCATCGTCGACGCTCAGCACTGAGCGCGGGGATGCCTCGACCTGGTGGCGGGTAAGGATGACAGTGAGGTGGGTGATCGCGAGTAGCACCAATGGCGGCACCGCCGCGACCGTCGCAGCAAGCAGCGCGGGTACGTCGGCGTCGGCCGCTACGATCGCGTGAATCGAGTTCGCCGCCACCGACAAGCCTGCGCCAATGATGAGGAGCATCCAGGGATACCAGGTGCGGCGGGTGCCGGTGAGCGCGACCACGGCGACGGTCGCGACGACAATGATGCCGTCAACGATCAGCGGCCACGCCCACGCCTGACCCGCGGCGATCCCGGACCGGCGGGCGAGATCCGCGAGCGCCGTGAACGACAACCAGAACGCCCCCGCCGCGATCAGCACCGTCCCCGTGACCGCGGTCCCCGCCGCGACCCGTCCGCCCTCGACCACCCGTGCGCCACTCATGCCAGCGTCCGTTCCTGCTCGGCAGGTTCGCGCCGCACCGAGGCCCGCGCGCGCCCGGCGTGACCTTCTGCGGCAGATACCGGTGCGGGCGTGCGGTAGGCGGAGCGGATGGTGCGCGCGATCTCTCGCGGTGGAAGTCCGATGCCCTCCGCGACCGGTCCGAGTGCTTCGAACGCAGCCAACAGCGAGGCACCGTTCTCCGCGAGACGGCACGACGCCCAGTACAGGCCCTGGTTGCGTTCGCCCTCGCCCTGTCCCTCCAGCCACGCCGCGATCCGCTGCGCGCGCTCTTCCAGCGTGCCCCGAAACGGTCCCGCCGACCACGACACCGGCGCCGGCCGCGGGTCTAAGAACTCCCGCAACGCCACCGCATCCACCGGCCAGGTCTCACCCGCCGAGAGATCCAGGAGCTCATACGCCGAAGGTCGTCCGTCGACAACAACCCGCGATGGCGGGGCGACGATGTAGCCGGCCGTGCCGCGGAAGTCGAGCTGCGCGGCGCCGGAAGCCCACGAGCGTTGTTCGGCCTCGGCTGCCGGGTAGTAGGCGTGCAGCCCGCTCGACGGGGTGACGACCTGCGCCGCCCGCCCAACGAGCAGGCCGGCCTGGGTGGCCTGCTGCCAGGAGGCGGGGCCGCGCGGCGGGTCGCCCTTCACATCGACATCGACGACCTCGATCCCCGAAATGGGGCCGGTCGGGATGCCGATGTTCGCTTCCGGCCACCGCCGCCACCACGCCGCAACCTGCACGGGATCTTTGCTGGCCTCCTTGAAGCCGTGCGCGACGAGCGGTCGTTTCTCACCCGGTACGCACGGAAACACCGGCACCCCCAACAGCACGTAGTGCCGGGCGGCTTCCGCGAGGCTCATGCGGGCGACCGGTGCGAGGAGCTGTTCGGCGTCCATCACAGCCCCCGCACCAGCGGCGAGGAACGCGCAGGCCGCGCCGCCGGTGGATTTCGCGCCGCCGACCGTGCCGTCGGCTGATGCCCGGCCTGTCTCGCCGCCGAGGCTTCGACGCCGTCACGGGTGAGACCGGGCGGGGTGCCGTCGCTGACCTGCATGGTGTCGAGCTGGTCGAGGATTTCAACGGCGACCTTCCGCACGCGCTCCGCGGTCGCCTGCACAATCTGGACGGGGTTCTTCCCATCGGCGGCCATCGCCCATCCCGACACGTACGGGATCGTGTAGGCGCTCGTGTCCATCCCGTGCGCGGCCCCGACCATGAGCGCGACGGACTCAGCTTCGACTTCGCCGACCCCACGATGCTGCCGGGCTTCCTCCTGGTCGGGTCCGTGCATCTTCACATGCGCGAGCTCGTGCACGAGCGTCTTCACCTGGGCGGCATCGTCCATATTCGTCCGCACCGCCACCTGTCGCGTGTCGAAATTCGTGTGTCCGTTCGCGCCGTGGATCATGCCCTCGTGCGGCACCGGCAGAAACTGGAACCCGGCTTCCGTCACCTGCCGGATCAGGCCGTCACGAAGCCCTGCCGGGGCTTCGCCTTCCAGAAGCTGTGGGGAGGGCGGGAGTGGTACCTCCGGGCCATCGGTTTGGGAGATGTCGAAGACGTAGGCGGCTTTCGCGCCGATCATCCGCGATCGCACTACTTCGGCTGGCTTCGGCTCCTCTTTCGGGGCGAGCTTGCGCCACGACATCGGATCAGAGGGGGTCTTCGATGCGAACTTCCCGGTCACCGGGGCGAGGATCGCGTACCCCTTCTGGCCCTTCAAGACCTGCCGTCCGAGCTGTTCCCACTGCCGGTACCCCCCACGTACGTCGGCATCGGCTCCGGCACCCTACCCGCCTCCCAGGCGTCCTGGTGCTGGGCAAAGATTAGCCACGAGTTGCTCACGCTACGGGCGCGGAACTTCGCCGCGAACGTCAGCGCCTGCTTCCAGTCCTCACCGGTAACCAGCTTCTCGACCTGCGCGTTCAGCTGCTCCCGTACCTCATCGAGCTTTGACTCCCGCGCAGCGCGCGCTTCCTCGGGGATTCTCCTCGCAGCCATGACCGCCTCCTCTCGTCACCGGGCGGCCCGAAAACGGGGCGCCCGTGCAAGCGAGGTACGCCGGAGATGCCGGTGGTGGGTCGAGACGGTCAGCGAACAGTCAGAACGGTAGGTTGGCCGTCAGGAACCCATGCGGCGCCTGACGTAAGACCACCGATAGCAGCTCCATCGGCCACGCGGTGCCGAACTGGACGACTGCGACGATTTCCTGCGCTCAAGATGGCGAAATGCTGGGCACGACCGCCGCGTGCCGCATCGCCCGGTACCTGCTCGGCGTGAGGCCCGTGCACTCCCGAAAGGCGGACGCAGCCCGATTCCTAGACGCCCACCCCACCGCGCTTCCAGCTTCCGCGATCGACGCATTCGACTCCCGCAGCAGCCGCGCCATCTCCTCGACCCGCAGCATCGTCAGATACGCCAACGGCGTCTTCCCGTATGCGTCCGTGAAAACCCGGACGAGTTGTGATGAAGACAAATGAGCGGCACTCGCCAGCTCGGAGATCGACCAAGAATGCCGGATATCCGAATGCAGCAGTTCACGCGCCGCGCACGCCTCAGCGCGCTGCGGTGCGAGCTGACGCCCTCGCGGGGCCGACGGCCGCGGCCGCGCCTGCGGGGTCGGAAAGGTGCGAGTCGGCGAGACCCGAATGAACGGGGACACCTGATCGATCACAGCGTGCCACAGCGCCTGCATCCGGTGAAACCGCTCCCGGTACTGCCCGTCGACGCTAAGGGCGACCAGCTCATCGAGCCAGGGAATCAGCATACCGACCCGGTCCTCTCCAAGCCGCATCAACTGCGCTGGCTCAGCCCTGATCCACCGTCGCGATTCGGTTGAGCCGCGTTTCGCTTTTCGTTGAGTTGTTTCGGCGGGCGGGCGTGCGTGTTCTGCCAGCCGGGGCTCTGGCTTATCCACGTCGATCTCCGGTTC
>NZ_JBBCPF010000017.1:0-49180 GCF_037150835.1 Microbacterium sp. LB12 | reverse complement strand
CGGGGAAGCGCACGAGCTCGGTGTCGGTGAAGTTCTTCACCGCGTACGCCTCCTGCAGAGTGCCCTGCACGACGCCGAGACGCTTGCCAGCCAGGCTGTCCTCGTCGGTGATGCCGCTGTCGGGGCTCGCCATCACGGTGAGGTAGCCGGCGAGGTAGCCGTCGGAGAAGTCGACCGTCTCCTTGCGCTCGTCGGTGATGCCGATGGCGGCGACGCCGACGTCGAACTGGCCGTTCGCGACGGCGGCGAGCAGGCCGGAGAAGTCCTGACCGGTGAAGACCACCTTCTCGATGCCGATGCGGTGGGCGACGTCGGTGAACAGCTCGACGTCGAAGCCGGTGAACTCGCCGGACTCGTCGGTGAACGTGTACGGCTTGGCGTCGCCGAGGCTCGCCACGCGGATCTCGCCCGGGGTGATCAGGCCGTACGGGTTGTCGGTCGCCTCGTCGCTGGTGTCGCCTCCGGAGGCGGCGGGCGAGCAGGCGGCGAGCGCGATCGCGGCGGTGGCCGCGACGGCGGCGAGGGCCGTGCGACGGAGTGTGGAGCGGATGCTCATGGTGTTCCTCTCTGAACTCTGTTGACTATCTCGTATTTGTTGCCTATATTGGTACATGTCAAGTCAACTATAAATTGAGAGGGGTTCCGCCATGGCTATCCTCCTGGCACCCAAGGACACCATCGACCTCATCGTCACCGCCGCGGTGCTCGGCACCCGCAGGGACGACGACGCAGACCACACCCGGCAGCTCGTGCAGCGCGCGGACCAGATCGGTCAGCAGCTGTGGGAGGCGAACTACGCCTCAGCGAGCTATGCCCGCGGGATGGAGCTGCCGGCGCCGGCGTACAGCTGGGAGCCGGTCTTCGACCTCATCTGGCAGGCGTCGACCGACCAGTCCGACTACTCGCTCACACCGCAGCAGACGCTGCAGGTGGAGCGCTGCCGGCTGTTCCTGAGCGAGAACTCCCGCGAACACCCCGACTGGGACGACTCCGCGGCGCGGCTGTTCCTCGAGCAGCTCGGCGCGGCCGTCGAGTCCCGACTGCGCGGGTGGCCCACCGGCCCCGGAGAGGATCCCGGCGTGCTCGAGTTCCGTGGGCTCAGCAACGCGCTGCCGCGGTGGACGCGCAGCTCCGGGTTCCCGCAGCTCACCTCGTCGACGACGCAGGAGCAGGCATCGTGACTGCGCTCCCCCAGCACAGGGCGAACGAGGCCCAGCAGCTCGCGCTGCAGTCCTGGATCCGCAAGACCGGCACCACGGCGATCTTCCTGATCACCGCGGCGGTGAGCATCCTGCTCGCGCTCGTCTTCGGCACCGACATCTGGCGCATCGTGCTCGCCGGCATCCTGCTTCGTCATCCTGATCGCCTGCCTCGCGCTGATCATCATCAGCGCGACGAGCTTCTTCCGGGACGACCCATGACGGCGCTCACCCTCACGCACACCGCGACGGCAGGCACGCTCCTGGACGGCGCCGAGAGGAACGGCCGCACCTCGGAGATCCTGCACGCGACCGGATGGCGGTGGTCAACCCGGCTCGCGAATTGGTATGTCCCCCGATCGCGTGATCGGGCGCCGAGCCGTCATCTGATCGCCCGGACTGTGCAGCTGCTCGAGGAAGCCGGATTCACGGTGGCGGTCAAGATAGACGAGGCCCCGCACGCTGCCGACGACGTCGACCATCGCGCGGCGGCGACGGCGGCCGCGGATGCCTCCCGCGTCGAACCGCAGACCGTCGCTCATCGGGTCGTGATGCTCGAGACGCAGCGGCGGAAGACCTCCCGTGCGATCGCGGGCTACCGCGACCACCTCGGCCGCGAGTTCCCGCCGGCGGCCGGCGATCAGCTGATCCGCCTGAAGGACGAGCTCGCTCACGTCGACGAGGATCTCGCGCACTGGACACGGGTACGCGCGCAGCAGGTCGCCGACGGCGCTGCACTCACCCTCAGCCGCGACGACGTCGCCCGCGGAGATCTCGTCGAGTATCGCGGCGAGTGGTTCCCGGTCCTGCGCGTCAATGCGAAGTCGGTCTCTGTCCCAGGTGGCGCCGGCGGCTCCTGGGCGGAGACGGTCCCCTATCACCAGATCAGCGGGCACCGGCCGAAGCAGGTGTGATCATGCACGTCACCATCCGATGGGAGACACGACAGGAGCACACCGCCTCCGTCGACGTCGACGAGCTCGCGATCGCGACGTGGGCGCTTCGCTCGCTGCCGATCGGGACGCTGGCCTCTGACGACGAGTCTCGGCCGCCGACGCTCGAGGAGCTGCAGTCGGCGATGGCGCGGAACGGGCATCTGCGGATCCGGCTCACGCAGCTGTACGTGATCGCTCATGGCGGCGGTGAGCCCGACCCCGCGACCCGTCGTGACGGAACGCCCACCGAACAGAGTTGACCCCCGAGAGGATGCAGCGCCTCTCGGGGGTCTTGGTAATGAATGGGCTCTCAAAGTGTCTCATATGTCTTACGGGTCCTCAAGCCCCCGCTGCCGATCCGGCGCCCGCTGACGACTCCCAGCTCCCTGAACTGAGCTACAGCATTTGTTACCCTTTTACGGTACAATTGCCGACATGGCTGGAAAGACGATCGCGGAGCTCGGTGAGCTCGCTGCAGAGCGGTGGGGCATGTTCACCACCGCTCAGGCGGCGCGCGCCGGCGTCTCACGCAAGACCCTCTCGGGTCTGAGCTCCTCCGGGGCGATCCATCGCGTCGCGCAAGGCGTCTACCGGATGGCCGGCGCGCCGGAGCCCGAGCACGAGTTCATCTACGCGCCATGGCTCGCCCTCGGCGGCGCGACGCTGCCGCCGGCCGAGAACGGCGTGCCGGCGGTCGTGGTGGCCGGCGAGAGCGCGGCGATCGCGCACGGCATCGGCGACTGGTTCCCCGGCGTCGTCGACGTGATGACGCCGGCGCGGCGCACCACTCGACTTCCGGACGTCCGGCTGTGCACCCGTCGCCTCTCCCCCGACGAGGTCGTGTTCCGCAACGGGCTGCCCACGCTCACCGTCGAGCGCACGATCGCTGATCTCCTCGAGCAGTGGGCAGATCAGTCTCTCGTCGTCGACGCGCTGCGCCAGGCCGCCGAGCAGGGCAAGCTGCTCTCGCCTCGTCGGCTCGCGGAGTTTCTCGAGCCGATCGCGGCCGCGCACGGCGCCGAGTCCGGCGCCGTGTTCGCCGCGCAGCTGATGGAGGAAGCCGGCCTGGTGACCGGGGCGGCGTCGCGTGGCTGACGAGGGCGGCTACCGCAGCTGGCAGGGCATCGCGCAGGCGATCAAGTCGGAGGCTGGCCGTGCGGCGAAGGCGGGCGAGAGCAGCCTCAACGTGAACGAGCAGATCGTGCAGGCGAACCACGACAGGTTCCTCTCCCGCGTCTTCGCCGACGGCGCCGACTCCGAATGGCTGCTCAAGGGCGGGACCGCGATGCTCGCGCGCGTGCCGAAGGCCCGGGCCACGAAGGACCTGGACCTGGCAGCGACCAATGCCGCCGATCTCGACGCCGCCCAGGAGGCGCTGCAGCGCGCGGCTTCCCGAGATCTCGGCGACCACATCCGGTTCCAGCTGACCGGCGCCCGGGAGACGGGACTGGGACAGAACCAGCCCGGAGTCGAGACCCGCCGGCTGGTGTTCACCGCACAGGACGCCGGCACCGGCCGAAAGCTGTTCGACGTGCCGATCGACGTCGTCGTGGGCCCTCCCCCGATCGGGACCGTGGAGACCGCGGATCCGTCGAACCGGCTGCAGCTGGGGCGCCCGATCCAGACGCACCCCTACCGTCTGTTCCCGATCGCCGATCAGATCGCGGAGAAGGTGACCGCGACGATGGACACCTACGCCGGCCGCCCCAGCAGCCGGGTGAAGGACCTCGTCGACCTGGTCACGATCGCCAACACCCAGACCGTCAACCTGCGGGAGCTGCAGATGGCGATCGACGCCAAGCGCGCCCTCTCCCGCACCCCGGCGTTCGACGAGTTCGCCGTGCCCTCCGACTGGGAGCGCAGCTATCGCCCGCTCGCGATGAAGACGCCGGCCGCGCGCGACGTCGACGCACAGCAGGCCGTCGCGCTGGCCAAGCAGCTCGTCGACCCGGCGCTCGTCGACGAGCCCGTGGCCGCCGACACCACATGGGTGCCCGGCCGCGGCTGGACCGATGACCCCGACGCCATCGCCGAGGGCCGGCCTGACCCCGCGCCGCCGGGTGGCGACGTGCACGTGACCAGCCACGTCCGAGGCGGCCATCCGGTCACCGAGCACTGGCGTGGGGCGCGCGGCTCCGGGCAGAGCTGACCGCGGATTCTCCAACCGGGTTGACAGTCGAATCAACTATCCCTATATTGGTTCACGTCAAGTCAACTACCGGATAGGAGTTTCATCATGAAGGTCATCAAGCTCAGCACAGACGGCACGGTCGAGCAGCTCACCATCGACGACGAGCACAAGCTCACCGGCCTGCAGCAGCTCGTCGGCGGAGACGTGCAGTCGATCGCTCTCACCGAGAAGGTCGACCTCGTCATGCACGAGGAGGCGAAGTTCATCCGCGGGCACAAGGCCAACCCGGTCGCGGGCCGACTGCTGCGGCACTTCGACATCCCGCTGCTGCCCGGCGATTACATCGCCGGCGACACGGTCCTCGTCGGGGTCGACGGTCCGGACTGGATCTCGGTGCCCGACTCCACCGCGGGAACCATCGAGTTCCTCGGCTACCAGATCACCCAGAAGGACGACGCATGAGCATCGACACGACAGCGCTGAGGTCGCGGCTTCGCGGCCTCAGCGCCACCCTCAAGAAGATCGACGACCAGCAGCGGGCGCTCCGCGAGGAGCAGCTCGAGCAGCTGCGGGTCGCACTCACCCACCGGGGCACCGTCGGCGAGGTCGCGCAGGCGAGCGGGCTGAGCCGCGCGTACCTGCACAAGATCGAGCTGCACCTGCAGCGCGGATCCGTCAACGACCCGGCGACGCATGACAAGGCGATCGCACGCGCGGGCGTAATCCGCGACCAGATCGCGCAGCTCGAGCAGGATGCCGGCGACGCTCGAGCGGAACGGGATCAGGTGATGCGTGAGCTCGGGCCGGCGATGAGCACGGCGGAGATCGCGGCGGATGCCGGGATCTCCGGCGAGCGGGCCCGGCTGATCCTGCAGCAGCCCGCCAAGGCGTAGACGAGGTTCAGTTCTCGCAGGCGCGTTCGGCAGCGTCCAACTGCAGCATCGCCGTCACGATGACGCGCTGCGCCCCGTCGAGCAGCTCGAGCACGTCGTCTCGGGACATGGTTCCGCCGAGCGCCGCGGCAGCGCGGCGCAGTTCGTCGGCCAGGTGGAAGAGGCGTGAGCTCTGGGCAAGGCCGGACAGTGCCGCGGCGCGGGCAGCTTGCCGGTCGGCGGACTGCGCGAGGTCGGCGACCGTCTCACGCAGGGAGGAGTGCTCCTGGCGGCGGCGTTCCTGCTCGAGCTCCGTGGGGTGGGTCTGCCGCCACGGCTCGAGGGTGTCGTCGGTGAGGATCATCAGTTCCCATCTTGAGTGATCGGGCTTGGGACGGACCAGGTCATGCACGGCGATCTGCACCAGGTGCCGGGCGCAGAAGAACAGCTCGCAGCCGTCGTCGACGCCATGAGCGGTGCAGCGGAAGTCGCGGCCACGGTTGATCTCCGCGGCGCAGGTGGGCCAGTCGCAGTAGGCCGGGACGCGCGAGCCGGCCCAGCGGTCAGCGGACCAGTCTCGATAGATCTCATCGCTCACGGCCGCGGCGGCCGAGTGGTGAAGGGCGGACACGATCATCTCGCCGGCTCGAAGGTCAGGGCGCCGGCCGTGCGCATGGTCTGGGCCAGCGCCGCGGCCTCGGCGAGGACGTCGACCGCGACGCCGACGGCGCTGGTGTGCTCGACCTCGGCGACCAGCTGCTGCAGCGTGCGGTCGCCGTCGACCAGACGCAGGATGCGGCCACCCATCGCGGACACGACCGTCTCCTCGCCGGCGTCGCCGAACCTCACGGTGCAGTTGGCGCCGAGGTGCTCGGCCAGGGTCAACTGGCGGCGAGCGACGGGGACGACCGGCAGCCCGTCTGAGATCGGGCACACCGCCACGATGCTGCTGTCGTGCAGCGCGCCGAGGAGGTCACGGTCGGTCTCGGTGAGATCTCGGTAGAGGGCCCGGATGTCGAGCGCAGTGAGGTACTCGTCGACGTCCGGGCTGATCGTGTACTCGTGCTTCGTCGCGCCGGGGCGATCGCCGATCGTGAGTCGGATCCCGGCAGCGGTGCGGGTGGTGTAGCCGAGGGGCACGACCCGCATCGGCTCCGTGAACGTCGTCATCAGAACAGCGCTTCCGCTTCGACGCGCTCCTCCACCACCGGGCGCATGAGGGTCTGGAATCGGCGGTTGCGGATGCTGCCGGCGGTGCGGAGCTCAGCTCGGATCGCTGTCATCACCAGATCGTCGGTCTCGTCGAGGATCGTGCGAGCGCGCTGTGCAGCACTCGTAATGATGGCAGCGGCGTCGGCCGTGGCCGACCCTTCGGCGGCGCGGCGGATGACGATCTCCTCCGCGGTACGCGAGATCACCTCGAACCAGGTGCGCCGCTGGTCGTCGCCCAGGAAATCGGTGGCGGTGAGCGACGGGTTGGCAAGTTGCACGGTGAGGAGGTCGAACGCCTGGTCGGAGGCCGAGGGGCCCCCGACGAGTGAGATGCTTCGGGTCCAGCGCAGATCGCCACCGTCGAGTAGCCCCAGCCGAAGGTCGACGGACTCAGCGCCGATTCGGTGCGCGACAATGGCCTGCGCGACCAGATCGCGGATGATCACAGTGCGGTTGCGATGTTCGGACGGGTCGGTGCGAACAACGCGCATGAGGGTGCGGATCAGACCGACGATCGCTCCGGCGATAGCGCCTAGCCAGAGGAAGCCGGCCCACGATCCCCAGACCGCGTCGATGGAGGTGAACGGTATGGGGCCGGCGAGGTTCACGACCAGGATGAGCACCCCAGCCGCGACTGCGCCGAGGATCGCGAAGCCGACGGTGAAGAGACCGACGTACAGCAAGGCTGCGAGGGATGCCGCCGTGATGCGGCCGGTAAAGCGAGTGCGTGGGTGGATGTCCAGCCAGGTCTGAATGCGGTCGATCATGAGTTGCTCCCTGCTCGGTTCGTGATGGTGGAGAGGTCGTCGTAGAGGCGCGCCCACTCGGCCTCGTGGTCGACCGGGCTGAGGTCCGCGGACTCGAGTGCGATGAGTCGGTTCGCGTACTCCTCGAGGAGATCCATGTCGCCTGATACCTGCGGGCCGCGCCGGGACGACCGGACTCCGACACGGATGCCGTGAGCATCGGCGAGTGTCGGCCTGGCCAGCAGCCACGCACCGACAACAAGCGCAGCTGTGACGAAGACGCCAAACCCGATGCACCATCCGAGTCCGCCGGAACGGATGAGCTCCGGAGTGAGGACCGCCGCGATGATCGTGACAACAGGCCACATCCCTCGGGCAATGAGCCAGCTATAGACGCTGACCTTCACACGCTCCGCTGTGGTCGTGCCCGGCCGGAAGATGAGCAGCCGGACGGTGGTACTCCCCGCCTGGGCCATGAGGATGTCGAAGTCAATACGGCCGCTGCGGAAAGCGGCGATCGGCTCGGCTGGACGGGGGACGCGGTTGTGATAGGTGACCATCAGCGCACCGCCCCTGCGAGCGCGAGCTGTGCCTCGTCCGACCGGCGAGCGGCTTTGCAGTCCTCGCAGGTGACGGTGTCCCAGCTGTGGTCGATCGCGGAGTCCCGCCGGCCGCACGCGGCGCGGCTGCCCTCCATGGGCCCGTGGATCTTGCTGTCGCTCATCAGTGCTCTCCTCGGTGAATGGCGACCTGGTCGCCGGTCTGGGCGTCGTAGAAGGTGGCAATGCCGGCGGTAACCGCGGCGGCGCGGGCGGCGCCGGCGTCTGTGTAGCGGTCGGGGCCGGAGTCGGTCAGGACGTAGAACCCGAGTGCCGGCGTCTCGGTGATCTCGGCAGGCGGTGCAGGGTGGCGGAGCCGGCGCAGCGCCTTGTCGGCTTCGCGCGCCTCGTCGACGGCGGATCCTCCGCGGGCGTGGGCGAGGGCTCGCTTCTGGTCGACGCGCGTGATCCGCCCGGCGGCGAGGCGGGTGCGCAGCTCGTCGACGTCGACCGCGGAAGGGTCATCGGCGGCGGTGATCGTGACGCGCAGGTCGGACTGGCCTCGAGGCGAGGAGTCGTAGGCGGCGAGCTTGCGAGCGACCTTCTCCTCCGCCAACTGCAGACGCTGCTGGGCGTCGACGTCGCCGGGGTGCTGGGTCGCCTCGCGCTGCGCCGCAGTGCGGCGCTCTTCAGCGGCCTGCAGTTCCTTGATCGTGTCGGCGCTGCAGCGGGCTCCGGGGCGCGGGTCGCACATCGAGTTACCGCCCTTCACGGCGGCGGCGGGAGCGGGCGATCGCGATCGACCCGGCCACGAACAGCACGAAGATGCCGGCGAGGATCAAGGTTCGCCAGATGTCGAGGCCGACGCCGTCCATGAGTGGGATCAGCACGGCATCGCCGCGGACAAGGAGACCCCACTGGACGGCGAGCTCGCGAGCCGGGGCGACGAAGGTGCCGAGGGAGAACAGGCCCATGCCAGACACTCCGGTGAGGAGCATCAGGAGGGCGATCCAGTCGTCTGTGGTGTCAGGCTGCTGCTGCGTGGTGGCCATGATCCGTTCTTCCTCTTGGTGGTGAGGTCGCGTGGTGCGACTCACCACCCATAGGTGCGCGGATCGGCTCAGATCGGACAGCAGGTTTCGTCTTTTTTCAGGAGAGGATCGCGGAGACGCTCTCGGCCTCGGGGACGGTCATCGTCCGGCCGTCGCCGTCCTCGGTGATGTAGGAGATCGAGAGGCAGTCGGGCGCGTTGGTATCGACGTCGATGGCGTCGATCGTGGCGCGGCAGGAGATCCCGTCGACGTCGACGAGGATGTCCATTCCCACTTCCAGCTCTGCGACCGCGACGTCAAACGTCTGGATGTCGGCGCCGCCGCGGTCGGTGATCTCCTCTGCCTCTGTCGGCACGAATCGCACGTTCTCGGATGGGCGGGGGCGGCGTCGCTTCGCCGGCGGATCAGCGGGCACCGGCGTTCCGATGGGTGCCGCAGGTTCGGCAGCTGGTCGTGGTGCTTCGCCGCGCAGCTGGGCGAGAACGCTGGGGAGCTCGTCGGGGCCGACGAGGACCTCGCGCCCCTTCGACCCTCGAGCGCGGCCGAGGATCTTCTGCTCCTCGAGCAGCTCCGTGATCCGGGTGGCCTTGGCGAATCCGACGCGGAGCTTGCGCTGCAGCATGGCGGTAGATCCGAACTGTGACGTGATGATGAGCTCGGCCGCGGCGAGCAGCAGCTCGAGGTCTTCGCCAGTGGCGACCGGTTCGGTGCTCTCCTGGTCGTCGACGTCCTGGTCGGTGTCCTGGTCACCGGCGTCGATCTGGTCGTCGAGCTCGTCGACGTCGTCGAGTTCGTCATCCTCGAGCTGGTCGTCGACGGCCACACGTGTGCGGGGGTCCACGAACCCGGGATCGTCGGGAAGCAGGATGCCGAGACCGTGGAGGATCTCGCGGTCGGCGTCGTTGATGCCAGGCGCCAGCTTCGGGGTCCAGTAGATCTGCGCGTGCTCGGGTTGCATACCCATGCCGACGCTGACCCAGGCGCGGCCGGGTCGGTTCTCGAGGCCGGAGACGGCGGCGAGGCTGCCAAAGGTCATCATGGACGTGGACTGCTCGAGGTTGCGCAGCGCGATGCGGACCGCGAACTGGGAGCGACTCGAGGTGCTCAGCCAGGACGATGCGGCCTGCTGCGAGGCGAGGATCACGTGCACCCGGCCCTCGCGGCCGAGGCGGAGGATCGAGCCGAACGCGGTCATCACCGGGTGGGTGCTGCCGGTGGGTGCCTTCTCGAGGCCGAACCGCATCATCCAGTCGAGCTTGCCGTCGCCGGATCGCCACCAGTCGTTGAGCATGTCGACCATCTCCTCGCCCTCGTCGACGACGAGGATGAGCGGGTTGAGCTCTGCGCGCAGGTGCGGGCCGTTCTTTTCGAGGTACTCGTACCGGTCGTCCATCTTCTGCTTGACGCCGAGGATGTAGTCGACGATCGCGGACTCTCGGGTGGCGGCGCGCTTCGCGCCGGGGATCAGGTCGAGGTTGAACAGGCCGAGCCTCTTCGGGTCGATCGGCCAGACCTCGGCGGCGATCGCTTCCTCGTCACGGACCCATTGTCCGAAGGCGTTGCGGCGGAGCCCGTTCGGGAGGGCGGTGAGGATCGACAGCAGCAGGACGGTCTTGCCACCGCCGGTGCCGCCGACGATGAGCACGTGCGGAAGCGGGTCGTCGAGGTTCCAGATGCAGGGGGTGCCGTCGCGGAACTGCCCGAACGCGACCTTCATCGGCTCGGCCTCATCGCGGGCCGGGTGCGGGATGACATCAGGGAACGGGACGAGCGGCGCGGACACGGCGCGCTCCTGGGTGAAGTCGAACTCGGTGTCGAAGGGCTGGCCGACGCCGAACTGGATCGCGTCGGTCAATCTCCTCTGGATGAACTTCGTGCTGATGCGGGAGGTCTGCGACGGCGGCCACCGCAGCTGGATCTCGGAGATCTCGTCCTCGGCGTCTCGGGTGATCTCCTTGACGGTCATTCCGGGCACGATCGACTGGACGATGCTCTCCATCTTCGAGTGGTCCCGGTCCGGGGCGGCGGAGTCCTCCGTCGTGTCGAGCTCGAGGGTGACGACGCAGGTCTTCGAGTTGTTCTTCTTGATCCGGTAGGGGATGCCCATCCGGTTCGTGACCTGGCCGACGAGGGACTCGAGGAACTTTGGGTCGGCGTCGACGACGTCGGCGGGGTAGGTCACTCTGATGCGTGTCGGGTATCCGATCCATCCGCCCTTCCATCGGGACGGGCGGACCAGGTCGCGGGTCGGGGCGGCCGCCCGGACGACGGCGTTGACGGCCTCGATCATCTTGTCGATGGAGCGGCCGCGCATCCACCGTCGCACACCGAAGACGATCACCAGAGCGGCGACCGCCACCGTGGCGGCGATCGTGATCGGGATCATCTTGTCGTTGCCGGTGACACCGTAGATCCCGATCACGATGACCGCGGCGCCGAGGATCAGAGCGAGTCTGCCTGGCCAGATCCATGGACGCCGCGGCAGCGCTCGGACGGCGATCTCCTCGACCACTTCGGGCCGGATCTCGGTGCGCAACATCGTCTCCTCGCATCCCGACGCCAACGTGGCGCCTCATAGATGCATAGGTATCGCCAACCCGGCTAGATCGGACACGCCAACGAGAAATCAGGGCTTGCCTACTTGGCACCTACTTGACAACTGTGTTACGCTCGCCTGCGTTCGAAGATAAGCGGAGCGAGCGAATCCCAGCAGCAAGAGAGATAGAAGCGAGACGCCTCCCAAACGTTCAAGGGTCGCCAGGTTCACGCCAACTTGCTGCATACCTCGCATCTGCCAGGCGTAGGCCCTCTCGCCTCGTCTGAGACGGGGATCCCCGGCTACTTCTCGGAGCGCCGCTTCTGCCAGATCTTCGACATGGTCTCGCCCTGCTGACGGGCGACGGCCGGGTCGACGCCACGCGCACCAGGCGGCGCCGGCGGGAACGCCTGCCCGTCATTGAACGCTCGCTCGAGCCGGGCGGCTTCCGCCTCGAGGAGCTCCGCGGCGCGGGCGGACACGGACGCCGCAGCGTCCGGCTGCGTGCGGGTGCCCGCCCAGGCGGAGACGAATCTCTCGTGTACGGCGAGGGGCAGGTAGTACGTGTGGCTTTCCCCGTTGACGCCGCGAGCTCGCGGCCCGAGGGGGGCAGTCGCGATCGGGAACGGCTGCCCGTCGTTGTGCTCGCGCTCGAGTCGGTCGGTCTCGCTCTCGAGCACGGAGGACACCACGGCGCTCAGTGTCGGGTGCTCACGGGTCGCCCACCATCCGGCCTTCAGGCGCGCGTGCAGGCCCTTGGGTAGGTAGTAGGTCTTGCCGGCTTTGGCAGCGGCTTGAGGGGAGCCATCGGCGGGCATCCGTGCACGGCCTCCTTGCAGGGAGTCTGGAAATTTTCGGATCGGACGAGTCGGGTTTCGTCTTTTTTCCGTGAGGATGTCCAGGATACCGAGCCGCCCGCGGATCCCTATGATTCCGCGGGCGGGGGTGGTGTCATCGAGAAATTTCGAGAGCCTCGACACGCCGATTTCCAGAGGCTCACGGCCGTCGGCAGCTGTCTGGTGGGCAGACCTCGATGCCGTAGAGACGGAGGAACTCTTCGGGGTTGACGTAGCCGGCGTACATCGCCGGGGCGCCGAGATCCGTCGCTTCCTGCAGTGCTGCGACGGCGGAGTTGGTGGTGCCGTTCTTGTTGATGCGCAGGTCGAGGTGGCAGCCTCCACTGGGCTGCACGTTCCCGGTGACGCCGATCTGCTGGCCGGCTTGGATCTCGTCGCCGACGTCGACGAGACGCTGGCTCTTGTACATGTGCAGGTAGCTCACGATGAAGCCGTCCGGGTGGCGGATGGATAGCCACAGCTCGGTGCTGACGGTGACCGTGCCGGGGAGGATGGCGTAGACCGGGTCGTTGCAGTTGTTGGGCCAGTGCTGCAGGTCGATCGCGGTGTGCCAGGTGGACGCGCCGGGGACGTCGATGTCGCGGGGTCCGTATCCCGATGTCATGTTGTAGCCGGGAGAGAGCGGGTAGGCGGCCTGCCCGATGATCTGGCCGCCGTCGCAGCTGATCGAGCCCGACATGCTGTTGATGATCGTCTCGGCGGCGCCTTCCCACTGGTCGTAGGCGTCGGGAAACGCGCTCACCTGGACCTTCTGCGCGGCCTGGCCGGGAGGCATCGTGTCCCAGCCCTTGATGTCGAGCAGGCCCCGAGGAGATCCCGCGTTGGGGCCGTTGGGGCCGCCGAAGAACGCGCGGATCGAGTAGTTGGCGTCCATGAGGTCCGCGAGCTTTCCCCAGTGGGGGCGCTGCTGGAACATGTTGACCGAGTCGTGGTCGCTGCCGACGCCTTCGTGTGGGTAGTCGAGCGATGCGGGGACCGTGGAGTTCGCGAGCATCCGCAGCTTCGACTCCTGCAACGCGGTCATCAGCGCGATCTTGATGCCGGCGGCGGAGACCCCGCTCTGTGTGCCGACGGTGATGATCTTCGCGGCGTTGGCGAGCTGCTTCTCGTCGAGAGTGAGGGAGTCGCCGCCGGTGGTGGTGACGGTCAGCGCGGTGCCGGCGTCTCCGACCGTGCAGGCTCCGGTGCCGGCGTTCGCGGATGCGGCCTGTCCGCCGATGATGGCGAGCAGGCCGAACGCGACCCCGCCGATCACGAGCACCGGGACCAGGACGATGGCCGCGATGATCGAGAGGAGGCGGGGGGTCATCAGGCGGCCTTCGCGTCGGCGAGCCGCGCGCGGAAGGCCTCACTGCGGGCGGTGCGGGCAGAGTCCGGTGGGAGCGAAGTCACATCGGCGACGCCGTCGACGATCGGGGCAGGGCGCACGATGTGGCCGGTGCCGGACTCGTCGACGACGATCCGACGAGACGGGACGACGAAGCTGGCCGGCTGCGCGGGCTGGGTCTGAGGGTGCGGCTTGGGACCGGCTATCGAGCTCAGCGCCCGGTTGCCGGCCTTGGAGGCGACACGACCGCCGACCTCGAGCGCCGCGGCGCCGACCAGGCCGGGGACGCCGCCTGCGGCGCCCTTGGCGAGCCTGGTGGCCGTGAACGCGACATCCGCGGTCTTACCGACCTTGCCAGCTGCACCCGGTCCGACGGCACGGGGTGCACCCCCGGAGCTACCGGAGGGCAGTGGTGTCGGGGCGGGGCCTCCGGTGGGCGGCGGGGTCATCGGGGTCATGGGCGTGGCGGGTCCGCCGGCGTTCGCGCCGCCGGGGCCGAAGAAGTTGATCGAGCGGCCGTCGACGGCTGTGCTGCGGTCGGGGCGGCGCAGCGCGGCCGCGGCGACCGTGGCGCCCATCGACATGATCGCGAGGGCCTTGGTGCCGTCACGCTGGCTGCCGCTGCTGCCGCTGGACAGGCCGACGCGGGAGAGGTGGTCGGCGAGGCTCTGCCCGACCTTCTTGGCTCGGATCTTGGCGCGGATGAGCATCACGATGAGCACCAGCAGGAAGATGCTGGCGAGCATCATCACGGCGGTGATCGGGACGCCCATGCCGTTGAGGCCGGTGAGGAACGCGACCATGAGCCGCAGCGAGGCGGCCATCAGGACGATCAGGAAGACGATCGTCGCGGCGCCGACGAACATGCCGCCGAGCGAGCTCCACAGGGCGTGCCGGTTCACCGGCAGGATGCCCCAGTAGACGTTCCACATCGTCTTCAGAGCATCGAAGAGGGTCTTGATCGCGGTACTGAAGAACAGCACGAGCAGCGCGATCGGGAAGCCGAAGATGACCATGCCGCCGGGGGCGATCATGAGCGCCGAGATCACCTGTCCGAAGTTCGGGTGCTCGACGAAGTTCTTCGCGGACTCGTCGCAGGCGCTGACCGCGTCGCGGACGTCGTTGCCGTTGCTGATGACGGGGGCCTTGGTGAGCATGGTCTCGTCGAACTTCGCAGCGCACTCGCCCTGCAGCGTGTGGCCGAAGGTGAGGGCCTGCGCCGGGATCTTCACGAACACGTCGACGAGCTGCATGCTGACCGTCTCGGAGAGCACGTCCTCGGTGTTGAAGTCGACCGTGTCGAGGTCGTCGGTGGCGACGGCCGCGGCGAGGGTGTTGCCCCAACTGCGTGCGGTGTCGAGCGCGCCGCCGGCGCCGGTGAGGGTCGCAACGGGGTTGGCGAGCATCCCGACCGCGAGGAAGGCGAGGAAGGCGGAGACGAGCATTTCGACCCACCCGGAGGCGACCTTCTTGCCGGTGAGGATCGCGAGACCGGCGATGCCGGCGGTGATCGACAGGGCGAACGGGATCCAGTTCAGGCGGCCGAGGGCGCTCTGCAGCAGCTCGGCGAGGGCGTTGAACGGGACGGTGAGCAGCTGCAGCCACTCGAAGCTGATCACCCAGTTGCACAGCCAGATCATCCAGGCGAAGGCGCCGATGTGCCCTGTCCAGATGAAGTCGAGCGGTGCGGTGACGATCGCCTTCCCGAAGTCGAACACTCCCCCGCGGTCCAGCGGCAGCACGATGTAGTTCGCGAGCGGGATGCCGGAGCTGTCGTGGATGGAGCCGCCGGGCAGGAACGGCGCGACGATGCCGTTTCCGCCGTCGGCGGCGTGTGCTGCGACGTTGCCGAAGATCATCAGCAGCAGGTCGAGCGCGAGCACGGTGAGGATGCGCCGCCACCACTTGTGCTCGGCGAACCAGACCCGCGACGACCACAGAAGCCGGGAGACGAGATCGAGCGAGGACAGCGCGTAACGGATCATGCGGCAACCGCCTCGCTCGGGGTCGAGAGGACGGCCGCGCGCCGCTCGGGGCTCTCCGGGAGGGTCTTCTGGAAGATGCCCATCCGGCCGGCGACGTCGAGCATGAGGCCCTCGCCGCGACGGTGCGGGGGCACCTTGCCGGTCGACGGGTCCAGCGGGCTCAGGTTCTTGGTGACCAGGTCGAGCATGGCCTCGTCGTTCTCGAGGCCGTCGGAGAACCAGTGCAGGGCGCGGCGTGCGAGGTTCCGGTCGCGCTGACGCATCAGGTAGCGGGTGGCGATTAGGCCGCGGGCGCGCTCATCGCCGAAGTCCTCGGGGTCGTGGGAGCCGACTGCCGCGAAGGCGTTGTGCTTGCGGTCGTCGCGGTAGAAGTCGGTGAGCTCGGCGGCACCCTCGGGGCTGGCCGTGATCGCGTGGCACTCGTCGAAGAACGCGCCGGTGAGGGTGCTCTTGTCCCGGAAGCACAGCTGCTTCACGACCGCGGTCAGCATCGCGTAGACGGCGCGGCCGAATCGCTTCTCGATCGGCATCTCCTGGAACAGGTGCTTCTGCTCGAGCTCCATGCTCTTCGGCAGCGTCAGGCCGGCGGTGAGGAACACGATGCCGGTCGCGCGGGTGTCGACCGGGGGCAGGGCGTCGTTGAAGAGCACCTCGCCGATGTCCTTGCTGGCGATGACCTTGATGAGCATGCGCAGCTCGTTGGCCTCGGGAGATCCCGACAGGTCGCGCTCGAGGTGCTGCAGCAGCTTGCGGGTGCTGGTGATGCCGTGGCCGGCGAGGTACTCGCCTTCGAGGAGGCTGGACAGGAACACGCCCTGCTCGCTGAGGACGGGGATACCGAGCATCGCCGCGAACAGGCTCTGCAGGATGCGGGCGCCCTGGCGGGGGCCGAACATGAGCAGCGGGTCGATGTTCCACTCGGGGCGGACCAGGGTGCCGTCCTCGTCCTCGAACTCGAGCAGGTTCGCGATGACGGTGTGGTCGGGGCGCAGCGCCTTGGCGAACGTGCCGTACTCGTGGGCGACGGTCCGGTCGATCGCGTAGCCGCGGCCGCCGCGGTCGACGGTGGTGCCGAACTCGCACTTGAGGAGCACGGATTTGCCGGCGCCCTTCTCGGCCACGACTCCGAACGACCCGCTGATGTCGGACTTGTTGTTGCCTTCGATGTCGCGGAAGATCTGGCCGCGGCGGCCGTTGGTGATGTTCACGCCGAACCGGGTGCCGCGGATGTCGCCGAGCTCGCTCGAGACGATCGGGGTGCCGGAGGCGAGCTCACGGCCCGTGGTGATCTGCGCGAGCTCGCGCACGAGCCGGGTGGTGGGGACGCCGGGCTGCATCGCCCACCAGAGCTCTTCCTGGCCGCCCAGAGGAGCCTCGAGGAGGAAGTCGTGGGCCTTGTACTGGTCGGCGAGAACTCGGGCGCGCAGCTTGGCTTCCTCGGGCGTGGTGCCGGCAACGGCGAAGATCACCGTCACCTGGGCCTCGACCTCCTTGTCAGAGTGGTTGAGGCTCTCGTGGTACGCCTTCAGGGTCTCGGCGACCTCTGCCAGGTCGTTGCCGGTGCCGGTGATGCTGTTGGTGCCCTCCTGCTGCGAGACCTGATCCTTGAGGGCGTCCTCGGCGCGCTTGTTGCGCTTGCGGACCTCGGCCGCCGGCGAGATCTGCAACCGCAGCGCGAAGTCGACATCCATCGGGAGGTTGTCGACGGCGCTGATCCACTCGACGCCCGGGGTGCGCCATCCGGCCTTCGGGCCGGTGACGATCGCCTGCAGCACCTGGTAGCTGGCCTCGTCGGCGTAGGGACTCTGCACCTTGAGGTACTTCCGCTTGAACGGGAGGAACTGCTGACCCTTGGCCAGGTCGCTCTGCCCGCCCTCGTCGAGCCACGGGTTGGGCATGCCTGCGGGCAGCTGGAACTGGGTGAGGTCGGTCTCGAACAGGCGTGCGTCCTCCTTGGCTGCGGAGGGCAGCGGGACGGAGCCGTCGACGGCGAGGCCGCGCTGCTGGTTGTGCAGCGCGATCCAGATGCTCTCAGCAGGCGTCGCAGGTGTGGCCTCGAAGATCGCGGGGATGCGCTCAGCGATCTCGTTCGCCATCCGGCGTGCCGCGGCGACCTCGGCCTCGCGGGGCAGCACGCGCGGGAGCGCCCCGATGTCGCGGACCTTGTTGTCGGCGGCGCGGATCATCGACCACGCGCGGTCCTTGATGTTGGCGGAGGACATCGGCACGGACAGCCAGAAGGCCCGCTCCCCCATCGGAACCTGCTCGAGCGCGTCGAGGGTCCGCTCGACCTCGTCGACCCAGTCCTTGGTGTCTTCGTTGATCTTGACGCCCTCGAGCATCCGCTCGACGATCGTGACTGGGTCGAGGTCTGCGCACAGCCCCAGGAGCAGAGCCTCGCCGCGCAGCTCCTGGAACAGGGCCTGGTGATGCAGCTTGGTCATCGACTTCATCTGACGGGTGCCGAAGCCGCCGGAGAGCGGCTTCAGCCGCCACGACGCCCAGGTGATCCCGGACCGGGTCCACATCAGGTGATCCGCCATGGCGGTAGTGGGGATACGCACGATCTCTACTCCTTCTTCGATCCGCGGGCCTGGGCGAGCAGTCGCTCGACGCCGGTGACCGGCGTGCGAGCCGAGGTGGCGCCTGCGGGCACGAGCTCGGCGGCCGGGGCGAGGGTCTCCTCAACGGTGGCGATCGCCACAGTGGGGGTGACCGGTACCGGCGTGACGGTGGTCGTGGGGGTGGTGGTGACCGGCGTCGAGGCGACGCTGATCGTGGTGGTGCCGCCGGCGAAGTGCGGCGGGCGGAGCTTGACGGTCTGCTCCTGGTACTTGCCGGCTGCAGGACTGAACACGGCGCCGAACGCTCCGAGTACGAGGCTGGCTACGTTGCGGCGGGTGGTGGGGAGGCGACCGGCGCCCCAGGCGCCTCCCCAAGCCACCAGCAGCACGATGGGGATGTCGACGAGGATCGTCCCCATCCCCCACAGCCCTCGGGTCACCAGACCGAGGGCGAGCAGGACGGCTGCGACGATGCCCTGAGTGACCGTGTATGGCCCGCCGGGGATCTTCGTGCCGTCGTGCAGGCGGCCGATGAGGCGCGGAAACTTGCGGCTGCGCGTGTAGAACCGCGCGACCTCGGTCTGCTGCTGCTTCTCATCGCTCATGGCCGTCCTCCCGTCGTCGTAGCTACGTGTCGGCTAGTTCGCGGTCTGGACGGTGTTGCCGAGCATCCCGGAGACCCAGTCGAGGCCGCCGGCGACGAAGAAGATCACGGCGGCGGCCATGATCCCCGTGAGGAGGGTGGTGCCGACGGCCCAGCGGACCTTGGAGGCGACGACGAAGAAGACGATCGCCGCGCCCAGTCCGACGACGCCGCGGAAGGCGACGCCGGCCTGGCTGACCAGGTTGTTGATGGTGTCGAAGATGTTCATTGCAGTGTTCCTTTCAGGTGACGTCACCGGGACGGCGACGGGGTCGGTGCGGGAGTCTCGGCGGAGGTGGACTTCGGGATCTCCGCCGGGGCCGGGTCGATCGCGGAGACTTCCCAGCGCGTAGCGCGGGCGGTCAACGTGAGGGCATAGGTCGAGGTGACGGACTGCTTCGTCTGCGTGGTGAGCGTCACGGTGGCGAGCACTCTCAGCTGCGTGCCGTCCTTCGGCGTCTTCGGCGCGTCGGTGTCGACGCGGAGGTCGACGGCCTCGACCGTCATGTAGGGAGCCGGAGTGATCGGTGAGATCTCTGATCCCGGGGACACATAGACACTCAGGTCGCCCTTGCCTGTGGTGTAGGCGCCCAGGAACGCCATCACGGCCTGCGCGGCGGGGTCGGCCGACGGCAGCGGCTTGGCATAGGCCAGCTGCACGGTGCCGGTCGACGTCGGCGCCGCCACCGGCACGGGCAGGCCCACCGGGCGCATACCGGCGTCGGTGACGACGATCGGGACCTGGAAGTACCGGCGCGGCCAGATCTCGATCGTCTCGGCGTTCTGCGTGGGGTCGAGTCCGAGATCCTTCACGCTCGCCGAGACGACGACCGTGACGATGTCGCTGTCCTTGTTCGGCTCGATCGTCGCGACGGCCAGATCGCGGTACTCGGCTGGCGCCTCGGACAGGCCACGCAGGGTGTTCACGTCGACGTAGTCGCCCAGCTGGCCGGGGTGGTCCTTCCACGCTCCGAGCCACTCCGACACGAACCCGGCGGCGTAGGCACCGGCCTCCTGCTGCGAGACGGTGAGCCCATCGGACGAGACGACCGGGGCCGCGGCGACCGGACGGGACATCGCCTGCCACGACATGAACAGGCTGAACGGGGCGCAGACGATCGCGGCGAGCATCAGGATCGAGATCACGTGCGCGCCGGTCTGACGCCCCTGGGTCCACGTCGAGCCCTGCGGTGCGACCTCGGTCTTAGCCGGCTTCGGCTCACCCTTGGGCTTCTTCGCCTTGGGTGCGCTGCTCGGGTTGTTCGTCCAGAAGCCCATGAGTCAGACCCCCTCGTCCGCGCTCACCCGAAGGCTCACGATTCGGCCCGCGGCCGCGTTGACCTCGTCCATCGAGGACGGGTCCAGCGCCCGACGCATCCGCTCCTGCGCGGCCTGGTCGAGCGGTCGGTCGGCGAGGACGGCTGCGGCATGCGGGATGTCCTCGATCGCGCGGATCACCCTCGCGGTGTCCCGGACGAAGCTCTCCGGAAACTGCTCCTCCGCTGCCTGTGCCATGGCTATCTCCTCGGTCCCAAAGGTCTGATCGGCGGGCCGGTCGGCACGCTCACAGACCATGGGTGCGGAAATCAGCCCAGATCGGACAAGAGCTCAGAGATTTTTCTTCCGTCTTTTTTGGGACGCACCTTGAAACCGGCTCGCATCAGGTGTTTTCAAGCGCGTTCGAGAGGCGTTTCCAGGCCCTCGAACGACGCGGCCGCGAAATCGTTCAAGGATTCACACCAGAGCTCGTGAGGAGCGTGCCCTGTGTCCATGCATCGACACAGGGAGCTCCGCTCATGTCCACCACCACCCCCACGCAGACCGGTCTGCTGGAAGCACTCCGCACCGAATGGTCGGGATCTCTCACCGACCGCGAACACGACTTCGCCGGCATCGGCATCCGCACCTGCAGCGAGCTCGAGCTCGAGCTGAAGGCCGCCGCCGGCCGCGAGCAGGACCGTCTGCTGCACGCACTGCTGACCGCCGGCCACGACGGCGACGCCCTCGCCGAGCGAGTGGTGCTGCAGCACATGCTCCCCAAGGCCGTGCACCTCGCTCGCACCTGCCGCGGCCTCCGTGCTCTCACCCTCAGCGACCACACCCCCGTCGACGCGGTCTCGACGGCGATCGGGGCGATGTGGGAGTCGATCCGCCGCTACCCGCTCAACCGGGTCGAGAAGGTCAAGGCGAACATCGGCATGGACGCGCTGCTCATCGTGAACAAGTCGATGAGCCCCGGCGACCCCAGCGAGCACGTCACCGAGGACGTCTACCTCGAGCAGGCGCTGCAGGAGCAGGGCAAGTCCGCGACGATCGAGCCCGAGTGGGGCGACGACACGTTCCACGACCTCGTCACGGTCCTCACCTGGGCGATCGACACCGAGGCGCTCACCCCCGACGACGTCCGCCTCCTCGCCCGGTTCGACCTCGGCGAGCTGCACGAGCGCGACGAGCTGGCCGAGGACCTCGGCATCGGGCGGGCGAGCCTGACCCGCCGGGTCTACCGGATCCGCGTCAAGCTCATGGAAGCTGTGCAGGCCCACATCCGGGAGAACGGCACCTGGGAGTAAAGCCGCAGACGGCGCTCTGAGGGCCTCAAAACCCCCCGGACGGCCCATGGCAGCCAGACGCCCCTGTTAGGCGCTCCACGGCCCCGCAGCGCCCCTCCCCCGATGCATAGACGAACGAAGGGCCCTCCACCGGATCAGGTGGAGGGCCCTTCGTTCGTGGGAGGACAGGAGCCGGTCAGAGGCCGACCGAACGGCGCAGGTCGGCTTCCGTGGTGCCCTGCAGTTCGTCGACGCGCGAGAGCAGCAGGTCGATGGCGACACGGATCAGCGTGTTCTCCGTGATCCTGGGCGCCGGTCCGGTCTTGGCCTTGTTCAGCCGTCGGGCGTGGGCGGTCAGCTCGCCGATCTGCCCCTCGCGCAGTCGCGTCTCCTTGCGCTCGAGGGCGAGGTAGCCGGCCTCGTCCTCCTCGACGGATGCCGCGGCCGATCGACGCGGGGTCTTCGGCTGGCTGGGCGCCGGCGCCGGCGGCGCTGCGACCTCCGCGACCGGAGTGGGCTCGACGCCTGCCGGCTCGACCTCGGCCGGCTCGTCGACGGGAGTCTCCTCGGTCTGGCGGTTACGGGCGAGCATCCGCTTCGGGTCGACGCGGCGGGTCGCGAGGTTCGCGATGCCGCGGGATGTGGTGTCGCTCATGCGCTTGCTCCTTCCAGCTCGACGCTCTCCGCCTCGAGGAGGCGGTCGTTGATCTCCTGTGCGATCGTCTGCAGGTCGTCGGCGACGGATCCGGCGGTCGCGCTGGTCAGCTGCTTGTTCTTCAGCTCGCCGCTGCGGATCTTCCACCAGGCGATGCCGGCCTTCGCCTCCTGCTTCGCGCGCTCGTCGAGCTCGTGCACGAGAAGTCCGGCGCGGCCGGACTGGCTGGCCACGGCCTCGCTGTGGCGGATGGACTGGGTGAAGACGATCTCGCGGCCGATGCCACCCTCCTCCCCCACCCCGAACATCGCGTCCAGGTCGGCGCGTGCGTCACGCTCGGCGTTCTTCATCACGACCGTGCCGTCCTTGCGCTCGGAGGCCGTGCCGACCGCGAAGAGGACGACGCCGAGGAGGTCGATTGCGCGGTTGACGTCGAGGACCTGGTCGATGCGCTCGGCGACCTTCGCGACGCCCTTGATGTCCTTGGCTCCGGTCCTCGTCGGCACAAGGACCCAGCGCGCTGCGGCGAGGGCCGCGAGCTGCAGGACGCCGTCACCGGGAGGGCAGTCCAGGAAGATGAAGTCGTAGTCGTCGACGACGGGCGCGAGGATCTTCGCGAGCGCCAGCTTGGCGTTCTTCGCGTCGCTGCCCATCTTCGAGCTCAGCACTGCGGTGACGTTGTGGAGTGCGCTGCCTCCGGTCCACACGTCGAGGTTCTCGCGGACGTTCTTGATCCCGTCGACCTTGCCGCCGAACATCAGTGCCTTGGCCAGCGACTCGCCCTGGTCGTTGCGCTCGTCGTCGGCATAGCCGAGGTCGTCTTCGAGGTTGCCCTGCGGGTCGAGGTCGACCAGCAGCACTCGAGCGCCCGACAGGGCGAGGTAGCCACCGATGTTCGCGGTGATCGTCGTCTTCCCAACACCTCCCTTGAGACTCTCGACGGCGATGACTCGTCCGAACGAGTCCCGGTCGATCGTGGGCTCCGTAGCTGCCATGTCTGTTCCCCTCTCAGGTCGAACCAACTCTGTAAGTCCGGAACTTCCGGAGTCTGCAAGCTTCGGGTTGCCGCCCTACTTACAGACTTCCGAACTTCCGATCTTCCAGACCTACAGAGTGCGTAAGTTCCAGACTTCGGATGTTCGGTAGTTGCAGAGTAACAGACTTCGGAACTTCGGCAACTACAGAGTTCGGAACTAACAGACTTCCGACCCTCTGTAAGTCTGTCAGTTCCAGACTTCGGATCATCGGGAGTTCGGGAGTTCGGGAGAGTCGATGGAGGGGTGCTGATGTCTGGTTGGCATGTACTGCGCCCCTCTTGCCGTTTATTGCGTGGATATGGGCGTATTCAGCGGCGTTGCAGGCTTGTTCTCGCGTCTGATTGGCGTCATCTTGGCGTCCTGTTGGCGTCTAGTTTACGTCATGGGTACATCTGTTTGCTATGGTGCTCGCGCGTGGTTGGTGTTATCATGCCGTCATGCAGCAATCAACTGGGCAAGTAGTGAATGGATGCGAGGTGGCGCGGTGATGGCGACGGACGACGTCGGCGCAGCTGACACCTCGAAGGACGATCGGGCAGCGAAGCCTGGGCGTGCCGACAAGGGCGTGCAGGTGACGCTGGAACAGCCCGTCATGGACATGCTCACCGAGTACAAGGCGCGCACCGAGATGTCGCACCCGAACATCCTGTTCGACGCACTCGAGTACAGCTACGACGAGCTCCCGAACCTCATCAAGGACCGAGCGACGCGGCTCGAGCCCGATCGGAAGAAGCTCTTCGAGCGCCCGTCGTCGCCGGCCAAGCACGACGACGTCGAGACGGAGACCTTCGTGGTGCGCATGACGCAGGCCAACAAGGACGTCATCGAAGACATGTGGAAGCAGCTCGAGGCGCCTAGCCGGACCGCGATGCTCGCGGCCGCGTACAAGCACTATCTGACCGCGATGACCAAGACCGACGACACCGAGCGGAAACGCTCGAAGTAGACCAACGAAGCAACCGGAGGAGAGCAGCGATGAGCGACACAGCAGTCAAGGAGAAGCGGGGGCGGCGCCGGGGGGAGAAGCCGACGCCGGAGGCGTCTTCGCCGGCGGTGCTGCCGCCGACGAAGAGTCGCCGTCGGCCGATGCTGATCGCGGCGGGCATCGCCCTGGCCGTCGTGGGTGGCCTCGGATCCTGGTACTTCTTCACCACGGTCGGGAACACCACCACGGTGCTGACGGTGAACAAGGACGTCCCTCGCGGCCAGCAGATCACTGCGCAGGATCTCGGGACCCTGCAGATCTCGGGGGACCAGGCGACGAACGCGCTGAAGGCGACCGAGACGCAGGATGCCATCGGGGATGTCGCCCTGGTCGACCTGCCGGCGGGATCGCTCGTGACGTCCACGAACGTCGGTGAGAGCCTGGTGCTCGCAGACGGGAAGAGTCTCGTAGGCGTTGCGCTGACGTCGGCGCAGATGCCCAGCCAGGCACTCGTCGCCGGCGACAAGGTCCGGATCGTCGACACTCCGATCTCGCAGGGTGAGCCGCCGGCGACCACGCCGCAGACGTTCACCGCGACGGTGTTCTCGGTCCGCGAGGACGCGCAGAACAGCCGGTGGATCGTGGACCTGCTCGTCTCGCCGGAGAAGGCGCCGGACATCGCCGCCCGTGCCGCGACGGGTCGCGTCGCGCTCGTACTCGATTCGGGGGAGTGACCGTGGCTGTCGTCTACCTGACCAG
Source organism: Microbacterium sp. LB12 (assembly GCF_037150835.1). Taxonomy (NCBI): domain Bacteria; kingdom Bacillati; phylum Actinomycetota; class Actinomycetes; order Micrococcales; family Microbacteriaceae; genus Microbacterium; species Microbacterium sp. LB12. Next base: position 24,657 of record NZ_JBBCPF010000017.1, on the reverse strand, counting down.
TGTCGCCGGGTCGCCCGGCGTCACAACGGCGAGCGTGGGTCTGGCACTGTCGTGGCCGCGGCCCGTGATGCTCGTCGAGGCTGACATCTCCAAGCCTTCGGGGATCCTGCCCGGTTACCTCCGTGGGCAGATGGATCACTCGCGCGGGCTGACCCCTCTGTCGGTCCAGCACCAGCGTGGTCAGCTGACCCCGCGCGCCGTCTGGGAGCAGAGCGTGCAGCTGGGCGAGGACCGGTTCCTCGTCCCCGGGTTCTCCAACATCGTCGCCGCTGCAGGCGCCGGGGCGTCGTTCTGGAACACGCTCGGCAGCACCCTCTCCGCGATCGCCGCGCAGGGCGCCGATGTCCTGATCGACGGCGGCCGGTTCGGCATCCGCGACGATCGCACCGCTCTGATGCAGCTGGCCGACATAGTCGCCCTGGTGGCACACCCGGTGATGCCTGACATCGCCACGGTGCGTGCTCGTCGACGCGATCTCAGCGAGACCCTGGCGCACGTCGGGCACGACGACTGGCTGGGCCTGCTGCTCGTCGACGCGCACGACGAGGCATTCCGCGACGGTGAGGTCTCCAAGGCTGTGCAGCTGCCCGTGCTGGGCCGCCTGGCCAATGACCCGCGTACCGCCGCAGTGTTCTCCGTCGGCGCCGAGCCGACCCCCAAGACCAAGAAGAGCGCGCTGTCGCGGGATCTCACCCTCCTGCCCAACGTGCTCGAGCAGGCCATCCGTGAGCGCCGCAACAAGCTCGGCGCGATTCCCTTCGAGGAAGTGAACGCATGAGCAACGACTTCGACATCACCCGGCTGCCGTTCTTCAACGACGCCGCCCCTGACGCGATCGAGATCCCCGACGCACCGCCGGCGACCGGCCCCGCGCAGCACCTGCTCGCCGCCGCCGGCGGCCAGCCCGCGCCCGCCGTTGACGCGTCGCCTGCGCCCGAGCCGGAGGTGCCGGCGACGTTCAAGCGCCGCGCGGTGCAGAAGGTGGACGCGACCCGCGCCTACGAGCTGTCCCGCCGCCTCGACTGGGACGTGATCACCCGGCTGCGCGGCGAGGTCTCCGACATGCTGACCGCATCGGAGCAGGCCCGTGGCGGGATGTCCGACGCGGACCGGCATGAGGTCGCTCGCGCACACATCGCCGAGGTGACCTCCCGGCACGTCGACGACATGGTCACGCACGCCGGTGAGAAGGGCGCGTGGGACGAAGAGACGATCGGCGCCGCGCAGCGCGCCGTCTTCGACAGCCTGTTCCGTCTCGGTCGGCTGCAGCCGCTCGTGGATCTCCCCGAGGTCGAGAACATCGACATCTACGGGTACGACAACGTGTGGGTCAGCTACGCCGACGGTCGCATGATCCGTCACGACCCGGTCGCGACCAGCGACGCGGATCTCGTCCGCGAGATCCAGTTCCTCGCCGCCCGCGGGGGAGAGGACGGCCGTTCGTTCACCACGACCAGCCCGATCCTCGACATGGACCTCCCCGGCGGGGCCCGTCTCGCCGCCGTGCACACGCCGATCAGCCCGCGACCCAAGGCCGTGATCCGTCTGCACCGCTTCGTCGACATCCTCCTCGAGCACCTGGTGGAACAGGGCACGCTCACCCAGGACGCCGCCGACTTCCTCTCCGCCGCGATCGCAGCCGGCCGCTCCCTCGTCGTGGTCGGCAACCCCGGCGCCGGCAAGACGACCCTGCTGCGCGCGCTGGCGAACGTTATGGACCCGCTCGAGAAGATCGTCACCATCGAGAAGGAGCGCGAGCTCTACCTCGACCGGATGGGCGATCGCCACCTCATCGTCACCTCGCTGCAGTACCGCCCGGGCCAGGGCGAGCGGCTCCCCGACGGCAGCCGGCCCGGCGAGATCACCCTGATCGACTGCCTCGAGGAAGCTCTCCGCCTCGACGCGCAGCGCATCTTCGTCGGCGAGGTCCGCGGTGGTGAGATCGACGCGATGTTCCAGGCGATGCAGGCCGGTGTCGGCTCGCTCAGCACCCTGCACGCCAACGGGACGACCGACGCGATCGAGCGTATGGCCACGCTGACGCAGAAGAACCTCGGCACCACCGACACCTACGCCTACCGGCAGATCGCCCGCCACATCGACCTGATCGTGATGATCAAACGCGTCGTCTACAAGGACCCCGAGACCGGGGCCCGGCGCATCCGCCGCGTGGTCACCGACATCAGCGAGGTGCAGGCCGGCGAGTCCGTGGAAGGTGCACGGCCGATCGCCGCCCCGATCTTCCAGGCGCACCCGCGCACCTACGAGCTCGGCCGCGGCGACGGACGCCCCACACCGGAGCTGCTCGAGGACCTCAAGCACGCCGGGTTCGACCAGCGGATCCTGCTGAGGGAGGACGCGGCATGAACGGCGTCATGGCGGCTCTCGCCACCACGATCGGGATCCTCGGTCTGCTCGTCCTCGTGCTCGGGCTCCTCCCCGCCCCGGTGTCGCAGGGCCCGAAGCCGCCGAGCCGGCTGCAGCTCGCGTTCCTCGAGGCGCGAGGCCGCTTCGGCAAGCAGCGCATGATGCTCGCCGGCGCCGGCTTCATCGGCGGCGTCATCCTGTGGCTGTTCACCGGGTGGATCGTCTGGATCGTGATCGTGCCGCTCGCCGCGGTGGGCGTGCCCTGGCTGCTCAGCAGCGGGGGAGAGCAGCGCAAGCTCGATCGACTCGAGGGGCTCGAGACCTGGACCCGCGGCCTCGCCGGCCTCACCGTGGCCGGATCCAGTCTCGAGCAGACGATCATCGCGTCCGTGAACAGCTCGCCCGACTCCATCCGCGAAGAGGTCGCGCTGCTCGCTGCCCGGCTCAACGCCCGCTGGCCGACCCGCTCCGCGCTGCGGAAGTTCGCGGACGACCTCGCAGACCCCACCGGCGACCTCATCGTCGCGCACCTGCTCCTCGCCGAACGGGTCCGCGGCGCCGGCCTCGCCAACGCGCTCGAGGACCTCGCTCAGAGCATCGCCGAGGAAGTCGGCGTGCGCCGGAAGATCGAGGCCGACCGGGCCAAGCCCCGCCAGGCCATCCGGATCACCACGATCGCCACGGTCGTGCTGCTGGGCCTGATGCCCTTCATCAGCCAGTTCATGGCCCCGTACAAGACGCCCCTCGGGCAGCTGCTGCTGGCCGTCTGGATCGCGCTCGACGTCGTCATGCTCCTCTGGCTGAAGAAGATCACCGCCGGGAAGCCGACCCCGCGCATCCTCGCCGACCTCTCCGACGCGAAGGGGGCACTGTGAACCCGCTCCTGTTCCTCATCCCCGGCGTGATCGTCGGGCTCGGCATCGCCGTGGCGATCGCCGGCCTCCTCCCGCAGCGGCCCGCGCTGAGCGCAGCGCTCGACCGCCTCGGCAACACCACGCCCACCGAGCAGACCGCCGGCCAGTCCGTCGAAGTCCGCGTCGGCACCTGGGTGCACCGTCAGCTGCCCTCGGACGTCCGGTTCCTCACGATCCCGACGAAGGACCTCGCGCTGATAGGCACCCCGGTCACGAAGTACCTGTACGACAAGGCGCTGCTCGCCGCCGTCGGACTGCTCGCACCCCTCATGTTCGGGCTCGCCATGCAGGCCATCGGAATCCTCCCGTTCTGGCTCCCCGGGATCCTCGGCATCCCTCTCGCGATCGCGCTCTGGTTTGCTCCCGACCAGGAGCTCAAGAGCAAGGCCCGCGACGCCCGCGAGGAGTTCTCCCGCTCGATCGCCGTCTACCTCGAGCTCGTCGCCGCCGAACGCCGCCGCGGTGCCCCGGCCGGACGTGCGCTCACCAGCGCCGCCGAGGTCGGCAGCACCTGGGTCTTCACCCGCCTCCGCCAGGAGCTCAACCGCGCCAACTACGCCGGCGTCGCACCCTGGGACGCCCTCACCACGTTCAGCGAGGAGATCGGCGTCCCGGAGCTCGCCGACGTCGGCAAGATCGTCCGCCTCGCGGGAGAAGAGGGCGCTAGCACATATGAGACACTGAGGGCACGGGGGAAGTCGCTCCGGGTGCAGCTGCTCAACAACGAACACACGAAGGCGAACGAAGCATCCGAGCGAATGGTGCTCCCGATCGTGGGCTCAGCACTGGTCTTCGTCGGGATCATCCTCACGCCACTGGTGATGAACCTTTTCAGCATCTGATGTCCGATTAGCCGCGAAAACCGTACCTATGGTCAACAGCACACACAGATTGGAGCTCACATGAGCACTCTCAGCCGTCAGTTCGTTTCCGGTCTCCGTCGGCGCGCCATCGCGCTCAAGGCGACCGCCGAGAAGGGCCTGCAGACCGTCGAGTGGATCTTCCTCGTGGTCGGCATCCTGGTGATCGCCGGCATCGTCATCGCCGCCGTCACCGCCTTCGTCAACACCCAGATCGGTCAGCTCCCCGGGTGAGCCTGATGAGCCGCGTTCACACCCTCCTGCACACTGCGCGCCCCGCACGCGGTGAGCTCGAGCGCGGCTCCGCAGCGGTCGAGGCGATCATGATCATCCCCGTGGTGCTCCTGATCTTCTTCGGCCTCATCCAGGGGGCCGTGGTCCTGCAGGCGAACAACGTCGCGCAGGCCGCAGCCTCCACCGCCTACAACTCGGCACGGCTCTACGACGCCTCGTCCGAGGACGGCGTGAGCGCCGGAGAGGCCGCCCTCACCCAAGCCGGCTCGATCGTGTCCGGCTCGAACGTCGTGGTGCAGCGCACCGCCGAGACGGTCACCGTGACCGTCACCGGCACCGTCGCGACGCTCCTGCCCGGCCTCCCGGTCACGGTCTCGCGCACCGTCACCGGCCCCACAGAGAGGTGGGTGCAATGAAGCTCCGCAGCGCCCTCCGCTCGCTCCTCCACCGCAAGGAAGAGGGCAGCATGTCCGTCGAGCTCGTGATGCTCGCCCCGGTCATGGTGCTCGTGATCCTGCTCCTGGTCGCCGGCGGCCGCATCGCCCTCGCCTCGAACGCTGCAGAGGCGGCAGCGAACGCCGCGGCCAGGGAGGCATCCCTCTCCCGCACCACCGCCGAAGCACAGCAGGACGCGAACGCGGCCGCGCAGACGTCGATGGCGCAGAGCGGATACGCCTGCAACACCCTCGACGTGCTGATCGACGACAGCGGACTCAACGTCCCGCTCGGACAGGTCGGCACCGTCTCCGGCACCATCACCTGCACCCTCAACCTCTCCGACGTCGCCCTGCCTGGCCTGCCCGGCACCTGGACGATCGAGCGGAGCGCGACCTCACCCGTCGACGCCTACCGGGAGCGGCCATGAACAAGATCCGCCAGATCCTCGACCAGCTGCGCAACGACGAGCGCGGCTCCGTCTCCGTGATCTTCCTCGCCTGCGTCGTCGTGCTCGTCGTCGTCGTCGGACTCGTCGTCGACAGCTCCGGGAAGTACCAGTCCACGCAGAACGCTCAGATGACCGCGGCATCCGCCGCCCGCGCCGGCACCAACGCCGTCGCCGGCCAGGCCGTCGTCGACGGAACGCTGCAGCTCAACGGCAGCGCCGCCCAAGTCGCCGCGCAGAACTACATCGCCGCTGCAGGGATTGAAGGCAACGTTTCTGTCGTCGGCGACACGATCACCGTTAGCGTCGAAGACACGTACACCACCCGATTCCTCTCACTGATCGGGGTAAACAGCCTCCCGGTCGGCGCGACGAGCTCGGCCCGGATCATCACACAGTAGGAGCTCCCCATGACCAGCAAGCGCATCATCACCGCACTCACGGCCGTTGCACTCAGCAGCATGCTCCTCGCCGGATGCACGACGACCAACGGACCGACCCCGACCCCGTCGACGGCATCGCCGACCCCCACCGCCACCGCGCCGACGTCGATCACCGGCGAGGCACCCAAGGACGAAGATGAGGCGATCGACAAGGCCAAGGCCACGATCGACCTGCTGCTCGCCACTCAGGCTCAGATCAGTGCGGCGGGCGGCACCGACGCCAGCGCATACGAGGCCGTCGCCACGGGCAAGACGCTCAAGGAGTTCCAGGAGGATGCTCTCCGGATCTCCAAGGGCCCGATCCTCAACGCGGACGGCGACAGTATCGAGGGTCAGTCGAAGGTTGAAGGGTCGCTCGTGTTCGAGCCCAAGACGGCTTACGGCCAGGAGTACGAGGGTGTCGAGAACGGCCTCGTGATTGTCCCCGGCTGCCTGGACGGCTCGCAGCGCAAGATCACGACCGCTGACGGCAAGCCCGCCATGGAGAACCCGAAGCCTCGTAACGAGGTCGAGTTCCACGTCATCTACAACGCAGAGACCAAGACGTGGCTCGTCAACGATCGCATCAGTCTGGGGACGACATGCTGAGACGAGCACTCGCTGCATTCGCCGCGATCCTCGCCCTCGCGGCAGGATCTCTCGTAGCCACCGCGCCTGCTCAGGCAGCTGGTGGCGTGTACTGCAATGACCTCAGTGTCTGCTATCTCACGATCTCTGTGCCTTCGGATCCGGCGCCGAACCCCGACAGCAACGGGTGGACCCCTGGCGCGCCGACTTGCTACTACGAGAATTCCGAGTCGGGTCTTCTGCAGCTCGGGTGGACGGCCGACGACATCCGCGTCTTCGACGGCGGCACCTACCAGCGCTTCTACGCGATCATCGACTGCGGCGGGTCGACCAACTACTGGTCGAACGTTCGCCAGTGCTACGTCTTCATGAAGGACGGCGTCTGGCCGGCACGCCCTCCGGGGTACTCACCCGAGGCCGGCTACTACGGCTGCATCATGTTCAACCCGTCGCCGGGCGGGTCGCCTGGGCTGGGCCAGGAGACCCAGTTTTGGAGCGAGACCGTTCCTCCGGGCCTGAAGGTGCTCACCCCTGGCCGCGCAGCTGCGCAGCTCATCGCGACCTTCCAGCTGCGCGGCGTCGACATCGGCATGGCGCCGCAGGTGAACCCCGCCTGGGGCCACCGCCGCAGCTACGTCGGCATCCCGGTCTGGCTGTGGGTCGAGAACCCCCAGCCTCTGACCTGGGGCCCCTACACCGAGACTGCGACGCTGGGCGGACAGACGATCACCGCGACCGCCCAGGTGACCGGCATCCGCTGGAACATGGGCGACGGCCGCGAGGTCGTCTGCGGCAGTACCGGCACCGCCTACTCGGTCGGGTACGGGCTCAGCGACAGCCCGACGTGCGGGCACCGGTACGACCGCACCTCGCAGAACCAGCCTGGCGATCGCTACACCGTGACCGCGACAAGCCAGTGGCCCGTCACCTGGACGTCGCTCTCCGGCGCCAGCGGCACCGTCAACCTCACGACCTCGAGCTCGACCCAGCTGGAAATCAACGAGATCCAGTCGGTGAACGTCAAGCCCACCACGCCGAACGGCTGAGGAGGAACACCATGAAGCGCGTACTCGGAGGCCTTGCCTCTCTGGTCGTCCTGATCGGGCTGCTGGTGGGGATCCCCGCCGCGCTCGTGTTCTTCGCCGGCAACCCGTTCCCCACCGGGGACGAGTTCGCCCGCGTCCTGTCCGGCCCGGATGTCGGCGGAGTGTTCTTCGTCGGCACCGTGCTCCCGCTGATCGGCTGGCTCGCGTGGCTGTCGATGGCGATCGCGATCCTGGTCGAGATCCCGGCACAGATCCGCCGGATGCCCGCGCCGAGGATCCCGGGCCTCGGTCTGCAGCAGAAGGGCGCATCCGTCCTCGTCGGCGCGATCGTCGCCATGGTAACGATCGGCGGCGGCGCCACCGCAGCGACGGCGGCCGAGCTCCCTGCAGCTCCGACGACGGTCATGTCGCAGTCGTTCGTGCAGACGTCGACCGTCGCAGCCGACGCGAGCTCGCACGTCGACGAAGCGGCGCCTGCCGCTGTGCAGGAGGCGGGGCCGACGTACACCGTGCAGGACGGCGATTCGCTCTGGCAGATCGCGGAGAAGCAGCTCGGTCAGGGTGAGCGGTGGCAGGAGATCGCGGATCTCAACTACGGCGTCGAGCAGGCCGACGGGTGGGCGCTGGACGGCCAGCACTGGCTCAACGCCGGGTGGGTGCTCAAGCTCCCCGCGGATGCCGCGTCACCGGCTGCAGAGTCGGCGCCGGCGGCCGCGGCCGAGCAGCACACCGTGGTGGCCGGCGACACCCTCTGGGACATCGCGGAGGACGCCACCGGTGACGGCGCGAACTACCACGAGATCTTCGAGGCTTCGAAGGACACCGTCCAGCCCACGGGCCACAAGATCACCGACCCGAACCTGATCTACCCCGGCGACGTCGTCACCATCCCGGGCGCCGCGGCATCCGTCGCGCCCGCGCCGACGGCCGCTCCCGCCCCGGTCGAGCAGGCGCCGGCCGAGGCGCCCGTCGAAGCGCCGGCCGAGCAGGCTGCGCCGTCCGCTGAGGGTGCTCCTGCAGCTGACGCGCCGGCCGCGGATGCTGCCGCGCCCGAGAGCGAGCAGGCGGCGGTCCCGGACCTGTCGGGTCTGGGCCTGGGCACACCCTCTACCGAGACGCAGACGCCGGCGGAGGAGAAGTCGGCGCCGGCCGCGGCCGAGCAGGCATCGGTCGACGAGGGCGACGACTGGATCGACGAGCTGTTCAACGTGCGCACGATCGGCGGGCTCGGCGCGATCGCCGCGGCGGGTCTGCTCTCGTTTCTCGGCATCAAGCGGATGAAGCAGCGCCGCCGTCGCCGTCCGGGCCAGCGGATCGCGATGCCGCAGGGCGAGGCCGGGACGATGGAGCTCGAGCTGCGCGCCGTGGAGAACCCGATGGGCATGGAGCACGTCGACCACGCGCTGCGCCACCTGGCCATCTGGGCGCAGGACACGAACAACCAGCTGCCGCAGCTGTACGCGCTGCGCCTGTCCGATGCGGAGATCGCCCTCTACCTCGAGGAGCCGTTCGACCTGCCGGCGCCGTTCGCTCCGGTCACCGACGACAAGACCGCGTGGACGGTCGACCCGGAGCAGCTGCCCGAGCTCGAGCGCATCCCCAGCTCGCCGTGGCCGGCGCTGGTCACCATCGGCCAGGACCAGGGCGACGCGCACCTCATGGTCGACCTCGAGCACATCGGCGCTCTGAACCTCACCGGCAACCCGTCGACGATCTCCGGTGCACTCACGGGCCTGGCCGTCGAGCTCGCGACGAGCCAGTGGGCGGACGACCTGTCGGTCACGCTCGTCGGGATCGCCCCGGGCCTGCCGGCAGCGCTCGACACCGGCCGGATCCGGCACATCGACGACGTCGACGAGCTGATGCGCGTACTGCGCGCTCAGGCCGCGTCGACGAAGGCCACGCTCGACGAGCTCGGCGTGAACTCGATCGAGGAGGCCCGCTCGCTCGGGATGTTCGCCGAGGCGTGGACCCCCGAGATCGTCATCCTCGGCGAGATGCCCGACGAGGCCACGAAGGCGGAGATCGCTGACCTGGTCACGCGGGTCCCGCGCGTGGGCGTCGCGGCCATCGCCGCCGGTGAGCTCGCAGGGGAGTGGACGCTGCACCTCACCGACGACAAGACCGCCAACCTCAACATCCCCGCCGCCGGCGCGAGCCTCCCGCTGACCCCGCAGATCGTGAACGAGGACGAGCTGCGCCGGATCATGGAGCTGTTCGCCACCACGGAGGAGGCACCCACCCAAACCTCCACGTACACCGAGGCGGAGATCTCGCTCGAGGACATCCCCGCGGCCGCGGCCGTAGCCACGCTCGTCGCCGAGACCCCGGCCGCATCGGCGGACTGGCGGGCCTCGCTGGGGCTCGACGAGCTCCCGGCGCAGACCGACATGGTCGACGTCGACGAGGAGCCCGCCGAGACGGCCGAGGAGGCACCCGCCGCCGAGGCCTGGATCGCCGAGGCGGCCGCCGAGACCGTCGTCGACGTCGTCGAGGAGCCCGTCGACGAGGAGCCTGCTGTGCCCGCCGTCGACGAGATCTTCCCGGCCGACGTGCCGTGGCTGCAGATCCTCGGCCCGGTGACGCTGCACAACGCGCAGGGACCCGAGCCGCGCACCCCGCAGACCTCGGAGATCAACCGCTCCGCCGTCGTCCGCTCGACCGAGCTGCTCGCCTTCCTCGCGCTCAACCCGGGCGCCTCAGCGATCAGCGTGCACGACGCGCTCTGGCCAGGCAAGCTCGCCACCGGCAAGCAGGCCCAGCAGAACCGCAACGGCCTGGCCTCCAAAGCCCGCAAGTGGATCGGCGTCTCGGCCGACGAGGAGGAGTGGTTCCCGAAGGTCGGCGCCCAGGGCTACCGCCTCCACGAGCTCGTCCGCACCGACTGGGACGTCTGGAAGGAGCTCATCGGTGACGATCTCTCCAAGACCTCGACGGAGAACCTGATCGCCGCACTGCGCCTGGTGCAGGGACAGCCGTTCAGCGGCGTCCGCGAGAAGTACTACCGCTGGGCCGAGGTCCTGCGCACCGAGATCATCCAGGCGATCGGCGACGCCGCACACGAGCTCGTCACCCGCTCGCTGCGCACCAGCCGCATCGCGGATGCCCGCCTCGCCGCCACGGTCGGCCGCCAGATCGACCCGGTCAACGAGACCCTGTGGCGCGACGCGATGCTCGCCGAGTCCCTCGCCGGCGACAAGGACGGCTTCGAGCGCATCGTCAGCCAGCACGAAGACGAGCTCGACAGCTTCGAAGACGGCTACGAGCCCGAGCCCGAGACCGTCGAGCTCATCGACCAGATCCGCGGCCGATTCTGAGCAGCCGATGACAGCGACCAGCCCCGCCGACGTGCCCCAGACCCGGAACCCGAACCCGGCCATCTGGGCGCTCACCGGAGCCGCCGGCGGGGCAACCGCTCTCATCGCCACCGCGATCACCACCATCGCCGCCAACCCCCTCCCGATCCTCGAGTGGCTGCTCATCGCCGCAGTGGCCACCATTGGCGCCTGGCTGGCCGTCTACGACTTCCGAGAGAGCCGCCTTCCCAACCGGCTCGTCTGGCCCCTCTACGCCGTCACAGGCGTCCTGGTGGCCTCCTGCGGCCTCGTCACCGGCGACCTCGGTCACGTGGGCATCGCCGTCCTCGCCGGCGCCGCCCTCTGGGCGATCTACTTCGTCCTCGGCCTCCTCGGCGCCGTCGCCTACGGTGACGTCAAGCTCGCCGGCGCCCTCGCCCTCGCCCTCGGCTGGTGGGGCATCATCCCCGCCCTCCTCGGCGCCGCGGCCGCCTACGTCCTCGCCCTCCCGCACGCCGCGATCCACGCCGCCGGCCGCCGCGGCCGCCAGATCCCCTTCGGCCCCTACATGGTCGCCGGCACCGTCGCCGTCGCCCTCTGGCAGATCCTCACCACCAGCTGAACGGAGCACCCCGCCATGACCGACAACGTCACGATCCCGTACACCCAATACCGCTCGTTCTTCGAGAACTCCGCCGCCCACTTCGGCCAGCTCGACGCCCGCCACACCGCACACCTCGGCGCCTACCACCCCAGCGACAACATCGGCCGCCTCCTCTGCCGCGTCTGGACCATCCGACCCGACGACGCCGGCCTCGCGCTCGCCGCGTACATGGTGGCGCTGAACAACGAGTGCGATCGCCTCGAGGTGTCGCGGCCCGGTCTCAAGAAGGTCTCCTCGGGCCTGCCTCTCTCGGTGAATGAGAACGAGTTCCCCGACGTCGATGTCGCCAAGATGGTCGCGACGGTCACGCGCGAGGTCCCCGGCTACTACAGCGACGCGGCGTGAGCTCATGATCGCGGAGATCCCCGTCGACGTCCCCGAGGGCAGCGAGCTGCTCGCCGTGGCGACGTTCCTGCGCGCAGCGGACGGGGAGATCACGATGCGCATCGCGAACGTGACCGGCGTCGAATCGCCGTGGACGCCAGCTGCGCAGGCGCGGGCGCTGCGGATGCTCGCCACCGGCGTCGAGGCCGAGGCGATCGCGCAGCCGGCGGGCGATCGCGCATGAGCGAGATCGACTTCGACACGTACCTCGAGCGGCTGCGGAGCACCGGGAGCATCGCGCTGCTGCAGCAGGAACTGCCGGCGCCCGTCGACGAGTTCCGCCGCGGCCTGCGCCGTGCAGCGCGCGCCGCCGGCATCCGAGTACTCACCTCGCGGCAGGGCGGGTCGTTCATCGCGTGGGACCCGGCGTTCGAGGTGCCGGCCGAGGCGCTGCGCGCCGCGATGGACGCGCTCACGATCCTCCCGTCGACGGTCGCGACATGCCCCGACGACCTGGTCGTGATGCGCGATGCACCTGGTGGCGGATGGGTCTGCCCCGAGTGCGGCCGCCGCGTCGAGCTCCCGCCGTCGACGAGGCCGAAACCGGACGACACGGGGATCCCCGGGATCAACGGCGGCTGACGAATTGGTCCAGCAGCCGGCTGGACGATTGCCGATCGGCATTTGCGCAACGGCTCGTTGCGCAAATGATCTCGTCCAACGATCCGTTGGACTATTGACCAGAGGAGGGCCATGGACGCAGCGCTGGATGCTGAGGGGAACCCGGTCACGATCGACCAGGTCCGCGGTCTCGCCGTGCTTCCGGATCTCTGGTGCCCGGGTGAGCTGCGCGACGGCTCCGAGTGCGGCGCCAAGGTGTGGGCGACGTCGCTGCAGAGCACGAAGCGCGCCGCGGCGTTCGCCGCTCACCATGGCGAAGGGTGCGACGAGGGATCGGAGCGGTCGAAGGACCGCCCGGGCGATGCCGGCCACGAGCACCCGCAGGGCACCCGGCCGGTCCGGTGGCGGATGCGCCTCGGCATCGCTGAGCCCTCCACTGGCCCGGACGGTCGTCGACGTCCCGACTCGAAGCGGCCCGGGCAGCTGACCCGCCGATACCGCACCGAGCCGAGCCAGCAGGAGGCGGACAGCGCCGACCAGCGCTCGTTCTCGACGATGCTGGTGAACCTGCTCGCCGACACGATGCCGGCCGGCCTCGAGCTCGTCATCGGCACCCAGGATCCGGTGCCTGCCGACCAGGTCATCGTGCATGCCCGGGATGCCGCGATCACCACCCGGCTCGACACGGATCTCATCATCTGGGGGAAGGTCGCCGGCTACACGCGCACGCAGTGGGACGGGCTCATGCTGCGCCTTGTCGACGCGGCCGACCAGGTCGCGATCCTCGTCGACAAGAAGAACCTCGCCCGCCTGCAGATCACCGACGCCGGCACCCTCGTCGGCCGGCACGTGATCGCCTACGGCCGGTACACCCTCCCGGAAGGCTCCCGGCGGCCGCACGTGCGCGCCGCGCACGCCTCGGTGGCGTTCAACCCGCGGGTGGTGCGTCGACGCCGCTGAGCGGCCGTCTGTGGCCGGTGAGAGGATCGTCGCATGTGCGGACGATTCGCCAGCGACCGGCCAGGTCAGCAGCTGCTGCAGGACTACGCCGCGACCGCGGCCGACGACGCCCAGGAGTGGCGCGGGTCGTACAGTATCGCCCCGACGAACGCGATGCCGATCGTGCGGGAACGGGTCGACTCGAGCAGCGGTGAGCTGCACCGCACCCTCGATGTCGTGCGGTGGGACTTCTGGCCGTCGTTCATCGAGAAGAAGACCAAGCCCAACTTCAACGCGAGGATCGAGCGGCTCACCACCAGCGGACTCTGGCGCGGCGCGTTCGCGTCCTCACGGGCGCTCGTGCCGATGCGCGGCTACTACGAGTGGACCGGGCCGAAGGTGGACCGGCAGCCGCACTTCCTGCACGCCGAGGACGGCGAGCTGCTCACGGCCGCGGGGATCTACACCGCCCGTCGCGTCGGCGACGACTGGATGCTCTCGGCCGCGATCATCACCAGGCCGGCGCGCGACGCGAGCGGCGAGATCCACGACAGGATGCCGGTGTTCCTCGAGCGCGACGTCTGGGAGGAGTACCTGCAACCGGGCAAGCTCAACCAGGCGGGCCAGGAGCACATGCTCGAGCTGCTCACCGCCGAGTCCGACCGTGTCGCCGGCAGCATCGCCACCTACGAGGTCGACCGGAAGGTGAACTACACCACCCGCGTCGACCCGTCGGACGCTTCGCTGATCGACCCTCTCTGAGCTACCGCGCGCTGTCAGAAGGCTTCACGCCAGTGCCCCTCGAGGAACGAGAGCGGGAGGTTCCAGACCCGCATGCCTTTGCCGTCGAGGCGGCGGAAGACCGTCCACGCTCCGTCTATCGGCCGCTCGATCCACCCTGCTTGTCCCAGGGCTCTCCCGATCGTCTTCGGGCCCACATTTCGCACCTGGTGCCGCTGCAGGAGTTGTCTCGCCGCAGACGGGATGATGAACACGCGGTCACCCTTCACCCTCCCAAGCTCGACGGCATCCTGCCCCTCGACGGAGGGGGCCTCGAGCACCGCCTCGCCAGAAATGAGCGCCGCTCGGATCACGCTTTGGATGTCGGAGATCACTTGCACGTCCATCCGGTACTCCCGCACGGGGTAGCGCGTCGGCGCGAACTCGTTCTCGTGCACGCTGCCGAGGATCTCGATGGGCAGGCTCCACACCCGGGTCAGATGGTCGTCGACGCGGCGGGGGATCGTCCACGTGCCGTCGGCTGGCTGGTGGAGCCACCCTGCCGCGTTCAAGGAGCGTGCGATCTGCAGCGTGGATCCGCTCATCAGGCCCGAGCTCTCGACGAGCTCGTGAGCGACCTTGGGCACGACGTAGAACGCATCGTCGTGAACACGACCCAGAACGGGGAGGTGGGCGAGCTCAGGACCGCTCTGGTGACTGAGGCGCACCCGCCCCGTGGCGATCGCGTCGATCATCAGATCTCGGGTGAATGTGCCGAGGGAGGCATCGACCGCTGCTGGCGGCCGCCGGCGTGACTTGGTGGACTTGGTGCTTGTCGCCTCGCTCGCGGGCACCATGTGCACCGAGCGCGCCGGCCAGGGGATCTCCGTCTGGACGTGCTCGGCCGAGAGGAACCTCGCGAGGATCTCCCGGCCGACTGAGAGCGCATCGACCGGGGTGAGCGTCAACGCGTCGAGGCTCTGGAAGTACACCGATTCGCGCTCCACCCAGATCCATCGACCGATCCGCCTGCCGAGCTCTCGACGCGCAGCTGCAGCCGACGGTGTAGCCACCTTCAGCTCACGAGGCCACTCGTTCGTCTTCAGCTCGATCGGCAGAGCACGCTCGAGGTACTTCTGCGGGAGCGGCTGCGCGCCTGTGATGACGGAGAGCCGGATCCGCTGATCCGGGTTCGGCACGTAGCGCGGCAACTGCGACAGCTCCATCGCCGTCAGGATGTGAGGCAACCAGCGTCGCCACTCACGGTGCGTCGTTCTCTCGAGGTACGGCGGGACGATGTAGGGGAACAGCAGCGGATCGGGCCCTTCATACGCCGCCGGGCGGCCTTCGAAGTCGATCCAGTCTCCATCGAAGTCCCCGTTGCGCCCCGCCAGCTCCGTGGTCGCTCGAGCGAGCGTCCCCGGTGCCGACGGCAGAGTGGGGTCGATGGCGTCGTGGAACAGGTAGATCGGCATGGGGAACGGCTGCAACCACGAGAACACCGCGGCGTCCAGCATCGGGCGCCACTCGGCGATCCGACTCGCAACACCGAGAGCACGGTCGTAAACCTCGACCGTCGACGCCGTCACCAGGTCCATCTGAGCCTCGAATCCTTCGGATGGGGCGCTTCCCGCCAGCCTGATACGGCGGTCTGGCAGCCCGCCCCACTGCATCTGCCCCACATCGAGGCAAGTTGAATACTCCTGATCAGAGGCTATATCGCCGAGCCGCAACGAGTCAAAGTTACATTTATCTGCAACGGCTGAAACAGTCAGGTCGGATCAGTCAAAATCACTCTGACCTGGGGTTTTCCTCCGCTGATACGGTGATCCGGGTCTGGCGAAACAGCTCTTCATATGAGAAAAATCGCACCATCGGTGCTGCGCCCTCGAAAAACTTCTGACCCCGATGTCCGATCTGAGGCTGCGGGCGCACCTATGGAGGTCATGGGCACTTGGATGACTGCGCGACGCGCCGGGGTAAATCTGTTTCTGTTTCAGGTCCGGGGTGCTATACATGACGCATGGTCGATGAAAGGAAGCCCGGTCGTCGCGACCGGGGCGCGAGGAAGAACCTCCTCTCGCGCGTGCCTGACGATCAGTACGCCGTCTACGAAGCCGCAGCTGAGCGCCTCGGCATCCCGATCGGCTCGTACAGCACGATGCGTCTGGCAGAGATCCACAACCTCCCCGTGCCGGACTACATCCTCGAGGAGATCCGCGCAGCTGCCGATCGACGAGCAGCTGCAGCAGCCAAGGCTTCCCGCGACCAGATCGCAGGTTTCGACTCTCTTGAAGGAGGCCGGCCTTTGGCACGCAGCGCCTAGAACGAGGAAAGTCTCCCGGTCGGCAAACCGAGAGACTTTCGAAGAGTGTGGTTCGAACCTTGCTGTCCAGGCGTCCGGTTCGAGGTTTTGAGTTAGCGACCCGCGAGGGGCGTTTCACGTACCTGAAAGGAGGTGCGCACGTCTATGGTAGCCCAACTTCGTCTTTTTTCGGTCTCTGATACTGAATTTCCCAGCATCCGCCGTCGCGCACCTCGCGCGGGTGGATGCTCATGACCCTGATCTCGACCCCTGAATCCGCACGCAGCGCGTTCGACCGCGTCTGGGACGCTCTCGACGTCAACGGCTACAAGCCGGAGTCTCGCCGCGGCGACCAGTTCATGGCGCTGTGCCCCGTGCACGGCGACAGCCACCGCTCCCTGTCGGTGAAGAACGACCGCGCCAACGAGAAGGTGCTGCTGAACTGCTTCACCTGCCACGCCGACGTCCGCGAGATCACCGCGGCGATCGGCCTCGGCGTCAAGGATCTGTTCGACTCCCCGCTGCCGGAGCGCACTGAGGGCCAACCCCGCCGCAAGCCGAAGGTGCGGTTCACCGCAGCACCGAAGCTCCCGCCTCGCCTGACCAACAAGTCGACCGCCAACGTCGACAAGTTCAAGGGCGCGAAGTGGGAGCGGGTCACGACCTACCCGTACTTCAACGCCGAGGGCACCCTCGTCGAGGAGGTCATCCGCGAGACGGCCACCGTCGACGGCGAGACCCGCAAGCGGTTCAAGCAGCGGTTCCTCGGCCCGAACGGCCGCATGGTCGCGAAGAAGCCCGATGACTTCGTGTCGGTCCTGTACAGGCACCCCGAGGTGCTGCAGGCGATCGAGGCCGGCACCCGCGTCTGGCTGCTCGAGGGGGAGAAGGACGTCGAGAACGCCGAGGCCGCAGGCCTCGTCGCTACCACGAACGCGCAGGGCTCCGGATCCTTCCCCCGCGAGCTCGCCGAGATCTTCCAGGGAGCCGACGTCGCCGTGGTCGCTGACCGCGATGTCGCCGGCTACTCCCGGGCCGCCGAGCTGCACAAGCTGCTCGGCGGTGTCGGCGCCACCGTCACCCTGTACAGGCCGGCCGTCGACGACGACAAGGCCGACCTGACCGACCACCTCGAGGCCGGCTACACCGTCGACCAGCTCGAGCAGCTCACCCCGAACGCGGCGCAGCTGCTCGCCATGCTCGGCGAGCTCCGCAAGATGCTCACCGGTGAGGGCCGCAGCGACACCGTCCAGGTCTGCCGTGACGAGATCGACGCGCAGCTGGCATCCGGCGCTGACTCCCACGAGGTGCAGCGCAACGTCGAGCTGTGGGCGGGGGAGTCCGTCCGCCGTGTCGCGAAGATGCGGGATCACCTCGAGCACACCGTCGCCATGGTGCCGGCGTCGACGCCGCTCGAGCGCGCGGCCGTTCACGATGCCCGTCACGTGATCCAGGACGCCGTCGTGATCGCTCGTGACGCGCACGAAATCGCGGATCTGCCGATCCCTGATGCCCTCGCCGCCCCGGTCACCCCGCTGCAGCCGGGCGGATCCGGCAGTGGCGACGACAGCGAGCCGCCCCGGTTCGACGGCAACCAGTTCTTCCCCGGCGACGACGGATCCGCGAACGAGGGAACCCGGTTCGGTGTGCGCCTCGGTCAGACCGTGCAGATCAAGGTCGAGCGCGACGGCGACGATTTCCGCAACCGGTACATCCGCGTCTTCGACGGTTGGGGCGAGGTCCTCGCCGCCAGCTACGAGGACTCCGGCCACGAGACCCACTCAACCCCGCCGACCACCGAGATCACCGTCGCCTTCCACCGTTGGGTGCGCGATCCCGAGACCGGTAAGCCGATGCGCGACGACAACGGCGACATCCTGATCGAGGACGCCACGGTCGTCTGGGATGACGAGCAGATCCGCGACGGCTCCTGGGCGAACTCGCTGCCGTGGCTCGGCATGCTCGAGTCCACCTCCCGCCGCGGCAAGGACCTGTTCTGGGATGCCCTCTACGGCGCCCGCCCGACCCCGTCGCAGCGCTCCAAGGTCTACACCGGCACCGGATGGCGCGAGGACAGCGCCTTCGGCCCGTACTTCGTGCACGCCGGCGGGGCGATCACCGCCGAGGGGTCTATCCCCGTCTCCACCCGCCTCACCGGCGGTCTGCAGCGCCTGCACCTGCCCGACCCGACCGCGGATGCGCAGCTGCTGCGTGAGGCTTGGCTCGAGTCGACCGAGATCTTCCGTGGGCGGATTCCGGCGCGCGTGATCGCTCCGCTGCTGGGCCTGGTCTGGCAGGCTCCGTTCAGCCCTGTCCCGCTGATCACCTACGTTTACGGCCCTCCCGGCGCCGGTAAGAGCTCGAGCGCTCGCTGCGCGATGCACTTCCTCGCTCCGGAGCTCACCCAGGAGAACAGCGAGGCGCCGAAGACGATCCTGTCGGCCACGAGCGCCGGTGACTCCGCGATCGCCATGACCCGCATCCTCGCCAACGCTCGGCACATGGCCGTCCTCGCCGACGACTTCGTCGACACCGACATCCGCAAGGCCGTCGCCAGGTTCGAGTTCCTCGTGCGCGCCGTGTTCGACCGTGAGGGCCGCAAGGTCGGCGGACAGCGCGGCGGGGTCAAGGAAGCACCCGCGATCGACGCCTCGGTCATCGCCACTGGACAGATCGGCCTCAACGGATCCGCGCTGCAGCGCACGTTCTCAATCGGCCTGAACCCGGGTGAGATCGAGGAGCCCGACCTCACGTTCGGGCTCCTCGAGCAGAGCGGTCGCCGCAACAGCCGGGCGCTGCTCGGCGCGTCGCTGATCCGCTGGCTCGCCAAGCACCGGGAAGCTCTCCGCGAGCACTACTTCAGCGGCTCGGAGGACGCCATCCACACGAAGGCGCAGCTCGCGAAGCTGTGGCGAGAGCGCACTGCCCCGCTCCCGCACGATCCCGGCGCCAAGGGGCGCATGAAGGACGCGGCGGTCAACGCCGATCACGGCATCCGGCTCATGCTGCGCATGCTCGTCGAGGTCGGCGCGATCTCGACGGAGGAGGCCACCGACTTCCACAAGTGGGCCGATCAGGGTATCTGGGACGCTCTCGTGCGCCAGGAGGGCGGTCAGAGCAACCCCGGCGTCATGGCGATCGAGCTGCTTCGCGAGGCCCTCGCCTCCGGCGCCGCGCACCTAGTCACCACGACCGGGGAGATCCCCGAAGAGGCGGAGCAGCTGGGCTGGACGCGCCGCGGCATCCCGCCGCAGGACACCTGGTCTCCGAACGGTGTCCGCGTCGGTGCGATCAAGTACAACCGTGACGGCGAGTCGCGCCTCTACCTGCACCCGAAGGTGATGATCGACGTCATCACGCGCATCGCCGCCGGCACCGGGGAGCCGATCACCGACTCCGTCCACTCCATCGGTGGAAGCTTCATCGCCCACGGCTGGACGAAGGCAGACGGCGAGGGCAACCAGACTCTCGGACGCCGTGTCGAGGGCCGTTTCACTCGTGTCTGGGACATCCCGCTCAGCGTGCTGCTCGGCGACGACGGCGACTGTGAGGACGACGACGAGACCGGCGACCACACCCCGCAGACGCCCATCGGCGGCCCCAGCGCTACCCTGTTCGACGTTCCGCCGACACGGCCGGCCCCACCGTCCCCTCCGGCAGCTGAGCAGCCCGCTCCGGCTCCGGAAGGTGCTCCCGCGGCCGAGGCGCCCACGACGGCGGCTCCGGCCGCTCAGAAGCCTGCAGCGCGCCGCGCAGCGGCGGGCGAGTTCGCCGCGGCCGCCGCGGTGCTGGACACCGATGGACTGTGGCTGCCGGACGGGACGCTGGTCCCGCTCGAGCGGCCGATCGAGCACCTCGGCAACATCGCCGAGCTCGTCGCGCAGCTGCGCCTGGGCACGAAGAACCAGTGGAAGAACGAGGCTGGCCAGATCTACGCCACGGCGGATGCCGCCCGTGCGCTCGGGATCCCCGTCGACGAGCTGCCCTCGCCCGAGCGCCGTCTCGGCTCGATCCTCCACGACCTCACCGTCGACCACCCCCTCGTCCTGGGTGCGCGTGAGGCCGGCTACGAGGTCGGCGGGCAGGACAACGCGCTCAGCGCGACCACCCGCATCTGGAAGCCGGGCGAGAGCCGGCTGCAGGCACGGTTCGTGATCATCCCCGCGCTGCGCGACGACTTCCAGCACCTCATCGGCGACAACCCTGCCCCGGCCGTCCTCGCGCACCGCCTCGACCTGTTCGCCAGCGCGCTGCAGACCCCGTATGCGGTGAACGCCTCCACGACCGGCCAGGACCTCATGTTCCACCTGGCGCCCTCGAAGGAGGAGCGCATCGCCCGGTTCACGCCGCACAAGCCCGTCGAGCCCGCGACGATCCCGACGCTCGAGATGGACATCAACTGGCACCGTCAGCCGACCGAGGAAGAGCTGCAGCACCGCTGGCTGCACGCCTACGACCGTGGTGGCAGCTACCTCGCCGGCGTCAGCGGTTGCGAGCTCGGGATCGGGGAGCCGTCCTATCACCCGAACGGCGTAGCCTTCGATCGCAAGCTGCCCGGCTACTGGAAGGTCAACCTGCCCGAGCGTGCCGAGTGGCTCGTGCCCAACCCGCTCGACCCGATCAACCGCGACAAGAGCCTCGCCGGTCTCGAGTCCTGGGTCTCGACCCCGACGCTCGAGCTCGCGATCGAGTGGGGCTACGAGTTCGAGATCCTCGAGGCGTGGACGTGGGAGAACCACACCCGCCTGCTGGACACCTGGTATGAGCGGATCCGCAACGCCCGCACCGAGCTCGACACAGCTGACCCGGATGCGCAGGCGGCACGCGATCTCCTCAAGGAGGTTTACGTCCGCAGCCTCGGGCTGATGGCCAGCTTCGAGCACCACGAGGGCAAGCCCGGCTTCGCCCCTGAGCGCTACCACGCGATCCAGGCCCGCGCCCGGGCGAACATCCTCCGCCGTGTCAAGAAGATCGGCGACGAGACCGGCCGTTGGCCCGTCGCGATCACCCGTGACACCGTCCTGTACACGTCGCCGCTGACCGACCCGGACAAGGCATGGCCGGGCGACGAGCGCAACTACGGCCGCGGCCTGGGCCAGTTCAAGTACGAGGGTTCGGCCGACCTGCAGGAGCACCTGCCGTTCCTCACCGGCAAGGGCCGCTACGAGGGCAAGTCCCACCTCATCGAGCTCATCTGATCCACGAAGGGAGTAGACCATGGCAACCGACGACGACGCGCTGAAGCAGCGCAACACGCTGTTCCAGGCGATCAGCTGGCTCGGCTCTGAGTCCGAGCCGTCGACCCCGGGGACCGGAGGAGCTGAGGCATCCGACGTCGCGAAGCACCTGCGCACGCTCTACTCGACGACCCGCACGATCACTACGCCGGGTGGCGTCAAGAAGTCGGTCACGAAGATCTCCACCGCCGAGGCCGCGAAGGCGCTCGGCGTCAGTCAGCGCACGGTGCAGCGGTGGCTGAAGGGCGTCCACAACCCCAAGCAGACCGTGATGAACAACCTCAAGAAGAAGGCCCGCCAAGCCGTCACCACCAAGCGCGGCCGCCAGCAGATGGTGCGCCGAGCTCGCGCGAACCAGCGCATCCCGATGGGCGGCGTGAAGGTCTCCGTCACCGGCACGCAGGGACCGCGCGACTACTCCCGCGATCGCACCATCCAGCAGAAGCTCACGCCGGAGGAGTACGAGAACTTCCGCAGCGCCTGGGCGATGGGCGGCGACGTCGCCGCCCGCGAGTACCTTGAGGCCGTCCTCAGCGAGAAGTACGTCGACGACTGGAAGATCGGCAAGATCTCCGGGATGAGCATGAACGGCATCGACGCCGGCGACGACCGCAGCGACCCCCGCGCCTCCCGCTGACCCCGAACTTCCGAACTTACAGAGTAGAGAGGATCCACCGATGACCACCGCCACCGCAGACCCGGCGCACGACCTGTTCGCGGCGATCGGTCGTGAGATCGACGTCCACGACGACACCGCAGTGCGCGAGCTGCTCTTCGACGAGCTGCAGCTGCCGCAGACGCCGGCGACCGCCGCCGGCCCGTCCCTCGCGATCGCCGATCTGCGCAAGCTCCACCACGAGACCTTCAACGCCCTCCTGGGCTCGATCATCACGCTCCGAGAGAGGAGGTGAATCGCATGACCGTCACCGTCTACACCAAGCCTTCCTGCGTCCAGTGCAACGCGACCTACCGCGCGCTGGATGCCAAGAGCATCGACTACGAGATCCACGACCTGTCCGAGGATCCCGCAGCGCTCGAGAAGGTCAAGGCCCTCGGCTACCTGCAGGCGCCCGTCGTCATCACGGACGAGGACCACTGGGCGGGCTTCCGCCCCGACAAGATCGACGAGCTCGCAGCCCGTCTCACGTGAGCTGCAGCTCACAGGGGAGAGCCCCGGTCCGGATTCACTCCGGCCGGGGCTCTTTCTTCTTCCGGGGCTTGGTCACCGGGATCTTCACCTGCGGGTGATCTCGCAGCCACTCGAGCGTCGGCCGCGGCGCCGGCGCCAGCCAGGCCTGGGTGCGGCCGCGGCTCATCCGCCCCGAGGGGACCATCACCCGGTAGGGGCCGACCGCCTCGAGCAGCTCGCCCTTGGCGACCTGGGCGCGGAACCTGTTGCGGAACTCGACCTCTTCGAGGACCTCGCCGCCGTCGGCGCGCAGCCGCCGGCTCATCTCGCCGCTGTCCGGGTTGGTCAGCCGCACCACAAGGACACCACGGTCGCGCAGCTGCACCACGGTGAGCAGGTGCGGCCGCAGCCAGCCGTCCCGCTTCCAGGCGTCGCTGATCGGCGCGCCGCGGCCGGCGATGTCCCACAGCGCCTCACGGGCGAACAGCAGCTCACGCCGCTCACGCTCGAGCACCGCCGTCTCGGGAGCCACGAGAGCCGCGACCTGGTCGCGGCGCCGCTCCGGGATGCCGTTGCGGACCCAGCGGCGCACCGTCGACGGGCTGACGCCGAGCTCCTTCGCCGCCACGTTGGCGTCCAGCCGTGTACGGCGCCCGAAGGCACCCAGAGCGTTCGCGAGGACGCTCGCGAGCTGTCGGTCCGCCCAGGGGTCCGGGGTCGCCTCATCGGTCACGAGGGGCCTCCGATCGGCGCACCACGACCCCTGCAGGGCGGCGCCGGAGCATGCGGACGATCGTGACGATCGCCACGACCAGGATGCCCACACCGCTCGTCGCGACCAGGATGATCGCGAGGATCGGCCATCCGCGCATGCCGACGATCGCCACGAGGACGATGACGCACACGGCGATGGCCACGAGCGGGATGAGCGGGGACATCAGCGACGGATCCCCGTGAGCTCGTCGAACGTGGTGCCGAGCCGCTTCGCGAACCGCTCGAGCTCGACCTCACGCCACGTCGTCTTGCCGGAGAAGCGCTGACGCAGCGCGTTGTCGGAGATCTCCGCCAGCGCCACGAACTCCGCGAAAGTGCCGGCAGCGCGGATCCGCCGCTCGATCTCCTCGTTCACCTCGGCCGGCAACTTGTACCGCTTGCTGCCCACCGCCGGCGGGCGGCCGCTGCGGCCGGCGGACTTCGCACCGCGCTGGTCGACGTACTTCTGCATCACCTGCCGGTCCCAGCCAGGAGAGCGCATCGAAGGCGGCGTGATCGGCTTCGGGAAGCTCGGGTCCGTGCGCGCCGCCTTCATCACACCGGGCACGGAGATCTTCATCATGTCGGCGATCTCCGCATAGCCGACGATCTCTGTCTTCGCCATCATCACTCCTAGTTTTAGGCGGTTTACATGCACCAATATAGGGCATCCGTCCGACACCCGCACTAGAATCGGCTCAACACACGGCATGGATCAGCGAGACCGAGGACCTCTGCTCGAGCTGCGCACCCGCCTCGAGCACGCAGGCGGCCGACCATGGCTGAGACCGCCGGCGGATGGGGCAACGAACCCGGCGGCCGCGAGCTCTGGCGCCTCATCGGCGATGCCTTCGGGCGCGCAGCGGCCGCAGACCCACCACGGCAGCCGGATCCGGAGATCTGCCCTCACCCCATCCGCGTCGACGGCCCCGCCCACTCCTGGATCTGGGACGGCGATGACCCCCGAATCGAATGCGCCGGATGCAAGGAGCTCAGGGACGCCCACAACGGCCACATCCTCCGGCCCGGCCAAGCCTGAAACACACGCCCCCGATCGCCCCGGCTCTCACCACCGAGAGACCGGGGCGATCTGCTGCACCCTTCCCTGACGGGGGCGGGGGAGCCCAGGGGGAGGCGCGCAGCGCCCGGGGCCGATCGACCGATGCGGGCCAGGCCCGGCCGGGGTGGCCCGGCACCGAGCCCGGGGGCGATGGCCCGGGGGCCAACCGGGGCGCGCAGCGACCCGGCTTGCGGGGCGGGACGGGACCGCCACGAGAAGAGCAACCACGAGAGGCCGGCGGCCTGCCGCCGGTGGCTATGGGTCGAGCGCGCAGCGCTGAGACCGGCCTAGCCGG
>NZ_JBBCPF010000016.1:0-53031 GCF_037150835.1 Microbacterium sp. LB12 | reverse complement strand
TCGGCGGCCCGTTCGCGGGAGCGACCACCGCCGCGCTGTTCCTGCAGCACTTCGTCGGAGAGACACCGTGGGCGCACCTCGACATCGCCGGCACGATGCAGACCGAGAAGGACGACTCCTGGCGCACTGCGGGTGCCACCGGGTTCGGGGCGCGACTGCTCCTGGAGACCGCGCGGACCTTTGCGCCGGCGTCCTGACCCGCACCGGCCCCGCCCTGAGCGCAGGGCGGGGCCGGTGCGCTCAGGCGGTGGCGAGGACGGCCTTCGCGGAGGTCGTGCGTCGGAGGGTCACGGCGAGGGTCGTGGCCACCAGTGACAGCACGCCCCAGACCACCAGGGCGGCGACGGCGGATCCGCTCCCGGCGATCAGCCCTGCGAAGGCAGGAGCCGTGGGGAGCGCCGCGCCGATGCCGGCGAGCCAGCCCGGCACGGTCGAGATGAGTCCGGTCGCGATGGCGAGCACGCCGACGAGTGCCGAGATCCAGCGTCCGATGCCGCCGAACAGGGCGACGAGCGCCTGGTTCACGGCCGCGAACACGACTCCGGCCAGCACGGCGGTTCCGGCGAACGCCCACCAGGTGGCGGCGTCGTAGCTCGCCACGATCTGCACGATCAGCGACACCAGCAGACCTTGCCCCGCACCGATCAGAGCGGCAGGTGCGAACGCTCGCAGGGTCAGCGTGGCCGAGGAGCGCCGCGACGTGAGGGTGCGTGCCGTGTGCGCGCGCATCACCAGGAACGTGGCGAGTCCACCGAACCAGAGCACCACCGCGGCGAGCAGCGGGATCGCGGTCGGGCCGAAGATCGTGTTCATCGACGAGTTCGACGACACCGGGTCGGCGATCACCGAGGCGAGCGACTTCGACTCGCTGTCGCTGAACGACGGGAGCGAATCGGATGCCGTGCGCAGCCCGCCCGCGAGGTCGCCCGTGCCGGTCGCCAGGGTGTCCAGTCCGCTCGCGAGCGACGCGGAGCCGTCGGCGAGGGCGGTCGCCCCGTCGGAGAGCTGGGTCGCCCCGGAGGCGAGGCCGCGGGCGCCGGTCGCCGATGCGCCGATGCCCTGGTCTGCGAGCTGGGTGAGTCCGCTCGCGAGTGCCGTCGCGCCGGCGCCGCCCTGAGACAGACCGGAGACGGCGCCGTCGAGGACGCCAGGGATCGCGGCTACGCCGGGGGCGGCGGCGTTGAGGTATCCGGATGCCGTGCCCGCGGAGGTCGCCAGCGCGACGGATTTCGCGGCGGCGTCCCGGAGGTTCCCGCAGAAGGTGCTCTCCGCGGGAGTGCACGACGCGGCCAGGGCTCCGACATCGCCCGCGAGTCCTGCCGCCTGGTCAGACGCGGTCTGCGCGGAGGCGGTCCCGGCCTGCACGGCGCTCATCGCTTTCTTGAGGTCGTCGACGTTGCCGCCGATCTGAGTCGCCCCGGCCGTGAGCCCCGACCCGATCTGCGCCGCACCCGCCGCGGCGTCACGGGTCTTGCCCGCGATCGTGTCGAGCCCCGATGCGAGCGACGACGCACCCGTGCCGAGCTGTCCGGCCCCCGAGGCCAGCTTCGTGGCGCCGTCGGGGAGCGCGGCGGCTCCGTTCGCGGCATCCCGCGCACCGCTCGCGAGCTTGACCGCGCCGTCGGCGGCCTCGCCGATCTGGTCGCCGATCGTGGTGAAGCCGACGAGGATGTTCTCGGTCGTCGCCTCGGTGAGCATGGTGCCCATGGTGGTGGCCGCGACGTTTGCGATCTGCCCCGTGATGAGGTCGTCGGCGACGAGGCCGTCGTCCGGGGTGGTCACGGTGATGGTGGCCTTCTCGGCCTTCCCTCCGCCATCGGAGATCGCTGTACCCGCGGAGGTGGCAGCGGCCGAGAAGTCCTCGGGGATCGTGATGACGGCCTGGTAGGAGCCGTCGGCGAGTCCGTCGGCGGCGTCGTCCTTGTTGGAGATGACCCACGTGAGGTTCGAGTCGAGGTCGTCGGAGCCGTCCACGAGGCCAGCGGCGAGCTGTCGCCCGAGGGGGGTCAGCTGGCCGTCGATGGTCACCGGGTCGTCGAGGTTGACGATCGCCGCGGTCATCGAGTCCAGGCGTTCGGTCGGGTTCTGGAGGGCGGCCACGAGGATGCCGCCGACCGCGGCGGGCAGCAGCAGCACGCCGAGGATGGTCAGCCACGTGATGGGCTTGCGGGAGCGTGCGCGCTCGATGGGGAGGGTCATGCGGTCACCTCGGTGGATTCTGCGGCGCTCCGGCGGGGAGCGCGCGTGTCGAGAGTCTGGGCGTCGGGCCAGCCGGCCTCGGCGAGTGCCGTCCGTGCCGGATCGGCGTCTGACGCGGTGGCGAACACCGCGAGCGTGCGGGAGGCGGCAGCATCGCGCAGCATCGCCGTCGCCTGGTCGCGCTGTCCGCCGCTGAGGCGGTCGATCCCGTCGATCACGACGAGCCGTGACTTGCCCCGCAGTGCTTCCGCGAGGTCGGTGAGTGCGGCATCCGCGTCGTCGACCAGCACGCAGCCGACGTGTGAGCGCACCCAGGCCGCGCGGCCGGGGAGCAGGTGCCCCGCGACCCGGAGGCGACCGTCGGTGGGCGTCAGGCGCCCGGCGATCGTGAGGGCGAGGGCTCGTCGTGCAGGCACGTCGCCACCGGTCGCGATGACCGCGCCGCCCTCCGCGATGCGCACCGACACTCCCTCGACGAGTGGCGCGTCGGCGCTGATGTCCAGGTCGTCCGCGGCCACGATCGATCCATCGCCCGGCCACTCGGAGAGGTGCCGTTCGCGTTCGACGGCCTCGCCTTCCACATCGACGCGGGGGAGGATCTTCTCCAGCCAGCGCGGGAGCTCCCAGGCGCGTTCGCCGAGGATCGCCATCAGAGCGGGAATCAACGTCATGCGCACGAGGAACGCGTCGACCGCGATACCGGCCGCGAGGCCGAGCGCGATGGGTTTGAGCGACGAGTCGCCCTCGGGGACGAACGCGACGAACACCGCGAACATGATGAGTCCGGCCGCGGTGACGACCTTCGCCGAGCCCGTGAAGCCGCTGCGCACGGCACGCAGGGCCGCGGCGCGACGAGCGGCCCGGTCGGGGCTCTTCGCATCCTGGTCGTGCACGAAGTCCTCCCGCATGCGGGAGACGAGGAACACCTGGTAGTCCATCGCGAGGCCGAACAACACGCCCATCAGGATGATCGGCATGAAGCTGATGATCGGTCCCACCTTGGCCACGTGCAGCAGGTCGGCGAACCACCCCCATTCGAAAACCGCCCCGACCACGCCGAACGCGGCGACGATCGAGAGCAGGTATCCGGCAGCGGCGGTGATCGGCACCCAGAGCGAGCGGAACACGATGGTCAGCAGGATGAGCGAGAGCCCGATCACGAAGATGCCGAACGGAAGCAGTGCGGCGCCGAGCTGGTCGGAGATGTCGATGCCGACGGCCGTGAAGCCGGTGACCTTCAGATCGATGCCGAACTCCTTGAGCCACTCGTCGTGGTGGCTGCGCAGTTCGCGGACGAGGTCGGCGGTCGCCGGGTCGTCGGGCGCGGTCTCCGGGATGATCTGCACGATGCCGGTGTCGGCGGTCTCGTTCGGGGTGGCGAGGGCGACCTCCTTCACCCCGGGGACCTTCGCGACCGCATCCCCGAGATCCTCCATCAGCGTGAGCGGGTCGGTGGAGGTGACGATCGTGCCGGTGAGGATCAGGGGGCCGTTGAAGCCGGGACCGAACTGCTCGCCCACGAGGTCGTAGTTCTGCCGGGCTTCGGAGTCCTTCGGCAGCACACCCGCGTTGGGCAGTGCGAGGTCGAGGCTCAGCGCGGGGACGGCCACGATCCCGAGTCCGAGGACCACGGCGAGCGACACCAGCACGGGATGCTTCATGACCCCGCCGACCCAGCGGCCGCTGCCCTTCACCGGGGCGGTGGTCTCCTTCGCGTCTCCGGACTCGTCGGCGTCGTCGTTCTTCTTCCGCGCCGCGGCCTTGGCCTTCTTCGGCCGCCCGACGACCTTGCCCTTCATGAATCCGAGCAGAGCGGGCGTGAGCGTGACGGCGATCGCGACGGCGACGGCGACGGCGGCGGATGCCGCGATGCCCATGGTGGTGAGGAACGGGATGCCCGCGAAGCCGAGGCCGATGAGCGCGATGAGGACCGTGACACCGGCGAACACGACCGCGGATCCGGCGGTGCCGACCGCGCGGGAGGCGGACTCCTCCGGATCGACGCCGTCGCGCACCTGATCCTGATGTCGCGCCATGATGAACAGCGCGTAGTCGATGCCGACCGCCAACCCGAGCATGAGCGCCAGCAGCGGGGTGGTGGAGGACACGGTGGCGAACGCGGTCGCGGTGAAGATGCCGGCCATCGAGATGCCGACGCCGAGGATCGCGGTGAGCAGGGGGAGTCCGGCGACGATGAACGAGCGGAAGGTGACGATCAGCACCAGGAGTGCGATCAGCAGGCCGACCGCCTCGGTGAGTGTGACGCCGGGGATCGAGATCGCGAACAGGTCGCCGCCGAGGGAGGTCTGCGAGCCCGCGGGCAGCTCGGCGCCGAGGTCGCTCACCACGGTGCGCAGGGCGTCCTTCGTCTCGGTCGAGACGTCGGTGGATTCGCCGTCGAACTGCACGCGCACGATGGCTGCCGTGTCGTCGTCGTTGATCATG
This sequence comes from Microbacterium sp. LB12, assembly GCF_037150835.1. NCBI lineage: Bacteria > Bacillati > Actinomycetota > Actinomycetes > Micrococcales > Microbacteriaceae > Microbacterium > Microbacterium sp. LB12. Next base: position 48,387 of record NZ_JBBCPF010000016.1, on the reverse strand, counting down.
CCCTTGACCATCTCGTCGTAGGGCGAGGTGGCGGCGAGCACGCCGTCGAGGTCGGCGAGCTCGTCGACCGCGTCTTCGATGTGCTCGCGATAGTCGTCGGCGGTGATCTTGTCGCCGTCGGCCGCCACCACGATGAACTGCGCGTTCGTGCCGCTCACCTGCGGGAACGAGCGCGAGAGCTGCTCGAGGCCGGCCTGCGACTCGGTGCCGGGGATGGAGAAGGTGTTGTCGGTTCCCGCGCCCAGGACGAGTGCCCCGGCGCCGGCGATCCCGAGCGCGAGCAGCCAGGAGACGAGCACGCGCCAGGGGTGGCGGAAGGACCAGCGTCCGAGCGACGACAGGAGAGTGGACACGGGTTCCTCCGAGGGGTGCGGGGGTGGATACACAGGTGTATCCGATACATAGATGTATCGTAAGGTGACCCGCCCGGCCAAGCCTGTGTGCGGGGTGTGAATCATGCGAGAGTGAAGGGTCAGGAGGTTTCGATGTCGACACCCGCAACCCGCAGCCGCGAGAACACGCGCGCTCGCCTGCTGGAAGCCGCAGCCCAGGTCTTCGCCGAGGTCGGGTTGGACGGTGCCTCGGTCGAAGCGGTGTGCGAGCGGGCAGGGTTCACCCGCGGCGCGTTCTACTCCAACTTCGAGTCCAAGGACGAGCTGTTCCTCATGCTCGCCGCGAGCGTCTCCGAGGTGCGTGTGAGCGCCGTGCGCACGCGCGTCGAGGAGCTCACCGCCGCCGGCGCCCTCGTCGAGGGGTGCGACCCCATCGACCTGGTGCAGCAGATCATGGAGCTCGGTGGTGATGACCGCCTCGGCGTGATGCTGCTCAGCGAGATCCGCATCCGCGCCCTGCGCGACCGCCAGTTCGGCGAGGCGTATCTCGCCCAGGAGCGCGAGATGGTCTCGAGCATCGCGCAGATCGTCGACGACATCGTGTCGGCGGGACTGCTGCGGCTGCGCCTGCCGGCGGAGACCGCGGCACGCATGCTCATGATCATCTGGGAGGGCATGACCGTGCGCGGCGCCATGGCCGGGCAGGATGACGCGCAGCTGCGGCACTCGGGCGGCGCGGAGCTCGGGCGGCTCGTGCAGTTGCTCATCGAGCCGTAGCCTGCGGCATCGCCCGCCGGGACTTCGACGTGCGATGCCCCGTCGCGACGGCGAGCAGTGTGGCGGCGACCAACAGGGCGGCGGTCGCGAGGAACGTGACCCGCAGTGCCGAGGTGAGCGCCTCGGGCGACGCTTGCGCGACCTCGGCGACGCCCGATGCGGCGGCGAAGAGCGCCGCGAGCACGGAGGCGCCCGTGACGAGTCCGAGATTGCGGGAGAGCCCGAGGAGTCCGGATGCGGCCCCTCGACGCTCCGCGGGTGTCGCGCTCAGGATCCCGGTGTTGTTCGCGGCGAGGAACACCTGATATCCGGGGGGCGAGCAGCACGGTGCCCGTGACATATCCGGGCAACCCCCACCATGCGGGGAGCAGTGCGAGGGCGAGGGCGCCGATGATCATGGCTCCGAGCCCCGACGCGGTCATGAGTCGTGTGCCGAACCGGTCGACGGCGCGCCCGGCGAGGATGCCCGTGCAGATCGAGGCGACGGGCCCTGCCGCCATCGCCGCGCCGATCGCCGCGGGGGTGAGCTGCAGGGCGCCGGCGAGGAAGAACGGCCCGACCACGAGAGTGCTCATCATCACCGTCCCCACGATCAGGTTGAGGACGGCGCCGACGGACACTCCGCGAGTGCGGAGCAGCGTCGGCGGCAGCAGGGGATGCGCGGCTCGGCTCTCTCGGAATGCGAACAGCACGGCGATGAGCACAGCCCCACCGAGGAGTGGCAGTGTCGGCCACGACTCGGGGTCGCCGGGCGCGGTGACCCCGAGCGTGTAGAGCGCGACCGCGGCGGTGAGCAGCAGCACGCCCGCGGTGTCGAATCCGCGGCGCGAGGCAGCGGGGGTGTTCTCGTCCTGAGCGGTCAGGGCGGTGAGCGCGGCGGCGAGGAGTCCGAGCGGGACCATGGCCGCGAAGATCGCGGGCCATCCGGCGATCGTGATCAGAATGCCGCCGAGAGCGGGTCCGGAGGCGGTGCCGACCGCGGCGGTCGTCCCGAGCAGACCCATGGTCCGTCCCAGCCGGTCGGGCGCGACCATGTCGCGGGCGCGTGCGAGTGGGAGTGCCATCATCACGGCGGCGCCGATGCCCTGAAGGGCGCGCGCGGCGATCAGCGTGCCGAGCGTGGGTGCGAGTGCACTCAGGAGTGCGGCGCCCGTGAAGATTCCGATCCCGATGCCCAGGATGCGGCGGCGGCCGAGCAGATCGCCGAGGTGGCCGACCGTGAGGCTCGTCGCGGTCATCGCGAGCAGGTAGGCGAGGGCGACCCACTGCGCCTGCGCGAAGGAACCGTCCAGCTCACGGGCGATCGTGGGGAGCGCCACGTTGGCGGCGCTCGTGCCGAGCGAGGCGACCAGCACGCTGAGGGCGAGGCCGGCCGCCGCCGAACGCGGCCGGGTGGGTGTCGGGGCTGCGGTGGTCATGGCTCCAGCCTCGATCCGTGGGTCATGAATCGGCAACTCGTGTTGCTGAAACCGGGATGTCGTGGTGTGCTGGCGTGATGGACGAACAGGCACCGGGCTTCGAGGCGACATTGGAGCGGATCGGATCGCGCCTGCAGGACCTGCGCGGGCGTCGCGGGCTCACACTCGCCGAGGTGGCGGCCGCGACCGGGATCTCCACGAGCACGCTGTCTCGTCTGGAGACCGGTCAGCGCCGGGCGAGCCTCGAGCTGCTGCTGCCCCTCGCCCGGATGTACCGGGTGTCGCTCGACGACCTTGTCGATGCGCCGGAGACGGGAGACCCCCGGGTTCGGCTGCGTCCGCGACGGGTCAACGGCCGCACGGTCGTGGCGCTGACCCGTCAGCCGGGCGAGCGGCACGCATGGAAGATCATCGTGCCGCGCAGCGCCGCGGAGCCGAAGCCGACCTCGCACGAAGGGTCGTCGTGGATGTACGTGCTCACCGGGCGCATCCGGCTCATCGTGGGCGACCGCGACGTGATGCTCGAGGCCGGCGAGGTCGCGGAGTTCGACACGCGGACTCCGCACTGGTTCGGCGCCGACGGCGAGCACGACGCCGAGATCCTCACGATCTTCGGCACGAACGGCGACCACGGGGCGCGCGGCGCCGACCTCGCGACGCGCCACCTCGCCGAGGTGCTCGGAGGGAGCGGCGCCAGGGACTGATCCGCGGGCGAGCCGTCAGCGGGCGGCGGCGACCAGCTCGTAGTGGCAGCGCGCGAGGCGGGCGAGCCACCATTCGCGACGGTCGTCGGAGGCGGCCAGGCGCGTGAGCGCATCGGCATCCGGGGTCACTCGACCGACCGGGATCGAACCGTCGACCGGGCGGCGGTCGGCGACGTCGTCGAGGAACAGGGAAGCCGTGCCGAGCCCGCAGTCGTAGTCGAGCGTCGGGAGGGCGGCGGCGAGGGCCGCACCCTGGGACAGCCCGACGGCGGTGTCCAGGGCGCTCGAGACCACGACCGGCAGGCCGGCGGCGGTGACGATCTGCAGTGCATGCGTGACACCGCCCAGCGGCTGCGCCTTGATCACGAGCAGGTCGGCGGCACCGGCGCGGGCGACCGCGAGGGGATCGGAAGACTTGCGCACGCTCTCGTCCGCTGCCACCGGTATGCCCATGTGCTTCACGCGCCTGCGCAGATCGGCGAGCTCCGGCACGGTCGCGCACGGCTGCTCCACGTACTCCAGGTCGTACTCGCCGAGGGCGTGCACCGCGTGCTCGGCCTCGTCGACGTTCCACGCGCCGTTCGCATCGATGCGGATACGCCCTTCGGGTCCCATCGCCTCGCGCACGGCGCGCACTCGTGCCACATCGTCCGCGAGGGTCTGGCCCGGCTCGGCGACCTTGACCTTCGCGGTGCGACAACCCGCGAACCGCGCGAGGAGTGCCGGCACGAGGGCGGCATCGATCGCGGGGACCGTCGCGTTCACGCCGATGCGGTCGCGCAGGGGCTCGGGCTGTGCGCGCCAGGCGAAGTCGATCGCGGCGGCGAGCCACGTGGCGGCCTCCGGGTCGTCGTACTCGACGAACGGGGAGAACTCCGCCCATCCCTCCGGCCCCTCGAAGAGCAGCGCCTCCCGCACGTCGACGCCGCGGAAGCGGCTGTGCATGGGGAGGGCGACGACCCTCGCCGAATCGATCAGGTCTGCGAGCGGCGGGATCATGTGCCCATTCTGCTCCGCAGGGTGCCGTGACGGGCTGAGCGCCGTGCGGGCGAGTCCTTGCCCGGCTCCACGCCAAAGATGGCGTGATCCATAAATGTGCGATTGACAATGGTGTGTGACGCACAGTAATGTGATCGGCATGAACGAGACGCTCGACACGCACCTGCAGGAACTGCGCCGCGGCACGATCGTGCTCGCATGCCTGCAGCTGCTGCGCACGCCGGGTTACGGCTACGGACTGCTCGAGCAGCTCGAGCAGCGCGGGTTCGCCACCGACGCCAACACCCTGTACCCCCTGCTGCGCCGACTGGAGAAGCAGGAGTACCTCACGAGCGAGTGGAACACCGACGAGGCCAGGCCCCGCAAGTTCTACCGCACCTCGGATGCCGGCATCCGCCTCGCCGACACCCTCACCGACGAATGGCGCTCGCTCACCACCGCGATCGCCTCCCTCACCGCAGAGGAGAACTGACATGACCGCCACCCTCACCGAGCGCTACATCGGCGCCACGATCCGCAGCCTCCGCCCCGACGCCCAGGCCGACGTGCGCGCCGAGCTCGAAGCATCCATCGCAGACGCGATCGACGCACGAGTCGAACAGGGCGAGGCGCCCGACGACGCCGAACGCGCCGTCCTCACCGAACTCGGCGACCCCGGCATCCTCGCCGCGGGATACGCCGAGCGCCCGCTGCACCTGATCGGCCCGCGCTACTACCTCACGTGGTGGCGGCTGCTCAAGCTGCTGCTCATGATCGTCCCCGCCTGCGCCGCAGTGGGCGTCGCGCTCGGACAGCTCCTCGACGGGGCGTCCGTGGGGGAGGCCATCGGCTCGGTCGTCGTGGTCACCATCTCGGTCGTCGTGCACCTGTGCTTCTGGGTGACGCTGGTGTTCGTCATCCTGGAGCGTTCGGGAGCAGACACGGGCGAACGGTGGAACGTCGACCAGCTGCCCGAACCCACGGAGAACGGCGCGGCCCGCAGCGACCTGATCGCCTCGATCGTCCTGCTCTTCCTCGGCATCGGCGCGGTGTTGTGGGACGCGACGCGTGGCTTCTTCCCGACCGGCGGCGACCCGATCGCGATCCTGAATCCCGGGCTCTGGCCGTGGGGGATGACCGTGTTCCTCGCACTCATCGTCGCCGAGACGCTGCTCGCCGTCGCGGTGTACGCCCGCAAGCGCTGGACGGCTGGGATCGCCGCCGTGAACACGGTGCTCGCGGTCGGCTTCGCGGCGTGGGCGCTCACGCTGCTGCTGCGCGGTGAGCTGCTGAATCCGGAGTTCCTGCAGTTCGCGTTCACCGACAACGGGGTCGAGCCCGACACGATGCGGGTGCTGGCCACCATCACCGGCGTGTGCCTCGTCGCGTTCCCCGCGTGGGACATCATCGACGGGTGGATGAAGGCGTGGCGCGCTCGCCGCAACTGACCCGCGCTGACATGCGACCCGCGCTGCTCCGATCCGGGGCGGCGCGGGTCGCATGCGTGGGAGGGCATGAGGAATAGGCTGGATGTCGTGACCAGCGCATTCGTCTCCGACCTGTTCGACCCGGCCGAATGGCGGCTCGCGCCCGGTGCCGAGGACTACACCGACATCACCGCGCACGTCTCGAACGACGGTGGTGTCGCCCGCATCGCCTTCAACCGGCCGGAGGTGCGCAACGCCTTCCGTCCCCACACGGTGGACGAGCTCTACCGGGCGCTCGACATCGCGCGTCAGGACTCTCACATCGGCGCCGTGCTGCTCACCGGCAATGGCCCGAGCCCGAAGGACGGCGGGTGGGCGTTCTGCTCGGGGGGCGACCAGCGCATACGCGGTCGCGACGGCTACAAGTACTCGGATGCCGAGACGGCGATCGTCGACGGTGCCAGCCGCGCCGCGGTCGGACGGCTGCACATCCTCGAGGTGCAGCGCCTGATCCGCTTCATGCCCAAGGTGGTGATCGCCGTGGTCCCCGGGTGGGCGGCCGGCGGCGGGCACTCGCTGCACGTGGTGTGCGACCTCACCATCGCCTCGGCGGAGGAGGCGCGCTTCAAGCAGACCGATGCCGACGTGGGCAGCTTCGACGCGGGATACGGCTCCGCGTACATGGCCCGCCAGACCGGGCAGAAGTTCGCGCGGGAGGTGTTCTTCCTCGCGGAGGAGTACTCGGCCCAGCGTGCCTACGAGGCCGGGGCCGTGAACCGCGTGGTGCCGCACGCAGAGCTCGAGCGCGAGGCGCTGAAGATGGCGCGCACCGTGCTCACCAAGTCGCCCACGGCGATCCGCATGCTGAAGTTCGCATTCAACGCGGTCGACGACGGACTGGTCGGACAGCAGGTGTTCGCCGGAGAGGCCACGCGCCTGGCCTACGGCACCGACGAGGCCGTCGAGGGCCGCGACTCGTTCCTCGAGAAGCGCGACCCCGACTGGTCGTCGTTCCCCTGGCACTACTGAGCCGGATGCGTCGATGACCGCCCTGATCCCCACGGATGCCGAAGACGCGGCGCTCCTGCGGGATGCCCTCCGGCGCGCCCTCGACGGCGGTCCGGCCGTGGGGCTGGGGATGGTGACGGATGCACCGGATGACGTCGCCGATGGGATCGCCGCGGTCATCGCGACCTCGGGGTCGAGCGGTGTCCCGAAACGGGTCGCGCTGAGCGGCGAGGCGCTGCGGGCGAGCGCCGAGGCCACGGCGGCGCGGATCGGCAGCGGACGATGGCTGCTCGCGCTCCCGGCGGGCTACGTGGCGGGCCTGCAGGTGGTGGTGCGGTCGATCCTGGCGGGCACGGAGCCGACGCAGCTCGACGGCCGTTTCTCACCGACGTCGTTCGCCGAGGCGACCCTCGCGATGCTGCGCCCCGCTCCGGGAGGCGCGATCCCCGAGCTGTACACCTCGCTCGTACCCGCGCAGGTGGCGACGCTGCTCGACGCGGCGGACGACACCGCCGTCCGTGCGGCCCTGAAGGCGTATCGGGCGATCCTGGTGGGCGGGCAGTCGCTGCCGGAGCCGCTCCGCGAGCGCGCCGCCGACCTCGGGGCGAGGCTCGTGCGCACCTACGGTTCGACCGAGACCAGCGGTGGGTGCGTGTATGACGGGGTGCCGCTCGACACGGTCGGCGTCCGCACGGTCGAGGGTGAGCTGCGGATCGCCGGCCCCATGCTCGCGGAGGGATACCTGGGCGACGGGTCGCTGACGGCGCGCACGTTCGTCCGCGACGAGCACGGCATCCGCTGGTACCGCACGGGCGACCTCGGCCTCGTCGAAGACGGCGTCGTGCGGGTGCACGGGCGTGCCGACAACGTGATCGTCTCGGGCGGGATCAACATCTCCCTCGACCGCGTGGAGCGGATCGTGCGGCGGATCGCCGGGCTGCACGAAGCCGTGGTGGTCGGGGTCGAGGACGAACGCTGGGGTGAGGCATCCGTGATCGTCGCGGCCCGTGGCGAGGTGCTGCGTCGCAGCGAGTCCGAGCAGCTCGGTCAGGCGCGCGACGCCGTGGAGGAGGAGCTCGGTCGGCACGCGCGTCCGGCACGGCTGATCCTGGTCGACGAGATCGAGCTGCTCTCTTCGGGCAAGCCCGACCGTGAGGCCATCCGTCGTGCGGTCGCCGACCTGCACTGACCCACCCCCCCGGTCCCCCTCCCCGCCGCGCGAACCACCCCTCTCCGGCCGAACCACCCCCATGCGCACGGTGCTTTCGGGGGCGCTCGCACAGGAGGGGGTGGCTCGCGCCGACGTGGTGCCCTGCCAGAATGAACCGCATGGCCTCGTACACGCATGGACACCACGAATCCGTCCTCCGTTCGCACAACGTGCGCGACATCGCGAACTCCGCCGAGTACCTTCGTCCGCACCTCACGGCCACCACCCGCCTCCTCGATGTCGGCGCCGGTCCCGGCAGCATCACGGTCGACTTCGCCACGGTCGTCGCGCACGTCACCGCGACTGAGATCGACGAGAACCCGCTGTCGCTGTCGCGCGGCCTCGCGGCGGATCGCGGGCTCACGAACCTCGCGTTCTCGGTCGAGGATGTGCACGGGCTGAGCTTCCCCGACGACTCCTTCGACGTCGTGCACGCGCACCAGGTGCTGCAGCACGTCGGCGACCCCGTGCAGGCACTCCGCGAGATGCGGCGCGTCACGGTACCCGGCGGGTTCGTCGCCGCGCGCGACGCCGACTACGCCGGCTTCCTCTGGTTCCCCGTCCTTCCCGCGCTCGACCGCTGGCTGGACCTGTACCGCGCGGCCGCCCGTGCCAACGGCGGGGAGCCGGATGCCGGCCGTCGACTGCTCGCCTGGGCGCGGGCCGCGGGCTTCGAGGATGTCACGGCCACGGCATCCACCTGGTGCTACGCGACCCCCGCCGACCGGGCGTGGTGGGGCGGCATGTGGGCCGACCGCATCCTGGAATCCGCGCTCACCCGTCAGCTCCTCGACAGCGGGATGGCCACCGAGGCCGACCTGCAGGAGATCAGCGACGCCTGGCGGCGCTGGGCCGATGACGGCGACGGCTGGTTCCTGGTCCCGCACGGGGAGATCGTCGCCAGGGCGTAGCGCGCGGGATACATCCGCAGACGGATGCCCGTGACGGGGCGCTCGCGTAGCGTGGGGGAGTGATCCGCCCGCTCTCCCGCACGTCGCTGATCCTCGACATCATCGGGGCGGCGCTGCTCTTCCTCGTCCTGACGCCGATGTCGCTCGTGTTCTACGGGCCCGGAACGGGGAACACGGCGATCGAGGGCGTGGCGGTCGCGGCCGTGGTGGTCGCGAGCGTGCTGATGTTCGGTGGCGTCGCGATCGGCAGGCTCGCGCCCGCTCTCGCACTCACCGCCGCGTGGGCCGGGGCCGTGCTGCAGATGCTGGCCGGCTTCGGGCCGCTGCCGATCGACTTCGCGATACTGCTGGTGCTCTACGCCACGTCAGCCTGGGGTACGCGGCGCGTGCTCTGGTGGGGGTTCGGCTCGGCGCTGTTCGGCGGGCTCGTGGCCGCGGTGTACATGGTGTTCGTCAACGGCATCGCGTTCGGCACCGGCTCCGGGTGGGAGAAGATCACCAGCGGCACATTGCTGCTGGCCGTCTCGGTCATGGCCCTCGGGTTCGCGTGGGTGTGCGGACTGCTGTGGCGTGTCGTGCTGCGGGCGCGGCGCACGCGAGCGGCACAGCTGCAAGCGGAATCGCTCGCCGTCGAGGAACAGGAGCGCGTGCGCATCGCCCGAGACATGCACGACGTGGTCGCGCACTCGCTGGCGGTCGTGATCGCGCAGGCCGACGGCGCCCGATACGCGGCGGCGGCGAACCCGGAGGTGGCGACCGAGGCGCTCGGCACGATCGCACAGACGGCACGCGGGGCGCTGAGCGATGTGCGCATGCTCCTCACCCAGCTGCGGCATCGCCAGGGCGACGGCCCGCAGCCGACGCTCGCCGACCTCGAGTCGCTGTTCGCGCAAGTGCGCCAGGCAGGCATCGAGCCGCGGGTCACCGTGGATCCGATGCCGCCGGGGGAGCCGCCGGGTGCGATCCAGCTCGCGGTGTACCGCATCCTGCAGGAGGCGCTCACGAACGCGATCCGCCATGGCGACGGCGCCGTGGACGTGCATCTGGCCTGGCTGCCCGACCGCGTCGATGTGGATGTGCGCAACACCGTGTCGGGGGCCGCCGTCGCGCCGGCCGGGGGACACGGGCTCATCGGCATGCGGGAGAGGGCGCAGCTGGTGGGCGGTAGTCTGCAAGCCGAGCGCCGCGGGGCACAGTTCGTCGTCCACGCCTCGCTCCCGATCGGAGCTCCGGAATGATCAGAGTCGTGCTCGTCGACGACCAGGCGCTGTTCCGCGCCGGGATCCGGATGCTGGTCGCCTCGCAGCCCGACCTCGAGGTGGTCGGTGAGGCGGGGGATGGCAAGGAGGCGCTCGCCGTGGTGCAGAGCACCCGTCCGGACGTGGTGCTGATGGACATCCGGATGCCGGTCATGGACGGTCTCACCGCGACCGCCGAGATCCTCGCGCGCCCGGAGCCGCCCAAGGTCGTGATGCTCACGACGTTCGACCTCGACGAGGCGGCGGCGCGGGCGATCCGGCAGGGGGCGAGCGGCTTCCTCCTCAAGGACGCGGATCCGGAGTTCCTGCTCGCCGCGATCCGCACGGTGCATTCCGGATCGAGTGTGATCGCGGCCTCGGCGACGCGCGACCTGTTCGCGCACTTCGCGGAGGCTCCCAAGCCCGTTCCGCCGCAGTACGCCGCCCTGACGGAGCGGGAGCGGGAGATCTTCGCGCTCGCGGCACGGGGCCTGTCGAATGCGGAGATCGCCGGTCGGGAGTTCTTGAGCGAGGCGACCGTCAAGACGCACATCAGTCGCATCCTCACCAAGCTCGCCCTGCGCGATCGCGTGCAGCTCGTGGTCTTCGCGTTCGAGCACGGCCTAGCCTGACGTCCCCCCCTCAACCTCGGTTCGAATCACCCCCTTCTGTGCGACCCGGCCCTCTGCGCACCGACGCAAGGGGGCCGGGTCGCACGCAAAGGGGCCGCTCGGCATGGCGGGGTGGGGGTGCGGGGCGGGGGAAGTAGGGGAGATCATCCTTGCGATGTATGGGGATGCGCCTGGCGGGCGATGACCTGTGTGGAGCGGCGGAAATAGCGTCGATGACATGGAGATCACGACCACCGACCTCGGGCTCGCCGCCCGCGTCCAGCACCTGAAGAAGACCTACGGCTCGGGCGAGGGCACCGTGCACGCGCTCGACGACGTCAGCGTGGGCATCCGCCGCGGGCAGTTCACCGCGATCATGGGCCCGTCCGGATCGGGCAAGTCCACCCTGATGCACATCATGGCCGGCCTCGACACCCCCACCGAGGGGCGCGCGTGGATCGGCGACACCGAGATCACCGGTCTCGGCGATATCGACCTCACGATCCTGCGGCGCCGCCGCGTGGGTTTCATCTTCCAGGCCTTCAACCTGGTGCCGACGCTGGACGCCCTGGGCAACATCATGCTGCCGTTCGAGCTCGACGGACGCCGCCCCAGCGCGATCGAACGGGCACGCATCGACGGTCTCGTCGAGTCGCTCGGCCTCGGTCCGCGCCTGTCCCACCGGCCGCATCAGCTCTCCGGCGGGCAGCAGCAGCGCGTCGCGATCGCCCGTGCTCTGGCCACCGCACCCGACCTGGTGTTCGCCGACGAACCGACCGGCAACCTCGACTCGAAGACCGGCCGCGAGGTGCTGCGGCTGCTCGCCACCGCGAGCCGCGAGCACGGCCAGTCCATCGCGATGGTCACGCACGACGCGATCGCCGCGAGCCACGCCGACCGCGTGCTGTACCTCGGCGACGGACGCATCGTCGCCGACCACCCGCGCCAGACCGCAGAGCAGATCTCGGCGTACATGCTCGCCGCGGAGGTGGCGGCATGACCGCCGTCGCCACGGTCGTGCCCGAGACAGCCGCGACCGGACCTCGCCTGGGCTGGCTGCGCGACCGCGGCATGGGCGCCAGCATCCTCGTGGCCGCGTTGTCGGCGGCGTTCGGCGTGCTGCTCGTCGAGGTCACCGCCTACATCGGGGCGGTGCTACAGGGTGATCCGTTCATCGGCGACAGCGAGACCCTCGCGTTCGTCGTCGCGCTGCTGTCTGTGCTGCTCACGGCGGTCGCGATGTACGTGGCCGCGATCGTCACGGCGAACACGTTCTCGACGATCATCGCCGGGCGCACGCGCCGCATCGCGCTCCTGCGCCTGATCGGGGCCACGGCGCGCGCGCAACGCGCCGAGGTGGGCAAGCAGGGGCTCGTCGTCGGGCTTCTGGGGGCCGCGATCGGCCTGCTCGTCGGACTCCTGCTGGCTGCGGTCGGTGTGCAGATCGGCGCGCAGGTGATGGACAACGCTCCCGCCTCGTTCTCGCTCGCGCAGCCGTTCATCGCCCTGCCGGCGATCGGCGTGGCACTCACCACCTGGGCGGCGGCATGGGCGGGTTCGCGACGCGTGCTCTCGGTGACGCCGCTGCAGGCGCTCGGCGGATCGGTCGAGCGCACGCATGACGAGGTCTCCCACCGCCCGGGCCGCCACATCGGCGCGTGGGTGCTGCTGGTCTCGGGTGCGGTGCTGCTCGCCGGCGGCGTGCTGGTCGGGCTGATGACACCCCTCGGCGTCGTGATCGCCTTCTTCGGCGGCGTGCTCTCGTTCACGGGTCTCGCCCTCGGATCCGTGCTGTTCATGCCGCCGATCCTGCGACTGGTGGGGAAGATGTTCGGGTCGGGCGCGACCGCTCGGCTCGCCGCCGAGAACGCACTGCGCTACCCGGAGCGGTCGTCGCGGATGGCGATCGGCGTGGTGATGGGTGTGACCCTCGTGACGATGTTCGCCGTCGCGCTCGAATCGGCGAAGGCGTTGATGATGAGCCAGACCACGGGGGAGGTGCCGGCGGAGTTCTTCGCGCCGTTCGACGCCTTCGCCGCGATCATGATGGTGCTCGTCGCCGTGTCGGCGGTCATCGCCGCTGTCGGACTCGTCAACCTGCTCACGATCGGTGTCGTGCAGCGCCGCCGCGAGCTCGGGCTCCTGCGGTCGATCGGGCTGTCGAGCGGGCAGGTGCGTCGCATGGTGCTGCTCGAGGCCACGCACATCACGGTGGCGGCGACGCTCACCGGACTCGTCTTGGGTGTCGTGTACGGCTGGATCGCGGCGCAGTCGCTCCTGGGATCGGTGCCCACGCTGCCCGACTTCACGCCCGCAGGCCTCGTCGCCCCGCAGATCCCGTGGGTCCCTGTCGCGATCATCATCGTCGCGACCGCGATCCTCACGCTGGTCGCTGCGGCGACGCCCACGCGGCTGGCGACGCGGGTCGCTCCGGTCGAGGCGCTCGCAGCCGACTGACGGCCCTAGGCTGGTCGGATGCCGTCGACGTTCGATCAGTCCACGTATCAGGTCCGTCTCGACTGGGGCACCGCGGGGCTGAGCCGCCTCGCCCCCGCCGACATCGTCGTGGTCGTGGATGTGCTGCGGTTCTCCTCGACCGTGATCGATGCGGTCGCCTCCGAGCAGAGCGTGGTGTCAGCAGAGACCGAGCAGTGGTCGCGGAACGGGGCGGCGGTGGTCGCCGCCACCTCGCCCGAGGCGACCGTGCTGGTGGGCGGCATCCGCAACGCGGCGGCCGTGGCCCGTGCCGTGCAGGAGATCCAGGAGCGTCGGCAGGCACGCACCTCGGTCGCGGTCATCGCGGCGGGAGAGGTCGACGACGGGGGCGCGCTGCGGTTCGCGGTCGAGGATCAGCTCGGCGCGGGCGCGATCATCCTGGCCCTGTCGGACCGGGGCATCGATCACACCTCCCCGGATGCCGCGGTCGCGGCGGAGGGCTTCCGTGCACTCCGTGGGGCGCTGCGGCACATGATCGGTGCGAGCGGATCCGGGCGGGAACTCGCCGCTGGGGTCGAGGCGACCGCGCGCATCGAGGCGTCCGGCCTGACGCCGACCGCCGTGGCCGATGCCGCCGTGCTCGATGCCGTCGACGTGGTCCCGGTGCTGCACGAGGGCGCGTTCACCCGCTTCGTGTGAGACTGCCGCCGCCCCGGGCGGAAGACTCCGCGATGGGCGGAGTCCCGGCGCGCGAGCATCCGCCCGACGCGGAGATCTCCGCCCGTGAGCGCGGGGCACACCCCCTGTCGCCTCCACCCACGTAGGGTCGTGGCATGAGGTACCTTCCCGCTGTCATCGTCGACGCCGTGCTCGTGCTGATCTTCGCCGCGATCGGTCGCGCCTCGCACGACGAAAGCCCCGCCGGATTCCTGCTCACCGCCTGGCCGTTCCTGATCGCGCTGGTCGTCGGGCACCTCCTGGCGGCACTGCTCCCGGGCCGTCCGCGTCGGCCGTGGTCGGTCCTGTGGGGCGCGGTCGTCTGGGTCGTGACTGTGGCGGGCGGGATGCTCGTGCGTGTGCTCAGCGGTGATACCGCGCAGGTGGCGTTCATCATCGTCGCGACGCTCGTGCTCGGGGTGTTCCTGGTCGGCTGGCGCGCGATCGCCGCGCTGTTCCGCCGCCGTCGTGGTGCCGCGGACGGGCAGGCGGAGGATGCCGCCGTCGACGCGGAGTATCCGGAGGACGAGGCGCGCTGAGGCGCCGCGGTCAGCGCGGTAGCTGGGCGGCGAGCCGGGCGTCGGTGGAGATCTCACGGCGCGTCCACGCGAACAGGTGCCGTGCGTCGAACGTCCGCGAGCAGCGTGCGCACGAGGTGGGCCTCGTCGGGCGGCGATGCCGGTAGGTGATGTGCCCCGCGGGGCAGCTGCCCACCCAGGGGGCGAGCTCGACCGCCGTCTCACCGTGGTGCGTGGTGCCGCCGACATAGCCGAGGTCGTGCGCGACGCGCTTCCAGGCCGGCCCGTGGGCTGCCGCATGCCCGGCGAGTGCGTGCGCGACCTCGTGCAGCAGCACCTGGTGGATCTCGTCGTCGTCGAATCGTGCGGCGAGATACCGCGACACGGTGATGCGCTTCTTGGTGTAGTCGCACTGCCCGGCACGGCGCTTCGCATGGTCGAAGCCGAACGACCAGCTGTCGTCGAGATGCAGCGTGATCAGTGCCTCGCCCCAGACGCGCACCCGGTCAAGTTCCGCCATGCGCCCAGGCTAAGCCATGCGACCGACATCGCGGTCGCACCCGAGGTCAGCCGAACATGAGCTGTGCGGGGCGGCGGCGCTCGGCGGCCTCGATCGCCAGCAGAACCGTCTCGAGCTCGCTGTCCTCCGCCCCGGATTCGCGTCGCAGGAACAGCGACTGCTTGAAGCTCTCGCGGGCGGTCTCGTAGTCCTCCGCGTCGTACGCGTTCTTCCCGTGGTGCTGATACGCGAACGCCGCGATCGACAGCCAGCGCTGCCCTTCGGCCTCGGTCGCACAGGTCGCCAGTTCCTGCTCCGCGGCGGCATGTGCTCCGCGGTGCTGCAGGATCGTGGCGTGCAGCACGCGGGCGCGCAGCACATCCTTGCGGGTGCCGGCCATGCGGGCCTGACGCACCGCCTCATCGGCCAGCGCGAGCGCCTCGTCCAGGCGGTCGAGAACCTTCAGCAGCCAGACCCGCTCCAGGAGGGCGGGGAGGCTCCGCTGCGACTCGATCTCGGCGAGACGGGTCGCGCACTCATCGAGATCGACCATCTCGCGGAGGGTCTCCTGGTCGTATCCCCGGATGAAACTCATTGCTCTCCTTCCGCAGCGTCCCCGTCCAGTGTGCCTTCCGGTCGCGGGGTCCTCGGGGCGGCGCGCCCTGGTCGACGCATCCCGTCTGCGACACGCCGAAGCCGGCCGCGCGCGGGCTCCCGAATGCGGGGTCAGCGCAGGAACAGCGAGGCGTCGGGGCGGGGGGAGGCGACGGCATCGGCATCCGTGACGACCCGTGCGCCCTGGATGAACGCGGCCGCCTCCGGGCCCTGCGCGATCTTCGCGGGGTGGGGTCCGGCGGCCAGCATCCGCGGCAGCCATTCGGTCGGCAGCGGGGTGGCGGATGCCGCGATCACGAGGTTGCCGAACCGTCGCCCCTTGAGCACCTGAGTGTCGGCGAGGATGCCGATCTCGGGCAGCACCTCCGCGATCGTCGCGGCCTGGCGACGGGCGAAGGCGAGCCCTGGGCCGTCGGCGACGTTGACCAGGAGCACGCCGCCGGGGGCGAGCAGTGCGGCGAGCTCGCGGTAGAACTCCACGCTCGTGAGGTGGGCGGGGGTCTGCGCGCCGGAGTACACGTCCGACACCACGAGGTTGCAGCTCGCGAGCAGTGCGCCCGGCAGCCGCTGCACGCCCTCGCGCGCATCGCCGATCCGGATCCGGATGGCCGCGCCCTTCGGCAGGGGCAGGCGCTCGCGCACCAGCTGGGCGAGCGGAGCCTCGAGCTCGATGACCTGCTGGCGGGAGCCGGGCCGGGTGGCGTCGATGTAGCGCGGGATCGTCAGCGCACCGGCACCGAGGTGCACGGCGGTCAGCGGCCCCGGAGCGAGCTGGTCGATCACCGCGCCCATGCGCACGATGTACTCGAAGTGCAGGTGGGTCGGATCGTCGAGGTCGACGTGCGACTGCGGGGTGTCGTCCACGATGAGCTCGTATCCGCTCGTGAACTCCGATGGCACGATGCGCGCGATGCCGCCATGGTCCAGGCGGGCCTGCGGATGCTCGGTGTCTCGCGTTCGCGTCCTGCCCATGGGCACGAGCCTACGCGTCGGCCAGCGTACGGTCAGCGCTGCTTGCCGTTGGCGCAGGTCTCCTGGGCGGCGGTCTGGCCCGAGATGGACGAGTCGAGTGTCGCGCGCGGTGCCGGTGCCTCGGTCGTGGGGGCATCGGTTGCGGGAACCTCGGTCGTCGGCGTCTCCGGTTCGGTGCCGGGTGCGGGTTCGACGAGCTCGACGCCGCCGTTGTTGCTCGCCTTGCCGGTCAGCTGCACGGGCTGGCCCGCGAGCAGCGCGCTCCAGATCGTGGCCGCCGCCTCGCGGTTGGGGATGACGCGGTTGCTGTCATCGGGGTCGCCGAACACGGGGTACTGCAGGAATACGAACTCCGAGAACGGCACGTCCTTGATCGAGAGCGCGAGCTGCGCGAGGCGGATCGGGTTGCTGAGCTCTTCACTCGGGTCGATGTTGTCGACGATGGTGTTCGCCAGCCCGAGCACCTTTGTCGGGTCGGAGAGCACCTCGTCGCTCATGATCTTCTTCACGAGGCGCGACATGTACTGCTGCTGGTTCGACACGCGTGCCATATCGCTCTCGTCGCCGACCCCGTGTCGTGTGCGGATGAACTGGAGCGCTTCGTAGCCCGAGACGGTGCGCAGGCCGGGCTCCCAGTCGAGGGCCGTGTGGCGGTCGCGGATGCCGTCGCCGCCGATGCACACCTCGACGCCGCCGATCGCGTCGGTGACCTCCATCACCCCGTCGAACGAGATCTTGGCGGCGAACGGGATGTCGAGACCGGTGAGCTCCGTCACGGTCTTCGCCACGCACGACAGGCCGGCGTTCTGGTAGATCGAGTTGATCTGCGTCTTGCTCGTCTTGGAGGCGATGGATCCGTCTTCGCGCGTGCACTCGGGCGTCGGGATCATCAGGTCGCGGGGGAGGGAGACGACGGTGACGTTGCGCGGCTCCGCCGACACGTGCACGAGGAGGTTGACGTCGTTGAGGATGCCGTCGTCGGCCTCGGAGCAGCGCGCGCCGAGCAGGCTGGTGGAGACCTCTCCGCATTCGTCGGTGCCGATGATGAGCATGCTGAACTCGCCGGGGTACTGCCCGATCGCCGGGGGTTCGACCTCGGGAGCACCCTCGAGCGCCACAGCGCCGTCGCTGAAGCGGTTGAAGTAGTCGGTCACGAGGAACGCCGCGACCGCGACGGCCGACACCACGATCACGCCGAGCGCGACCCCCGCCAGTCTCAGGAACGTCGACAGCGCGCTCGGGGTGGACAGGGTCGCATGGCGCGCGACCGTGGCACGGTCGGCATCGTTTCTGCGGCTGGGCATGCGGGCGAGCCTACCGGCGCAACCTCCGACGACCCTGCGGATACCTGTGCGGCGCCGATGTTACGGGGGTATGACGATTGTGGGAGCAACTTGCAGGGAATTAGTTAGTCGTGGATACTTTTTCCTAACCCCCGGTGCGCACCTACTGCCCACCTGGACTTTTTCAAAGAGGAGATCCCTTCATGCACAAGCGCATTCTCTCGGCCGTGGCGCTCGGCGCCGTGGCCACACTCGCCCTCGCCGGCTGCGCCGGCGGCGGAGACACCGGCTCTGCCGACGGCAAGGGCAAGGAGCTCACCGTCTGGATCATGAAGGGCACCAACCCCGACTCGACCGCCTTCTACGACAAGGTCTCCGCGGCCTTCGAGAAGGAGACCGGCGCGACGGTCAAGATCGAGGAGATCCAGTGGGCCGACGCCCACGACCGCTTCGTGACCTCTATCGCCGGTGGCACCACCCCCGACGTCGCCGAGACCGGCACCACCTGGACCGCCGAGTTCGCCGACGCTGGCGCGCTCCTCCCGCTCGACGAGTACGTCGACGCCGAGAAGGGTCTGCGCGACGACCTGGTCGAGGGCCTCGCGGTCGCCGGAACCTACGACGACGAGCTCTACGGCATGCCGTGGTACGCGGGTGTCCGCTCGCTCGTCTACCGTGCCGACGTGTTCGAGGAGCTCGGCCTCGAGGCTCCGAAGACGTGGGACGACATCGTCGCCGCCGGTGACGCCATCAAGGCTGCCAAGCCCGACATGCTGCCGTTCCCGGTCCCCGGTGACGCCGAGTTCCAGGTCTACCCCTGGGTCTGGGGCGCCGGCGGCGAGGTCGCCACGAAGGACGGCAAGACCTGGACCAGCGAGCTGGACAGCCCCGAGTCGCAGGCCGGCATCGAGTTCTACACGGGCCTCGCCACCGAGCACGGCTTCTCCTCCGCAGGTGCCACCACCTGGAAGGAGACCGACCTCCGTGACGCGTTCACGCAGGGGAACGTCGCCATGATGCTCTCGGGCTCGTGGACGCCGAAGTCGCTCATCGAGGCGAACCCCGACCTCGAGGGCAAGATCGGCGCCGCGGTCATCCCGGGTGAAGACGGCGGCATCGCTCCGTCCGTGCTCGGCGGATCGCACCTCTCGGTCTTCAACACGACCAAGAACGCCGACCTCGCATGGCAGTTCGTCAAGCTCATGACCACCGGTGAGTTCGCCGAGCAGTGGTCGAACGAGACCGGCTACTTCCCGGGCGTCCAGTCCGCGATGGAAGAGGCTCTCGCCTCGACCGACCCGCTCGTCGCACCGTTCGCTCAGCAGATGGTCGAGGGCGGCGCATCCGTGCCGGTCACCCCGAACTTCGGCGCCGTGCAGGCGAAGAAGACGACCAACTCGATGATCCAGGCCATCCTCAGCGGGCAGAAGGACGTCGCGACCGCGACGAAGGACGCCGCAGCCGAGATGACCGAACTGCTCAACAAGTAAGGAAGCATCCCTTCCATGTCGATGGTGCAAGCGCCACTGCCGGCCACGAAGGCGGAGTCCACCTCCGCCTCCGTGGCCGGCGGCCGGAAGCGACGCGGTCTCTCGATCGTCGCGGCCCGCCCCTGGCTTCTTCTCGCGCCCGGGCTGGCCATCCTCGCGGTGCTCATGCTCTGGCCGCTCGTCCAGGTGTTCATCTACTCGCTGCAGGACTACGGTCTGCGCGAGATCAACACCGGGGAGAACAACTGGATCGGTCTCGACAACTACGTCGAGGCGCTCACCAACCCGACGCTGTGGACGGTCGTTCTGCCGAACACCGTCGGGTTCGCCGCGGTGGCGGTCTTCGTCACCGTGGCGGTCGGCACGCTCGTCGCCCTGTTGCTCGCTCGCCTCGGCACCACGTGGCGTGTGATCGTCTCCAGCTGCATCATGGTCGCCTGGGCGATGCCCGCCGTGACCGGCACGTACGTCTGGACCTTCATCTTCGATGCCGACCGCGGCATCTTCAACACGGTTCTCAAGGACCTCGGTCTGATGGACGACCCGGTCAACTGGTTCACGAATCAGTGGTCGTTCTACGCCATCGTTCTGCTGAACGTGGTGCACCACGGCTTCCCGTTCGTCGCGATCACCGTGCTCGCCGGCCTCCTCGGCGTCTCGAAGGAGATGCTCGAAGCCGCCGCCCTCGACGGCGCCGGCGCCTGGCGTCGGTTCTGGAAGATCATCTTCCCGACGCTGCGTCCCGTCTTCTCCGTCGTGATCATCCTCTCGACCATCTGGGACTTCAAGGTCTTCGCGCAGGTGTACCTGATGCCCGGCGGAAGCGGCGGCAACCGCCAGGTGCTCAACCTCGGCGTGTGGTCGTACGTCGAATCGTTCGGGCAGAACCGCTACGGCTTCGGCGCGGCACTCGCCGTGCTGCTCACGCTCGTGCTGATCGGCATCACGATCGTCTACATCCGATCCCTCATGAAGGAGGACGAGCTGTGAACCCCCGCCCCCGGCTCCGCTCGCGCATCGGGCTCGGCATCGCGGTCGCGGCCGTCCTGATCTTCACGCTCTTCCCCGTCTACTGGATGGTCTCCAGCGCCTTCGACGCAAAGGCCTCCAGCGGTGGGCAGTCGCTGCTCCCGCAGGAGTTCACCTGGGACAACTTCGCGTTCGTCCTCACCGACGGCGGCTTCGGCACCTATCTGCGCAACTCCGCGATCGTGGCTCTCGTCACGGTGCTGGTGAGCGCGCTGGTGTGCCTGCTCGCGGCCGTCGCGGTCGCACGGTTCAAGTTCAAGTTCCGCACCATGATCCTGATGATGATCCTCGTGGTGCAGATGGTGCCGCTCGAGGCGCTCGTGATCCCGCTCTTCCTGCAGGTCAAGAGCCTGGGGCTGCTCAACAGCATCCTCGGCCTGATGGTCGTGTACGTGGCGCTGTCGCTCGCGTTCGGCATCTGGATGCTGCGCGGCTTCGTCGCCGCCGTCCCGGTCGAGCTCGAAGAGGCCGCCTACATCGACGGTGCCAGCTGGTGGCGCATGTTCCGCTCCGTGCTGCTGCCCCTGGTCATGCCGGGTCTCGTGGCGACCAGCATCTTCAGCTTCATCACCGCGTGGAACGAGTTCATCTTCGCCATGACGATCCTCGGCGCGCAGACCGACCAGTACACGGTCTCGATCGGTCTGAAGTCGTTCTTCGGTCTGCACTCCAACGACTGGGGCAGCATCATGGCCGCGTCGACCATCATCACGGTCCCGGTCATGATCTTCTTCGTGCTGGTGCAGCGCAAGCTCGCCTCCGGCATGGTCGCGGGAGCGGTGAAGGGATGACCGACGACCTCGAGCGCCTGGCGAACGGTGTGCTGTGGCCGGGCTTCTTCGGCACCGAGGCGCCGGAGTGGCTGCGCGCGGAACTGCGCGACGGCCTGGCCGGTGTCGTGTACTTCGGGCAGAACGTCGGCAAGGGGCTTCCCGCTCTCAGCGCCGCGATCCTCGACGCCAACCCCGACGCCCTGATCGGGATCGACGAGGAGGGCGGCAGCGTCACCCGACTCGAGTCCGCCACGGGTTCGACGGTCCCCGGCGCTGCGCAGCTCGGTCTCCTCGACGATCTGATCGCTTCGGAGAAGACCGGGGCGGAGCTCGCCCGGCGCGTCCGTGCGGTCGGTGCCAACGTCGTGCTCGGCCCGGTCGCCGACGTCAACACCGACCCGCGCAACCCGGTGATCGGCGTGCGCGCGTTCGGCGCCGATGAGGCGTTGGTCTCCCGGCACGCGGTCGCGACGATCGACGGCATCCAGGACGGCGCCGTCGCCGCGTGCGTCAAGCACTTCCCCGGCCACGGCGACACCCACATGGACTCGCACCACTCGCTCCCGGAGATCGCGCTCGGTCTCGAGGAGTTCGAGCGCGTGCACCTCGAGCCGTTCCGCGCGGCGGTCGAGGCGGGCGTCGATGCCGTCATGACCGCGCACATCGTGGTTCCCGCGTGGGGCGAGCAGCCCGCGACCCTCAACCCGCGTGTGCTCGGCATGCTGCGCGACTGGGGCTTCGAGGGCGTCATCATCACGGACGCGCTCGACATGGCCGCGATCCGCGAGACCGTCGGACTCGGCGGCGGTGCCGCGCAGGCGCTCGCGGCCGGCGCCGATCTGCTCTGCATCGGCAACCCGACCAACCCCGGTGACGCGGCGCTGCCCGACCAGGACGAGCAGGACTTCCGTGCCGCGCGTGACGGCATCGTCGCTGCGCTGCGCGACGGGTCGCTGTCGCGGTCGCGCGTCGAGGAGGCGGCCGGTCGTGTCGCCGCTCTCGCCGCCAAGCTCCGTGCCGCCGCGGAACGGGTGCACGAGACGGCGGACGACTTCGATGCCGCCGACATCGTGCGCCGGGTGCTGACCGTCTCGGGAGGGACTCCGGCCGCAGCCGTGGAGCTCGCCGTCGTCGACGCGCGTCGTCGTTCCACGCTGGCCGTGGACAGCGCCGGCTCCTACGTGGCGAATGCGCTCGCGGGCGAGGGACTGCGGGTGCGCCTCGATGTGGCATCCGTCCCCGTCGACGAGCAGGATCGCGTGCTCGACGAGGTCTGCGCGGCAGCCGGAACGACCGTGCTGCTGATCGACCGCCCGGACACGGATACCGCACAGCGGGCTCTCGTCGAGCGCGCCGCCGTGCGCGACGCCGACGCGGTGGTCGTGAACGTCGGTCTTCCCACGCGACAGGCGCTGCCTCTGCCGACCGTCGAGGTCGCCGCAGCCAGTAGGCTCGGTGCCCAGATGGCGCGAGACGCTCTTCTGGGGCGCTTCGCCCTGCAGCAGAGGGTCGACAGCGCCGGCTGAGACAGGATCCCTCCATGGACGATGACGTTCTCGCTCGGGTGCGGCGCTCCCTTCCCAAGGTGAGCGCCGCCGAGGCGCGCGTCGCGGAGACGATCCTGGGAGACCCGACGCTGGTCGTCGACCTCGCGATCAACGATCTGGCCCAGCTGTGCCGTACCTCGCTGTCGACGGTCGCCCGGTACTCCCAGTCGCTGGGATACAGCGGCTACCGGGAGCTCCGGGTCGCGGTGGCGCGGGCGATCACTCTCGAGCAGGCACAGCAGGCGCGGTTCGGGCTCGACACCACGGCGATCGATCCGGACGACGGCCCCACGGCGATCGCCGCCAAGCTCGCCGCACAGGAGATCGACGCGATCGAGAAGACCGCGCTCGCCATCGACGCCGCGGCCCTCGACAGGGTCGCTCGCGCCGTGGTCGACGCCCGTCACATCGACCTGTTCGGGCAGGCGGCATCGTCGCTGACCGCGCAGGACCTGCAGCTCAAGCTGTCCCGCATCGGCTGCTCGGTCTCGCATTCGGCCGATCCGCACCTCGCAGCCACGACGGCCGCGCTGCGCACCACCGACGACGTCGCGATCGCGTTCTCGCACGGTGGCGAAACCGCGGAGACGCTGCGTGCGCTCGAAGTGGCGCGGGATGCGGGGGCGCTGACGGTCGCCGTGACGAGTGTCGGGGAGTCTCCGCTGGCGCTGACGGCCGACGTGGTGCTGCTCACGCACGCGCACGAGTCGCCGTTCCGGATGGCGGCGATGTCGAGCCGCATCGCTCAGCTCGCGCTCGTCGACGTGCTGTTCGTGCGGGTCGTGCAGCATCGGGGCGAGCCGGTCGCGGTGTCGCTGCAGCGCACCCACGACGCGGTGCCGCCGCGCCGGCACACCTGACCGCACGGTCGTCCCGCGTCGGGCGGAGATCTCCGTGAGGGGAGGAACCTGCGACGGCGAAGGCCCGCCCGACGCCGTGTTCTCCGCCGGAGGCGGACTCAGTCGACGTGGTCGCGAGTGCTGCCCAAAGCCCGGGTCGCGATGCGGTGCCCGCGGGTGAGGCTCCCGGTCAGCGAGAGGCCGGTGAGCACGCCGGCGAGGAAGCCGGCCGCGAAGGCGTCGCCGGCGCCGATCGTCTCCACGACCGGGGCGTCGAGCGCATCGCTCTCGGCGGTCTCCGCGCCGTCGAAGGCCACGGCTCCGCTCGCATCGGTGACGAGCAGATAACGCGGCTCGGGGAACAGCGCGCGCAGTTCCTGCGGATCGCTCGTGCCGAACACGGCCTCCGCATCGGGGCGGGTGCAGAACACGATGTCGGCGCGGCGGGCGAACCCTGCGACGATGTCTCGGCCCTCCTCCTCGCGGCCCCGCCAGAGCGTCGGGCGCCAGTTCAGGTCGAAGCTGAGCAGCCGCCCCGGTCGGGGGTCGCTGTAGAGCACCTCCTGCGCGGCCAGGGCCGAGGGCGACAGTGCGGGCGTGATCCCCGAGGTGTGCACGAGAGCGGCATCGGCGAGTCGGCGGGCCGCGTCGGGATCCGACAGCGTCTGCGGGGACATCGCAGCGGCTGCGGATCCTGCCCGGTAGTAATGCATCGTGCCGTCGACGGCGCCGTCCGCTCGTGCCGACAGCTCCTTCACGTACAGTCCGGTCGGTGCCTCGCGGTCGACCTCGACGGCCGTGTCGTCGACACCGTGCGCGCGCAGCTCGGCGGTCAGGAAACGGCCGAAGCCGTCGTCGCCGACCCGGGAGACGACGGCGGTGGCGATACCGGCGGATGCCAGGGCGATCGCGGTGTTCCACTCCGCTCCGGCGAGCGAGCGATGGAACGTGCGGCAGTCCTCCAGCGGTCCTGCGGTGGCGGCGACGAGGGCGACCAGGCCCTCCCCGAAGCAGACGGCGAGTGGGGTGGAGTCGGACACGATCTGGACACTACCGGATCACGACGCGGTGCATGCCGATACCGGATCGCAACCTGGATCTGTTTGGCATCTGTGGATCTGCTGGGTAGCGTCGAGGCATCACCGTCCCCGAAGCGAAGAGGCTTCGGGACGCGCAATGAAGCGCCCGACAGGGAAGGTCACACAATGCACCAATCAGTCAAGCGTCGGCGAGGACTCATCGCCGTCACCGGAGCCACGATCGCCGCTCTCGCCCTCGCGGGGTGCGTCGCCAGTGAGCGCGGCGACAACGGATCGGAAGGCTCCGGCGACGTCGATGGGACGTTCGTCTTCGCGGCGTCGTCCGACCCGGCGAGCCTCGATCCCGCGTTCGCGCAGGATGGCGAGAGCTTCCGTGTCTCGCGCCAGATCTTCGAAGGACTCGTCGGCACCGAGCCCGGCACCGCCGACCCGGCGCCGCTCCTCGCCGAGTCGTGGGAGTCGTCCGACGACGGCATGAGCCACACGTTCGAGCTGAAGAAGGACGTCACGTTCCAGGACGGCACGCCGTTCAACGCCGAGGCCGTGTGCGTCAACTTCGACCGCTGGTTCAACTGGACGGGCCTCGCCGCGTCCGAAGCGTTCGGCTACTACTACAACAAGCTGTTCAAGGGCTACGCCTCCAACGCGGCCGACGCGGTCTACAAGTCGTGCACGCCGGACGGTGACACCTCGGTCACGATCGAGCTGAACAAGCCGTTCGCCGGTTTCGTCGCCTCGCTCTCGCTCCCGGCGTTCGCGATGCAGAGCCCTTCCGCCATGAAGGAGTTCGGCGCGGATGAGGTCAGCGGCTCGGCCGAGGCCCCGCAGCTCTCCGAATACGCGATGGGACACCCGGTCGGCACCGGTCCCTACCAGTTCGACGAGTGGGCACCGGGCGAGCAGGTCACCCTGAAGTCGTACGACGGCTACTGGGGCGACAAGGGACAGATCGACGAGATCATCTTCCGCACGATCGACGACCCGACCGCCCGTCGTCAGGCGCTCGAGTCCGGTTCGATCGACGGCTACGACCTCGTCGGTCCCGCCGACACCAAGGCCCTCGAGGACGACGGCTTCACGATGGTGTCGCGTCCGCCGTTCACGATCCTCTACCTCGCCTTCAACCAGGCGGTCCCGGAGCTCCAGGACCCGAAGGTCCGCGAGGCGCTGTCGTACGCGGTCGACAAGGACGCGTTGATCAGCCAGGTGCTGCCGGAGGGCACGCAGAAGGCGATCGAGTTCGTGCCCGAGGTCGTCAACGGCTACAACCCCGACGTCACGACGTACGACTACGACCCGGAGAAGGCCAAGTCCCTGCTCGCCGAGGCCGGCTACACCGAGGCCAACCCGTTGAAGCTCACCTTCAACTACCCGGTCAACGTGTCGCGTCCGTACATGCCGGACCCCGAGCAGATCTACACGGTGCTGTCGTCGCAGCTGTCCGAGGTCGGCGTCGAGACCACCCCGGTCTCGGAGGAGTGGGTCGAATACCTCGACCGCACCACCGGCACCTCCGACCACGGCATCCACCTGCTCGGATGGACCGGCGACTACAACGACACCGACAACTTCGTCGGCGTCTTCTTCGGCCAGCAGAGCTCGGAATGGGGCTTCGACAACCCGGAGCTGTTCCAGAAGTTGAACGAGGCGCGTGGCGTCTCCAACCTCGATGAGCAGACGGCGCTGTACGAGGAGATCAACGAGATGGTCGCGACCTTCATCCCCGGTGTCCCGCTCGCGCACCCTGCGCCGACTCTGGCGTTCGACCCGCGCGTGAAGAGCTACCCGGCCAGCCCGGTGAACGACGAGGTCTTCACGGACATCGTCCTCACCAAGTAGGCCCGACCACGTGATATGCCTCGCCCCGGTTCCGTGCTCTGCGCGCGGGACCGGGGCACGGCGTACCTTCTGATCGACGGAGATCTTCGTGCTGCGCACCATCGGCAGGCGACTGCTGTTCCTCATCCCCACCCTGTTCGGGCTCAGCATCCTGCTGTTCGCCTGGGTCAGGGCCCTCCCCGGCGGCCCGGCGGTCGCCCTGCTCGGCGAGAAGGCCACACCAGAGGCCATCGCGAGAGTCAATGAGCTCTACGGCTTCAACAAGCCGCTCATCGAGCAGTACTTCATCTGGGTCACACGGCTGCTCCAAGGCGACTTCGGCACCTCGATCCAGACCAACCGACCCGTGACGGAGGAGTTCCTCCGTCGCTTCCCGGCGACCCTGGAGCTGAGCGTGATGGCGCTCATCTTCGCGGTCGGCGTCGGCATCCCGCTCGGCTACTGGGCCGCGCGCCGCCACGGCAAGTTCACCGACCACGCCTCGGTCGTACTGAGCCTCATCGGCATCACGATCCCAGTGTTCTTCCTGGCGTTCATCCTGAAGTACGTCTTCGCCGTGCAGCTGGGCTGGCTGCCGTCGGATGGCCGGCAGAACCCGCGAATAGATGCCACCCATCCCACCGGCTTCTACGTGTGGGACGGCATCATCACGGGCGAGTTCGACGCGGCATGGGACGCGATCCTGCATCTGATCCTGCCGGCGCTCGCGCTCGGCACGATCCCGCTGGCCATCATCGTCCGCATCACCAGGGCCAGCGTCCTGGAGGTGCAGAACGCGGACTACGTGCGCACCGGGCGGGCGAAGGGCGTCGGATCGTCGACGCTCCGCAGCCGGTTTATCCTGCGCAACGCGATGCTCCCGGTGATCACGACGATCGGTCTGCAGACCGGGCTGCTGATCTCGGGGGCGGTGCTCACCGAGACGGTGTTCGCGTTCCCCGGCATCGGCTCGTTCCTGGCGAGAGCCATCTTCACCAGGGACTTCCCGGTCCTCCAGGGATTCATCATCTTCATCGCGATCGCGTACGCGCTGATCAACCTGGCGGTCGATGTCTCCTACAGCGTCATCGACCCGAGAGTGAGGGTGCAGTGATGTCCCTCGTCATCGTCCGAAAGGAGGCGGTCGCATGAGCATCGCACTCCCGCCCGCACAGGGCCCATCGGCGGAGAGCGGCGGCAGCATCGACACGGTCGCGATCGCGCAGGCCGACCTGAAGCAGAGCTCCGGCGGGTTCTGGCGGGACGTGTTCCGCCGGCTCCGCCACAACCCGACGGCCTGGATCGGCGCGGTCATCGTGCTGCTGTTCCTGCTGGTCGCCGCGCTGGCACCGCTGCTCGCGCCCTACCCGGAGACCGCGCTGCCCGGCGCGAAGTACATCACTCCGACCCATATCCCCGGTCCCGGCGAGCTGCCCGAGTTCCCGCTGGGACTCGACCGCTTCGGCGGTGACGTGCTGTCCAAGCTCATCTGGGGTGCGCAGGCATCGCTCCTGATCGGTGTCATCTCGACGGCGATGGGCCTGGTGGGCGGCATGATCCTCGGATTACTGGCCGGCACGTTCGGCGGCTGGGTCGACACGGTCATCATGCGTGTGGTCGACATCATCCTGTCGGTGCCGAACCTGCTGCTGGCCGTGTCGATCGCCGCGATCCTCGGTCAGACGCCGTTCGCGGTGATGATCGCGATCGGGGCCTCGCAGGTGCCGATCTTCGCGCGCCTGCTGCGGGCGTCGATGCTGCAGCAGCGCTCCAGCGACTACGTGCTGTCGGCCCAGACGCTGGGTCTCGGACGCGGCAGGATCACGATGTCGCACGTGCTGCCCAACGCCATCGGGCCGGTGATCGTGCAGGGGACCCTGACGCTCGCGACCGCGGTGATCGATGCGGCGGCGCTGTCGTTCCTCGGACTCGGCGGCGGAGGCCCGGCCACTGCCGAGTGGGGTCGCATGCTCACCTACGCGCAGGCCGAGCTGGCCATCGCGCCGTGGCTCGCGTTCCTGCCCGGCATCTGCATCGCCGTGACGGCGCTCGGCTTCACCCTGCTGGGCGAGGCGCTGCGCGAGGCGATGGATCCCCGGACGAGGGCGCGATGAACGCCCGTGAGGAGGGCGCGATGCGCGCCGCGAAGGAGAACCGGATGTCGATCGAGCCGCTGCTGTCCGTCGAGGGGTTGGCCGTGGACTTCGCGACCATGGACGGTGTCGTGCATGCCGTCGAGGGGGTGGACCTCGAGATCCGTCCCGGCGAGACCGTCGCGATCGTGGGGGAGTCCGGCTCGGGCAAGTCCACTACAGCGATGGCCATCATCGGCCTGCTGGCCGGGGGCGGCAAGGTCGCCGCGGGCAGCATCCGGCTCGATGGGAAAGAGATCGCCCACGCGCCGGAGCACGAGCTGCGGATGATCCGCGGACGCGACATCGGCCTCGTGCCGCAGGACCCGATGTCGAACCTGAACCCGGTCGCGAAGATCGGCACCCAGGTCGCCGAGACGCTGCTCGCGCACGGTCTCGCCACCCGGCAGAACGTGCAGGCGAAGGTGGTGGAAGCGCTCACCGCCGCGGGCCTGCCGGATCCGGAGCGACGTGCGAAGCAGTATCCGCATGAGTTCTCGGGCGGGATGCGTCAGCGCGCGCTCATCGCGATCGGGCTGGCGTGCAAGCCGCGGCTGCTGATCGCCGATGAGCCCACGAGCGCCCTCGACGTCACGGTGCAGCAGACGATCCTCGACCAGATCGGGGCGATGACCCGCGAGCTGGGCACGGCCGTGCTGCTCATCACGCACGACCTCGGCCTCGCCGCGGAGCGGGCCGAGCGGGTCGTGGTGATGCATCGCGGCAAGGTGGTCGAGCAGGGCGACGCGCGTCAGATCCTGGAGGATCCGCAGCATCCGTACACCCAGTCGCTCGTGAAGGCGGCGCCCTCGGTCGCCGCCGCGCGGCTGCGGCCGGAGGCGTTCCGCACGCAGGAGCGCACCGCCGTGACCGAGGAGGCTGCCGAGGCCGCCGCCGCCGACAACATCGTCGAGATCGAGAACCTCACCAAGGTGTATCCGGTGCGCGGTCGCGGGGAGGACTTCGTCGCCGTCGACGACGTGTCGCTCGTGATCCCGCGCGGGGAGACCGTCGCGATCGTGGGGGAGTCGGGGTCGGGCAAGACCACGACCGCCCGGATGCTGCTGAAGGTGATCGAGCCCACGAGCGGACTCATCCGCTACGAGGGCAAGGACATCGCGGCACTGAGCAAGGCGGAGACACGGAACTTCCGGCAGCAGGTGCAGCCGATCTTCCAGGATCCGTATTCGAGCCTGAACCCGATGTTCACGATCGAGCGCCTGATCGCGGAGCCGCTGGAGTTCTACAAGCGGGGCAGCGGTGCCGACCGACGCACGCGCGTGCGGCAGCTGCTCGACGATGTGGCGCTGCCGCAGTCGATGCTGCGGCGGTATCCCTCCGAGCTGTCGGGTGGTCAGCGGCAGCGTGTGGCGATCGCCCGTGCGCTGGCGCTGTCGCCGGATCTGATCGTGTGCGACGAGCCGGTGTCGGCGCTGGACGTGCTGGTGCAGGATCAGATCCTCGCGCTGCTCGGCGACCTGCAGCGCGAGTACGGCCTGAGCTACCTGTTCATCTCGCACGACCTGGCGGTGGTGCGGCTCATCAGCGACTATGTGTGCGTGATGAAGGACGGGAAGCTCGTCGAGGCGGCGACGTCGGAGGAGATCTTCACGAATCCGCGCGACCCGTACACGCGCCGCCTGTTGGCCTCGATCCCCGGCAACGAACTCGGCATCGCATCCTGACCTGGCGTCCTCGACCGATCTCGGGTGCCAATACCGCAGCATCCGAGATTGGTCAAGGATTGCGCTTGCCATGTCGCCGAATCGTGCGTATAGTGAGTAGTTGCGCTCGCTTCTCCATGCCCTCATATGGTGGTCGGCATTTCGTTGAGCTTCTGAGTGCACACTCCACCTGACGACAAAGGAATCGAGAAGCCCTGCGGGGCTCACGGAGGTTATTCCCTTGGCTGCTGCTCGCAACGCATCCACATCCACCACCACCAAGAACGGACGCGGAGCTTCCCGTCTTTCGTTCGCCAAGATCTCCGACACGCTGACGGTCCCTGACCTTCTCGCCCTGCAGACCGAGTCCTTCGGTTGGCTGGTCGGCAACGACGCCTGGAAGGCGCGCGTGGCCGAGGCCAAGAAGCAGGGTCGCACCGACGTCAACGAGAACAGCGGTCTGGGCGAGATCTTCGAGGAGATCTCCCCGATCGAGGACCTCGGCGAGACGATGCAGCTGTCGTTCACGAACCCCTACCTCGAGCCGGAGAAGTACTCGATCGAGGAGTGCAAGGAGCGTGGCAAGACCTACGCCGCTCCGCTGTACGTCGAGGCCGAGTTCATGAACCACCTCACGGGTGAGATCAAGACCCAGACGGTCTTCATGGGCGACTTCCCGCTGCAGACCGACAAGGGAACGTTCATCATCAACGGCTCCGAGCGCGTCGTCGTCTCGCAGCTCGTGCGCTCGCCGGGTGTCTACTTCGACAAGACCCCCGACAAGACGAGTGACAAGGACATCGTGTCCGCGCGCGTCATCCCGAGCCGTGGTGCATGGCTCGAGTTCGAGATCGACAAGCGCGACCAGGTGGGCGTGCGCGTCGACCGCAAGCGCAAGCAGTCGGTCACGGTCTTCCTCAAGGCGCTGGGCATGACCAGCGAGGAGATCCTCGCCGAGTTCGCCGGCTACACCTCGATCGAGGAGACGCTCGCGAAGGACACGATCGTCACGAAGGAAGACGCCCTCCGCGACATCTACCGCAAGCTCCGTCCGGGCGAGCAGGTCGCCGCCGAGGCCGCCCGCGCGCTCCTGGACAACTTCTACTTCAACCCGAAGCGCTACGACCTGGCCAAGGTCGGTCGTTACAAGATCAACCACAAGCTGGGCCTCGACCAGCCGCTGACCTCCTCGGTGCTCACCGTCGAGGACATCGTGGCCACGATCAAGTACCTCGTCCGCCTGCACGCGGGCACCGAGGAGACCTTCTCGGGCATCCGCGGTGGCAAGAAGGCCGAGATCCGTCTCGCGACCGATGACATCGACAACTTCGGCAACCGTCGCATCCGCGCGGTCGGCGAGCTGATCCAGAACCAGGTCCGCACCGGTCTGTCCCGCATGGAGCGCGTCGTCCGCGAGCGCATGACCACGCAGGACATCGAGGCGATCACGCCGCAGACCCTGATCAACGTGCGCCCCGTCGTCGCCGCGATCAAGGAGTTCTTCGGAACGTCGCAGCTGTCGCAGTTCATGGACCAGAACAACCCGCTCGCGGGTCTGACGAACAAGCGTCGTCTCTCCGCGCTCGGCCCCGGTGGTCTCTCGCGTGACCGCGCCGGTGTCGAGGTCCGTGACGTCCACCCCTCCCACTACGGCCGCATGTGCCCGATCGAGACGCCGGAAGGCCCGAACATCGGTCTGATCGGTGCGCTCGCGACCTTCGCGCGCATCAACTCGTTCGGATTCATCGAGACCCCGTACCGCAAGGTCACCGACGGTGTCGTCACCGAGCACATCGACTACCTCACGGCGTCCGAAGAGGTTGACTTCAACATCGCGCAGGCCAACGCCCCGCTCGATGCCAAGGGTCGCTTCCTCGAGAGCCACGTCCTGGCCCGTCCGAAGGGCGGCAGCGGCGAGGTCGACATGTTCCTGCCGGAGGACATCGGCTACATCGACGTCTCGCCGCGCCAGATGGTGTCGGTCGCGACCTCGCTGGTGCCGTTCCTCGAGCACGACGACGCGCAGCGCGCCCTCATGGGTGCCAACATGCAGCGTCAGGCTGTGCCGCTGCTGCGCAGCGACTCGCCGCTCGTCGGAACCGGTATGGAGGGCTACACGGCCATCGACGCCGGTGACGTGATCACCGCCGAGAAGGCCGGTGTCGTCTCGGAGGTCTCCGCGGACCGCGTCATCGTCATGCTCGACGAGGGCGGCACGCAGGAGTACCACCTCCGCAAGTTCGACCGCTCCAACCAGGGCACGTCCTACAACCAGAAGGTCGTCGTCTCCGCCGGCGAGCGCGTCGAGGTCGGAGAGGTCATCGCCGATGGCCCCGCCACCGAGAACGGCGAGCTGGCCCTCGGAAAGAACCTCCTCGTCGCGTTCATGACGTGGGAGGGCTACAACTTCGAGGACGCGATCATCCTGAGCCAGGACCTGGTGAAGGACGACACCCTCTCCTCGATCCACATCGAGGAGTACGAGGTCGATGCTCGCGACACCAAGCTTGGCAAGGAGGAGATCACCCGTGACCTCCCCAACGTCAGCCCGGAGCTGCTGAAGGACCTCGACGAGCGCGGCATCATCCGCATCGGCGCCGAGGTCCGCCCCGGCGACATCCTCGTCGGCAAGGTCACGCCGAAGGGTGAGACCGAGCTGTCGGCCGAGGAGCGTCTGCTCCGCGCGATCTTCAACGAGAAGAGCCGCGAAGTCCGTGACACCTCGCTGAAGGTGCCCCACGGTGAGCAGGGCACGATCATCGCCGTCAAGGAGTTCAACGCCGAGGACGGCGACGACGAGCTCGGCTCCGGCGTGAACCGCCGCGTCGTGGTCTACATCGCCCAGAAGCGCAAGATCACCGAGGGCGACAAGCTCGCCGGCCGCCACGGCAACAAGGGTGTCATCGCGAAGATCCTCCCGATCGAGGACATGCCCTTCCTGTCGGACGGCACCCCGGTCGACATCGTGCTGAACCCGCTCGGCATCCCGGGTCGAATGAACTTCGGCCAGGTTCTCGAGACGCACCTCGGCTGGATCGCCAAGCAGGGCTGGAAGGTCGAGGGCACCCCGGAGTGGGCAGCTCGTCTGCCGGAGCAGGCCTTCGAAGCGGCTCCCGGCACGAAGGTCGCGACCCCGGTGTTCGACGGTGCGAGCGAGGAGGAGATCTCCGGTCTCCTCGACTCGACCACCCCGACCCGCGACGGCGTGCGCCTGATCGACTCGAGCGGCAAGACGCAGCTGTTCGACGGCCGCTCCGGTGAGCCGTTCCCGGCTCCGATCTCGGTCGGCTACATGTACATCCTGAAGCTGCACCACCTGGTCGACGACAAGATCCACGCACGTTCCACGGGTCCGTACTCGATGATCACCCAGCAGCCGCTCGGTGGTAAGGCGCAGTTCGGTGGACAGCGCTTCGGTGAGATGGAGGTGTGGGCCCTCGAGGCCTACGGCGCCGCGTACGCGCTCCAGGAGCTCCTCACGATCAAGTCCGACGACATCCTCGGCCGCGTCAAGGTGTACGAGGCGATCGTAAAGGGCGAGAACATCCAGGAGCCCGGCATCCCCGAGTCCTTCAAGGTGCTCATGAAGGAGATGCAGTCGCTCTGCCTGAACGTCGAGGTCCTCTCGGCCGACGGCACGCTGGTCAACCTCCGCGACACCGACGATGAGGCGTTCCGCGCCGCAGAGGAACTCGGTATCAACATCTCCAGCCGCTTCGAGGCCGCCTCGATCGACGAGATCTAAGCCTTCGTGAGCCGGGGGCACCTGTCCCCGGCTCACCGAAGCAGACTTCTCAACAGAATTTCCGACACAGGAGAACTAGTGCTCGAGTCCACAACTTTCGACGAGCTTCGCATCGGTCTGGCCACCGCGGACAACATCCGCGCCTGGTCGTACGGTGAGGTCAAGAAGCCCGAAACCATCAACTACCGCACCCTGAAGCCCGAGAAGGACGGCCTCTTCGGAGAGCAGATCTTCGGACCGTCCCGTGACTGGGAGTGCGCGTGCGGCAAGTACAAGCGCGTCCGCTTCAAGGGCATCGTCTGCGAGCGCTGCGGCGTGGAGGTCACCAAGAGCTCCGTCCGTCGTGAGCGCATGGGTCACATCGAGCTCGCCGCTCCCGTCACCCACATCTGGTACTTCAAGGGCGTGCCCTCGCGTCTGGGCTACCTGCTCGACATGGCGCCGAAGGACCTCGAGAAGGTCATCTACTTCGCCGCCTACATGGTCATCTCGGTCGACGAGGATGCTCGTCACCGCGACCTGGGCACGCAGGAGAACAACATCCGTCTCGAGCTGAAGACGCTCGGCGACCGCCGCGACTCCAAGATCGCGGAGCGCCTGGCCAAGCTGGAGGAGGAGCTCGCCGCTCTCGAGGCCGAGGGTGCCAAGGCCGACGCCAAGAAGAAGGTCAAGGACGCCGCCGAGAAGGAGATGTCGCTCATCCGCAAGGGTGCCGACGAGGCGATCATGAAGCTCGAGCGCGTGTGGGAGGACTTCCGCACGCTCGAGGTCGGAGCGCTCCGCCCGGAGGACGACGTCTTCCACGAGCTGCAGGACCGCTTCGGTCAGTACTTCGAGGCCTACATGGGTGCCGAGTCGATCCAGCGTCGCCTCGCGGCGTTCGATCTCGAGGCCGAGGCGGAGAACCTGCGTCTGCAGATCTCCGAGGGCAAGGGCCAGCGCAAGATCCGGGCGATCAAGCGCCTCAAGGTCGTCAGCTCGTTCCTCGAGACCGGCATGAGCCCGGCCGCGATGGTCCTCGACGTCGTGCCGGTGATCCCGCCGGAGCTGCGTCCGATGGTTCAGCTCGATGGTGGCCGCTTCGCCACCAGCGACCTGAACGACCTCTACCGCCGCGTGATCAACCGCAACAACCGTCTTCGTCGTCTGATCGACCTCGGCGCCCCCGAGATCATCGTCAACAACGAGAAGCGCATGCTGCAGGAGGCCGTCGACGCCCTGTTCGACAACGGCCGCCGCGGTCGCCCGGTCACCGGTACCGGCAACCGTGCCCTCAAGTCCCTCAGCGACATGCTGAAGGGTAAGCAGGGTCGTTTCCGTCAGAACCTGCTCGGAAAGCGTGTCGACTACTCGGGTCGTTCGGTCATCATCGTCGGACCGCAGCTCAAGCTGCACCAGTGCGGTCTGCCCAAGCAGATGGCTCTGGAGCTCTTCAAGCCGTTCGTGATCAAGCGCCTGATCGACCTCGGTCACTCGCAGAACATCAAGGCCGCCAAGCGCGCCGTCGAGCGCACCCGTCCCGAGGTCTGGGACGTGCTCGAGGAGATCATCCGCGAGCGTCCGGTGCTGCTCAACCGTGCACCCACCCTGCACCGTCTCGGCATCCAGGCGTTCGAGCCGCAGCTCGTCGAGGGCAAGGCCATCCAGCTGCACCCGCTCGTCTGCGCGGCGTTCAACGCCGACTTCGACGGTGACCAGATGGCCGTGCACCTGCCGCTGTCTGTCGAGGCTCAGGCCGAGGCCCGCGTGCTGATGCTCGCGTCGAACAACATCCTGAAGCCGTCTGACGGCCGTCCGGTCACCCTGCCTTCGCAGGACATGATCATCGGTCTGCACCACCTGACCACGGTCAAGGAGGGCGCAGCCGGTGAGGGCCGTGCGTTCGGTTCGGTGGGCGAGGCGATCCTGGCCAAGGACGAGGGCACCCTCGACCTGCAGGCCAAGATCCGCATCCGCATCCCGGGCCTGACCTTCCTCGAGGGCGAGGCTCCCGAGGGCTACGAGCGTCACGGTCTCGTCGACGCTTCGCTGGGTCAGGCGATCTTCAACGACACGCTCCCCAAGGGCTACCCGTTCGTCCGCGAGCAGGCAGACAAGAACAAGCTGTCGCAGATCGTCAACAAGCTGGCCGAGGAGTACCCCAAGGTCGAGACGGCGGCGTCGCTGGACCGCATCAAGGACGCCGGTTTCTACTGGGCCACGCGCTCCGGTGTGACCGTCGCCCTGAGCGACATCCTGACCCCGCCGAACAAGGCGGAGATCGTCGCGGGCTACGAGAAGCAGGCCGCGAAGGTCCAGTCGCAGTACGAGAAGGGTCTGACGACCGACTCCGAGCGTCGCCAGGAGCTCATCAAGATCTGGACCGAGGCGACCGACGAGGTGCAGGCCGCGATGAAGGCGCACTTCCCGGAGGACAACACCATCAACCGCATGGTGTCCTCGGGTGCTCGTGGTAACTGGCTGCAGATCCGCAACATCGCGGGTATGCGTGGTCTGGTGAACAACCCCAAGGGTGAGATCATCCCGCGTCCGATCATCTCCTCGTACCGCGAGGGTCTGTCGGTGGCGGAGTACTTCATCGCGACGCACGGTACCCGTAAGGGTCTGGCCGACACCGCTCTGCGTACCGCCGACTCGGGTTACCTGACCCGTCGTCTGGTGGACGTCTCGCAGGACGTCATCATCCGCGAAGAGGACTGCGGCACGTCGAAGGGCCTCGAGCTCCCGATCGCTGCGCCGAACTCGCAGGGTGAGCTGGTGCGCGACGCGAACGTCGAGAACTCGGTGTTCGCTCGTACGCTGGCCTCCGACGTGGTCGACAGCAAGGGCGAGGTGCTCGCTGCTGCCGGTGACGACGTGGGTGACGTGCTGATCGACAAGCTGGTCGCTGCCGGCGTCGAGACGATCAAGGTGCGCTCGGTCCTGACCTGCGACTCCGCCGTCGGTGTCTGCGCGCAGTGCTACGGCCGTTCGCTCGCGACAGGAAAGACCGTCGACATCGGCGAGGCCGTCGGCATCATCGCGGCCCAGTCGATCGGTGAGCCCGGTACCCAGCTGACGATGCGTACCTTCCACACCGGTGGTTCGGCGTCGGCGGATGACATCACGCAGGGTCTTCCCCGTGTGCAGGAGCTCTTCGAGGCGCGTACCCCCAAGGGCGCGTCGCCGATCGCCGAGGCCGATGGCCGCATCGCGATCGACGAGACCGACAAGGGCAAGAAGGTCATCCTCACGCCCGACAGCGGCGACGAGCCGGTCATCTACCCGGTTCTGAAGCGTGCGACGCTTCTCGTCGAGGACGGGCAGCACGTCAAGGTCGGTCAGCCGATCCTGGTGGGTACGCTCGACCCGAAGGAGATCATGCGTGTCATGGGTGCTCGCGAGGTGCAGCGTTACCTCGTCGGCGGCGTCCAGGGCGTGTACCGCTCGCAGGGTGTGCCGATCCACGACAAGCACATCGAGGTCATCGTCCGTCAGATGCTCCGCAAGGTCACCGTCGTCGACCACGCCGACACGACCCTGCTGCCGGGTGAGATGGTCGACCTCAAGCGCTACCAGTCGATCAACCGCGAGGCCGTGGCAGAGGGCAAGCGTCCCGCGTCGGGCCGTCCGGAGCTGATGGGTATCACGAAGGCGTCGCTCGCGACCGAGTCGTGGCTGTCGGCCGCCTCCTTCCAGGAGACGACCCGAGTGCTCACCGAGGCTGCGATGCAGGGCAAGCGTGACCCGCTGGTCGGTCTCAAGGAGAACGTC
Organism: Microbacterium sp. LB12; assembly: GCF_037150835.1. NCBI lineage: Bacteria > Bacillati > Actinomycetota > Actinomycetes > Micrococcales > Microbacteriaceae > Microbacterium > Microbacterium sp. LB12. Next base: position 10,903 of record NZ_JBBCPF010000016.1, on the reverse strand, counting down.
ATCATCGGTAAGCTCATCCCCGCCGGAACCGGTCTCTCGAAGTACCGCGACGTCACGGTCGAGGCCACCGAGGAAGCCAAGAGCGAGCGCTACCCGAACCGGATCTTCGCATCCGACGGCGCGTACGCGGACGGCGACTTCGGCTACGTCGACTTCGACGCGTTCTCGACGGACGACATCACCCCCGGTACTTACAACTGATTGAGGCGAGAGCCGGCGAGCTTGCTCGTCCGGCCGAGCCGATCGAGGTTGTCGAGCGACGAAGTCGCGACACAACTGAGGTGTGACTGACTGAGAAGGCCCCAGGCGATTATTCGCCTGGGGCCTTCTTCGTGTGCTCGTGGACCTGTGTCTCGGCGTCGGGAGAGATCTCGGCGTGGGGCGGTGATGCGTGTCAGGTGTCACCGCCCATCGCGGAGAACTCCGCCGGAGCGAGCGGGTGAGTCAGCCGAAGAGATGCGCCACGATCGCGGACGTGTAGCCGGTCGGGGCGAGGTTCGAGTAGCGGGTGTCGATCAAGACGTCATCGCGCCAGAACAGGGTGCGGCCGTCCGTGACCGGATACTGCGCGTTGGGCCAGGTCTTCTCGCAGCGGGTGCCGCCGTCGGGCGTGAAGCAGCTGAACCCTTCGTTGTCGGCCAGTTCGTTGAGCATGTCGAGCGCCGGCCCGCGGTTCATGCGCGAGATCGTGGTGGTCAGTCCCGTCGTGTCGGCGCCCGGGTCAGCCCAGATACACGTGAGGGTGCCGTCGTCGGCGACGCCAGAGGGACCGAAGGCCGCATCGTTGAGCGGGACGCCCTCGAGCTGCGCCAGCACCGCGTCAGAGAGGATCGCACGGCAGTCGGTCGGGAGAGCGACCGGCGCGTTGGTCGAGGTCGGGCTGGGGGAGGGGCTCGCAGTGTTGTCGGGTTCCGCGGACGCGCTGCCGGTGGGCTTCGGCGATGACGATTCGCCGGCGGCACCTCCCTGGGGCGCGCACGCCGTGAGTGCGGCGAGGAGGACGAGAACCGCGGCGGTGCTGGTGAGTCGGTCTCTCATGGCCACACCGTATCGTCCGGAGCCGCCGGGGTGGGAGAGGATCGCGGGACGGGTGCGGCGACACGCAGCGCGATAGTCTCGGCGGGTGAGCAACCAGACTTCTTCCGCCGGTTCCGTGGTCGTGATCGGTGACGCCCTGATCGACGAGATCCGTGACGGATCCGGAGTGCGCGAGCTGGTCGGCGGCGCGGCGTTGAACGTCGCTGTCGGGTTGCGCCGCCTCGGGGTGGTCACGACGCTGATCGCCATGGTCGGCGACGATGAGGCCGGAGCGCACATCCGCGAGTATCTGTCCGATCATGGCGTGCGATTGATCGCGAGCCCGGCGCCGCGCGGATCGTCACGGGCGATCGTCGAGCGGGCAGCGAACGGCGAACCGCAGTACGTGTTCAATGAGGCGGCACAGAGGCGCAGCATCCACTACTCCGACGAAGCGCGCGAGGCGATCGCCGATGCCGGTCTCGTCGCGATCAGCTGTTTCCCGTTCGACGTGCCGTCCGAGGTGGATGCCCTGGTCGACGCGCTGGCGGACGCGCGGGTGGCCGTCGACCCCAACCCGCGCACAGGGATGCTGAGCGATCGGGAGGAGTTCGTCCGCGGCTTCGAGCGCGTCGCGGCGACGGCATCCATCGTCAAGGTCGGCGCGGACGATGCGGCGATCCTGTACGGCGGAGACCTCGACGCCCTGCGCCGACGGCTTCGCGATCTCGGCGCCGCGGCGGTGCTGGCGACCGCCGGTGCGGAGGGGGCCCTGATCGATGCGGATGCGGGAGTGATCGATGCTCCGATCGCGCAGCTTCCCGGTGCCGTGATCGACACGGTCGGTGCCGGAGATGCGACGCTCGCCGCGGTTGCCGCCGGCCTCGTCGCGGCGTCGCCGACGGGCTTGGAGGAGTGGCGGGCGCTGCTGGTCCGGGCGATGGATGTGGCTGCGGCGACGTGTCGTGCCGAGGGCGGACTGCTGCGGACTCCCGAGTCGCTGGCCGACCTCGGGCGCGGCGTGAACGGCAGCTGACGTTTCGATTTCTTGCACCTGCCTCGGGCAGGTATGCTTGTCTCTCGTGCCCCCGGTTGGCTGTCGAAGTCGGACGGGTGCGCTCTGGCGAGTTACCCAAGCGGCCAAAGGGATCTGACTGTAAATCAGACTGCTCTGCATTCGGGGGTTCGAATCCCTCACTCGCCACCACGAGTTGTCTCGGATCTAGAGCTCACATGTTCTCGGATCTAAACATCGCATACGAAGGGCCACCGGATTCCCGGAGGCCCTTCGTCGTCCTCACCATCGGCGCAGGCTCCGTGACACGACTACGCGTCCGAGAGGAGATGGGGCGGCAGCTGCTCGCCTGTGATACGGCCGCCGCGTGCGGAGAGGTGAACGACGTTGTTCGGCACGAGATGCAGATCGTCAGGGTGCACGAAGATGTATCGATGAGCGTGGATCGCTGTGTGCGTGTTGAAGATCCCCGCCATCGTCGAATCAGGCTCGTCGAGGAGATCGAATTCCGTCCAAGACAGCGTCGGCCAGCCCTCGGACCTCCTCCGGATCCGGTCGGTACATCGCAAGGCCTAGGGTCCGGGAGATCGGGTGAAGCAGCGCGAATGCGTTCTCAACGCCGGGGCGTTTCGCTTTCTCAGTTGCTCTGCAGTGATCTGGTGGGTCTCGATTTCTCCCCGACCCCGTCTCCCGGCGATGCGTTTCTGGGGCGAGCTAGGTAAGACGTGTCACCGTGTACGGCAATCATGGTTCTCGGCACGCAGGATCCCCCGCGGGCGGACGACGCGATCACTCATCCGAGGACACGGACATGGCTGGCGTCGTGCACGGTGACGTCGGCTGGGGAGCCGATCATCGTCGCAGGTGCCGTTTCCCCTTTAGGCGGCACCCACTGGTAGACCCCTGTGAACGTCAGCTGACTTTCGCGGGCGCCTCTGCATGTCCAGCAGACGTTGGGACGTCCGTGCTCAGGTGGCCTCGCCGAGGCGATTCTCGATCGGCGCGAAAAGCGGTTCCGAGAGCAGCGAGAACCGCTGCTGCGTTGCGAACCTGCGGAGCATGGCGGCTTCGCGGCGGATCGCATGGGGGGTCATCGGCGTGGCGGGGCGTTCGACACGGAGGTGTCGGACTCCGAGCCGAGTAAGAGCTTCGTCGTGCTCGGACATGGCTCCTTCGTAGTCTGCGCGTTCCGGCGCCGAAAGGATGGCCACGTCGAGGTCGGTGAGACCCCAATCTTCGAGTGTCACAGTGCTGGCCCTTCTTCGTCAGGAGGTGATCTCTTACGGGGACTGTACGTCCGTGATAGCGCGCATCGGGCCGAGACGAGGACTAGTCCGAGCGTCAGCACTGGTTCTCCGTGCGACGCTGTACGACCTCGGTGGCCTCTGAGACGGCCGTGCGCGTCGCGGCCCAAGAATTGAGCCCCGACCATGGGATGGCCGGGGCTCGTGACGAACGCGCGGTGTGCCCGGGGCGGGATCGCCATACGCACCGTAGTGTGGGGAAGCTGGGGAAACTAACCACGGTGGGTCGCACTGGATGGCGGACGCTGCAATGCCAGTTGCAGACTCGAGGTCCGTCGTCCTCTCGAACGTCAGAAGCCACGCTACGTTCGGAGATGCCGTCTCGGCGCCGTGAACGAGATCGTTAAGTGCGCGCGGCGCCTTTCGTCAGTGCGGAAGCGGGTGAGATCGGTGTGACCCCCGCTGCGATCGGGCATTCCACCCCGTCTTCGTCGCCCCCCGACCCTGCGGGTGTGCGAGAACGCCTCTCGGACTCGCTGTTCTGCTCCAGTGCTGCCGAGAAGCGTGGGCGACGCATCCACTGAGCCGCGCACGCAAGGCGGCGTTCGGTGCACCGAGATCGCAGTGGCGCTCACTGAGGTTCTGCATCTTCACCGGCGACAAGTGCGAGTTGTCCTTAGCTTCGTTGCAGCCCACTCGTGCGCGCCGCGCACTCCTCATCTCTTGGAAAGCTCGCCATGACGGATTCGCGCTCGCGCCTTCCCCACGCCACCAGGTCACACCCAACGACGGCCCTGTTCTCATTCGGGGGTCGGACTACCGCGAATTTCGTGCGGGTCGACGAGCTCGAAGCGGCGATTCGAGGAGTCGGAGAGGGCCGAGCGGTCGAGATCGTCGGGCCGAGATTCTCCGGTCGCACCGAGCTGCTGCGGAGATTGCAGCTCGACCTCTCCCTGCACGAATGGTTAGTCATCCCCGTGCAGGGCGTGGCGGGCGCGAACCCCCTGGAGGCTGCGCGGCTCGGACTTCCTTTGAGCGAACGTGCCTCGCTCCTGCAGCGCGGACTGAATACGCCGCTGCTCCAGCACACGTACGAGACGTACATCGGCGTGCGGCGAGCGGTCCTGCTGGTCGATGACGCCGATCATCTCGATGCGCACTCATGGGCGTTGCTGGAGGGGCTGTGCCGTTCTCTGGGAACGGTGATCGTCACGGCCTCGGTGCTGGGGGGAGGTCAGGTCGGTGCGAAACAGTCCGCTATCCGCGTGGCGAACGGTGCTGTCAGGGTAGAGCTGCCGTCGCTCGGGTTGAACGAAACGAGGCGGCTGCTCGAACGCCGCTTGGACGGCGAGATCGCTCCCGAAACGGTCAGCCGCATCCACACGAAGTCGGCGGGGAACCCCGGCATCGCGCTCGCGCTCGTCGAGGCCACCGTTGCTGCCGGAACCCTTCGCGTCGAGGATGGGGCCTGGGTGACGTCCTCCCGCCTCTGGGTTCAGCAGGCGAACGTCGCGTTCGAATCGCTGCTCTCGAACGTCTCACCGGAGCTGCAAGAGGGACTCGAGGTTCTCTCCATCGTCGGTGTCACCGACCTGGAGACGGCAACGGCGCTCATCGGTGACGAGCAGCTCGAACAGCTCGATGCACACGGGATGATCGCGACGATCACGGCGGGGGAGACCTGCCGCGTCGCCGTGAACCCTCCCGGTATCGCGGAGTTCTTCTTGCATCGCAAGCCCAGCATTCGTCGTCGTCGTCTCATCGAGCAGGTGTCTTCCGTGCTCGCGGATCACCATGCCGATCTCGAGGCCGCCTACGTCGACGCTGTGTGGCGTCGCGGCGAGGCAGATGACGAGACGGCACCCCTGCGCGCGACCCAAGACGTTCCGTACTTGATCCGGATGTTCGCAGAAGACCACCAGGCCCGTCGCCTCATCGCACACCGCGAATGGCGTCGCAGGCCCTCACTCAGTGCCGCACGCGATGCTTTGGCGACCGAACTCGCCGGTACCTTCGACGCCACGCTTCTCGACGACCTCATCCTTCATGCGCTCGACACGAACGGTGACGCCGAGACGGAACTCAGCACTCGCTATCTCCGATCGTGCGCACGACTCGCCCGGGGGGGACAGCGTCGACGACGCAGCGGATGCGCTCGCCGAAGGCATGGAGAGCGACTTCGCCTATGCGGAGGCTATCGACAGCCTGCAACGTACTCTGCGAGCGGGGTTTGGTCAGGATCAGCCCGACCTCGAGCCGATTCTTCGTTCGCGTGTACGCGAGGGAGTGAACGGCAGCGTCGCCGGGATCCTCCTGGCGCTGCGTCTCATCGTCACTGGTAAAGCAGAGGAGGCGCTCGCTCTGCTTGCGGAAGCGGTAGAACCGAATGCTCCCTTCAGGGCCTACGCCAGCGTGGTCAAAGGGCTCGCCCTCATTCTCAGCGGGCACCAGTACGAGGCTGCGGCCTGGGCGACGGATCAGTTGCAGAAGTCCGTTACAACGGTTGATCGGGTGTCGTTCGCGGGGCATGCCTATGTTGCCGGTCTGGCACTGATCGCGCATGGCCGACACGACGAGGCGAACGAGATCCTGGGCATCCCATTGCGCGCCGGGATGTCCACACGCGGAACTCCGCTCCCGGTCGATGGCGCGAGCATCACCATGATGAGTCTCCTTGCCCGACACGGAGGTCGCGTGACCTCAGCCGACGCGTTGGAGCACGTCGCCGCGAGCCATGTCAATTCGTCTCTCGCGCTTCCATACTCCGACCCGGCATGGTCCAAGGCCATGAGTCTCTTCGTCGCAGGAGACACGCAGGGTGCGCGGGATGTGATCGAGCTGATAGCTGCGCGCGCAGACGATCGCGGTGACATCGCAGCTGCTGACCATGCGATCTATGTCGGCCTGTGCGTGCACTACGACGATCATGATGCCGAGGCACGTCGCTCGCGAATCCAGCGGGTGGGAGGAGCACTCGCTCTCGCCCAGATCGACGCACGCGCGGCACTCACCCGGCAGGACCCGGGAGCGCTCCTCGCCGCAGCAATGCGGCTGACGGAGATTCACGCGCCGCAGTCGGCGACGAAGCACTATCTGACAGCTTCCCACTTGTTCCGGGATCGCGGCGATTCCGAGAACGCGGCGATCGCACGGGCGAGCCTCCGGGTAGGGAGTGATATGAGAGCGTTGTACGGCGACACGCAATCCCGGAAGACGCTCACCAGCCGTGAGTCGCAGGTTGCTCGGTACATCGCAGAGGGGCTGTCCAACGGCGAGATCGCCAGCCGCTTGATGCTGAGCATCCGCACCGTGGAGAGCCACATCAACAGAATCGCGCGGAAGACGGGCTCAGCGAATCGCGCAGAGATATCGCGTCTCTCCCAAACGCAGATTCGCTCTTAGGCGAAGGAAGACAGGCGCGCCAACTCGCTGCGCTCCGTGAGGCCCGTCTTTCGACGGATGTTGTTGATGTGGCTCTCCACGGTGCGCACACTCAAGACCAGGCGGGTCGCAATCTGGCCATTCGACAATCCTGCCGCGATCAACCGGACGAGCTCCGCTTCGCGGGAAGTGAGCGGCGTATCGAGGGTTGCCAGAGGCACCTTCCGCGCCTCATTCGCGATCTCGTCGAGTTTGCTGCGAAGGCGCGCCACGTCGTCGCGCGCACCGGCCTCACGGTACAGGCGAGCCGCCTGACCGAAGAAGTGGGCTGAGGCCGAGACAGCGTGCAACCGGAGCAGTTGACCGGCCGCCCGTTCGACGCCCGCAGCGTCGTCCACGACCGAGAAGTGACGTGCAGCGAGGAAGGCATCGAACAGATCGCCGTCCGTGCGTTGCAGCTCCTCGCGAGGCTCCGGGTCTCGAGCGCCGACATAGCTGTACCTGCTGAGAAAATCGGCGAGACTCCACGCGAACAGATAGCCTCTCTCCCGCACGGTTGTGGCGAGGTCGGCGAAGTCATCGCCTGCGCGCTCCCGTTGCCCCTCCATCAGGCGGCTCATCGCTTGCGCCCAGAGGTCTTCGCTGAACGGAAGGGATGCCGTTCGGGGATGCCTGTCGTCGAGCGCCGCGAGAGTCCAGAGCAGAATCAGGAGCGGCCGATCGGGGCTGAGCAGGAGGGATCCGGATCTCGCCCCGACGAGAAACGGGAGGCTCGCGACGTCGGTGGCATCGTTGTACTGAGCGAGCACGGCGTTTCCCGTGGCTGCGACGAACGCGTGGCCCGCGAGCGCGCCTCGATCGAGTTCAGCCATGCCCTTCTCGAGATGTGCGCTCGCCCACGTGACCGCAGCATGGAACTGTCCGTCCGCCAACAGAGCCAACCCCTTGATGATCGCGAGGTGACTGTCCACGAGGGGCGTTCGCTCAGACAGGTGCGCATCTTCTATGACCTGCAGCGCTTCGGCGCCGGCGCCACGCACAGTGAGCAGCGCCGCGAGCACCGTTCGAGCGAGTGACGCTGCGTGGCTGCTCCCCTGGGCGGATGCTCGAAGTCTCTCGATATCCGCAGAGGACGCATCGAGCGTTTCGAAGCCCACGGCCAGGGACATGACCCGGAGCGACTCCGAGCCGGTGAAACCCTCCCGTACTCCGCCTTCGAGCATCTGCTGTGCATCCGTCACTGACGCCCCCTGCGTCAAGCGGATCCTGCTCAGCAACCAGCGGAGTTCGACCTCTTCGATCGCGTCCCCGGGTAGGGCGCGCACGTCGTGCGTCACCACATCGTCGATGGACGCCGGGGCCTCTCCGCCGCTCAACGCGAGAACGAGCACGTCGGAGGCCGAGCGCATCGATGGTTCCTCGTTCCAGCGCCGGTCGGCCAACGTGCGCTTCACCTGCAGGTCTTCGGCGAACATCCGCACGATGACCGGCGTCTCGACGGAGTGCCACATGGGCACGTTGCGCGACGCCGACGACAGTTGTCCCCATTGCTGCTGAACGTATTCGACACGTTCGTCGGAGGGGATCTCACTGAGAGACTTGCTGGCGCGCTCGACCAGACGCATCCGTCGGGCGGACAGCGGCTGGTTGTGAAAGTAATCGACGATGCCGCCAGGGGTGATGGCCATCAAGGCACGACCGTCGCTGACGAGCACGCGGGCAAGGCCGTGCCCTTCCAAAGCCTCCAACGCTTCCTGACCGACGAGCGTCTCTGCCGTCCGCCACTCCGTGACTCCGGCGATGGAGAGCGTTTCTGCAGCCTCCTGCAGCTGCGGGGGATACGCGCTCAACAGCGAGGAGAACACGCCGACGAGGTCGTCGTTCCAGAGATCACCTTCGCCTCGCCACACACTTCCCTTGCGGCGAACGAGTCCCGCGGCGACAGCAGACTCGATGATCGCGAGGGAGAGGCCCGGCACGCCCCCGGACATGGTGTGGACGCTGCCAGCGAGTCCGGGATCGACGGGCCCCTCCATGCGACTCTCCAACAACCCATGCGTGACATCGAAGGCGACATCGTCGAGCGCGATCTGCACTGCGGGATGCGCGATCGACATCAGCGACGGAATCGAAGCGCTCGCCGAATGACGACGCAGTTCCGTGGCGAATACGGGTGTCCGGGTCGACTTGTGCAGCGACTCCACGACGACCCATGACGCACGGTCGAGGAGGTCGGCATCGTCCACCAACAACACCGTCGGCTCCAGTCGGCTCGCTCGCTCCAACTCGTCGATCATCGCCCCGACCGCTGAACCTCGCGGCCCGATGTTCTTTCGCGAGGCTGCGGGGAGAGCAATGCGCACGGCCTCCAGCGGTATCTCCGGTCCGATACCTCGAATCACGATGACCTGCTTGTCCTGGGCGAGAAGCTCTCGGCGGACCCGTTCGAGAAGCTCGCTCCGCCCGGACCAGCGGGCGCCGACGAGATTCACGCTCCGGGCAGAGAGCAGGAGCGTGACGATCCGGTTGACCTCGGCTGTGCGCACGAACATTGTGTTGCCTCCACATTCGTTCACGGCAACGGTGCCGGATAGTGAGCATGATACGTGCGATGAGCGCCGCACGCAGGAAGACGATGCGCGCACGCAACCTGCGTCGCGTGACACCTAAAGAAGGCGCGAAACTCGTCTGCCTCTCGCCGCGGTGAGTTGTCATAGATGCGTCAGCCGCTCCAGGACATCGCCGCGCGACTGCGCAGTTGGGGGACTAAGAACATGCGAACTCGTAGAACCGATGGCGTACGCCGCCGGAAGGCCACCGCTTTGGGTGTATCGCTCGCTATTGCGGCGGGGCTGCTCACTCCGATCGTCGTGGCGAATGTGGCTCAGGCGGCAACCGAGCTGATGGTCAACTCTGTGGGTCTCGAGGCTGCTGCCGGTTCTAAGACGGATGGGATCTGCCAGTCCACCGCCGGAACGTGCACTCTGCGCGCGGCCATCGAGGAATCCAACGCCCTCGCGGCCGCCGCCGGAGAGGTGAAGATCGGGGTCGACCCCAATTTTGCTGGTGGGAACATCAACATCACGACTGCGACGGCGAATCGCATGCGGAACACAAACGTCTACGCGGCGAATGGTGCAGTCCTGGGCGACCAGAGGGATGACACCGCTGCTGTCTTCGAGGTCACCGCTCCGGTCACGATCGATCTGGAGCACAAGATCACCGTGCACACTGCCGCGACAACCGATTACGCACAAGCCGTGTTCCACCTCAACGGACCCGACATCACCATCCGCGCTATCGACGATGTCTGGTCGGGGGAGACTTCCTTCTACGTCGGGCCGCAGGCCAAGCGCGTCACCCTCGACGACATCAATGCCGACGCCCCGTACTACTACCCCGAGCGCCTCTTGGTGGTCCGAGGGGGCGCCGAAGATATCACTCTCTCCAACTCGACGATGCACGGCTTCGCGGGAGCTGAAAGGGACTACAACTGGGTCGTGGTCGATGGGACCAGCGCGTCGTTCCCTGTGAAGGGGCTGACTGTCACCGGCAACACCTTTGTCGCGAACGCATCCGGTGCCTGTAACGGATCCTCGACTGTGGGATGCTCCTCGTCGCCCCTGGACGCCGCGGGACAGTTCATCACAGAGCTCGAGTTCTCCGACAATGTCGCTCCGAACCTCAACCGCGCGTCCAGTCAGGGTGCTCGCGGTCTCGACCTCCGCGCCGCCACCGTGGGGACGCTGAAGGTCAAGGACAACACGTTCGACGCCGCGTACTACCGCGCTGGAACGTCGGTGATCTCCATGGGGGGCGCCACCACCATCGACAGTTTCGAGATCACCGGCAACGCGTTCACCGAGATGTCGGGCAACGGCACCGACGATGTGGGGGCTGCGATCGAGCTGCCGACAAGCAAACGCATCACCACCGGTGGAAAGATCTCCGACAACGTGTTCGTCGCGACCGGGACCTTCAACGCGGACGCTATTCACTGGGCCGGTGCCGATTCGACCGATTCCGCGACGAACCTCGCCGACTCGCGCGTCTCGATCGTCGACAACCATTTCGACGGTTTCTCGGTCGCCAACGGATCGAGAGCCAGCATCCGGATGACTCAGCCCTGATCCACCGTCGCGATTCGGTTGAGCCGCGTTTCGCTTTTCGTTGAGTTGTTTCGGCGGGCGGGCGTGCGTGTTCTGCCAGCCGGGGCTCTGGCTTATCCACGTCGATCTCCGGTTCG
>NZ_JBBCPF010000015.1:0-60079 GCF_037150835.1 Microbacterium sp. LB12 | reverse complement strand
ACTGGCACGAGAATCCGGCGGCTGTCGTGCACGGGGTCTTGGTGGGAGTGGGTAGCGCGGGGGAGTCCTTGCCCGGCTTGCCGCTGCGGTCCGGGGCGGGGCGGGTTTGGGTGCTGGAGATGACGACTGTGTTGTCTTGGTTCGACGCCCACGCGCCCTCTATGCCGGTCTGCGGGGGAGGCGGATCCACAACCCCGATTGGGAGGAGGGCCGATGCCGAAAGGAGAACAGCGGCGACGGATCGCGCGACTACCCACATTGGTAGGACTCTGCCGGGATGAACGAGGAGATTGCGAGGGACGTCGAGGTGTGAGACGGAGAGAACTCTACTTCGATCGGTTGGCGAGGCGGCCTGTCCGCGGGGACTGCAGAACTGCCGTCTGCATTGATCAGCTCGACTGAAGATACGTCCAGGCAAAGTCGCAACGCGACTGAATCGCTTGGGGTCTTGACCGACGTGACGGTATCGAAGCTGGTGGCGCCGACGCGCGTGAGCCCAGCAGCGTGGAGCTGGCTGAAGTTCTTGCGGGCGGAAGCCAGCGCGTCGCCGACGAGCCAGCTGTACACGGCGTCGAAGGATTTCGGCTGGCTCAAGTCTGTTGCGTTCGCAGCGTCGGTGTACTCCTCGAAGGTCTTCTCGGCGGCGGCGAAAGCTTCTTCTTCGGAGGTGAAGGTGAGGGTGGGAGTCGGCGTCGGCGTCGGTGTCGGGGAGCAGCCGGCGAGGAGTGCGGTGATCGAGGCGGCGACGATGAAAGTGGATCGGCGTGGGGCGGCGGCGTGGGAGGTCGGCGGGAGCACCCCGTCACGGTAGCCCGGAGCAGGGGACCGGCGTTCGCGTTATCCACAGGCCGAAGTGGAGACGGCCCCGGCACATGCGTGGCTCAGCGCCAGTGCGCGCGTTCGTACTGCGGAGGCCAGGGGACCTCGGCGCCCAGCTCATGGGCGGCACGGAGGGCGAAGTGCGGATCGCGCAGCCATTCCCGTCCGGCGAAGATCGCGTCGGCCGCCCCGTCGGCGAGCACCTGTTCGGCCTGCTCGGCGGCGGTGATCAGCCCCACTGCGGTGACCGGGATGCGTCCGCCCTGGCGGACGGTCTCGGCCAACGGCACCTGGTATCCGGGGAATACGTCGATCTGCTGATGCGCGACCAGGCCGCCGCTGGAGACGTCGACGAGGTCGGCGCCGTGCTGCGTCGCCCATGCACTCACGAGTGCGGCCTCTTCTGGGGCGAACCCGCCTTCCGCGTGGTCGGTCGCTGAGATCCGGACGAACAGCGGTACATCCGGCCCCGCGGCGTCGCGCACGGCGTCCACGACGCGCAGCAGCAGTCGGGCGCGGTTCTCCAGCGACCCGCCGTAGTCGTCGTCGCGTCGGTTCGACAGGGGGGAGATGAACTGGTGCACGAGGTAGCCGTGCGCGCCGTGGAGCTCCAGCACGTCGAAGCCGGCCTCGAGCGCACGTCGCGCGGCCGCAGCGAAGGCCTCGACCACGCGGTCGATCCCGGCGAGGTCGAGCGCGACGGGCTCTGCGAATCCGTCGAAGGCGATCGCGGACGGTGCCGATGTCGTCCAGCCGCCGTCCGCGTCCGGGACGGAACCGCGCTCGGGCGCCCATGGCCACCAGGTCGACGCCTTTCGCCCCGCGTGCGCGAGTTGGATGCCGGCGTGCGCACCGCGGTCATGGATGGCCTGCACGATGGGGGCCAGCGCGTCGCGCTGCTCGTCGTTCCACAGCCCGAGGTCGCGCGGCGAGATCCGCCCCTCGGGGACCACCGCGGTCGCCTCGGCCACGATGAGGCCCGCGCCGCCGGAGGCGAACTGTGCAAGATGGGCGTGATGCCATTCCTGAGCCACTCCGTCGACGGCGCTGTACATGCACATCGGGGAGACCCAGAGGCGGTTGCGGAAGGTGACGGCGCGGATGCTCAGCGGGGAGAAGAGAAGACTCACCGTTCGACGCTACCGCCGCGCAGGTGTGCCACGGGCCATCGCACTAACGTGGAGTCATGTTCGAGGTGCGGGAGTGGACACGCGAAGACACGGCGCGGTTCGTCCGGGTGCCGTCCGCGGAGGACGACAAGTACGCCCGTGGGGTGGTGGCTCTGCGCACCGGGTCGGCGGCCTACCCCGGCGCTGCCGTGCTCGGCGTCGAGGCGGCCTGGCGTGCCGGCGCGGGATTCGTCCGCTACGTCGGGCCGGAGCGGGTCGTCGACGCGGTGCTCGCTCGACGCCCCGAGACCGTCGCCGGGGCCGGGCACTCGCGGATCGACGCCTGGGTGATCGGTTCGGGCACTGACGCGTCCCAGCGCAGCGAGGAAGAGAGCGCCGCGCTGCGGCGCATCCTCGCCGACGCGACGCCGGTCGTGATCGATGCGGGGGCGCTGGATCTGGCGGCCGACGCGCGTGCGCCGTTCGTCGTGACACCGCACGCCCGGGAGTTCGCGCGCCTGCAGGACAGGCTGGGGGCGCCGCCTTCGGACGAGGGGCGCGCAGAAGCGGCCCGACGCGTCGCTGCCGAGCTCCACGGCATCGTGCTCCTCAAGGGGGCGCGCACACTGATCGCGGCCCCGGACGGGACGGTGTTCGCCGTCGCCGCGGGCACAGGGTGGCTCGCGACCGCGGGGACCGGAGATGTCCTCGGGGGCGTGCTCGGTGCTGTGATCGCCGCGAACCCCGGTGCGCCGCTCGCCGAGCTCGCGGCTGCGGGGGCGTGGCTGCACGGCCATGCGGCCCGCATCGCCGCCGATGTGCAGGACGGCGGTCCGGGGCATCCGATCGTCGCGCTGGACGTCGCCGAGGCCCTCCCGTTCGCGATCGCGGACGTCCTCGCGTGAACCGTCCCGCGACGACCAGGGTGGCCGTGCTGTGGGGCGCGTTCCTGCTCGTGCACCTGCTCACCGCGTGGCTCGGGTGGGTGTATCCGAGCCAGCCCATGGGCGACGTCGTGCTCGTGTACGAGCCCTGGGCGTCGTCGGCGCTGAGCGGCGGGCCGATCGTCGGCGTCACCGAGACCTGGGTGTACCCGCAGCTCGCGCTCGTACCGATGCTGCTCGCCGCGGGCCTGGCCGCGCCGCTCGTGCCGCTGCTGGGCGTCTCGAGCGCGTACTTGGTGGGTTGGGCGGTGCTGGTCACGGCGCTGGATGCGGTCGCATTCGGTGTGCTGGTGGGTCGGTCGCCGTCGCGCATTCGACGGACGGCCGCGTGGTTCTGGTGCGCGGCCCTGCTGCTGCTCGGCCCGATCGCGCTGTACCGGATCGACGCGATCACCGTGCCCATCGCCGTGATGGGCGGGCTCTGGCTGGTCTCGCGCCCGACCGTCGCCGCCGCGCTCCTCACGAGCGGTGCGTGGATCAAGATCTGGCCGGGCGCGCTCGTGCTCGCCGCGGTGGTCGCGGTACGGGCGCGGCTGCGGGTGGTGCTGGCGGCCGCGATCGTGTCCGCCGGGGTCATCGCGACGCTGTTCCTGCTCGGTGCGGACACCGAGATCCTCGGGTTCCTGACCGAGCAGACCGGACGAGGGCTGCAGATCGAAGCCGTCGCGGCCACACCCTTCCTGTGGCTCGCGGTCGCCGGGGCGGCGCGTATCGAGTACAGCTTCGAGATCCTCACCTTTCAGATCACCGCGCCGGGGGTGGATGCCGTCGCCGCGGTGCTCACACCGCTCATGGCGCTCTGCGTGCTGGCGGTCACCGCGATCGGTGCGGTCAAGGCCGTGCGCGGAGCCGCGTTCCCTCGGCTGTTCCCGCCGCTCGCGTTGTCCCTGGTCGCGCTGCTCATCGTCACGAACAAGGTCGGCTCTCCCCAGTTCCAGACCTGGCTGATCGCGCCGGTGATCCTGTGGATCGTGCTCGACCGGACCAGGGCGCGCATCCCCGCGATCCTGGTTCTCGCGCTGTGCCTGCTCACCTGTCTCGTGTATCCGATCGGGTACGACGCCCTGCTGCGCGCCGATCCGCTCGCCGTCGCGGTGCTGACCGTGCGCAACATCCTTCTCGTCGTCCTTCTCGTGATCGGTGTCCGCGCCCTGCTGCGCGTGCCCGCAATCCGCCGTTCGAACCCCCAGGAGTGAAACCATGCTGATCGCCTTCTCCGTCGCCCCGAGCGGCACCCCCGCCGAGGGACCCGAACGCGCCGACGCCTCCGTGCACGACGCCGTGGCCGCAGCCGTGCGGGTGGTGCGCGAGTCGGGTCTGCCGCACCGCACCACGAGCATGTTCACCGAGATCGAGGGTCCGGACTGGGACACGGTCATGGATGTCGTCAAGCGTGCGACCGAGGCGGTAATGCCGTTCGGCTCGCGGGTGTCGCTCGTGCTGAAGGCCGACATCCGCCCGGGCTACTCCGGCGAGCTCGATGCGAAGATCGAGCGCCTGGAGGCGGCGATCGAGGAGTCCGACGGCCGCTAAGCTGATCCGGTGAATCCCTCGACTGAATCGAGGGGTGCGGCGAAGTGGGCGCTCCTCTCTCTCGCCATCGGCAGTTTCGGCATCGGCATGACCGAGTTCGTGGTCATGGGGCTGCTGCCGAACATCGCCGCCGACCTGCTGCCGTCCCTGTGGGCGACCAGCCAGGAGGAGGCGCTGAGTCAGGCCGGATGGCTCATCTCGCTGTATGCCCTCGGGGTGGTGATCGGTGCGCCGACCATCGCCGGCTTCGTCGCACGCTTCCCGCGGCATCGCGTGATGATCGTCCTCGCGCTCGCGCTCACCCTGTTCAACCTGCTCACGGTGGTCCTGCCCACGTTCGAGCTCGTCGCCGCGTCCCGGTTCCTCGCCGGTCTGCCGCACGGCGCGTACTTCGGCATCGGCGCACTCGTGGCGGCCGACGTGATGGGGCCGGGCAACCGTGCCAAGGGCGTCGCCTTCATCCTCACCGGGCTCACGGTCGCCAACGTGGTGGGCGTGCCGCTGGGGACCTTCCTCGGCCAGCAGTGGGGCTGGCGCGCGGCCTTCGCCGTCGTGGCCGTGGTGTTCGCTCTGGCGACCGTGTGCATCGCACTGTTCGTCCCGGAGCACCCGGGCGACCCCGGCCGCACGATGCGCCAGGAGCTGCGGGTATTCCGCATCCCGCAGGTGTGGTTCACGCTCGGCGTCGGGGCGATCGGCTTCGGTGGCTTCTTCGCGGTGTACAGCTACATCGCGCCGCTGGTGACCGAGGTCGCCGGATCGCCGGAATGGGTCGTGCCGATCATCCTCGTGCTAATGGGCGTGGGTATGACGGCCGGCAACCTGTTGGGCGGCCACCTCGCCGACATCGACCTGCGACGCACGTTGCTGGCGGGCCTCGCCGCGATGGCCGTCGTGTTCGCGCTCCTCGCGTTCCTGTCGTTCTGGATCGTCAGCCTCGGGCTGCTCGTGCTGATCGTGGGCTTCGTCTCCTCGGTGCTGAGCCCGACCATCCAGACGCGGCTCATGGACGTGGCCGGCGACAACCAGTCGATCGCCGCCGCGATGAACCACTCGGCGCTGAACATCGGCAACAGTCTCGGTGCGTTCCTCGGCGGCATCGTGATCGCCGTCGGCTGGGGCTTCACGGCACCCGCGTGGACGGGGGCGGCCCTCGCCGCTGCCGGCCTGCTGATCGCGCTGCTGTCGTATCGCGTCGAGGCCCGTCGCCCGGCCGCGGTGATCGTCGGGTCGTAGAGTGACGGGGTGAGTGCGCCCCAGGAGTCACTGCCCGTCGCCGGTACCGCGGTTCTGCTGCGTACCGCGGATCCCGGGTTCGAGGTGCTGCTGATCCGTCGCCCTGATCGGGGCTCCTTCGCGGGGGCGTGGGTCTTCCCCGGCGGCAAGGTCGAGCCGGGCGACCTCCATGCTGGTGATCCCGAGATCGAGGATGCGCGCCGTGCGGCGGTCCGGGAGACCTTCGAGGAGGTCGGGCTCACCGTGGACGGGCTCACCGCGCTGTCGCAGTGGCAGCCGCCGATCGAGGCGCCCACGCGCATCCGCACCTGGTTCTTCCTTGCGGAGGCGCCCGATGCCGAGCCGTCGCCGTCCGCCGACGAGGTCGCCGAATTCGCCTGGGTGAGTCCCGGCGAGGCACTGGCCCGGCATGGAGCGGGCGAGTGGACGCTGTACCCGCCGACCTGGATCACGCTGCACCAGCTGTCGGCGTTCGCAGACGCGGCAGGGGCCTTGGCCTCCACCGGTACGACGCAGCTGTTCCAGACCCGCGTGCTCGACGCCGGCCGCACGTTCGCCTGGGAGCAGGGACGCCTCGACGCCGGTGCTCTGCCGTGGCGGTTCACCGCCCGCTGAGCGGGTCAGTTGGCGAGCAGCCGCCGCAGGTTGGTGCCCACCGCCTCGGTCTCGATCAGGAAGCCGTCGTGCCCGAAATCGCTCGAGACGACCACCGCCTCACCGCCGATGACATTCGGGATGCTGCGGGCGATGCGCTGCTGCCCATCGACCGGGAACAGCCGATCGCTGTCGATTCCGAGCACGAGCGTGGTGGCCGTGACCGCGTGCAGCGCCTCTTCGACGCCGCCGCGTCCGCGACCGACGTCGTGCGAGTTCATGGCCTCGACCAGCGTGATGTAGCTGTTGGCGTCGAAGCGTCGCGTGAACTTGTTGCCGTGGAAGTCGAGGTACGACTCGACGGCGAACCGGCCCCCGTGTCCGAGCGGCGAGACATCGGACTGCCATGACCGCTGGAAGCGCTGGTTGAGCTCGATCGGGCTGCGGTAGTTCAGCAGCGCCATGCGCCGCGCCAGCGCGAGTCCACGGTGCGGACCGTCGCCGTCGGCGAGGTCGTAGTACTCGCCGCCCTGATATCGCGGATCCATCCGGATGGTCTCCAGCTGCACCGTGTTCAGGGCGATCTGATCGGCTGTCGTCACCGGGGGAGAGGAGAGCACGGCGAGCCGCTGCACCCGTTCGGGGTGGGTGACCGCCCACTCCAGGGCGTGCATGCCGCCCATCGATCCGCCG
Source organism: Microbacterium sp. LB12 (assembly GCF_037150835.1). Taxonomy (NCBI): domain Bacteria; kingdom Bacillati; phylum Actinomycetota; class Actinomycetes; order Micrococcales; family Microbacteriaceae; genus Microbacterium; species Microbacterium sp. LB12. The sequence continues at coordinate 53,151 of NZ_JBBCPF010000015.1, read as the reverse complement.
ATGACGGCGGCCCAGGCGTCGATCCCGAGCGCGTCGGCGAGGCGCACCTGCGCCGCCACCTGGTCGCGGATGGTCAGGTACGGGAAGCGGGAGGCCCACTCATAGCCGTCGGGGGCGACGCTCGCGGGACCCGTGGAGCCCTGGCAGCCGCCCAGCATGTTCGGGGCGATCACGAACCACCGGTCGGTGTCCAGCGGGGCACCGGGGCCGGTGATGTCCTCCCACCAGCCGACGGTCGGGTGGCCGGAGCCGGCGGCGCCGCGCACGTGACTGTCGCCGGTGAGCGCGTGCAGCACCAGGATGGCGTTGTCGCGGGCGGCGTTCAGCTCGCCCCAGGACTCGTAGGCGAGGCGGATGCCGGGAAGCTCCGCGCCGCTCTCCGTCGCGAAGGCTCCGAACGCGGCGAAGCGGCGGCCGCCCACGGGGTCGCCGTCGCGCCATGCGCCGGTCGCCGGCGGTCGCGCGCGGAGCAGCCGGACGTCGGCCTCCGTCACGGGTGCCGACGGCACCGTGTCCTCGGAGGTCGTCTGCCAGTCCATGCCTCCATTCTCGCCTGGCGGGACGCCCGTCGGCGGCAGGTTACGGCCCGGTGTCGTCGTGTGCGGCGACGCACGCGTCTCAGCGCACGCGCGTGACGGTGGCGAGGTGGTCGCTGTTGCCGGCGGGCATCGTGGTCGAGGTGATCACTTGGAGTCCCCGCACGAACACCTGATCGATGCGGACCAACGGGACGCCTGCGGGCCAGGTCAAACCGAGTGTCCCGTCCGTCGGACGCGCCCAGTCCGCCTCGGAACGCAGGGCCGACAGACTCGGGTCCGTCGACGGGGCGTTGAAGTCCCCGACGGCGATGAGTGCGTCCGCCGGGTCGGCGGCGACCTGCGCCGCGAGACCGCTGAGCATGGTGTCGCGATCCTGCTGATGTCCGGGGCGCACCGACGCGGCGTGCAGCACGTACACGGCGACCGGCGCGGTCGGCGCCTGCACCTCGACGCGCAGTGCACGCTTCCAGCCGAGCCCGAGCGTGAGCGGCTCGACATCGGTGAGCGGGTATCGGCTCCAGACGGCGACGGTGCCGACCGCGTAGGTGTGCGGGTACTCGGCCGCGAGAACGTCCTGCGCGGCGGCGAGGCTGTCGCCGTCGAGCTCCACCAGCGCGATCACGTCGGCGCCGGTGCTCGCGAGCGCTGTGGCGGACGCGGCCGCACCGCCGGACTGCGCGCGGACGTTCTGACTCACGACGACCAGGTCGGAGTCCGCGGCCGTGCCGGGGAATCCGGGGAGGGCAGGGGCGATGGCGAGCACCCAGAGGAGCGCGGGAACCAGCACGAGGATGAGGGCGCGGCGGGCGAGGAACAGGGTCGTGACGAGCAGTACGAGGACGACGATGCCGAGCCAGGGGAGGATCGCCGCGACGGCGGTTCCGATGACGCCCGGAACCCAGCCGAGTGCCACGACGACAGCGAGCACGACACTCGCGACCGCGAGCCGCCGGCCGTGGATCGTCGCGGTACGCCGCACACGGGTAGGTCGTTGTTCGACGTCGATCATGCGCTCCTCACCGCGGGCATTCCATTCTCGACGGTGCTCCCTGTGGGCCGGCCGGGCGGCGGACGCGAAGATGCCCTCGACCGATCGGTCGAGGGCACCTTCGGACGGCTGAGCGTCAGGCGCGAGCGGCCTCCGACACGGCACGCGCCGCGGCGAGAGCCTGCTCCAGGTCGGCCTTGAGGTCGTCGACGTTCTCGATGCCGACGGACAGACGGACCAGGCCCGGCGTGACACCGGCGGTCAGCTGCTGCTCGGGGGTGAGCTGAGCGTGCGTGGTGGACGCGGGGTGGATGACGAGCGACCGCACGTCGCCGATGTTGGCGAGGTGGCTGAACAGCGACAGGCTGTTCACGAACTCGCGGCCGGCCTCCACGCCGCCCTTCAGCTCGAACGACAGCACGGCGCCGACGCCCTTGGGGGCGTACTCGTTCGCCTTGGCGTACCACGGCGAGGAAGGCAGGCCGGAGTAGTTGACCGTCGCGACGTCATCGCGGCCGTCGAGCCACTCGGCGATCTCCTGCGCGTTCTGCACGTGACGCTCGATGCGCAGCGACAGCGTCTCGACGCCCTGGATGAGGTTCCACGCGCTCTGCGGGGCGATCGCCGAGCCGAGGTCGCGCAGCAGCTGCACGCGGGCCTTGATGATGTAGGCGAGCGCGTCGCCGACCGCGGTCGTGTAGCTCGCACCGTGGTACGAGGGGTCGGGCACGGTGAGGCCGGGGAACTTGTCGACGTTCTTCGACCACTCGAACTTTCCGCCGTCGATGATCACGCCGCCGATGGTGGTGCCGTGACCGCCGAGGAACTTCGTGACCGAGTGCACGACGATGTCTGCGCCGAACTCGAACGGACGGATCAGGTACGGCGTGGCGATCGTGTTGTCCACGATGAGCGGCACGCCGTTCTCATGGGCGACATCGGCCACGGTGCGGATGTCGAGGATGTTGATCTGCGGGTTGCCGATCGTCTCCGCGAAGAACAGCTTCGTGTTCGGACGGACCGCGCGGCGCCATTCCTCGGCGTCGTCCTGGTTCTCGACGAACGTGACCTCGATGCCGAGCTTCGCGAGCGTGTACTTGAAGAGGTTGTACGTGCCGCCGTAGATCGAGCTCGATGCGACGAAGTGGTCGCCGGCCTGCGCGATGTTGAGGATCGCGAAGGTCGAGGCCGCCTGGCCGCTGGAGAGGACGAGCGCACCCGTGCCGCCTTCGAGGGCGGCGAGACGTTGCTCGAGCACGTCCTGCGTGGGGTTCTGGATGCGGGTGTAGATGTTGCCGAACTCCGCGAGGGCGAAGAGGTTGGCCGCGTGGTCCGCACTGTCGAACACGTAGGACGTGGTCTGGTAGATCGGCGTGGCACGGGCCTTCGTGACGGGGTCGGGGGCAGCGCCCGAGTGGATCTGCTTGGTCTCGAAACGCCAGGACTCGGGTGCGGACATGTGATTCCCCCAGAAGTAGTCGGAAGGTCGGATGGCGGATGCCGTTGCAGCGAGAGTACGGAACTCCGGTGCTTGTCAACAACAGCCGGGAAATGTGACGTAACACAGTGAAGGCGCGGAAACACGGGGCTGGACGGATCGGCGACCGTCCGTGCGGGGCCTGGCAATCGGTCGGGAACACCGTACGGTGGGAGGCATGGTGACGAGACGTGCAGTGGTGACGGGTGCGAGTTCGGGAATCGGCGCGGCGACGGTGCGTGCGCTTCGGTCGAGGGGATGGGACGTCGTCGGAGTCGCCCGCCGTGAGGACCGCCTGGCTGCGCTCGCCGCGGAGACCGGAGCCTCGGCGATCGCGTGCGATCTGACGGATGCGGCGGCGGTCGAGGCGTTGGTGGCGGAGCTCGCCGCGTCCGGCCCCGTGCACGCGCTGGTCCAGGTGGCGGGCGGGGCCCGCGGAACCGACCGGATCGAGGACGCCTCGGTGGACGACTGGCAGTGGATGTTCGACGCCAACGTGCTCGCGAGTCAGCGCCTGGTCGCCGGGCTGCTGCCCCTGCTGCGCCGCGCGGCATCGGAAGACGGCCACGCCGACACCGTGTTCATCACGTCGACGGCCGCGCAGACGGCGTACGCCGGTGGCGCGGGATACAACGCCGCCAAGGCAGCCGAGGGGATGCTCGTGAAGGTCCTCCGTCAGGAGCTCAACGGCGAGCCGATCCGTGTGGTCGAGATCGCGCCGGGCATGGTGCACACCGAGGAGTTCACGCTCAACCGTCTGGGCGGGGATGCCCTCGCCGCTGAAGCCGTCTACGCCGGAGTCGAGGCGCCGCTCGTGGCCGACGACGTCGCCGACGTGATCGCGTACGCCCTGGAGTCGCCGGGGCACGTGAACCTCGACCTGATCACGATGCGTCCGGTCGCGCAGTCGGCGCAGCACCTGCTCGCACGCGGTCCGCTCCGTGTGCGCTCGATCGACTGAAGATGTCGAGGACACTCGCCGAGCTCGCCGACGACGGGCAGATCGACGCGGGGTGGGCGCAGGCCCTCGCCCCGGCCCAGGAGACGATCACGGCTCTCGGAGAACGGCTGCGCGCCGAGCAGGAGGCCGGGCACGGCTACCTGCCGTCGGGCGCGAACGTGCTCCGGGCGTTCCGGCGACCGCTGTCGGAGGTGCGGGTGCTGATCACCGGTCAGGATCCCTATCCCACGCCGGGGCATCCGATCGGCCTCTCCTTCGCGGTCGACCGTGACGTGCGGCCGCTGCCGAGGAGCCTGTCCAACATCTACAAAGAGCGCGAGAGCGATCTCGGCATCCCGCCCGCGCCGCACGGTGATCTGGCGGCGTGGAGCGACCAGGGTGTCCTGCTGCTGAACCGGGTGCTCACGGTGCGTCCCGGGGTTGCCGGCTCGCATCGCGGCTGGGGCTGGGAGTCCGTCACCGAGCTCGCGATCCGTGCACTCGCCTGTCGCGATCAGCCGCTCGTCGCCGTGCTCTGGGGCAAGGATGCCGCGAATCTGCAGCCGCTGCTCGGCGAGACGCCCGTGATCGCCTCGGCCCATCCCTCGCCGTTGTCCGCGCGGCGGGGCTTCTTCGGCTCCCGCCCGTTCTCGCGCGTCAACGCCCTGCTGGCGGAACAGGGTGCAGAGCCGGTGGACTGGAGGGTGGAAGGCGAAGGGTCTCCGTCCCTAAGCTGAGCGCATGCAGTTCGAGCCGGGGGACCGTCGTCGTGTCCTGCCGCGCCATCTGCGTCCGGAGATCGAGCCCGAGGTCTTCTCCTACACGATCCGGCCCGCCCGGCCTGCGGATCTCCCGCACGTGCGGGAGATCTACAACCACTTCGTGAGCAACTCCGCTGTGACGCTCGACGAACGCCGCAGCAGCATCCCGTACTGGCGCGACAAGTACGCGCTGCTCACACGGCTCGAGCTGCCGTTCCTCGTCGCGGTGTCGCCGAGCGGAGGCGTGCTCGGGTATGCGCTGGCGCAGCCGTGGGCGGGCAAGAACGCCTACAAGTACACGGTTGAGGACTCGATCTACCTCGGGCCCGGTGCGGGAGGGAAGGGACTCGGAGCGGCTCTGCTCCGCGCCCTCATCGATGCGTGCGAGCAGATCGGTCTGCGCGAGATGGTCGCCGTGATCAGCGATCAGGGTGCTGAGGCGTCGATCCGGCTGCACGAGAAGCTCGGCTTCGTGGAGGCCGGGCGCATGGGTCGCGTGGGGTACAAGTTCGGACGCGATCTGGGCACGGTGTACATGCGGCGCGTGCTGCGGCCTACGGCTCGCCGTCGTTCCTTGTTCCGCTCGATGCGCTGACGACGCACCTTCCCCACGGCTCCCGACCCACCCCCTTCCGTGCGACCCACCCCCCTTCCACACGCACGCAGAGGGGCGGGTCGCGCCGAAAGGGGTGGGTCGGCGGGAGTATGAGTGGGCGCAGGTCAGGGGATCGTGGGGATCGCCGCGAGCAGCGCCTTCGTGTAGTCCTGCGTGGGGTGCAGAAGCACCTTCTGCGTCGCACCCCGCTCGACGATGTGCCCGTCCTTCATGACGACGACGGTGTCGCACAGGTTCTGCACCACGCCGATGTCGTGCGACACCAGCACCAGGGTGAGGTCGGTCGTCTTCCGCAACTCGATCAGCAGCTCCAGGATCTGCGCACGCACTGTGACGTCGAGTGCCGACAGCGGCTCGTCACCGACCAGGATGCGCGGGCCGTGCGCGATCGCACGCGCCAGGGCGATGCGCTGCCGCTGTCCGCCGGAGAACTCGTGCGGGTAGCGGTCGCCCATCTCGGGCTCGAGCCCGACCTGTTCGAGTACCTCGTGCACCCGCGCGCGGTGGTCGCCGTCGATGCCCAGTGCCCAGAGCGGCTCGCGCACGATCTGGCCGGCCGTCATCCTCGGGTCGAGCGAGGCGTAGGGGTCCTGGAACACGAGTCCGGTGTCGCGGCGCAGCCAGTGCAGCGATTTCGCGGACGCATTGGCGTCGACCCGACGTCCGTCGACGGTCACCGTGCCGGTCGTCGGCCGGTCCAGTCCCAGCAGCAGTCGCACCAGAGTGGACTTGCCCGAACCCGATTCGCCGATGATCCCGACGGACGACCCCTCGACGATGTCGAGGTCGGTGGGAGCCAGCGCGGTCTGGGTGCGGGTGCGCTCGAATGTCGAGCGCTTCGGCACGAAGAAGTCGCGCCCGAGCCCGCGCGCCTCGATCAGGCTCATGCGACACCGCCGTCCGGTCGCCACAGCGTCGCGGTCGCGTCGCGCAGGAGGCCCTGCGTGATCGGCGAGGTCGGAGCGGTCAGGAGCGTTGACACGGGGGCGGCCTCGACCACCCGCCCGTGTTCGAGCACGACGCCCTCGGTCGCGACCTGCGCGAGCACGGCGAGATCGTGCGTGATGAACACCAGCGACATTCCTTCGTCGGCGACGAGGGAGAGCAGCAGCGAGAGGATCTCGGCCTGGATCGTCACGTCGAGAGCGGTGGTCGGCTCGTCGGCGATCAGCAGTCGTGGTCGGCAGGCGAGCGCCATCGCGATCGCGACGCGCTGCCGCTGACCGCCCGAGAGCTGGTGCGGGTAGCGATCCACGATCGCCTGCGGATCGGGCAGCCGCACCCGGGCGGCTTCGGCGATCGCACGCTCCCTCGCCTCCCGTCGACCGAGCCCTTCGTGGATCCGGATCGATTCGGCGATCTGACGCCCCACCGTGCGGATCGGATTCAGGGCTGTCCGCGGCTCCTGGAACACGATGCCGATGTCGTCGCCGCGCAGGCGTGCGAGCTCGCGATCCGGCATCCCGATCAGCTCGGTGTCGTCCCAGCGGATGCTTCCGGTCGCGGTGGCGCCGTCGGGGAGCAGCCCGAGCAGGGCGAGTGCCGTGAGGGACTTGCCGGAGCCGGACTCGCCGATCAGGCCGAGTCGCGCGCCGTCCGGCACCTCGAAGGAGATGCCGTCGACCACGCGGCGCCCGTCGATCTCGATCACCAGATCCTGCACGGAGAGGCTCATGCGACCACCCCCGGAGTGTGGATCTCGGCGGTGCGGTGACGCAGGGTCGGATCGGTGGCTTCGCGCAGACCGTCGCCGAGCAGGTTCAGGGCGAGCACGGTGATCGTGATCGTGAGCCCGGGCCAGATCACCGAGAGCGGATGCACGCCGATGTAGCGCTGCAGGTCGGCGAGGAGCAGCCCCCAGCTGGGCTCCACCACGGAAGCGCCGAAGCCGAGGTACGACAGGCCCGCCTCGGCGAGCACGGCCACCGCCATCGACCACGACAGCTGAACGATGAACACCGGTGCGACGTTGGGCAGCAGGTGCCGTACGAGGCTCTGCGCGGGGGTGAGCCCCGAAGCGCGCGCCGCGAGGACGAAGTCGCTCTGCTGCACACGACGCAGTTCGGGGCGCGTGACACGGGCGATGTTGACGCCGAAGCCGATGCCGACCGCCCAGATGACCACCCACAGCGATCCGCCCCACACGGAGGAGATCATCATGGCGATGAGCAGCACCGGGAAGGCGATCAGGATGTCGACGAGCACGGCGACCGTCTCCCGCATCCAGCGCGCGGTGAGGGCGCCGAGAGCCGCGAGCGCGATGCCGACGAGGGTGGCGACGATGCCGGCGCCGATGCTCACGAACACGGTCGTCCGCGCCCCCGCCATCAGCAGACTGAGGATGTCGCGTCCGGTGTCGTCCGTCCCGAGCAGGTGCGGCCAGCCGGGCGGCAGCCAGCGGTCGCCGATGTTCGACGCCTGCGGGTCGAAGGGCGTCCAGAACAGCGACACGAGCGCTGCGGCGGCGATCACCGCCACGACGATGATCCCGAAGCGTCCTGTCGCCGTGTCCCAGAGTCGGCGGAGCCAGCGCGGCGTCATGCGGCCTCCCGCTGTCGGGGATCGATCGCGCGGTGCACGAGATCGACGAGGAAGCCGACGATCAGCACGAAGCCGGTGAGGACGAGGAGCTCGCTCTGCACCTTGATGAGGTCGCGGGTGCCGACGTCGGCGACCAGCATGCGCCCGATCCCGGGCAGGGTGAACAGTTGTTCGATCACGACCGAGCCGACGATGATGCCCGCCACCTGCAGTCCGAGTACGGTGATTATGGACAGGCCGACGGCCGGGATGCCGTGCTGGATCAGGGCGCGTGTGCGGGTGAGGCCCTTGGCCGCGGCCGTCCGTACGAAATCCTGTCCTGCCGCCTGCAGCGTGGCGCTGCGCACGAACCGCATGAGCATGGCGCCCTCGACGATGCCGATCGTGAGGGCGGGGAGCAGGAGCGCCTCGATCGCCTTCCCCGGCGTGGACCAACCGGTGCGCGGGAAGCCCTGCGGGGGGAGCCAGCCCAGCCAGACCGAGAACACGACGATGAGCATCATCCCGGCCCACACGACGGGTACGGCGGCCAGGGCCTGTGCGCCGACGCTCAGCGCCGTGCCGCCGCGGCGGTTGCGCAGGAGCGCGGCGAGGATGCCGAACGGCACCGCGATGAGCACCGCGATGAGGAGCGACATGATGCCGAGGGGCACGGTGACCTGCGCCTTGAGGAACAGTTCCTCGCCGACCGAGGCTCCCGACAGCAGCGAGGTGCCGAGGTCTCCTCGGAAGATCCCGCCGATCCAGTCGGCGTACTGCGCGAAGAGCGGACGGTTCAGGCCGAGGGATTCGCGCAGGGCGTCGACCTCCGCGGGCGATGCCTGGGTGCCGGCGATCAGCTGTGCGACGTCTCCGGGGAAGACCCGCAACGTCAGGAAGATGAGCACGCTCGACACGAGGAGCCCTGCGATGAGCAGGGCTCCTCGGACGAGCGCGTAGCGGATCACGAAGGGGTGACCGCTCGCTACTTCTCGGCGGAGACGGTGACGCCGGCCAGGTTGATGCGCGAGTTGATCGAGTCCTTCGGGAACCCGGTGACGATCGGGCTCACGGCCGTGATCGTCTCACCGTTGTACAGCCAGTCGGCCGCGTGGTCCTCGGAGACGATGCGCGCCGCCTGTGCGAGGAGGTCTGCGGACTTGTCCGGGTCGACCTCTGCGAGGGCCTTCGCGTACAGGCTCTGCACCTCGGCGTTGTCGTAGCCGAAGTAGTAGTCGGGGTTGGCGAAGTTGCCGAAGTCGCGCGGCTCGACGTGCAGCACGAAGCTCAGGTCGTAGTCGTGGTTGGTGTAGACGTCTTCGAGCCAGGTCGGGAACTCGACCGAGTCGACGTCGAGGGTCACGCCGACCTTGGCGAAGTCGGAGATCAGCACCTTCGGCACCGTGGTGCCGTAGAACGACGGGATCGTGAGGGTCAACTCCAGGTCCTTCTGACCGGCTTCCTCGAGCAGCTTCTTGGCCTTGTCCGGGTCGTAGGAGATGACATCGGAGAGGTCTTCGTAGCCCGGGTCGAGCTCGGGGATCGGTCCGTACAGCGTGGTGCCGGCGCCGACCGCCTCGATCAGGGCCTCGTGGTCGATCGCGAGACGCAGCGCCTCGCGCACGCGCACGTCGTCGAGGGGTGCCTTCTTGTTGTTGAAGGCGAGCGTGGCCTTGTCAGTCGTACGCCCCTTCGTGAGGGTGAAGTCGCCGGAGTCCTCGAGCTGAGAGGCGAGGTTGGGGTCGACGGCGGTGAGTACGTCGACGTCGCCCGCGAGTGCGGCGTTGACACCGGCGGTGAAGTCGGGGATGTACTGGAACTCGACCTGAGCGACTCCGGCCTTCTCGCCCCAGTAGGCGTCGTTGCGCGCGAACGTGATGGTGCTGCCCTTGTTCCAGCGCGTCAGGGTGAACGGACCGGTGCCGTTCTCCGCCGTCTTCAGGTCGGTGGTGTCACCCGTCTTGAACACGAGACCTGCGGGACCGGTCAGCGCGAACAGGAAGTTCTGGTTCGGCGCGGAGAGCACGATCTCGACCGTGGACTCGTCCGGTGCGGTGATCGAGGCGACGGACGCGAAGTCGGCGTTGCCCTGCACGGTCGTGTCGGTGCGCACGGCCTCGTAGGAGGAGACGACGTCGGCGGAGGTGAGCGGCGTGCCGTCGTGGAAGACGACGCCGTCGTTGAGCGTGAAGGTGTAGGTGAGGCCGTCGGATGAGACCTCGTAGTCCGACGCCAGGCGCCCTTCGATGTCGTTGTCCTGGGTGCGGCTGACGAGGCCCTCATAGATGTTGTCGATGAGGATCTGCTCGAGGGCGGCGCCGCTCGTGTGGCGGATGTCGAGGTTGGTCGGCTCCAGGACGAGGCCGACGTGGAGCGTCGCGTCCGGGTCGGGGGAGCTCGGGGCGCTGGACGGCGTCTCGGCGGGGGTGCCGGAGCAGGCGCTCAGGATCACGGCGGTGGCCGCGAGCGCGGATATCAGCGCAAGACGTCGGGTGCGTCGGAACATGGGCGTTTCCTCTCGGTACGGCAGCTGCTGTGTGCCGTGGGATCGAGCCTAGAGATGTGTGGCAGGGTGCGGGTCGGGTGTGGAACGGAACGTCACATTCCCCGGGCGGGGGACGCGGTGTCGATGAGTGTGGCCAGGGCGACGGGTGCGGTCTCCTGGACGTTGTGGGTCGCCTCCAGGACGACCAGCTGGGCGGTGGGTACGCGCTGCTGGAACGCGGCGGCATCGGCCTCGCTGACGAATCCGCGTTCGGCACGCACGAGCGTGATCGGTGCGCGGACGGCGGCGAGGTCGTCCCAGCCGGTCTCGTGCAGCGCCGACGGCGCCTCGGTGGTGCCCGGGTCGTGGGCGGCGAGGGCATGCGCGGCGAGGTGCGCGAAGTGGTGCTTCCACTCCACGCGTCCGTCGTCGCGGACGCGGGTGTTGAGGAAGACGCCGCGTTCGGTCTCGGCGCGCGAGCCGCCGAAGCCCAGCGACATCGCCTTGTCGACGAGCTCGTCGCGGGAGGCGAAATCGGTGGGGCCCGCATAGAACTCGCGGAGTGCCGCGGGGCCGGCAGTGACATCGATGCCGGGCGTGATGTCGATGATCACCAGGTCGGAGACGAGGTCGGGGCGGACGGCGGCGAGAGCGGCGCCGGTGAGCCCACCGAGCGACTGGCCGACGACGAGCTGCGGCTGCGTCGTCCAGGCGTCGAGTGCGGCGGCGACGTCGGAGGCCAGCCTGCGCGGGGAGTAGTCGGCGTCGTCGCGCCAGGAGGAGTCGCCGTGGCCCGCGAGATCGATCGCGAGCACAGGCTGCTGCAGCGCGAGCACCGTGGTGTCCCACGTGTGCGCGTTCAGACCCGCGCCGTGCAGGAGTGTGACCCGGGGGGCTCCGCTGCCGAAGCGCAGGGCGCTGAGCGAGCGCCCGTCTGCGAGAGTGAGAGCGAGTCGCTCGACCGCGGGGAGCGGGACGCCGAGCGCGTCGGCCTGTGCAGGAAGATAACTGAACTCGGTGATGTCGATCGCCACGTCCATATTCTGCGCCCTTTCCTCGACGCGGCGGAAATGCGAGAGCGTAGTGACAAGCTATGTGTCGAAATGTGTGGAAGTAATGCGTGGTGTGACCGCTTTTTTCGTGTCATTCTGCATTTTCCCGACGAGGCAACCCTCGGGGCATCTCAGGGGAACGCCGAATATCATGGAGGCATGAGCGAGACGCGCGTGCACCTGTCCAAGACCGAGCCGGCCGCCTACCAGGCCCTCGACGCCTTCTCGAAGACGGTCGGGCAGATCTGTGCCGCGAATGGCATCGACGATCGCCTCAAGGAGATCGTCATGATCCACTGCTCGCAGCTCAATGGATGCAGCTACTGCACCCGCATCCACGTCGACCGTGCCGTGGCCGCAGGCATCGACACCGACACCCTCACGCAGATCCCGACCTGGCGCGAGAGCGGCGTGTTCAGTGAGCGCGAGCGCGCTGCCCTCGAACTCGCCGAGGCATTCACGTTCATCGCGGAGGACGGCATCTCCGACGAGGTGTACGACCTCGTCGGCGGCGTGTTCACCGAGAAGGAGTACGCGGCGTTGAGTTGGGCCTGCGTCTCCATCAACGCCTTCAACCGGGTCGTGATCGCCGGTCGTTATCCGGTTCCCGCCCGGGCGCCGCAGGCGCAGGCATGACGATCCTCGTCGTCGACGGCGTCTCGAACGTCCGCGACGTCGGAGGTATCCCGGTGGAGGGTGGCCGAGTGCGCGCGGGTGTCCTGCTGCGCTCGGGCCAGCTGTCCGGGGCGACGACCACGGGGGCCTCGGCGCTCCGCGCGAGCGTGGATCACATCGTCGACCTGCGCGACGGCGAGGAGGTGGCGGCGGAGCCCACCGAGATCGAGGGGCCCGACACCACGCACCTCCCGCTGTTCCTGGGGTCGGTGCGCTCGTTCTTCGAGGCGGACACGAGTCTCGACGACCTCTATCTGCACCTGCTCGAGCAGAGCGGAGAGCGGCTGGTCGAGGCCATCCGCATCATCGCGCGTGGGCAGCGAACCCTCGTGCACTGCACCGTCGGCAAGGACCGCACCGGTGTGACCGTCGCCCTGGCGCTATCGGCCGTCGGAGCCGATCGGGAGGCGGTGATCGCCGACTACGCGCTGACGGAGTCGCAGCTGCCTGCGCAGCGCTCACGCCGGATCGCCGAGTACCTGCGCACCCAGCATCCCGAGGCCGTGCACGCGGTCGCACTCGCCACGCAGTCGCCGGCGCCCGTGATGCGTCGGCTCCTGGAGCAGGTGGATGAGCGATGGGGGTCGGCTGCGGGGTACCTGCGTGCGCAGGGGATGACTGAACACGAGCTGACCGCGCTCGCTGCAGCGCTCGTCGAGGTCGCGCCCTAGTCATCTGCGCCGGGGCTTGCGTAGATGTCTGCGGGCAAGGTTAGGCAAGCCTTCACTTGGTGTACGATGGGATCACCATGGAGACCTCGCTCGAGACCCGCAGCACGCGCGCAGAACGTCGCGCCGCGCGTCAGCGCGCGCACCACCTGGTGACGGCGGACGAGCAGTCGCTCGGTGAGCTCGAGGTGTTCCTGGCGACCCTTCCGCTGTGCGCATCGGGGCGGATCTTCATCGAGGTACCCGAGGTCGCAGACATCGGCGTGATCGACGCTCCCGGGCGGATGACGGTCACCTGGCTCGCCCGCGAGCAGCGTTCCGGTGTCCCCGGCAGCGGTCGTGCCTGCGCTCCGGGCCAGGCGCTCACGCGCGCGACGTGCGCATGGGCCGACGAGATGATGTGCGACGACGAGATCGAGACGCACGTCACGCTCCTCGGCGGCTACCTCGGCACGGCCGACATCGTCGAGCACCTGACCAGCGCACTCGAGGTTTCACCGACGCTCATCCACACGCCCGAGCGCTTCGGACTGCTTCCCGCCGACCGCTGATCGGCCCCTCCCGACGCGCGGGACGAGACCGTCAGCGCGTCCGCCGCACGTAGTTGCCGTCTTCCAGGCCCGCCTCGATCTCGAACCGGTTGTGGAGCGGGTCGCGGCCGGCGAACAGGTACAGCACCGGCATGAGGAACCCGTAGCGCAGCCACTGCGCCTTGTGCACGGCCTCGTGCCGCAGCACCGCGTCGGTCGGACGCGCATCGCCGGTCAGGAAGCACCCGCCCACGCAGACACCGCCACGATTGAACGTCCAGCTCGGCATGCCCCGGAAGATCCAGAGACCGGCGCGCCGCTCCACGGGACCGGTGCTCCACAGCGAGCCCCACACCCAGCCGACAGCCGTGCCCCAGGCGTAGCCCAGACGGCTCACGGGGGAGCGCAGCAGGAAGGCGGGGATGCGACGGTCGAGACGCCGTCCGCGTGCGAGTGCTTCCTCTGCCGCCGGGCGCCAGTCGTTCGGCGTCACGCCACAGCCCCGACGAGGCGCAGCAGGGCGCCGAGGTCTTCCACGGCATCGGCGGGAGACCTCGGGGCGAACCCCGCGATCGTCGCGCCCGCCAGAGGGATCTCCGTCCGCAGCGAGCGGATCGCGCTGCTCAGGGCGGCGGGGGAGAGTCCGAACGGGACCGAAGACGACACACCGGCGAACTCGGCCGGATCGAGCACATCCACGTCGATGTGCACCCACACGCGCGACGCTCCGGTTGCACGCACGGCGTCGAGCAGCGCCTCCGGGCGGTCCAGGTCGTCGACTGTCAGGTTCGTCAGCGGATCGAGCTGCTCGACCTCGGCGTCGTCGAGGTTGCGCATGCCGACAGTGACGACCCGCTCAGGCGGGACGCCGGGGGAGAGCACGAGCTGATCCTCGCCCTGCCCGAGGATCGCGCGCAGAGCCATGCCGGAGAACGCACCGGACGGCGACGTGTCGGGGGTGTGCATGTCGGCGTGCGCATCGCACCACACCACGGCGACGTCCTCTGTGCCGCCGGGGAGCGACTCGAGCGCGGCGACCGTGACGCTGCAGTCGCCGCCGATCACGACGGTGTCGCCGTCGAGGTGCCCGTGGACGAGGTCGCGCGTCCGCAACAGCGCACTCAGACGGCGGACGCCTGTGCCCAATGACTCTCCGGACTCGACAGGAACATCGAGCACGGTCGTGGACGCGCGGGGGAGGTCGCCGGCGATGGCTGTGGCACCGTCGACGAGGAGCATCGCGCGTGGGGCGGGCGAACCCTGCCACTGCGGGACGACGAGGAATCGCACCATGGGTGCCTCCGAAGAAGAGGGCGGATGCCCCGGGCCTGAGACCCAGGACACCCGCCGGTGGTGTCAGTTGCCTTCGATGGCCTGACGGGGAGCGCTGCCGCCGGCCTTGAGCTCGGCGAGACGGGCCTCGACCTCGGTCAGTTCGCCGAGGTCTTCCAGGCTCTCGAACTGGGCGTCGAGGCTGGACGCGGCCAGCTCGATCTTGCCCTGCGCGATGGCCTCCTGGCGGCGGACCTTGTCCTCGAACCGGCCCAGCTCACTGGTGGGGTCGAGGACGTTGATCGAGCCCACGGCGTCCTGCACCTTGGTCTGCGCCTCGGCGACCTTGGCGCGGGCGAGCAGCTCGCTGCGCTTGTTCTTGAGCTCGACGAGCTTGTCCTTCATGCCGTTCAGGCCGCTCTTGAGCTTGTCGACGATCTCCGTCTGCGCGGCGATCTGCGGCTCGGCACCGGTCGCCTCGCGCTCGGCGCTGATCTGGCGCTGCAGGGCGATCTTGGCGAGGTTGTCGAACTTGTCGGCGTCGGCGGTGTTGCCGCCCGCGCGCATCTCGTCGGCCTTGCGGCTCGCGGCGAGGGCCTTGTTGCCCCACTCGGTCGACGCCTGGACGTCCTCCTCATGGTCGCGCTCGAGCAGGCGCAGGTTGCCGATGGTCTCCGCGATCGCGGACTCGGCGTCGGCGATGCTGTTCGTGTAGTCCCGGACCAGCTGGTCGATCATCTTCTGCGGGTCTTCCGCAGAGTCCAACAGAGAGTTGATGTTCGCGCGGACGAGGGTCGAGATACGTCCGAAGATGGACTGCTTGGTCATGCGTGGTTCCTTTCAGAGGGCGTCTTCGAGAGCTTGGCGTAAATGTCTGTGTGGAGGATCAGAAGCGTCTACCTCCGGATCGGCCGCTGCGGCTTCCGCCGCCTCGGGAACCGCCGCCGCCGAAGCCGGAGCTGCGGTAGCCGCCGCCTCCGGACGAGCGCCAGCCGCTGCTGCTGCTGCTCCGGCGAGAGGATCCGCCACCGCTGGCGAGGAGCCCGCCGATGATGCCGCCGAGGATGTCGCCGCCGAGGCCGGATCCACCGGACGAGGTGCCGCCGAACGGACCGCCGCCACCACCCTGCGGGTAGCTGTAGGACTGCACGTCGGCCTGCGCCGCGGACGTGGCCTGTCCGGCGAGAGCGAGAGCGCGATTCGCCTCCGTCAGCGCCGATTCCGGGTCGGTGGCGCGGAGGTTGAGCGCCTGCGTCAGACTGGCCTCCGCATTCGCCAGGCGGGTGCGCGCGGTCGAGCCGACAGTGCCGCGTCGCGTCTCGATGAACTCGCGGGCGGCGCGGATCTCGGAGTTCGCCTGCGCGAGAGTCTGCTCGAGGAGCTGCTGCACCCGTCGGGTGCGCTCGACGCCCTCCCGGCCTCGGGCGATGGCGGCGTCGATCTGCGCGTTCGCCGCCGTGAGCGCCTCGAGCACCCGCTGCGGGTTGCGTGCGGAGCCGGCGAGGTCGGCCTGCGCGAGCTGGAGCTGCTGGGCGGTCGCGGAGGCGGCTGCCGCGATCGTGCCGTCGGCGTCTGGCAGCTGCTGCGCGGCGGCCAGATCACCCTGGAGCTCGGCGACGAGGGCCTGTGCCTGCGTCTCGATCGCCGCGAACTCGGCATTCAGAGTCGTGACCGCCTGTGCGAGCTGCGCGGCCTGCGCGACCGACTGCTCGGCTGTGCGGATCGCGAACGCGGCTTCGCCCGATCGCCCCGCCGCGAGCGCCTGAGTCGCCGCGTCGATCGAACGATCGGCGAGGTCGGCACGTTCGCGCGCCTGCGCGGGGTTGTCCGCCACCGTGCTGAGGGCCGCCGGTGCGTACGTCGTGGTCAGAGCGGCGAGGGCCGGATCAGCGGCGGCGAGGACGGGATCGAGTGCCGCACGCTCGCCGCGGACCCGCTCGAGCTCCTGCGGAGCATTCTGCTCGAGCTTGCGCAGTGCGTCGAAGGCCTCGGTGTTGTCATCGAGCAGGTCATCGATCTCTTCCGCGATCTGGATGATGCGGATGTGCCAGGCGCGGCGGTCGTGGATCGTGTCCTCGATCTCGTCGTCGAGCTTCTGCTTGAGGTCGAAGGCCTCTGCGATCTTCGTCTTCGCCGCATCGACGGCGCGGGAGAACTCCGCCGTCGCACCGTCGCCGAACTGCGCGACCGCGAAGCCGAGCTCCTCCCGGCTCGAGGTGATGGCGTCGTCGGCCTGCACGAGGGCGAGCCCGGCCTGCGTCTCGACCTGCTGGTCGGTGAGCGTGGAGAAGGGGTCTGCCGGGTCGGGTGTCTCCGGCATCGCGCCGCGTTCGCGGAGCTCCGCCCGGCGGCGGCTGCGGCGCACCAGGGCGATGACGAGCCACAGGAGCAGCGCGACCGCAACGATCGCGAGGACGACCAGGCCGATGCGCAGCGCGCCGGCACCCCCGTCGCCCTGGATCTCGTCGGCGGCGAGGGTGATCGCGCCGACCCAGTCGCCATCGGCGGCGAACGGGACCATCTTGTCTTCGATGCTGTCGAGCTGGCTGAAGCTCAACGGTCCGTCCGTCGATGCGGAGATGTAGTAGCTGCGGCCATGGACAGCGATCGCGAGCAGGTACTGCTGCGGCCCGAGGTTGTTGTTCTGCGCGACGGTGTCGGCCCATTCCGCGTTGTCGCTCGGATTGGTGAAGTCATCGACGAGCACCACGAACAGGTCGGCGTTGGAGTTCTCGGTGAGTTCCTGCAGCCGGGCTTCGGCAGCGGCCTCTTCGTCGGCGCTGAGAACTCCCGCCTGATCGGTGACATACCCTGCGTCGAGCGTGACCGGATCGGTCGCGGATGCCGCCGATGCGGAGAACACTCCGGCGGCCGTAGCCAGCAGGACCGCGGTCAGCGCGAGCCACCGTTTCGTCATCGTGATCCCTCCGACCGGCAGCCGAGCCCCATGTCACGAGTCTATGCACTGCATCCGACACGCGACAGCACTCGAAGACGGTTCGCCGTTCGCCCTGAGCGGAGACACATACGCTGGATGGCATGGACGATATGTACGGCGCGGATGTGCTGGCCGCCGGCTGGCGCGACCGCGGTGCGAAGCAGGTGCCGCAGGTCGCGGCCGAGACCGACCTCGTGGTCGAGGTGGCCGACGACGGATTCTGCGGCGCGGTCACGCGTGTGCAGGGCGGCACCGTCGAACTGGAGGACCGCGTCGGACGTCGCCGTCTGTTCCCACTCGGTGGCGGGTTTCTCATCGACGGCGCCCCGGTGCGGCTCGTCGTGCCTGCGGCGAAGGCCCAGGGGCCACGGCGCACCGCATCCGGGTCCTTCGCCGTCGCAGACCAGCGTGCCCGTGTCGCACTCCCCAGCCGCATCCTCGTGGAGGGCAAGCACGACGCCGAGCTCGTCGAGAAGGTGTGGGGCGCGGATCTGCGCGTGGAGGGCGTCGCCGTCGAGTTCCTGCAGGGCATCGATCTGCTCGACGACCTCCTCGCAGCGGAGCCCCCGAGCGCGACGCGACGATACGGGGTGCTCGTCGATCACCTCGTCCCCGGATCGAAGGAGTCGCGCATCGCGGACGCGATCTCGCGGGGTCCGCACGGGCGGTATCTGCGGATCGTCGGTCACCCGTTCGTCGATGTGTGGCAGTGCGTGACGCCTCGTGCGCTCGGGATCGCGAAGTGGCCGGAGATCCCGCGCGGCACCGACTGGAAGACCGGCATCTGTCGGGCCTTCGGCTGGCCGTACGAGACGCAGGGCGACACCGGTCGCGCCTGGCAGCACATCCTCTCGAAGGTGACCACCTACCGGGACCTGGAGCCGGCGCTGCTCGGCCGCGTCGAAGAGCTCATCGACTTCGTGACCGCCCCCGCGGACTGACGGGCAGCGCGGGAGCCCTCGGCGGCGACGGCTACCCTGGATTCATGCCCGAACCCCGTACCTTCCGAGACGAGCCGGTGTCGTTCGTACGTCGCAGCGGCCGGATGTCGGACGCGCAGGAGCGCGCCTTCTCCGAGCTCGGCCCGCACTACCTCCTGGACGTCCCGCGCGACGTCGCCTGGACCTCGGTGCACCCGGAGGCGCGGCTGGACCCTGCCACCGAGTATGGACGCGCGGCGGATCTCTACGTGGAGATCGGTTCGGGACAGGGACACGCCATCGTGGCCGCGGCGTCCTCGCGCCCGGACGACGACTTCCTCGCCGTCGAGGTGTTCCGCGCCGGGCTCGCCCGCACCATGCTCGACGCCGACCGTGCGGGTGCCCGCAACCTGCGCGTGGTCGAGGCGAACGCTCCCGAGGTGCTGTCGTCGTATCTGCCCGACGCCGCCGCCCGCGAGGTGTGGATCTTCTTCCCCGACCCGTGGCACAAGAAGAAGCACACCAAGCGTCGACTCGTGCGTCCGGGCTTCGGCGACACCGCGGCGAAGGCGCTGCGCGACGGCGGACTGCTGCGCCTCGCGACCGACTGGGAGGACTACGCGCTGCAGATGCGTGAGGTCCTCGACGCCGAGCCGCTGTTCGAGCGCGCGTTCGAGGGCGAGTGGGCGGAGCGCTTCGACGGCCGCGTGATGACCGCGTTCGAGCGCAAGGGAATCGCGAAGGGCCGGGACATCCGCGACCTCGTCTATCGACGCCGGGCCCGCGTGTGACCGACGTGCGGCGCAAGACAGCGCTGCGTGCGGATCTTGTTCCCGCGCTGCTCGTGTGCGCTGCCGCTCCCGCGTTCTTCGTGTTGGAGATTCCCTGGCTGGGCTGGGCGCTCCTGGCCGTGGGGATCGGTGTCGCCTGGCTGATCGAGCGGAATCGGCCGGTGGAAGCCCCGATCGTGACCGTCGGGGCGAGGCGGGAGAGCGCGCGCGTGGTCGGTGCGCCCCGACCTCCGTCGCTCACGAGGGATCTGTCGTTGATCGCGGTGGGCCTGCTGATCGTGAGCGTCATCCCGCTCGCCGCGGAGCTCGACAACCTCGCGATGCTGCGGTTCACGCTCGCTCTCGGCGGGGCGGTCGCCGTTCCGTATCTGATCTCGCGGTTCGTGTATCGCGATCGTGCGATCGGCTTCCCGTGGCGGACGCGCCGACGCTGGGGGCGGCTGCAATGGGGCTGGCTCGTCGCGGTGCTGGTCCTGGGGTGGTTGATCCTGCCCTTCTACTTCATCACCAGCGGCGTCTACCAGAACTGGCCGGTCGTCGACACGCCCGAGCTGATCGCCCGGCTCTTCGTCGGCGTCGGCGCGGTCGGTATCTGGGACGAGCTGTTCTTCATCTGCACGGTGTTCGCGCTGCTGCGTCGCCATTTCCCCGACCTCGCGGCCAACCTGCTGCAGGCGATCGTGTTCGTGTCGTTCCTGTGGGAGCTCGGCTATCGCGAGTGGGGTCCGCTCCTCACGATCCCGTTCGCCCTGCTGCAGGGGTACATCTTCCTGCGCACGCACTCCCTCGCCTACGTCGTGACGGTGCACCTGCTCTTCGACGCCGTCGTGTTCGCCGTCCTCGTGCACGCACACAACCCCGGCCTCCTGCCGATCTTCCTGGTCTGAGGTTCCGCGCTGAGTTGAAGGGAGGCGTGGGCGTGCTGGCTTGCCCCGTGGCGTCCCGACCGGGAGAATCAGCGCATGCTCATCGTCGGTCTCGTCCTCGCCGCAGCAGCGGCCGCCTTCCACGTCTTCATCTTCGCCCTCGAGTCACTGCGGTGGACGGAGCCGGAGACGCGGAAGATCTTCGGCGTGCCCTCCGAAGCGGACGCCATCACCATGAAGCAGCTCGCCTTCAACCAGGGCTTCTACAACCTGTTCCTCGCGCTGACGGCACTTCTCGGAATCGGCCTCGTCATCGTCGGCTCCCCGACCGTCGGGCTGACGCTCGTCTTCGCCGGAACGGGCATGATGCTCGCCGCCGCACTCGTGCTGGTCCTCTCCGATCGCTCCAAGCTCAGAGCCGCCACGATGCAGGGGACCCTGCCGCTGCTGGCCGTGATCGCCACCGCGATCGGCGTCTCGCTCGCCTGAGCGCAAGGGGTGACATCCACGCCCGCAGCCGTCACACTCGTTGCATGGCCGACTGGGTGCTGCACGTGGACATGGATCAGTTCATCGCCGCGGTCGAGATTCTGCGCAGGCCGGAGCTCGCCGGCCGTCCAGTGATCGTGGGAGGCCGAGGCGATCCCACGGAGCGCGCGGTCGTGTCGACGGCATCGTACGAGGCGCGGACGTTCGGCATCGGCTCGGGGATGCCGCTCAAGATCGCAGCCCGCAAGGCGCCCGCGGACGCGGTGTTCCTCCCCGTCGATCATGAGGCGTACGCGGTCGCCTCGGGAGAGGTGATGGCCGCGCTGCGGTCGCTCCCGGACCTGGTGCTCGAGGTCGTCGGGTGGGACGAGTGCTTCCTCGGCGTGACCACCGATGATCCGGAACAGGTCGCCCGAGCCGCGCAGGCGGCCGTCTTGGCCGCCACCGAGCTGCACTGTTCGGTCGGCATCGGCGACAACAAGGTGCGCGCCAAGATCGCGACCGAGTTCGGGAAGCCTGGTGGCGTGTTCCGGCTGACGGAGGACAACTGGTTCGAGGTCATGGGGGAGAAGCCGACTCGGGACCTGTGGGGCGTCGGGTCGAAGGTGCAGAAGCGGCTGGCGGATCACGGCATCAGCACGGTGCAGGAACTGGCCGATGCGGACGATCGGGTGCTCGTGGAGGAGTTCGGACCGCGCATGGGCGTCTGGTACCACGGGCTCGGCTCCGGGGAAGGGCCACGTGTCGTCGATGACACGCCCTGGGTCGCGCGCAGCCACAGCCGCGAGACGACCTATCAGGAGAACCTGACCGCGCCGGAGCAGGTCGAGGCCGCGATCGCGGAGCTCGCCGCGCAGGCCTTCGACGACTGTGCCGCAGAAGGCAGACCGGTCGTGCGGGTGCACCTCAAGGTGCGATACGCGCCGTTCGAGACCAAGACGATCGGCCGGAAGCTCGCCCATCCGACCACCGAGAGCGAGGTGTTCGTCGCCGCGGCCGTCGCGCTCGGCGAGAGCCTCGACGCCACCCGCGAGGTGCGCCTCCTGGGCGTGCGCGCGGAGATGACGATGCCCGACGACGCGGATGGCTCCGAACGGACGCCCGTGCGGGGCCGGATCTGATCAGTCGCGGATGACGGCCGCCACCGCGCTCACCTCGATGAGCGCACCCGGCACGCCGAGCCCGGCGACGATCGCCGCGGTGACGAGCGGTGGTGCGCCGTCGCGAGCGAGACGTGCCGCCACCGCTCCGTAGGCGGCGCGCAGATCGGCCTCCTGATGGATCAGGACGGTCCAGCTGATCACGTCGTCGAGACCGGCACCGGCCGACTCGAGGGCGATCCTGGCGTTCTCCACCGCGCGGAGCGACTGCTCGCCGGCATCGGACGAGACGACGGATCCCGAGGCATCGACGCCGTTCTGGCCGCCGACGTAGATCGTCGTGGCGCCCGGGGGCACCACCGCGACGTGACTGAATGCGGGGCTCACGACGAGTCCCTCTGGTTGAGCGAGTGTGATCTCCATGCGCACACTCTGCTCCCGGGGACGGACATCGGGAACCCCGATCCGGCGCGGAGGCGGTCAGAAGCGCAGCAGCACCTTGCCCACGCGTCCTGGCGTGTTGCTCGCCTGGACGGCATCGCGGATGTCCGCGGCATCGAAGACTCCGGCGACGGGGAGAGTGAGCGAGCCATCCGCCAGGCGCTGGAACAGCTCGCCGAACAGCGCACTGCGCGTCGTCGGGTCGAGCGCGGGGATCACCTTGCTGCCCCAGAAGCCCTTCACGGTGGCCTGCTTGAAGATCACATCGGAGGAGGCGATCTCCATGGTCGGCGAGTCCATGGCGCCGAAGGCGACCAAGGTGCCTCCCTCGGCCAGGAGCGAGAGCACCTGGCCAGCCGAAGCGCCGCCGACCGAGTCGACGCCCGCGACGATCGGTGCACCTCCGGTGAGGGCGGCGACCTGCTGCTCCCAGTCGCCCTGGTCAGTCGCGACGACGCGCTCGATGCCCTGAGCGCGCAGCTCCTCGACCCCGGCGGTGCGGCGCACCAGACCGACGACGTTGACCCCGCGCGCGGCACCCAGCTGCGCGAGCATCCGGCCGACCGCGCCGTTGGCGGCGTTCTGCACGATCCACTCGCCCTCGCTCACTCCGAGGAAATCGAGCAGGGTGATGGTGCTGAACGGCATCGAGACGAGCTGTGCGGCGATCTCATCGGGGAGCGCGTCGGGAACCGGGACGAGTCCGGCGGCGTTCGCCACGATGTACTCGGCCCAGGCGCCGAACGTTCCGCCCGTCGCGACGCGCTGACCCACGGCGAGGTGCTCGACACCGTCCCCGATGGCATCGACGACGCCGAGCGCTTCCGTGCCGGACGGAGCGGGAAGTGCGGGCGTGAAGCCGTAGGTGCCCCGGACCGTCCACAGATCGTGGTTGTGGATGGGGGAGAGCACGACCCGCAGGCGGACCTGGCCTGCCCCCGGTTCCGGGAGCGGACGGTCCTCGAGGTGGAGGACGTCTTCGGGAGCTCCGAAGGTGTCGTGGATGAGTGCGCGCATGGTGGTTCTTCCGTTCTGTGGGGCCGGGTCAGCGGCTGTCGTCGCTGCGCGTCGCCGCGCTGAGCTCGGAGGTGGCCTGCTGGAGGCGGGTGGTGATGTCCTGCAGCTCGGCGATGAGTCGCCGGCGGCGGGTGTCGTCGTGGAGGCCGGAGACCTCGGCGATCGTGGCGTGGATCGGGGCGACCTCGCTGCGCAGCGCCCGGCCCCTGTCGGTCAGCGCGACGGTGACGACGCGCTCATCGGACCCGCTGCGGGTCTTGACGACCAGACCGGCCTGTTCGAGGCGGCGAACCAGCGGCGAGAGGGTTCCCGAGTCGAGTCGCATGACGTCGCCCAGGGATCCGATCGTCTGGTCGCCGTCGAGCCAGAGCGCCGCGAGCACGAGGTACTGCGGGTACGTCAGGCCCCAGGGGGCGAGGAGGGCGCGGTACGCCTGCGTCGTCGCCCGGGCGGCGGAGTAGAGGGAGAAGCACGCCAGCTCGTCGGTCATCGGCATCCATAAACCATTGCACACAATTTGATTGTGCACAATTCACATACACGGAAGAGTCACACGGCCTCCGGCGGCACCAGAGGTGGCGCGCCCGGCTCGCTCGTGACGGTGCCGGTCCATCCGGCGTCCGCGAGCGCCGCCGAGACCGCGACCACAACCCCGGAGGTCGTGACAGCGCCGTGCAGCGGGTGGTGCCAGTACTGCAGACGGATGGTGAAGCGGGAGTCGCTCACGCCTGTGATGAGCGCGCGCACGATCTCGCGATGATGCACACCCTCTGCCGTCGCGGCAGCACGGGAGACCACGTCGACCACGTCGTCGAGTGCCGCCCCGCCATGCCGGACCCGCACCTGTACCTCGCTGCGACGCGCGCCGTGCGACGAGTCGTTGATCAACGGATCGGCGAGCAGTCGCGCATTCGGCACGTGCACCGTCCGTCCGTCCACCGTGAGCAGCAGCACGGAGCGCGCGTTGAGCTCGGTCACGGTTCCGGTGAGCGCACCGTCCGGGCCGTCGACCACGACCTCGTCGCCGACCTTGACGGTCTGTCGCGCCTGCAGGAGCACCCCCGCCGCGAAGTTGTCGGCGACGCCACGCAGTACCAGCACGGCGATGACGGCGAGCACGATGGCGATCGCCAACAGCGGCTGGATGTTCGCGCCGAGGACCGCGAGAGCGATCCCGAGCCCGAGGAGGAGCACCGCGTACCCCACGAACCGGGACACGAACGTCGCCACCGGCTCGGTCACACCGGGCGCTCGCCGCATGAGCGCGAGGATCCCCTTGCGGGCGAGGCGGGAGACGACCAGTGTCGTCACGGCGACGAGAAGCGCGATGAGCAGCTGCCACCAGTCGATGTCCGACGAGAAGAGGTCCTGGAGGTTCACCCGGCGCGACCCTTCTCGAGGTGGGGCAGGAGGTTGCGAATCCGACGGATGCGTCGGACGATACCCGCCTCACCCGGAATCCCGCACCGCTCGTGGCGCGAGTTCACCAGGGTGAGCCGACCGTCGGTCCGACGGGATCCCGGGTGTGCCGCCCGCGGCGCGCAGTACGCTTCACTCGATCCGACGAGGAGGCCCCGATGACCACGACGACACGACCCTCCTGGTTGTTCAGCACCCTCCAGGGGTACCAGCGGACGTGGATCCTCCGCGACATCGTGGCCGGCCTCTCTGCCGGAGCCGTGGTGATTCCGCAGGCGATGGCCTACGCCACCATTGCGAACCTGCCGGTGCAGGTCGGCCTGTACACCTGCATCCTCCCGATGCTCGTCTACGCGTTCCTCGGCGGCAGCCGGGCGATGAGCGTCTCGACGACCTCGACGATCGCGACGCTGACCGCGACGACGCTCGTGTCCGCGGGCGTGGCCGCGGGAGCCGACGACGCCATCGGGGCCCTGATGATGCTGACGCTCCTGGTCGGCGTGATCCTGTTGATCGCACGGCTGTGCCGACTCGGCTCCCTGGTCGAGAACATCAGCGGCGCAACGGTGCTCGGACTCAAGATCGGCGTCGGGGCGACGGTCGCGCTCGGTCAGCTGCCGAAGCTGCTGGGGGAGAGCGACAACTTCTCCGGCCACGGCTTCTTCCGTGCGGTGGCGGCGGTCGGGCAGGCCTTCGACAGCGTGAACTGGCCCACCGTCGCGCTGTCGGTCGGGTCGATCGCGGTCCTGCTCCTGCTCAAGCGCTTCGCCCCGAAGGTCCCCGGCACACTCGTCGTCGTGATCGGCGGCATCCTCCTGGTCTGGCTGGCCGGCATCGACGAGGCGGGTGTGGATCTGATCGCTGCCGTCCCGAGCGGGCTCCCCACCCCCGGCGTCCCTGACCTCGCTCTGGCGACGACGCTCGCCCCCGGTGCCCTCGCAATCGCCGTGATGGCGTTCCTCGAATCAGCCGCTGTCGCACGCAGCCTGCGCACGGCGACGGAGCCGCCGATCGACAGCAACCAGGAGTTGTTCGCGACAGGGGCGGCGAACACCGTCGGCGCATTCTTCGGGACGATGCCCGCCGCCGGCGGCTTCTCTCAGAGCGCCGTGAACCAGAACGCGGGGGCACGTTCGCAGGTGGCCACGGTCATCACCGTCGTGCTCGCCGTACTCGTCGCGCTCTTCCTCGGCCCCGTGCTGAGCCTCCTCCCGGAGGCGACGCTCGCCGCCATGGTGTTCGTCGCGGTCGCGGGGCTCATCAACATCCCGGAGCTGGTGCGGTGGGCGCGCATCAGCCGCGTGGACTTCTGGATCGCGCTGTCCGTCGCTGTCCTCGGTCTCACCGCGGGGTTGTTGCCCGCCGTCGCGATCGGCGTGGTCGTGACGCTGATCCTGGTGCTGCGCGAGCTCAACGTCCCGAAGCTCACGGTCGTCGGACGTGCCGGCGAAGCCCTCGGGATTCATCTCGAGCGCGGTCTCTACACCGCGAACGCAATGGCGAACGAACGCGCGATCCTCGATCTGGTCACCGCCCAGCAGGAGCCCGTGAATGCCCTGGTGTTGGGACTGAAGCAGCAGGAGGTGATGACGATCACGGTGCTCGAGGCGCTGGAGAACCTCGACCGCGAGCTGACCCAGCTCGGCGTCGTGCTGCACATCGCCGCGCTTCCGGAGTCGGGCGCCGCCGTCGCCCGCCGCACGCCCTGGTTCTCGGGCCTCGAATCCGCCGGCCGCCTGCACGACTCCGTGCGCGCCGGACTCGACGACCTGCGCGCGCACAGCGAATCGGCGACGCCTGGCCTTCACCAGGGTGAAGTGGGCGACGAGCGCTGACGAGCCGCAGATCGGTCTCTAGGCTGGCCCCACACGGGGAGCGGGCGACGGCGTCCTGCGGAAGGGGCGTTCACGGTGGATGACCAGGCGGGGATGTCGTGGCGGTGGTCGCGCTTCGGCCTGGGCGCTCTCTTCGCCCTGCCCGCACTGATCGTCGCCCCGTTCGACACCCCGCTCGCGGTCGCCTTCGGCATCGGCGTGATCCCGGCCGCGGCGTTCGGGCTCCCGCCGCGCCGCCGCGGGCGGGCGATCATCCCGTTGGTCGGCGCGCTCAGCGCACTGGGGCTGCTGGTCGGTTCGATCCTGTCGATGTGGCCGGTCGTCGCGGTTCTCGCGATGTTCCTCTTCGGAGTGCTCGCAAGCGTCAACGCCACGCGGGGCCGTCTGGGCCAGCTGGTGCTGGTGCTCGTGCTGCCGATGACGGGGATCGGACTGAGCTTCTCCTGGTCGCCGGTGACCCTCGCGTTCGCCGGGTGCATCGCCGTCGGGTCGGTGTACGCCTGGCTCGTGTGCCTCCTGTGGCCCGAGCGCGATGCCCCGCCGTTGAGTCCTGCCCCGACGCCGCGGGGGCGCGCGATGTTGATCTACGGCTGTCTGCTGGGCACGGCAGCCGCCGCGGCAGCGTGCCTCGGCTTCGTGTTCGAGCTCCAGCACGTGGGCTGGGCGACCGGTGCGGTGCTCCTGGTCATGCGCCCGGTGCGCGGACAGCTCATCACGCGCAGCATCGGTCGGGCTGTATCCGTTCTCGTGGGCGCGCTCGTCGCCGCAGCCATGGCCGTGCTCGCTCCGGGTGGGATCGTGATCGGGCTGACCGTGGGCGTCGTGATCGGGGCGATGTGCGCGACGCAGGGGAGCCGCTGGTATGTGGCGCCGGGATTCACGACGTTCCTCGCGCTGACGCTCATCCTGGTCACGTCACCGGAACCACCGGCCGAACGATTCCTGGAACGGACGATCGAGACCCTCATCGGAGTCGGCCTCGCCCTGCTGTTCGGCGCACTGATCCCCACGCTGCTCTCCCTGGTGCCGCGGCGCGCGACGACTTCATCCCTTCGTTAGACGAAAGTCGCTTGAGGGCCTGTTCGGGCGGTGTCATACTGCCCAACAGCGGGTCGTCGACGCGTCGATTGTCCAGTCGGGGGGTTCCGATGGCACTTGATTCTCGTGATTCCGACCTGGCGAGGTCTCTGATCCCCGCCGCGGTCGGTGGTGATGTGACGCGCACGCGTCTGCTCGCGCGGCTCACCGCGGCGATGGACGAGCCGTGGACGCTGACGCTCGTCTCGGCGCCGGCCGGTGCGGGGAAGACCCGATTGCTCACGCACTGGGCGCAGGTGATCGGCGCCGCCGCGGACACGGATGTCGTGTGGCTCTCGCTGCAGCGCTGGGACGACGACCTCTCCCTGCTGCGGACGGCCTTGGAAAGGATCGACGACGATCGGCTCCGCACCGGACTCGACCGGGTCCCCGATGGCTGGTCGACGGAGACCGCGAGGGCACTCGCACGGGCGCTCCGCGCGACGGACCGACGGATCGTCATCGTCATCGACGACATGCACCTCATCGAGACGAACCGGCTCGCCGACATGCTGTCGGCCTTCGTGCATGCCGTTCCCGGGAACGCGCATGTCGTGCTCTCCGGTCGCGGGACACGGATGATCCCGCTCGCCCGCCGACGCATCGCCGGTATCGCGCTGGAGCTCGACAACCACGACCTGGCGTTCACACCCGCCGAGGTGCGCACCTACTTCCGAGCCCGGGGGGTGAGCCTCTCTCAAGGAGAGATCACCACGGTTCTGCAGCGCACGGCGGGCTGGGCGGCCGGACTCCGACTGCTGGAGCTCGCGGCACTGCACGATCGCTTCGTCGCCGATCTGCCACTGCACGGCGACTCCCCGTTGGTGATGGACTACTTCGCGGAGGAGGTCTTCGTCGATCTGGACGACGAGCTCCGCGAGTTCCTCGAGCTGACGTCGGTGCCGGAGTGGTTCACTCCGGAGCTCGCGTATCGCCTCTCCCGAGGTGCGCCCGCGACCGTGCTGATCGAGCGGCTGTTCCGGCTCAACGTCCTGATCAGCCGGAGCGGCGATGAGCCGGCCCGCTATCACTATCACCCGCTGCTGCGGGAGTTCCTCTCCGCGCGGTTGGCGGACCGCGGGCCCGCGCTGCGGGAGGCGCTCGAGAAGTCCGCGGCGGAGTGGTTCGCCCAGGAGCAGGAGTACCTTCCCGCGCTCACGCATGCCATGCGCAGCGGCGACGGGGTGTGCATCTCGCTCATCCTGCGTCGATGCGGCATGCAGCTGATCCTGATGGGGCACGCGGACGAGGTCCTCGCGGCCACGGCGCGGATCCCGCACCCGCTGCTGACGGACCCCTCCGTGCAGATGCTCATCGCTGCGGCGGAGCTCGCTCTCGGCGATGCGTCGCCCGCCGCTGCGGTGCTCGCTTCACCGCAGTCCGAGGACGAATCGGCGGTGTTCCGTCGGTGGCAGACCGGCCTCGATCTGCACACGGCCCTGCGCCGTGGGGGGATCGCCCAGGCACTGGATCGACTGGATCCTGTGCTCGACGTCGTCACCGGCGAGTCTCAGCTCGACACGTACGCCTTCCTCCAGGCGGCCATGGGGGAGCTGTACATCGGTCACCTGGACCGCGCCGAGCAGTTCGCACGGTTCGCCGGAGACCACGCGCGTGCGACGGGAGCCGCCGCGGCAGAGCTGCAGGCCGCAGCGATCCTGAACACGGGTGACCTGTTCCGGGGTCGGATGCATGAGGTGCTGGCGTCCGGTGCGGTCCTGGACGAGCGCTGGCACGCGCTGGGTGAGCCGGTGAACTCGTTCTACGAGGTGACGAGGGTCTGGCGCTACTGGGTGCCGTACGAGCGCATGGTCGCGGTCGACACGGACCGAGCGCTGCAGACGATCAGCGCCGTCATCGAGAGCAGCCCCGAGCTGGCCATCGCCCGGGGTCTGCGCGCCATGATCGCGCTGCTGAATGCCGAGTCCGCCGCGGATCCGCATGCCGCCGCAGTCGCGCTCTTCGACAACCTCGTTCCGCGTGACGACATGCCCCTTCCGGTGCACTGGTACGCGATGATCGGCTCGTTCGCGGTGCACGCCTTCGACCGGCTGCACGAGCCGACGCTGCGCGACCGCTTCCTCGCCGGCACCGATGCCCTGCTCGGCGGTACGGGCGAGGCATCGGTCCTGCGCGCCATCGCCGCCCTGCATGACGACGACGACGAGACTGCACGCGCGTTGCTGACCCCGGTGCTCGCGGGCGCCACCCGGTGCCTGCTGCCCGCGTCGATGGTGGATGCCTGGCTGGTGGCCGCGGGACTGGATGCCCGTGCCGGTCGGGCCGACGAGGCTCAGGCGGCGCTGGCATCGGCGCTGTCCCTCGCCGAGCCGGAGGAGCACATCCGCCGGTTCGCCGCGGCCGGACCCGCCGTGGCACGTCTCCTCGCCGCCCGAGAGACCGGTGCGACTCGCTCCCGGTTCGCCGATCGCGTGCGCGAGTGTCTGGCCGCCGCCGGGATCATCGTCGATGAGGCACTCACGCAGCGTGAACGCATCGTGCTCGCGGCGCTCAGCCATAACGCCACGCTCCGCCAGATCGCGCAGCAGGAGTACATCTCCCCGAACACGGTGAAGACGCACGTACGCAACATCTATCGCAAGCTCGGCGTCTCCGACCGGGACGGCGTGACAGCGGCCGCGCACGCACTCGGGATCGAGTGAGCGTACGCGGCCGCTGTGCCGTGCGGGGCGCTCAGTCGCGCGCCATGGCCGCCGCCAGGTGCGCCTCCAGGTCGAGGTAGGCGTCGTCGGCGACATCGAACACGACCTTCGTGATCTCGCCGCCGGTGAAGTCGAACCCGTATCCGTAGAGGGATGAGACCGGGTCGGCGCTGTCCCGCCCGATCGTCAGACCTTCGCCGCAGAGCGAGAAGTGCCCGAGCACGGTACGGATCTGCTTCTCGCCGACCAGCTGGTCGTCGATGTAGAGCTTCACGGGCCCGGTGCCCTCACGATATTGACCCATCCCCTCCTTGGTGAACTCGACCCCGATGATGTGCTTCCCGGATGTCGGAACCGGAGCCGAGACGTGGTCCTCCGGAGGGATGCCGAGGAAGTTGTACACGTAGTGCACCTGCCCGTCCTTCACGACCAGAGCGTGCCCTCCGAAGCGCGAGCCGTTCGCGAAGATGACCCCCTCGGTGTCGGGCGTGAACTCCACTTCCGCGGCGATCTTGTACGAGACGCCGTGGACGTTCGCGGCCGAACGCTCCGGCACTTCGGTGGTGCCGGGATAGTAGATGAACTGTCCCGAAGGCGGCGCGGGCTGGTGGAATTCCATGGTGAGGAAAGTCTCGTAGTCCTTCGGGTTGCCGATGATCTGCAGGTCGTTGAGCGGCAGGACATCGTTCTCCTTGGCGACCCGCATCCACAGCTCTTTCAGCTGCTCCACCTTGTCGGGGTGCTCCGCGGCGAGGTTCGTGGCCTCTGCCCGATCGACGTCCGTGTGGTAGAGCTCCCACTCGTCGTCATCGAAGTGGCTCTTGCCGCTGACCGGACCGTGCACGGTGACGGCTTTCCATCCCTCGTGCCATATGCCGCGCTGTCCGAACATCTCGTAGTACTGGGTCGTCTTCTCGGTCTGGCCGTCCGGCGCGGCGTCGAACGAGTAGGTCATCGACACTCCGGAGAGCGGCGTCTGCCTGACGCCGTTGTAGACATCGGGGAACTCCACGCCGCAGGCCTCGAGGATGGTCGGAACGATGTCGGTGGAGTGGTGGTACTGGTGGCGCACCTCACCCCGGGCCTTCATCCCGGCGGGCCAGTGGATCACGAGCGGGTCGCACACGCCACCCTGATAGGTGTAGCGCTTGAACATCTTGTACGGCGTCGAGAACGCCGTCGCCCACCCGGTCGGGTAGTGGTTGTAGGTATCCGGCGAGCCGAGCTTGTCGACCATACGGAGGTTCTCTTCCTCGTCGTCCGGGTAACCGCCGAAGATCTTGCCCTCGTTCACCGAGCCGTTCGGGCTGCCCTCTCCGGATGCCCCATTGTCGGCGCAATAGATGATCAGCGTGTTGTCGAGCTGCCCCGACTCCTCGAGGTAGTCGACGATGCGCCCGACCTGGGCGTCGGTGTACTCGCTGAAGCCCGCGTACACCTCCGCCATACGGGAGAACATCGCCTTCTCCTCGTCGTTCAGCGAGTTCCACGGTCGCACCTCGTCCGCGGGGGAGAAGGTGCCGACAGGCATCGGGTTGATGGCGGTGAGCGCGGTGTCTGCGGGGAGGATGCCCTTCTCGACCATCCGCGCGAGCACCCAGTCGCGATACGCCTCGTAGCCGTCGTCGAACATGCCCTTGTACTTGTCGATGTACTCCTGCGGAGCGTGGTGCGGGGCGTGGTTGGCGCCGGGGCAGAACCACAGGTACCACGGCTTCTCCGGCTCGGTCTGCTTGACGTCGCGGATCATCTTCAACGCCTGGTCGGCGAGGTCCTTCGACAGGTGGTACCCCTGTTCAGGGAGGTACGGCTGGTCGATGTAGTGGTTGTCCTCCGCGAGCGACGGGTACCAGTTGTTGGTCTCGCCGCCGATGAACCCGTAGAAGCGGTCGTATCCCTGCGCGAGAGGCCAGTGCTTCTTCGACGCTCCGGCGGTCCACTCGTCGATCGGCACGTTGTGGTTCTTGCCCACCCAGAAGGTGGACCATCCCGCGTCTCGCAGCACGTGGGCCATGGTGACGTTCGAGTCGGGGATGTGCGAGTTGTACCCGGGGAAACCGGTAGACGACTCGGAGATGGTCGCGAACCCGTTCTGATGGTGGTTCCGCCCGGTCAGGAAGGTCGAGCGGGTGGGCGAGCACAGCGCCGTGGTGTGCCACTGCGAGTAGGTGAGGCCGTTCTGGGCGAGGCGATCCATCGTGGGCATGCTGATGCGTCCGCCGTACGGCGACCATGCGGCCATGCCGGTGTCGTCATAGAGGACCACCAGCACGTTGGGCGCTCCGGCCGGCGGCTTGTCGGGGAGGAAAGCATCCCAGTCCGCGACCGAGTCACGGACGTCGAGTTCGATCTTGCCCTGGAATTCGCGGGCCATGTCGGTCTCCTTCATCTCATTCAACGAGGCACGTGACGGTCGATGTCAACGTACTGCGGGGCGGGTTCGCGGTCACCGGGTGCCGGGGCCCTTCATCCGGGTGATCTCTCTGGGGGTCGGGGCGGTCAGAGCAGGGCGGCGATTCCCTTCTCCAGCTGCAGTGCGCCGATCACGAGGAGCAATGCGGCGTTGAGCACGTGCGTATTGCCGGCGATCCAGGTGCGCACCCGGTCGAGGAGCGGCTGTGCTTCGGCACCGCGGAGCACGACATACAGCACGGGAAGCGCGATCGGAAGCGTGCCGATCACGACGAACGCGATCGCCACCCACGCGCCTGCGGTCGCGCCGACGTCCGACAGCGAGATGTCAAGGGCGGCGAGGATCGCACACGAGGCATCGACGGGGTTCAACACGAACAGACCCACGCCGAGCAGGAGAGTGCGCCCTGGACGGAACGACTCCACCGAATGCAGCCAGCCCGGAAGCTGGGGCGATGCCGCCACGACGTCGTGCGGCGACGACGCCGCCGCCATCCGGGCGATGTGCACGCGTCCCTTGCGGTACACCCAGACAGCGGCCGAGACCAGGAACAGGCCGAGGAGCACGCGCACGATCGCCACCCAGAGGGGCGGTTCCCCGATCGCGTGCACCTCCAGCACGGGGAACAGCCAGAGGAACAGCGCCATGAGTCCCGCGAGCCCCACGAACCATCCGATGAGGTAGGCGATGCCGTTCATCCTGGCGTTGCGCGAGAGCAGCACCGCCACCAGCGCCATGATCGCCAGCGGACTCAGCACCACGCCGAGCGCGACCGGGACGAGCGCGAGGATCAGTTCGCCCATGTTTTCGTCCTGTCCCTGCGTTCGTCGGTGCTCAGCCCAGGAGTCGGGCCTTCGCCGCGTCGAACTCCTGCGCGGTCAGTGCCCCGGAATCGCGCAGCGCCGCGAGCTTCTGCAGCTCGCCCACGAGGTCGGTGCCACCTGCCGCAGCCGGGGGAGCGCTCGCGGCCGGTGCCGATGCGACCGCAGACGCCGCAGCGGAATCGATCGCCGCCTGCTGCTGCGCGGCCTCGTACTGCTCCTGCTCGTACTCGGCCTGGGACTTGCGCTGCTGATGGCGCATCATCCCGCCGGATACGGCGGTGGCCGTACCTGCGACGACCGCGGTGCGCGCGGCGAGGCCGAGCAGACCGGGGCGGCCGAACCGTCTCATCAGCGGCATCGTCGTCTCACTCTCCGGAGTCGACGACGTCGACGAGGGCGTTCACGACGGGGGCCGGGATCCGCTCGACCGCGAGGACGGTCGCGCCGGATGCGGCGAGGTCCGCGGCGAGCTTCGCCGCCCAGCGCAGCTCGAGACACACGAGGGCAGCCGAGGTTCCGGGTGGGATGAGACCGGCGAACTCCTCGATGTCCTCGTCGCCGGTGAGGCCGGCGGCGGCGATCTCGAGATCGACGAACCCATGCTCGGTGATGTCCTCCTCCACCTCGATCACCTCGACCTCGCCGTCGAGTGATTTGCGGATGAGGACCATGTCGAGCAGGCGGACGCTCGGATTGACGAGCAGATCCGCGAGCGCGGCCGCGACGCTCTGGTCAGGGTCATCGCCGGTGAAGCCGACGAGATAGAACTCGATCGGGCCGTATGCGGACTTTCCCATGTGCAGTTTCCTTTCGATCAGTGTCGGTTTGTCGATCAGTGTCGTTTGCGCGGAGTGGAGCGGCGCTAGAAGCTGCCGATGCCCTTGCCGATCATCGAGACGCCGATGACGAGCAGCAGGATGGCCATGATGACGGCGTTCTCGGCGGCGAGCCAGCCGCGCAGCGCGTCGAGGGGTGTGCGGAGTCGTTCGGCGGCGATCAGGTAGCCCACGACGGGGACGAGCACGGTCGAGGCGGCGAGCAGCGTGAACACGGCGATCACCACGATGGTCGAGCCGACGGGCAGCGCCTCCCCGCCGATGTCGACACCCGCGCCGGCCGCCATGATCAGATTCTTCGGGTTCAGTGCCGACAGCAGGAAGCCGAGACCGAACGCCGCGACGAACGAGAGCGTGTCGATGGCCTGCATCCATTTCGGGAGCACAGCCGCCTCGCCCGCCTTCGGGCGTTTGCGCCACTGCGAGAGCGCCAGCAGGAGCAGCAGGAGGCCGAGCACGATCTGCACCACCCCGCGAATGGGGCGGGAGGCATCGGGATCGTCCTCGGGGAGGATCGATGACAGCAGCGTGAACACGGTGACCGCCACGACGATGCCGATCACCCACCCCAGCAGGAACCCGACGCTCGTAACCCGCGCCCTGGGGGAGAGCAGCATGAGGATCGCGGCGATGATAGGGATCGGGCTGATCGCGACGCCGAGGGCGAGGGGCAGGATCTCCCCGATGACGGGACCCATCAGCGACCATCTCCTTCAGAGTTCGATGTGCCTGCGGCGGACGGCTCCGTCGCGGAGGGACTCAGATGCGTGATCGCGGCACGGTTGGTCGCGTACACCTGCTCGTCGTCGAGGAGGCCGAGGGCGGTGAGCCGGTGCAGGGTGTTGGGGCGCACGCGGCTGAAGGCGAGCGAGACCGACTGGGTCGTCAACCACTCCTTGAGCGATTCGAACGACTCGGCGCCGGTGATGTCGACGTCGGTGACGGCTTCCATGTCGACCACCAGATGGTCGACCGTGTGTGGCCCCGCCGAGCGGATCGCCTCCTTCACGGCGCTCGAGAACACGGCGCCGTTCGCGAAGAACAGGGGAGCGGCGAGGCGGATCACGATCACTCCCGGCGCGGTCACGGTCCCGGCCGGGGCATCCTCGAGCAGGGACTCGCCGGGATCGCCGCTGGACTCGAGCACGTCGATCGCGGGATTGGAGGCGCGCTTGGCGAGATTGATGAGGGCGAGCACGAAAGCGACGAGGATGCCGGGGATCGAGCCGATGAGAAGGGTGACGAGGAAGCACACGGCGCCGATCACGAACTCGAACCGGTCCTTCTGCCACAGTCCGATGAAGTCCCGGATCCCGAGCAGCGGGATGATCGCGACACCGACGATCGCGCCGATCGCCGGGGAGGGGATGTCGGCGAGCAGCGCCGTGCCGAACAGGAGCAGCAGGAGCGTGCCCGCCGCGAGGACCAGCGAGGGCAGTTGTGTGCGGGAGCCGGCCTGATCCATGGCGGCGGTGCGGGATGTCGAGGAACCCACCGAGAAGCTGCCCTGCGCGCCGGCGGCGATGTTGGCCGCGCCGAATGCCAGGAGGTCGCGATTCGCGCGGAACGGATACCCGTGCTTCTCGGCGTACGACCGCGACACCAGCAGTCCCTCCGCGGTCGTGACCAGGGTCAGCGCGATCGCCGACGGCACGAGCGCCAACCACATCGTCCAGTCGATCATCGGCCAGGTGAGCACCGGGGGCCCGGACGGCACGGCCCCGAGTACGTGGACGCCCTGCGCATCGAGGCCGGCGATCACGACCACGACCGTCGTGACGATCAGCACGATCAGTGCCCAGGGGACGCTGCGCAGGAATCGTCGTCCGAGCAGGAGCACCGCGACGGATGCCGCGGAGATCAGGACCGACCAGCCGTTGAGCGTCGTGAACCCGCCGACCAGGTCGCCGACCTTGCCCACGAAGTCCTTGCCCGAGTCGATCGAGACGCCCAGCATCTTCGCGATCTGGCTGACCATGATGTCGAGCGCCAGACCGCCGACGAAACCGACCAGTATCGGCTTCGACAGGAAGTTGGCGAGGAAGCCCAGCTTGAACACCGCGAGCAGTACGAACATGACGCCGCAGATGATCGCCTGGGCCAGCGCGAGCGTCGCATAGTCGGCACTGCCCGCGGCGGCGAGCCCGCCGATCGAGGAGGCGACGAGGGCGGCAGCAGCAGCATCGGGGGAGGCGACCAGCTGGCGGGACGAGACCACCAGTGCGTACACGATCGTCGGGACGATCAGCGCGTAGAGCCCGGCAGTGGGCGGAAGCCCGGCGATCTGCGCATAGCCGATGTTCAGCGGGATGGCGATGGCGAGGAGGGTGACGCCGGCGGTCAGCTCGGTGACGAGGTTGCCTCGGGTCAGCCCCGCGAGTGGGCGTTGCACATCGCCTCCCTTCGGCCGCGCTCCGCTGAGCGAGTTCGCGTCCACGATCCCATCGTGGGTGCGTCGGCGACCAGATCCGCCGGTCAACCTCCCCCTGGTGATTTACCGGCGGCGCGGAGCCGTGCTCAGGCCCGCCGCCGTCGGCGACGTCCGCGCGGAGGCGCGACGGGTTCGGGCTCCGGCGCGGGCGGCGGAGGAACGGCCGTGCGGTCCCCGGAGAGCCACCGCAGCCAGATCGCGCCGGGATCCCCCTCCAGCACCAGCGCGCGGGCGAGCAGCGTCAGCGGGATCGACAGGATCGCGCCGAGCGGACCGATGATGAACGTCCAGAAGATGACGGAGAAGAAGCTCAGCGTGAGGCTCAGATCCACGGCGTCGCTGACGAACTTCGGCTGCACGAGCACCTGCAGCACGACGTTCACCACGCAGTAGACGGCGATCACCCCGAGCAGCAGCGGCCATCCGCCGACCACGAAGGCGAGGATCGCGGGCGGGACCAGCCCGAGGACGAAGCCGATGTTGGGGATGAAGTTCGTCACGAACGCCAGGATCGCCCAGACGATCGGCGCCGGGATGCCCATCCACCACAGCGCCAGGCCGTCGATGATCGCCACGATCGCCCCGAAGGCCGCATTGACGATGTAGTAGCGCCGGATACCGCTGTTGAGGTGCGTGATCCTCGCGATGACCGCGCCCTTTGTCGCGCCGAACAGCGCGGGCGCCTGGCGGTACCGGGCGGCGTCGACCGCCATGAAGATGATGTACGCGCACACGAAGAACAGCGCTGTCGCAACACTGAGCACCGTGCTGCCCAGGCTCCCCGCCAACGCCAACAGCGTGGTCGGGTCGAGCACCGAGGCCGCGGCATCAGAGGCCTGCTCGTCGAGTCCCAGCGACTGCAGCCAGCCGACGAACTCGTCCGCCGTACGCGTCAGGCCGCCCTCGGACACGAGGTCGCCGATGAGTCGTGCGAACTGCGTGCCCGCGAGCCAGAGCAGCGCGCCCATCACGAGCAGGATCAGGTACGCCACGATGATCACGGCCGTCGTGCTCGCCCACGCGGGCCACCCGTGCCGGTCGAGCGGGCGGCGCAGCGGCTCGCAGATGATCACGATCACGATCGCCAAGGCGAGCGGACCGAACAGATCTCGCACGAAGTACACGCCGGCGAGGGCGACAGCGCTCGCCGCGAGCACCAGGAGGACGCGCAGGCTGGGCGAGAGCATCCGGTTCGCCGCGGGACCGGTCGGATCAGCAGTGGGGGTCACGCGGCCAGCGTAGCCTCCGTCGCCGACCACACCCGGCCGGAGCGGCGGTGGCGCCCTCGCCCGGTTCGGATGACCACATGCAGCGCCGCTCGCCGGGGAGGACGACACTGTCGACATGTCGACGACATCCCCACCGCGAGACCTGCTCACGGCCGCCCGCTCGCACGGCGAGTCGCGGGAGCGCGCGCGGGAGGCGATCGGGCTCCAGATCTCGATCTTCGCGTTCGTGGTCGCCGCTCTCGTCGCCGTCGCGGTGTTCCGACTGCAACCGGCATCGATCTCCGGCCCGGACTCGCTCGGCCAGTTCGCCGCGCTCGCGTCGGCCGTCACGGCGATCGTGGTCTTCGTGCTCGG
This sequence comes from Microbacterium sp. LB12, assembly GCF_037150835.1. NCBI lineage: Bacteria > Bacillati > Actinomycetota > Actinomycetes > Micrococcales > Microbacteriaceae > Microbacterium > Microbacterium sp. LB12. The sequence goes on along the minus strand of NZ_JBBCPF010000015.1, from coordinate 14,985 downwards.
GCGCATCATCGCAGCCGACCCGGTGCGAAGCCGTCGACTCGGCGTGCTCGACTACATCGACATCGGGGCCTTCGCGTTCGCTCATGCCATGATCGCGCTGCTGGGGTGGACCCTCGCCGCGACGATCGTGGAGGCGGGGCTCATCGGAGCCACCGTCTACCCGATCCCGGTCCTGATGCTCGCGGGTGCCGCTGCCGCCCTGACCGCGTACATCACGTACTACTCCGCGACACACCTCGACCTGCAACTGCTGGCGACCGTGCTGGCGGTGTTCCTGGTGCTCGGCATCCTCGCGAGCATGCTCACCGCGAGCGACCCGCAGTGGTGGAAGGAGAACCTCAGTGCGCTCGGCATGACCGACGACCTCTCGGCACGCGCCTTCAACCTGACGCTCATCGTGGCGGGCATCCTCGTGACGACGCTGGCCCGCTACGCGACCAGGGGTGTACCGACGACCCACCCACGCGGGGTGGCCTCCGTGCGCACCTGCCTCGTGATCGTGGGCATCTTCCTCGGGCTGGTCGGGGTGTTCCCGGTCGACCGGTTCTTCGGCATCCACACGGGCGTGGCCTCGGGGATGGTGGTCGCCTACGGGGTGCTGATCGTGGCGATCCGCCGCTGGATACCGGGGGTCTCGCGCACCTTCCTGCTGCTGGGCTACATCTTCCTGCTACTGATCCTGGTGCTCGCGGTGTTCTTCGCCGTCGGCTACTACACGCTCACAGCTGTGGAGCTGGTCGCGGGCACGGTCGTGTTCACCTGGATCATCCTGTTCATCCGCACCGCGGACGCCCTCAAACGCGACGCCGGAGCACGCGACGACGACTGAAGATCACCCGGGCGATGCCCTTGAGAGGGGTGAGGGCGGCCACTAGCTTGGGTGCCATGTCGCCCCCCGTACGCTCGACGAGCCAGGGTCCCACCGTGCGATTCCGGCCCCCGGCGCCACAGCCCGGCTCCATCCGACGCGATCGGGTGAGTGCGGAGATCGACCGCGCGGCGTCCGTCGGCGCGTTGACCGTGATCAGTGCTCCGAGCGGCTTCGGCAAGACGACGGCGGTCGGGGACTGGGCATCCGGCCTCGAGCAGACGGCATGGCTCGCGCTGTGCTCCTCCGACGCCGATCCCGCCCGTCTCACGCACGGTGTGGTCAATGCCCTGCTCGTCGGAGCGGAGCGTGCGGGGCGTCCGCTGGCGCTCTCCCGTGATCTCGACGACCCGTGGCGCGCGTACCAGGAGATCTGCGACGCACTGGAAGGCGTCGAGGAGCGCTTCCACCTCATCATCGACGACGCGCAGCGCGCCGGTGAGGACTGGCGGCGCGGCCTGCTCGGCATGCTCGTGGAACAGGCGCCGGACAGCCTGCACGTGGTCCTGGTCGGCACGACGATGCTTGAGTTGACGCTGTCACGCCACCGGCTCACCCACCCCGGTTCGTTCGTGGGTGCGGAGTCGCTCGCCTTCACGGAGGCGGAGGTGGCGCAACTCCTCGCGGGAGACACGCAGTGCGCGCTCTCTCCCGAGACGATCCTGGAGCAGACCCAGGGCTGGCCGATCGCCGTGCGGCTGATGACGATCGGAGGTGCGCGACGGGATCCGCACACCCAGGGCATGACGAGCTTCCTCGGCGACTACGTGCAGGAGCATGTGCTCGGTGCGCTCCCGGCCGACATCGCGCGCTTCGTTCTCGACGCGACGGTCTGCGTCGAACTCACCCCGGCCCTCGCCGCGACGGTGACAGAGCGCCCTGACGCGGCAGAGCTGCTCGACTCGTGTCTTCGGCTCGGACTGTTCCTCGATCGGTTCGACGGACCGCATGGCGCGGTGTACCGCTGGCACACGGCGTTCGCGCGGCAATGCGCCGAGATCGCCCGGCATGATCGCGACCGTCTCGCGGCATGTCATCGGCGCGCGGCCGCTGCCCTGGAGGCGGTCGATCCGGTCGCGTCGATCGCGCATTCGCTCCGGGCGGGAGACGTCGCGATCGCCCGGGCGACGCTGCTCCGGCACTGGCTGGGGCTGGTCGTCGGTCCCGGTGCGGGCGAGGTCGAGCGCACAGCGACCGAGCTGCTCCGACTGACCCCGGAGGATGCGCCGGTGCTGTTGGTGCGGGCATGCGCGAGCGACGTGCTGGGTGACCACCGCGTGGCGCGAGAGCTGTTCCGGCGGGCCGAGGCGGCGATGGGAGACGACGATGAGACCGTCGAATCGGGCGTGCTCCACATCGCCCGCCTGTTCATCGCCGATGAGCCCGCGACCGTCGAGCAGGCGTGCGCGCGTGTGCGCCGGATGCTGTCGGAGGCCGACCCGACCGAACTCGGCGACCGCGCCGCCCTCAATCACCTGATGGGGTGGGCGGAGATCCGGCATCGAGGCAACCCGGAACTCGCGATCGAATACTTCTCGGCCGCCGCGCGGGAGGCGCACGGCGGGGGCGATCCGGAGCAGACGGCGCGGGCCTTCGGACATCTCTCCTTCGGTCAGGCGCAGGCGGGGCGACTGGTCGACGCGCAGGAATCGCTCGCGATCGTCGGACGCTGGGAGGACGCTCGTTCCGGCGGGAACACCTACGCCGGGGGCAGCGCGGCCGCGGCCGCGGGATTCGTCGCCTATTGGGCGGGGGAATCCGATACGGCGATCGCGCACTTCGGCGAGCTCACGGCCACCCGCAGCGGCGATCGGTCGTTCGCGAGCCTGGCGCGCATGATGATCGCGTACTCCGCCGCCGAGACGCGCGACATCGCCGCCTGCCGCCGCGCGGCGATCGGCATCCAGGACATCCCGCTGCAGATCGCGCACGGCGTATCGTGGTCGGCTCTGCGCGAGTCGTCCGTCGCGCTGCTGGAGGAGGCGGTGGGCCGGCAGGAGCGGGCGATCCGGATCGCCCGGAAGTACCTCCACTGCCCGGACCTGCCCGTGGTGAGCGTGGCTCTCGCGGGAGTGCTCCGCCGCGCCGGGGATCTCCCGTCCGCGCTGGAGATGCTGCGGTCGGTGCGGGCGTTCGGCGAGGTGTCGTACGTGAAATCGGCGACCCTGATCACGGCGGCGCTCATCCGTCGACAGACCGGCCATGCGGACGAGGCGCACGAGCTGTGCGAGGCCGCGGTCGCGGTCGCGTCGGGGGAGAACATCCGCCTGCCCTTCGGCCCACGCGAGTCCGCCGTGCGCAAGCTGCTGAACGAGCATGTGCACTTCGGAACCCAGTTCGAGGACTTCATCGGCCGTTGTCTGGCCATCGACGCGGCCGGCTCCGTGATCGATGCGCTGTCGGAACGCGAACGCGACGTCTTCCAGCAGTTGCAGACGGCGCGGACCCTCCCCGAGATCGCCCGCGAGCTGCAGGTGTCGATCAACACGGTGAAGACCCATCAGCGGGCCATCTACCGCAAGCTCGGGGTGACCTCGCGGCGGGCGGCCGTGCAGACGACCGTCTGACGGGTGGGATCAGGAACGCTCCGCGTCGGCGAGCACCGCGTTGACCACCCTCGCGGGGATCGGCTGCGTCGCGACGACACGATCACCGCGCAGCCGCACGTCGCGCGAGAAACGTTCGCCCCAGGTCTGCTCGACCAGGATCAGCGCGGCGAGGGAGCCCACCGGCAACCCCGATGCGAAGTGACGCACATCGTCTTCGCTGATGAGACCGGGGGCCTCGAGTCCGAGCCCGGCGAGGGCGAACTCGTCGCCGTCGACCTCGGCGAGGTGGAAGGCGTCGCCCCCGAGACGCCGGATGACGAGGAAGTCCAGCAGACGGACCGCCCCGGCCTCGACCTGCCGGAGCAGCGCTTCGAGCACGACCGGACTGAGGTGGTCGTCGTCGAGGTGCACGACGACGAACTCCACGTCGCCGAGCGGATTCCTCATCACGCCGGCCACCCCGGTCCCACGATCAGCCGAGCGCACGCGCCTTGATGGCGGCGAACTCGTCCTGGGTGATGGTGCCGGCGGCGAGGAGCTTCGACGCCTTGTCGATCTCGTCGCTGGGGCTGGAGGCCGCGACGCTGCGGATGTACGAGTCGGCGGCATCCTGCTGCTGGCGATAGGAGGTGACGCTGCGTTCGTTCATCCCCCGTCCGCGTGCGATCAGATACACCAGCGCGGTGAGGAACGGCACGAAGATCAGGAAGATGATCCACAGGGCCTTCCACCATCCGTTCAGGGCATGGTCTCGGAACAGGTCCGCCACGATGTTGAAGAGCACCATCAGGTAGGAGATGAACACGAAGACCCAGAAGAACCACCAGATGATGTCCCAGAAGCTTTCCCATACGGACATGTCCGACTCCTCTCGTCGAATGACTGCGTTCCGTGATCGTCGCAGTGCGGCAACCCTGCCCGGGGGTGATGCTCACCCGGTTGGGGTGAGCACGGGGCTGCGGGAGGAGGGGGCGATGCCAGCATGAGATCGTCACCTCAGGAAGGCGGATCCCATGCCACTCAGGAGAGTCGGTCGTCCCGGTCTGATCGGGCTCGCCGCGCGGACGGCCGTCGTCGCCGGCACCGCGAGCGCCGTCAGCGGAGCAGCCGCGCGCGGCCAGCAGCGCAGAGCGCAGAGCGCCTACGAGCAGCAGCAGTACGAGGCTGCGCAGCAGCAGATGCAGATCGACGCCGCAGCGCAGAACGCGGTGGCGAACGCGGCTCCGCCGAGCGCCCCGGCGGCGAGCGGAGGCGACGATATGATCGCGAAGCTGCAGCAGCTCGCCACGCTGAAGGAATCCGGAGTGCTGTCCGACGAGGAGTTCGCTGCGGCGAAGCAGAAGCTGCTGAGCTAGACGGTTCCGCTCCTCGGTCGGAGCCTGCGGAATGAGACACGTGCGGTGGACGAGGAGAGCGAATGAGCGAACTGGACGACCTGCGGGCCCGGGTCCAGCTGTTGGAGCAAGAGAACGCGACGCTCAAGGCGCCGCGCCGCCGTCGGCCGATCGCGCGCAGCATCGTGGCCGGTATCGCTCTCGCGGTCGCGGTGCTGATCGCACCGATCGCGGCCATGGGCACGTGGGCGCGCCTCCAGCTCGTCGACACGGATCGATTCGTGGAGACGTTCGCTCCGCTCGCCCAGGATCCCGACGTGCAGGATTTCGTCGCCGACCAGGTCAGCAAGGCGATCCATGAGCAGGTCGACTTCGACGCGGTGGTGGGGGAGGTGTTCGACGGTCTGAAGGCCCTCGACCTCCCGCCGCGCGCCGCCTCGGCACTCTCGCTGCTGCAGGCGCCGGCCGCGAGCGGATTGACATCGCTCGTGGACGGGGTGATCCACAACGTCGTGGCGTCCGATCAGTTCGCCGACATCTGGGCCCAGTCGTTGCGTGTCACGCATGAGCGGGCGATCGCGATCATGCAGGACAGCCCGGACACGGCGCTGCAGCTCGCGGACGACGGTGTGCTGTCGATCGATCTGGGTCTGGTGGTGGATCGGGTGAAGGCTGCGCTGCAGGAACAAGGTGTCGGCGCTGCCGATCTCATCCCGGAGATCGACCGCTCGATCCCGATCGCGCAGGCCGATGCGCTCGTTCTCGTGCGCACGCTGTACCAGATCGCCGTCGCCGCGGGTTTCTGGCTGCCGTGGGTGGTGCTGGGGCTCGTCGTCGTCGGCATCCTGCTGGCCAGGAACCGTCTTCGCGCGCTGTTCTGGACGAGTGCGGCGTTCGCGGCGGCATTCCTGCTGCTCGCGGGTGGCATGGGCATCGGTCGCACGTTCTTCATCCACAGCGTGAGCCCGTCGATCATGACGGCCGCGGCCGCGCAGTCCCTGTTCGACGAGGTCACGTCCTTGCTCAGCTCGACGATCGTGGCGCTCGCGCTCGTCGGCGTGCTGATCGCCGTGTGGGCGTGGCTCGCCGGGTCGAGCCGCAGCGCCCGAACTCTCCGTGGCCTGTTCGAGAGCGGGTTCGCCGCGGTCCGGGGTGCGGCAGAGAGGCGCGGCGTATCGACCGGACGATTCGGTCAGGCCGTCGATCGCTTCCGCGGGCCGATCCTCATCGCGGGGATGGCCCTTGGGGTGCTCGTGCTCGTCGTGACGCGCCCGGTGTCGTTCGGCAGCGTCTTCGGCGTCGCGATCGGGCTCGTGGTGCTCGTGATCATCGTCGAGCTGCTGCGTCGGCCCGATCCTGAACTCGACGCAGACGCAGAGGGCGAGGCCGCGGAGGCGGCGACGGAGGAGCAGGTCACCCTCCCGGGGTGACGCCCGCCCCCGAAGCGACCGCGAATCCCCGATACTCGGCTCCAGACAGGTTCTTCGTACCTCGTGACCGAAGGAGAGACGATGTCGGGATTCAACTCGGACTTCGCCGGAGAGATCAAGCTCGACGTACGGGACTCGATTCCCGACTGGTCGCCGTACGAGCTCAAGGCGGCACCGGAGGGCGCCCCCAACGTGCTGATCGTGTTGTACGACGACACCGGCCTCGCTTCCTGGTCGCCGTACGGCGGGCGCATCAGCATGCCGACCCTGGACCGACTCGCCGCGGGCGGGCTCACGTACACGCAATGGCACACCACCGCGCTCTGCTCGCCGACACGGTCGACGATGCTCACCGGCCGCAATCACCACGTGAACCGCGCCGGCGTCATCATGGAGGGAACCAACGGATTCCCCGGGTTCGCGGGTCGGCTGCCGGAGGAGTGCGCGACGATCGGGCAGATCCTGCAGAAGAACGGATACTCGACGTTCTGGGTGGGCAAGGACCACAACGTCCCCGAGGAGGACAACGCCCCCGGAGGGGATCGTTCGATGTGGCCCGTGCAACTCGGCTTCGACCGGTTCTACGGGTTCCTCGGCGGCGAGACCAACAACTGGTATCCCGACCTCGTCGAGGACAACCACTTCATCGAGGCGCCGGCCACTCCCGAGGAGGGGTATCACCTCTCCAAGGATCTGGCGGATCAAGCGCTCGCGATGATCCGCAACCAGCAGGCATCCAACCCATCGAAGCCCTGGTACCTGTGGTTCTGCCCCGGTGCGAACCATGCGCCGCACCACGCTCCCGAGGAGTACATCGCGAAGTACAAGGGGGCCTTCGACGACGGGTACGACGCCTACCGCGAGTGGGTGCTCGCCCGCATGATCGAGAAGGGGGTGCTGCCCGAGGGGACCGCCATGACCCCGGTCAACCCGCTGCCCGACGAGGTCGCGAACCCCGCCGACCATGTGCGCCCGTGGGCCGAGCTGAACGACGACGAGCGCCGGCTGTTCGCCCGGTTCGCCGAAGTGTTCGCGGGTTTCTCGGAGTACACCGACGCGCAGGTCGGCCGCATCATCGACTACCTCGAGGACACGGGACAGCTCGACAACACGCTCGTGTTCTACTGCGCCGACAACGGCGCGTCGGGAGAAGGGTCGCCCGACGGATCCGTCAACGAGAACAAGTTCTTCAACGGCTACCCGGACGACCTCGCCGAGAACCTGACGATGATCGACCGGCTCGGTTCGGCCGACACCTACAACCACTATCCGACCGGGTGGGCGACGGCGTTCTCGACGCCGTTCCAGATGTTCAAGCGCTACTCCCAGTTCGCCGGAGGGACCTGCGACCCCATGGTCATCCACTGGCCGAAGGGGATCGAGGCCGCGGGCGAGCTGCGCCACCAGTACCACCACTCGGTGGACGTGGTCGCGACCGTGCTCGATGTCATCGGCATCGAGATGCCGGAGACGTTCCGCGGCGTGGCGCAGCACCCGCTCGACGGTGTCTCGATGAAGTACAGCTTCGATGCCGCGCCGGATGGCCCGACGCAGAAGAAGGTCCAGTACTACTCGATGCTCGGAACCCGCGGGATCTGGAAGGACGGATGGAAGGCCGCTGCCGTGCACGCGCCCCTGAGCGGGAAGGGGCACTTCGACGACGACGTGTGGGAGCTGTACCACGTCGCCGAGGACCGCTCCGAGTCGCACGACCTGGCGGACGCGCATCCGGAGAAACTCCAGGAGCTGATCGCCGCATGGTTCACCGAGGCGGAGGCGAACTTCGCCCTGCCGCTCGACGACCGCTCGGCGCGGGATGTGCTGAACGTCGAGCGGCCGCAGGCCGAGCCGCCGCGCGAACGCTACGTGTACTTCCCCGGCACTGCCGCCGTGCCCGAGAGCGTCGCGGTCAACGTGCGGGGGCGCTCGTACAAGATCGTCGCCGATGTCGTGCTCGAGGAGGGCGCGCAGGGGGTGCTGTTCGCGCACGGCTCCCGGTTCGGCGGACATTCCCTCTTCCTCAAGGACAACCGGCTCACCTACGTGTACAACTTCCTCGGTATTCCCCCGGAACAGTCGTTCACGTCGGAGGAGCTCGCTCCCGGACCGCACACGCTCGGGGTGGAGTTCGTGCGGGAAGGAGCGGGAGAGCACGGCGAGTCGGTGGGTACCACCACGCTCTACGTCGATGATCATGCCGTCGCCTCCGGCCCGATGCGCGCGCAGGTGGGCAAGTTCACGCTGTGCGGAGACGGCCTGTGCGTCGGTTGGGACAGCGCGGATCCGGTCAGCCGGCAGTACCGCAACCCGTTCCCGTTCACCGGAGGGGAGCTGCTCGGCGTCGCCGTCGATGTCAGTGCCGAACAGTACCTCGATCTCGAACGCGAGGCGGCCGCCATGCTGTCTCGCGAATAGCCGAATCGGAGACACGCAGATGCCCAGCGGCGATGAGAAGACGATGTTCCCGGTCACGGTGGATCGGAATCACCTGCCCGCACCGGAATGGTCGTATCCGAACGCGGAGATCGGTCTGCATGCGACCGAATCGGTTCCGGACTTCCCGCCACCGAGGTCGGCACGCCCCGATGCCCCCAATATCCTTCTCGTGCTGATCGACGACGTCGGGTTCGGATGGCCGAGCGTCAACGGCGGACTGGTGCGGATGCCGACGGCCGAGCGGCTGGCCGGGCGCGGTCTGTTCTACAACCAGTTCCACACCACGGCGCTGTGCTCGCCGACGCGGGCAGCGCTGCTCACCGGCCGCAACCATCACACCGTCGCCACCGGGGTGATCCAGGAGATGGCGACCGGCTATCCCGGGTACAGCGGCATCATCCCCAAGGGCACGGCGACGTTCGCCGAGCTGCTGAAGAACGCCGGCTACACCTCCGCCTGGTTCGGCAAGAACCACAACGTGCCCGACAACCAGACGAGTCCGGCCGGTCCGTTCGACAACTGGCCGACCAGCCAGGGCTTCGACTACTTCTACGGGTTCATCTCCGGCGAGACCGATCAGTTCTACCCGTCGCTCTACGAGGGGACGCGGGCCGTCGAACCCCCGGCCCGCCCCGAGGACGGCTATCACCTCACGACGGACCTCGCCGACAAATGCATCTCGTGGATCGAGACGCAGAAGGCCATCGCACCGGATCGACCGTTCCTGGCGTATCTGTCGACCGGCGCCGCGCATGCACCGCATCAGCCGCCGCGCGACTGGCGTGGACGAAACGCCGGGAGGTTCGACGCCGGGTGGGACGAGTACCGGCGCATCGTGCACCAGAACCAGCTCGACGCGGGGATCATCCCCGCCGGAACGGCGCTCACCGAGCGGCCGGACCAGATCCCGTCGTGGGACAGTCAGCCCGAGGAGCACCGTCGCCTGTTCGCTCGTCAGGCCGAGAACTTCGCCGACTTCCTCGAGCATGCCGACCACGAGGTGGGTCGTGTCGTCGATGCGATCGACGGACTCGGTGAGACCGACAACACGGTCGTGATCTACATCATCGGAGACAACGGCTCCAGCGGGGAGGGGTCGCTGGTGGGCACGCCGAACGAGCTCATGAGCCTGAACGGCCGACAGCCCACGATCGACGAGGCCATCGGCTTCCTCGACACGTGGGGCGAGCCGGGCACCTCGCCGCACTACGCCGTCGGATGGGCGCACGCAGGGGACACGCCGTTCCAGTGGACCAAGCAGGTCGCGTCGCACTTCGGCGGCACCCGGAACAGCATGATCGTCTCCTGGCCGCGTCGGATCAGCGATGTCGGCGCGATTCGGTCGCAGTTCCACCACGTGATCGACGTCGCCCCCACGCTGCTCGAGATCGTCGGGATGACCGCGCCGACCGAGGTCAACGGCGTCATTCAGAAGCCCCTGGAAGGAACCAGCTTCGCGTACACGTTCCTCCCCGAGCATGCCGAGACCCCGAGCCGCCATCGCAAGCAGTACTTCGAGATGTTCGGCAACCGCGCGATGTACGCGGACGGGTGGATCGCGTCGTGCCGGCACGGACGCCTGCCCTGGGAGACCTCGGGAACGTACACCTGGGCCGACGACGTCTGGGAGCTGTACGACGTCGCGCGTGACTTCAGTCAGTCCGATGACCTCGCCGCGCGTGAACCGGGGCGGTTGCGAGCGCTCCAGGACATGTTCATGGCGGAGGCCGCCCGCTACGGGGTGCTGCCGCTGGATGACACGTTCGCCGAAAGACTCGACGTCACTCTGCGCCCGAGCTTCTTCGCCGGTCGCGACCGCGTCACCTTCCACGAGGGCATGGTGCGACTGCCGGAGGGAAGCGGACCGAAGCTCGTCAGCGTCCCGCTCACCCTGACCGCCGAGGTCGAGGTGCCGGATTCCGGCATGGACGGGGTCGTCTTCGCGCTGGGCGGTGACGCGGCCGGATGGTCGTTGTTCGGGTGGCAGGGGAAGGCGCGCCTGCACTACAACTTCTTCGGCATCCGCAGGTACGACCTCATCTCCCTGGAAGGGCTCGAACCGGGCGCGCACACGATCACCGTGACATTCGCACCCGCATCCGCCGTCCCCGGGGGACCCGCCGAGGTGAGCATGACGATCGACGGCGCTGCCGTCGGCGACCTGCACCTTCCGGAGCAGATCCCGATGCGGTGCGGCACCGAGACGATGGATGTGGGCATGGACTGCGTGTCGCCCGTGTGCGCCGACTACGCCGATCGGGGGCTGTTCCCGTTCACGGGGCGGATCAACGCCGTGACATTCGATCTGCCGGCGGTGCGTGAGGCGACCGGACATGAGCGGCTCAAGCTTGCCACCCAGTTGGATTGAGGGGCGTCGGACTCAGATCGACGTGTTCGCGAAGATCGTGTCCCAGTCGTCGCGCACGCTGACGACGCAGTAGCCGCTGTCGTCGGCGGCCGCGAGTGCCTTCTCGGCGCCGGCATCGTATGGCGTGTCACCGCGGTCCGGGTCGTCGTGGTGGATCAGGAGCGCGAACCCCGGGCGGGGGCCCCGTCGGGAGAAGTCGAGCATGGCCGTGTCGCCGTTGGAGTTGCCACCGGCGAACAGGGGGCGTCGACCGATCCGCGTCCAGATGCGCACGGGCTTCTCCGGGCCGTCGTCGAAGAACGCCAGCGACGACGAGTAGCGCACGGTCGCGGCATCGTCGTCCCACGCGAGCCCGAAGGCGGATCCGACCACGCGCTCCGGCGGGATGCCGTAGTTGGACTGCGTCATCGGCCGCATGAAGTCGCGTTCGCCGCCCGACACGATGTAGCACGTGAAGCCGTGCTGCTCGAGGTAGCGGAGCAGCTCGACCATGGGCTGGTACACCGCCGCGGAGTAGGGACGCCGCAGGATCGGATGCTGCGCAGTGCGATAGAACTCCTCGACGGAGCGGGCGTAGTCCTCGACGCTCATGCCGTCGGTGAGCCCGACGAGCGCCTGGATGATGATCGTGAGGTCGGAGTCGTCGCCGGTGTAGTGCTTGTCGATCGCGGATCCCAACCAGCCGAAGTCTCCGCTCACAGCGGCGAGGTACGGCTGTCGGGTCGCGAGGTCGGGGTTTCGCTCGGCGGCCGCGCGCCACTGCTCCACCACGTAGTGCAGCTGGGTGGGCATCGGCTTCTCCGACCAGAGCGTGCCGTCGTTGTCGAACACCGCGATCCGCTCGGCGACCGGAACGGCGTCAGGCCCTTCGGTCACGGAGGCGACGAACGCCTCGATGTCGGCGCGGGTCCGGGTGTGACGCCAGGAGGGGAGGGTATCGGCGGCGGTCATGGGGTCCTCGTCTCTCGGAGGGCGGGGTGGATTGGCCCACTCTGACAGCGCGCGCGGGGCGTCGCCGATGCTGCTCACCCGGGCGGGGCGAGGGATCCTCGCATTCGCGGAATACCCTGGGAGGGTATAGGGTTGGAGTCATCGAGTACCCCAGAGGGGTATGAGACCGCGAGAGAGGAAACGTCATGAGCACGAGCGAATACCAGGTGACCGGAATGACCTGTGGACACTGCGAGATGGCGATCCGTGACGAAGTGGGCCAGATCCCCGGCATCGACGGCATCGAGGTGAGTGCGCAGACGGGGCGTCTGGTCGTGACCGCCGCGCAGCCCGTCGACGATGCTGCGGTCTTCGCCGCCGTCGACGAGGCCGGGTACCAGGCGGTTCGCGCCTGATGAACGCCCCCGGCCGTCTCGGCATCTACGGGGCGGGCATGGTGATCGTGTTCGGCGCCGCGTTCGCGGCGGCCGGCGCACTCGTGCCCGACAGCGCGGTCGCGGACTGGACTGCGCGCAGCGCGACGGGCCATCAGGATGCCGCCGCAGACGAGGCTCCCGGAGAGGGAGCAGAGGAAGGAACGGACGTGAACGGACTCACGCTCGAGGCATCGGGATTCGTGCTCGACGCGATCGAGGCGCCGGGGGAGGTCGCGACCGAGGGGGAGCTGTCCTTCCTGATCCGCGACGCCGCCGGCGACCCGCTCGTCGCCTACGAGACCGCACACGGCAAGCAGCTGCACCTCATCGTGGTCCGCAGCGATGGATCCGGCTACCGGCACGTGCACCCGACACTCGACACCACGACCGGTGCCTGGTCGCTGCCGTGGACCTGGGAGGCGGCGGGAACCTATCGGGTCTTCGCCGACTTCACCGCCGACGGCGGCACGAGCGCGACGCTCTCGCGCACCGTCGACGTCGCCGGCGACGTGCAGCCGCGGCCGACGACCGTGCAGCGGACCGCCCGTGTGGACGGCTTCGACGTGACGATCACCGGCGACCTCGTGGCAGGCATGGGGAGCGAGTTGACCGTCGAGGTCACCCGTGACGGCGCTCCCGTCACCGCTCTGCAGCCGTACCTGGGGGCGTTCGGACACCTCGTCGCGCTGCGTCAGGGAGATCTGGCCTACCTGCACGTGCACGCGCACGGCGAGGAGCCGGAGCCGAACGACCTGGCCGGCCCCACGGTGACGTTCACCGCGCAGACGCCGACCGCCGGACGATACCTGCTCTACCTCGACTTCCAGGTCGATGGAGCGGTCCACACCGCGCAGTTCGCGCTGGATGCGGACCCCGGCGACACCGAGGGTGCAGTCACCGACGACGAGGGCCACAGCGGGCACTGAGCCCGCGGCCCCGCAGAACATTCCGCGTCCCGCGACGCGATCAGCAAGGATCGAGGAGATCGACATGACGGATACGCCGTCGGCAACCGGTACGACCAGCGTGGAGCTGGAGATCGGCGGGATGACCTGCGCATCGTGCGCGATGCGGATCGAGAAGAAACTCAACCGGATCGACGGTGTCACGGCGACGGTGAACTACGCGACCGAGAAGGCGAAGGTGAGGGCTCCGGACGGATTCGATCCGTCGCTGCTCATCGCCGAGGTCGAGAAGACCGGGTACACCGCGGCGCTTCCCGCCCCGGTCTCGCCGCAGCGTACCGATGATGCCGATGAGCCGCAGGACGACGAGCTGCGGAGTCTGCGCAACAGGCTCATCGCCTCGATCGTGCTGACGGTGCCCGTCATCGCGATGGCGATGATCCCGGCGCTCCAGTTCCTGTACTGGCAGTGGCTGTCGCTTGCCCTGGCCGGCCCCGTGATCGTGTGGGCGGCGTGGCCGTTCCACAAGGCGGCCTGGACGAACCTCCGCCACGGCGCCGCGACCATGGACACCCTGATCTCGATGGGCACCCTCGCCGCCCTGCTGTGGTCGCTGTACGCGCTGTTCTTCGGAACGGCCGGTGTCCCGGGAATGACGCACCCGTTCGAGTTGACCGTCGCGCCGAGCGACGGCGCGGCGAACATCTACCTCGAGGTGGGCGCGGGCGTGACGATGTTCATCCTCGCCGGACGCTACTTCGAGAAGCGCTCGAAGCGCCAGGCAGGGGCGGCGTTGCGCGCGCTGCTGGAGCTCGGCGCCAAGGAGGTCGCGGTCATCCGCGACGGTGTCGAGACCCGCATCCCCACGGGGGAGCTGAAGGCCGGTGATGAGTTCGTCGTGCGTCCGGGCGAGAAGATCGCCACCGACGGGATCGTCGTGTCCGGCACGTCTGCCGTCGACGCGTCGATGCTGACCGGCGAATCGGTGCCGGTCGAGGTCGGTGAGGGCGACGCGGTCACCGGGGCGACGGTCAACGCCGGGGGCCGCCTGCTCGTCCGCGCGACCCGGGTCGGATCCGACACGCAGCTCGCGCAGATGGCGAAGCTCGTGGAGGAGGCGCAGACCGGGAAGGCCGAGGTCCAGCGTCTGGCCGACCGGGTCTCCGGGATCTTCGTGCCGATCGTCATCGCGATCGCGCTCGCCACACTCGGAGCCTGGCTCGGCGCCGGGTTCCCGGCATCCGCCGCCTTCACCGCTGCGGTCGCCGTGCTCATCATCGCGTGCCCGTGCGCGCTGGGACTGGCCACCCCCACCGCGCTGCTGGTGGGAACGGGCCGGGGGGCGCAGCTGGGCATCCTGATCAAGGGACCCGAGGTGCTCGAGTCCACCCGCCGCGTCGACACGGTCGTGCTCGACAAGACCGGCACCGTCACCAGCGGGAGGATGACCCTCGTCGCCGTGCACACCGCGGACGGCGTCGAGCGCGCCGACCTGCTGCGGCTCGCGGGAGCGGTCGAGGACGCGTCGGAGCACCCCATCGCCCAGGCCGTCGCGAAGGCGGCGACCCAGGAGGTCGGTGCGCTCGCAGTGCCCGAGGAGTTCGTCAACATCGAAGGCCAGGGCGTGCGCGGGATCGTCGACGGACACGTGGTGCTCGTCGGACGCGAATCGCTGCTCGCCGACTGGTCGCAGCATCTTCCGGCCGAGCTGACCGCGGCCAAGGCGGC
>NZ_JBBCPF010000014.1:0-72571 GCF_037150835.1 Microbacterium sp. LB12 | reverse complement strand
CCCATTCTGGTGCGGTTAGCGTATTAACAGGTGTGACGCAGGAAGGTAGCCCAAGCCAGGCGATGGTTGTCCTGGTGCAAGTGCGTAGGCCGAGTCGTAGGCAAATCCGCGATTCATTGAGGCTGAGGCACGATGCGGATAAAAAGTGGGTGATCCTATGCTGCCAAGAAAAGCATCGACGCGAGGTTCTAGCTGCCCGTACCCCAAACCGACTCAGGTGGTCAGGTAGAGAATACCAAGGAGATCGAGAGAATCGTGGTTAAGGAACTCGGCAAAATGCCCCCGTAACTTCGGGAGAAGGGGGGCCTTCGGCGTATAGGGATTTACTCCCGAAAGCGTTTGGAGGCCGCAGAGACTAGTGGGTAGCGACTGTTTACTAAAAACACAGGTCCGTGCCAAGTCGCAAGACGATGTATACGGACTGACGCCTGCCCGGTGCTGGAAGGTTAAGAGGACCGGTTAGCCGCAAGGCGAAGCTGAGAATTTAAGCCCCAGTAAACGGCGGTGGTAACTATAACCATCCTAAGGTAGCGAAATTCCTTGTCGGGTAAGTTCCGACCTGCACGAATGGCGTAACGACTTCCCAACTGTCTCAACCGCGAACTCGGCGAAATTGCATTACGAGTAAAGATGCTCGTTACGCGCAGCAGGACGGAAAGACCCCGTGACCTTTACTACAGCTTGGTATTGGTGTTCGGTGTGGCTTGTGTAGGATAGGTGGGAGACTTTGAAGCATGGACGCCAGTTCGTGTGGAGTCATTGTTGAAATACCACTCTGGTCACTCTGGATATCTAACTTCGAACCGTAATCCGGTTCAGGGACAGTGCCTGGTGGGTAGTTTAACTGGGGCGGTTGCCTCCCAAAAAGTAACGGAGGCGCCCAAAGGTTCCCTCAACCTGGTTGGCAATCAGGTGTCGAGTGTAAGTGCACAAGGGAGCTTGACTGTGAGACTGACAGGTCGAGCAGGGACGAAAGTCGGGACTAGTGATCCGGCAGTGGCTTGTGGAAGCGCTGTCGCTCAACGGATAAAAGGTACCTCGGGGATAACAGGCTGATCTTGCCCAAGAGTCCATATCGACGGCATGGTTTGGCACCTCGATGTCGGCTCGTCGCATCCTGGGGCTGGAGTAGGTCCCAAGGGTTGGGCTGTTCGCCCATTAAAGCGGTACGCGAGCTGGGTTTAGAACGTCGTGAGACAGTTCGGTCCCTATCCGCTGCGCGCGTAGGAAATTTGAGAGGATCTGACCCTAGTACGAGAGGACCGGGTTGGACGAACCTCTGGTGTGTCAGTTGTTCCGCCAGGAGCACCGCTGATTAGCTACGTTCGGGATGGATAACCGCTGAAAGCATCTAAGCGGGAAGCCGGCCTCAAGATGAGATTTCCATACCTTCGGGTGAGAGGCTCCCAGCCAGACTACTGGGTTGATAGGCCAGATGTGGAAGTGCAGTAATGCATGCAGCTGACTGGTACTAATAAGCCGATGACTTGATAACACACCGTTTGTTGGTGCTACGCGTCCACTGAGTGGTTCTCGATGTACGGTCGAGAACCGCATGACAATGACTTTGTTATGTGTTTGATTGAAACATCAATAGTGTTTCGGCGGCCATAGCGTGAGGGAAACGCCCGGTTACATTCCGAACCCGGAAGCTAAGCCTCACAGCGCCGATGGTACTGCAGGGGGGACCCTGTGGGAGAGTAGGACACCGCCGGACTCCTTTTAGTCAAAATGGCCACCCAGAGCTGGGTGGCCATTTTGCGTTTACAGACCAATACAACAGGGAGCATCATGCCGGAAGAGGAACAGCGCCGTCCGCGTCGCAATGACGATAGTGGATCGCGTGGAAGCCGCGCTTCTGGCGGACGCTCCGATCGCGGCAGCGATGGTTCTGCCCCCCGTCGTGACGGTAACAGCGGCTACAACTGTGGCTCCGCACCGCGTCGTGATGGCGAACGCGCGGGCTACAACCGTGAAGGTGGTGCCCCGCGTCGTAGTGGCGGCTCCGGTTACAACCGTGACTCTGCGCCTCGTCGCGATGGTGGTGGGTACAACCGCGATGGTGGTGCCCCGCGTCGCGAAGGCGAGCGCTCCGGCTACAACCGTGATGGTGGCCAGCGTCGTGAAGGCGGTGGCTACAACCGTGATGGTGGCCAGCGTCGTGAAGGCGGCAGCGGGTACAACCGTGATTCCGCACCTCGTCGCGAGAGTGGTGGCTACAACCGTGATTCTGCGCCTCGTCGCGATGGTGGTGGGTACAACCGCGATGGTGGTGCCCCGCGTCGCGAAGGCGAGCGCTCCGGCTACAACCGCGACGGTGGCCAGCGTCGTGATGGCGAGCGCTCCGGGTACAACCGTGAGTCTGCGCCCCGTCGTGAGGGTGGTGGGTACAACCGTGATTCCGCGCCCCGTCGTGAGGGTGGTGGGTACAACCGTGACTCTGCGCCTCGTCGTGACGGTGGTGGCTACAAGCGCGATGGTGCCCCGCGTCGTGATGGCGAACGTTCGGGCTACAACCGCGATTCCGCGCCCCGTCGCGACGGCGGTGGCTACAACCGTGATTCCGCTCCCCGTCGCGATGGCGGTGACCGCGACCGCTCGCGTTCGTACCCGCAGCGCGGGGGAGCGGGGCGGGAGCGTCCGGCGCAGGCAGCCAACGAGCGTGAGCGGTTTGATGAGCCGCAGATCCCGGACGACGTCACTGCTCGCGATCTGAACGGCGCCGCACGGAACGAGCTCAAGACGCTGAGCAAGGAGAACGCCGAGCACGTGGCGCGCCACCTGGCGATGGCCTCGCGACTCATCGACGAGGATCCTGCTCTCGCGCACGAACACGCTCTCGCGGCATCTCGGCGCGCAGGGCGAATCGCGATCGTCCGCGAGACCCTCGGCATCACTGCTTACGCGACCGCGGACTTCGCGCTCGCACTGCGCGAGCTGCGCACCTACCGTCGCATCTCCGGCAAGGACGATCAGATCGCTCTGATGGTCGACAGTGAGCGCGGTATCGGACGCTCCGACCGTGCCCTTGAGACCGGCCGAGCGGTGGATCGTTCGGCGCTCGAGACGCCCGTCCGGGTGGCGCTCGCGATCGCCATGTCGGGAGCACGGTTGGATCAGGGAGACCTGGAACTCGCGCTCGGTGAGCTCGAGATCCCCGAGCTCGATCCTGACCGCGCATTCGAATGGAGTCCTGCATTGTTCTCCGCTCGCGCCGCTGTTCTCGAGGACCTCGGGCGCACCGAGGAAGCAGCGTTCTGGGCGCACCGCGCCGAGGTCGCTGCTGAGGCTCTCGGTATCGACGAAGCCGGCGATGAGGAGATCTTCATCGAAGACAGCATGATCGAGGGCGAGTTCCTCGACGATGACGATGAGGCGGAGTCCACTGAGGCGGAGCCGAGGGTCGAGGCCGAGCCGACGGTCGAGGCCGAGCCGAGGGTCGAGGCCGAGCCGTCCGTCGAGGACGAGGTGCGCGAGCTCCTGGGCGAGGACGATGCTGACGAAGAGGCTCGGCCCGACGAAGAAGACCCGGAGGCGTAGTGGCGCTGTTCTCTCGGAAGCGCGCCGCGCGCACGCCGCTCGACGGCGTCGACACGGTGCTCGCCGATCTCGATGGTGTCGTGTACGCGGGCCCGGGCGCGTTGCCGTATGCGGTGGACAGTCTCAACCAGGCCGCGCTCTCTGCGCGGCTCGGGTACATCACGAACAATGCGGCGCGGACGGATGCCTCGGTCGCGGAGCACCTGACCAGCCTCGGCCTGCGCGTCGACGCCTCTGATGTGGTCACGAGTCCTCAGGCTGCGATGCGGCTCATGGCGCAGATCGTTCCCGCGCCGGCGACGATCCTCGTGATCGGCGGCGATGGCCTGGTCGATGAGGTGCAGAAGGCCGGTTACACGGTGACGCGCAGCGCCGAAGACGCTCCGAGTGCCGTCGTGCAGGGCTTCGCTCCCGAAGTCGCCTGGACGGATCTGGCTGAGGCAGCATTCGCGCTCAAGCTTCCGGAGGACGAAGGCGGCATCCCCTGGATCGCCACCAACACGGACTGGACGATCCCGCGCGAACGCGGTGTCGCGCCCGGGAACGGCACTCTCGTCTCGGCTGTGCACACCGCTGTCGGCAGGCTTGCGACGGTCGCGGGCAAGCCGGAGGCGCCGATCTTCGAAGAGGCACTCGCGCGATTCGGCGCGAAGAAGGCCCTCTTCATCGGTGACCGCCTTGACACCGACATCATGGGTGCGAGCAAGGTCGGCATCGACTCGGTCATCGTGCTCACCGGCATCGACCGCCCGAAGCATGTGCTGGCAGCGCCGGAGGGCT
Source organism: Microbacterium sp. LB12 (assembly GCF_037150835.1). Classification (NCBI taxonomy): domain Bacteria; kingdom Bacillati; phylum Actinomycetota; class Actinomycetes; order Micrococcales; family Microbacteriaceae; genus Microbacterium; species Microbacterium sp. LB12. The sequence goes on along the minus strand of NZ_JBBCPF010000014.1, from coordinate 68,251 downwards.
CGCGTCCGACCTACATCCTCGGCGACCTTCGGGAGCTGCACCAGCCGTATCCGGAGGTGACCGAGCGCGATGGCGTGTTCGAGGTTGACGGCGCGGCTGTGCGCGTCTCGGGCGCGGACGTCGAGATCGTCGCGGAGTCCGGGAAGCAGATCGATCTGCTGCGCGCTGGTGCCGCCGCGATCTGGGCGTCCGGCACCCCGGTGTTCGTGCTGCGCGTCCCGGAACGCCTCTACGACGATCCCTTCCACAAGCCGTAAGCGCGACCGCAGCGTTCGCGTGGCTCCGACTCGCGTCGGAGGGGCCGCGTACAGTAGAAGCGTGAGCGAAGAGACGGCGAATGCCCCGACCGACGGCCTGTGGAGCCGCCTGCGCCTGATCGAAGGACAGCCTCTCCCCGCACGCGCCGACGCCTACACGGCGCTTCATGACGAGCTCTCGCGGCGCCTCGAGAGCGGTGCGAAGCTCGACCAGCGGGAGACCTCGGGATCCCGATGACGCGACTCGACGCCGCCCTCGCCGCGCGAGGACTCGCCCGGTCGCGCAGTCATGCGGCCACGCTCATCGCCGAAGGGCTCGTGAGCATCGACGGACGGCCCGTGGTGAAGGCGTCCACGGCGGTCGACGATGCGTCGGAGATCACGATCGCGGGCGCGGACCACTACGTCGGACGGGCAGCCCACAAACTCATCGCCGGTCTTGACGGATTCGACATCCCTGTCGCAGGTCGCCTCGCCCTCGACATGGGCGCTTCCACCGGCGGGTTCACCCAGGTGCTGCGCGAACGCGGGGCACGCAAGGTGCTCGCCGTCGACGTGGGACACGGACAGCTCGCGCCGGCGATCGCCGCCGACCCGGGCGTGATCGCCGTCGAGGGCTACAACGTGCGCCACATGACGCCGGAGAACCTCACCGAAGCGACGGGAGTGACGGCTGCCCCCGACCTGATCGTCGGCGACCTGTCGTTCATCTCACTCGAGCTCGTGCTTCCGGCGGTCGCCGCGATCGGCGCTCCGGGCGCCGACGTCGTGCTGCTCGTGAAACCGCAGTTCGAGGTCGGACGCACGGCCGTGCGCGGCGGGCTCGTGACCGATCCCGCGACGCGCGCCGATGCCGTCGCCCGCACGGTGTGGAGTGCGTGGGACGTCGGGCTCGGGATGCTCGGCATCCTCTCCTCCCCGATTCTCGGGACGCACGGAAACGCAGAGTATCTGGTGCATCTCGCGCCAGGACGCGGCAGCAATCCGACAGAATGGCTGGACAGCATCAACCGACTGGCAGGAGGACGATGAACGAGCGCAGGATCCTGGTCGTCGCCCACGCCGGCCGTGTCGACACCGTCGAAGCAGCCCGTCGCGTGACCGACGCATTGCGCAGCGCCGGAGCCCGACCCGTGCTGGCCGCCGATGATCACGCCGCGCTCTCCGAGGTCGACGGCTTCTTCGCCGACGTGGACGTGCTCGGCGGCTCGGTCGACCCGGCATCCCTCGAACTCGCGATCGTGCTGGGAGGCGACGGGACCATCCTGCGTGCCGCGGAACTCGTGCGCGACAGCGGTGCGCCGGTGCTCGGCATCAACATGGGCCACGTCGGCTTCCTGGCCGAGATCGATCGAGACGACATGGACGACGCGGTGCACCGCGTGATCGACCGCGACTACGAGGTCGAGGAGCGGCTTGCGCTGTCCGTGCGGGTGAAGGACGCTGCGGGAAGCGTCGTGTACGAGACCTGGGCGCTCAACGAGGCCACGGTCGAGAAAGCCAGCCGGGAGCGCATGATCGAGGTCGTCCTCGAGATCGACGGCCGCCCGCTGTCGAGCTTCGGCTGCGACGGCATGGTGGTCTCGACCCCCACCGGCTCGACCGCGTACAACTTCTCGGCCGGAGGGCCGGTCATCTGGCCGAGTGTCGAAGCGATCGCCGTGGTGCCGTTGTCGGCACATGCCCTTTTCGCCAAGCCGCTCGTGGTCAGCCCTGACGCCTCCGTCGCGATCGAGATGCTGGAACGCACCGACGGCTCCGGCATCCTCTGGTGCGACGGACGCCGCTCCCACGATCTCCCGCCCGGGGCGCGTGTCGTGGTGCGTCGATCCTCCCGCCCCGTGCGGTTGGCGCGACTGCACCCGACCGCGTTCACCGACCGTCTCGTACGCAAGTTCCAGCTGCCCGTCGAGGGGTGGCGCGGGCAGGAACCGGGGAAGACTTCATGATCGAGGAGATGCGCATGCAGGGCCTCGGCGTCATCGCCGACGCCGTACTACCGCTGGGCCCGGGGTTCACCGCGATCACCGGCGAGACCGGTGCGGGCAAGACGATGGTGGTCACCGGGCTCGGACTGCTGCTGGGTGCGCGCGCCGATTCCGGTGCCGTGCGTGCCGGTGCCGCCCAAGCGTCCGTGGCCGGCGTGTGGATCGTCCCCGAGGCCGGAGGCGTCGCGGAGATCGTCGCGGACGCCGGTGGTGAACTCGAACCCGCCGGGAACGGCAGCGCAGAGCTTTACGTGTCGCGCACGCTCAGCGCAGAGGGACGCAGCCGTGCGAGCGTCGGAGGTCGCGCCTCACCCGCGGGAGTGCTCTCGTCGCTCGCGGAAGAGCTCGTCGTCGTGCACGGCCAGTCCGAGCAGCTGCGCCTGCGGTCGTCCGCGGCCCAGCGCGATGCGCTCGACCGCTTCGGGGGTGCCCCGATCGCGGCCGCACTCGAGACGTACGCCGTGGCGTTCGCCCGCTGGCGGAGTCTCGATGCGGAGATCACCGAGATCACCGAGAACCGCGACCGGCGGGCCGAGGAAGCCTCGCGTCTGCGTGAGGCGCTCGCCCTGATCGAGGCGACGGCTCCCGAGCCGGGGGAGGACGATGACCTCGCCCAGCGCGCCGAGCGTCTCGCGAACGCCGAGGAGCTGCGCCTGGCCGCCTCCCTCGCCCACGGCGCCCTCTCGAACGAGGAGGGCGAACCCGACGCCTCAGCGCTCGTCGCGGAGGCGCGCCGCGTGCTCGAACGTGCCTCGGATACGAAGCTGACCGAGATCGGTGAGAGCCTGGCCGACATCGGCTACCGCATCGCCGACACCGCCGGGCTGCTCTCGGCCTACCTCGCCGACCTCGACGAATCGGGCCCGCATGAGCTCGCCGCGGTGGAAGAGCGTCGCGCCGCACTGGGAACCCTGATCCGCGCGCACGGCTCACTCGACGAGGCGTTGGCGCTCTGGCAGACCGGATCGGCGCGACTGGCCGAACTCGACGACGACGGTGACCGCATCGATCGACTGATCGCCGAACGAGACGCCGCGCGCGACGAGCTCGATGCGCAGGCCCGCGCGCTGACGGTCGCGCGCACCGACGCGGCGGTTCGCCTCGGCGCCGCGGTGACCGAAGAGCTGCACGCCCTCGCGATGCCCGACGCACGGCTGGAGGTCGCGGTCACCGAAGGGACCGAGAGCACGCACGGCCGTGACGATGTCGCCATCCTGCTCGCGCCGCACCCCGGAGCAGAGCCGCGCTCGGTCTCGAAGGGTGCGTCGGGTGGCGAGCTGTCGCGCGTCATGCTGGCGATCGAGGTCGTCATCGCCGCGACCGATCCCGTGCCCACGTTCGTGTTCGACGAGGTCGACGCCGGGATCGGCGGTGCCGCGGCCATCGAGGTCGGGCGACGACTCGCCCGGCTTGCAGAGAAGTCGCAGGTCATCGCGGTCACGCATCTCGCGCAGGTCGCCGCATTCGCGAGCAACCATCTGACGGTGGTGAAAGCCCACGACGGCGCGGTCACCGCCTCCAGCGTGCGGCGTCTGGAGGGCGAGGAGCGCGAGGCCGAGATGGCCCGCCTGCTGTCCGGACTCGCCGATTCCGACGCCGCGCTGACCCACGCGCGCGAACTTCTCAGCCTCCGCGTCCCCACCGCCTGATAGGATCGAAGCCCGTGATGAACTCTTCTTCTGCGGGACCCAAGAACGACACGACCAAGCACATCTTCGTGACTGGTGGTGTCGTTTCGTCTTTGGGCAAGGGGCTGACGGCGGCAAGCCTCGGCAACCTCCTCACCGCTCGCGGTCTGCGGGTCGTCATGCAGAAGCTCGACCCTTATCTGAACGTCGATCCCGGCACGATGAACCCGTTCCAGCACGGTGAGGTCTTCGTCACGGACGACGGCGCCGAGACCGACCTCGACATCGGGCACTACGAGCGCTTCCTCGACATCAACCTGTCCGAGGCCGCCAACGTCACCACCGGCCAGATCTACTCGCAGGTGATCGCGCGCGAGCGTCGCGGCGAGTACCTCGGCGACACGGTGCAGGTCATCCCGCACATCACCGACGAGATCAAGCGCCGGATGCGCCTGCAGGCGACCGAGGACCCGCGCCCCGACGTCATCATCACCGAGGTCGGCGGCACGGTCGGCGACATCGAGTCGCAGCCGTTCCTGGAGTCCGCGCGTCAGCTGCGCCACGAGCTCGGACGCGACAGCGTGTTCTTCGTGCACGTCTCACTGGTCCCGTTCATGGGGGCGTCCGGCGAGCAGAAGACCAAGCCGACGCAGCACTCCGTCGCCGCGCTGCGCCAGGTGGGTATCCAGCCCGATGCGCTGGTGCTGCGCAGCGACCGCCCGGTGAGCGAGAGCAACCGGAACAAGATCGCCCTGATGTGCGACGTCGACGTCGAAGGCGTCATCAACACGGTCGACCTGCCGAGCATCTACGACATCCCCTCCACGCTCAACGAGCAGGGGCTCGACTCGTACATCGTGCGTCGCCTCGGGCTGGACCAGAAGGCGGCCGATGTCGACTGGACCCGCTGGAACAAGGTGCTGCACGCGGTGCACAACCCCAAGCACGAGGTCACGATCGGCCTGGTCGGCAAGTACATCGACCTGCCGGACGCCTACCTGTCGGTGACCGAGGCGCTCAAGGCCGGCGGTTTCGCCCAGGAGACCAAGGTCAACATCCGCTGGATCCCGTCCGACCTGTGCGAGACGCCGGAAGGTGCCAAGCAGCAGCTGGCCGCGCTCGACGGGATCTGCGTGCCCGGCGGCTTCGGCATCCGCGGCATCGAGGGCAAGCTCGGCGCGCTGAAGTTCGCGCGCGAGCAGGGCATCCCGACGCTCGGGCTGTGCCTCGGCCTGCAGTGCATGGTCATCGAGTACGCCCGGGACGTGGCCGGCATCGTCGGTGCCTCGTCGAGCGAGTTCGACCCGGCGACCGCCGAGCCCGTGATCGCGACGATGGCGGAGCAGGTCGACATCCTCGACGGCGGCGACCTCGGCGGCACGATGCGTCTCGGCCTCTACCAGGCGGCCCTTGCCGAGGGCTCGCTCGCCCGCGAGCTGTACGGCGCCCCCGAGGCGTCGGAGCGGCACCGTCACCGCTACGAGGTCAACAACGCGTACCGCGACCGCCTGTCCGAGGCGGGTCTCGTGTTCTCCGGCCTCAACCCGGAGCTGGACCTCGTCGAGTACGTGGAGCTCCCGCGCGATGTGCACCCGTACTACATCGCGACCCAGGCGCACCCGGAGCTGCGCTCGCGCCCGACCGACCCGCACCCGCTGTTCCGCGGACTCGTCGGCGCCGCGATCGAACGGCACCGCGCGAGCGAGCTGTTCGACGTCAGCGCCGATGACTGAGACCGCGCAGGACCTCTGGGACGAGCCCTTCGAGCCGGAGGTCCTCCACAGCGACCTCGTGTACGAGGGCAAGGTCTGGGACGTGCGCTCGGATCGTATCCGCTACGGCGACGGTGAGATCGTGCGGCAGTACGTCGACCACACGGGTGCGGTGGCCATCGTCGCGCTCGATGATGCGGGCCGCGTGCTGATCATCCAGCAGTATCGGCACCCGATCCGCCACCGCGACTGGGAGCTGCCCGCCGGGCTCCTCGACGTCGCGGGGGAGGAGCCGCTGGAGGCCGCTCGCCGCGAGCTCGCGGAAGAGGCCGACCTGGTCGCCGCGCACTGGGAGCCGCTGGTCTCCTCGTGGACCACGCCGGGCGGCAACGACGAGATCATCCACATCTTCCTCGCCACCGGCGTGGAGGCAGCGGCCACTGCGCACGACCGCGAAGACGAGGAAGCCGACATCCGGGTCGAGTGGGTGCCGCTGGCGGATGCCGTCGCTGCGGTGCTCGAGGGGCGGATGCGCAACGGCATCTTGGCGATCGGCGTGCTCGCGGCCGCGCAGAGGCTCCGCGACCGGGGCTGACGATGCAGCTCGAGCGCGCCCTCGACGCCTACCTGCGGCATGTGACGGTCGAGCGCGGACTGAGCGCCCACACGATCGCGGCCTACCGGCGCGACCTGGACGGCTACCGGGAGTGGCTGGTCGCCGCGGGGATCGCCGACACCTCGGAGGTGACGGCGGCGGTGATCGACCGGTTCATCGCCGAACGCGCCTCGGCCGAGCCGGCTCCGGCAGCGACGAGCCTCGCACGGCTGCAGTCCTCAGTGCGCGGGTGGCATCGGTTCCTGGCGCGCGAGGGCATCGAGGCGGACGACCCGAGCGGCCGGCTGCGTCCCCCGAAAGCGCCCCGGCGTCTTCCCAAGGCTCTGACGATCGACCAGGTGGAGCGGCTGCTCGCTGCCCCGTCGCCGGACGAGCCGATCGGGATCCGGGATCGCGCGCTGCTGGAGCTGCTGTACGCGACCGGCGCGCGCGTGTCCGAGGCGGTCGGGCTCGACGTCGACGACCTCGCCCACGGCGACGTGCTCCGTCTCCGCGGGAAGGGCTCGAAGGAGCGCATCGTGCCGGTCGGGTCGTATGCGCGCACCGCCGTCGATGCCTATCTCACCCGGGTGCGACCGGGTCTCGCGGCGAAGGGACGCGCGTCGGCGCGGCTCTTCCTCGGCGCCCGCGGTTCGCCCCTGTCGCGTCAGAGCGCCTGGCTCGTGATCCGCGATGCCGCCGAACGCGCGCAGATCACGACGGACGTCTCGCCGCACACGCTGCGGCACTCGTTCGCGACGCACCTGCTGCAGGGCGGCGCGGACGTGCGCGTGGTGCAAGAGCTCCTCGGCCACTCCTCGGTCGCGACCACCCAGATCTACACGCACGTCTCCGTCGACGCGCTCCGTGACATCTACGCGACCTCGCATCCGCGCGCCCGCTGACCTCCCGTGCACGCGCGCACACGCCCGGAGAGCCGTTCCGCCGCGCGCCGAGGCGGCTGGGGAACGGCCCGGCCGCTACAATCGAGCAAGCACAAGGGAGCAGGAGAACGGTGGCTGAGAAAGTGGCGAAGTCCAGGGCGAAGGGCCAGAAGGCCGACGAGACCCCCATGGGACCCACTGGCCGTCCGTATCACGGGTTCGCGATTCCGGAACCGCTGGCCTCGCACGGTCCGGCGCGGATCATCGCGCTGTGCAATCAGAAGGGCGGCGTCGGCAAGACCACGACGTCCATCAACCTGGCCGCAGCTCTCGCCGAGTACGGCCGGAAGGTGCTCGCCGTCGACTTCGACCCGCAGGGTGCGCTGTCGGCCGGCCTCGGCATCCCGACGCACGACGTGCCGACGATCTACGACCTGCTTCTGGACACCAAGCGCGACGCGCACGACGCGATCGTGCACTCGAGCGTCGAGGGCCTCGATGTGATGCCGGCCAACATCGACCTCTCCGCCGCCGAGGTGCACCTCGTGAACGAGGTCGCACGCGAGACGATCCTCGCCCGGGTCCTGCGCCAGGTCGCGGGGGAGTACGACGTCATCCTCATCGACTGCCAGCCGTCGCTCGGCATCCTCACGGTCAACGCGCTGACCGCGGCGCACGGCGTCATCATCCCGCTCGAGTGCGAGTTCTTCGCCCTGCGCGGCGTGGCGCTGCTCATCGAGACCATCGACAAGGTGCGCGACCGGCTCAACCCGTCGATCACGATGGACGGGTTGCTCGCCACGATGTACGACCCGCGCACGCTGCACTCCCGTGAGGTGCTCGAGCGCGTGGTCGAGGCCTTCGGCGACGATGTGCTGGAGACCGTGATCGGGCGCACCGTGAAGTTCCCGGACGCCTCGGTCTCGGGTGTGCCCATCACCGAGTTCGCGCCGGAGCACGCCGCCGCGCAGGCGTATCTGCGGCTGGCGCGGGAGCTGGTCGCCCGTGGCGCCGTCGCCTGACGAAGGACCCGTCGACGCGACGCTCGAGGAGAGCGCAGGCGATTCCGCCTCGGCGGAGAACGCCGGTTTCCGGGTCTCCCTGTCGAACTTCGACGGGCCGTTCGATCTGCTGCTGAATCTCATCTCGAAGCACGAGATGGACATCACCGAGGTGTCGCTGAGCGCCGTCACCAACGAGTTCATCGCCTACCTGAGCGGGCTCGACGACGATGAGGACCTGGAGCAGACCTCCGAGTTCCTGGTCGTGGCCGCGACGCTGCTCGACATGAAGGTCGCCGGGCTCCTGCCGCAGGGTGAGCTGGTGGATGCCGAGGCCGTGGCGCTGCTGGAAGCGCGCGACCTGCTGTTCGCCCGCCTGCTGCAGTACCGCGCTTTCAAGGAGGTGTCCGCCTGGTTCTCCCGCTGCCTGCAGCGCGAGGATCGTCGTCACGTCCGTGCGGTCCGCCTCGACGAGAAGCACCGCAAGCAGACGCCGGAGCTGGTGTGGTCGTTGAGCGCCGACGACTTCGGCGCCCTCGCCCTGCTGGCGTTCGCACCGAAGGAGATCCCGCACGTCGGTCTCGATCATCTGCACGCACCGCTGGTGAGCATCCGCGAGCAGGCCGCGATCGTCGTGACGCTGCTGCGCGGCACCGAGTCGGTGAGCTTCCGCGAGCTGGTCGCCGGCGTGACCGAGCCGGGCATCGTGGTGGCGCGCTTCATCTCGGTGCTGGAGCTGTACCGGCACGCGGCGCTGTCCTTCGAACAACTGGAACCGCTCGGCGAGCTCACGCTCCGCTGGGCCGCCGACTCCTGGTCGGACGAGACACTGGCGACCCTGGGGGCCGACTATGACCGATGACATGACCGAGACCACCGCGGACGTGGAGACCACCGCGGACGTGGAGACCACCGCGGACGTGGAGACCTCGCTGCCCCTCGCCGAGCGGATCGAGGCGATCCTGTTCATCGTGGACGAGCCGATCGGTCTCATCGCGCTGGCCGCTGCGGTCGGCTCGCCCGTTCCCGCCGTGCGGCAGACGCTCGAAGCACTCGTGGAGGACTACGACGGCAACGGCAAGGGGCCGCGTCGCGGGTTCGAGCTGCGCGAGGTCGGCGGTGGATGGCGCCTGTACGTCCGTGAGGACCTCGACGCGCTCGTGGCCGAGTTCGTGGGCGGGCAGGCTCCGGCCCGCCTGTCGCAGGCCGCGCTCGAGACGCTCGCGGTGATCGCGTACAAGCAGCCCGTCACGCGCAGCCAGGTCGCGTCGATCCGTGCCGTGAACGTGGACTCGGTCGTGCGCACGCTCCTCGCCCGCGGCCTGATCACCGAACTGTTCGCCGACTCCGAGACGGGCGCGATCAACTACGGCACCACCGATGCGCTGCTGCAGCATCTGGGCATCAACTCGCTCGACGAGCTGCCCCCGATCTCCCCGTTGCTCGATGACGGTGCAGACGGATTCGACGAAGGGACCATCCGATGACCGACCTGTCTTCTCCGGAGCAGCCGGAGGGCGTGCGCCTGCAGAAGGTGCTCGCCGCTGCGGGGGTGGCGTCGCGCCGTGTCGTGGAGCAGTACATCACCGAAGGCCGCATCCGCGTCAACGGGATCGTCGTCTCCGAACTCGGGCGCCGCATCGACCCGGAGCACGACCTCGTCGATGTGGACGGCACCGCGGTGCAGCTGGATGTCTCGAAGCGCTACGTGATGCTCAACAAGCCCACGGGTGTCGTCAGCAGCATGAAGGATGAGAGCGGACGCCCCGACCTGCGCCGCTTCACCGCCGACTACGAGGAGCGCCTGTACAACGTGGGCCGTCTCGACGCCGAGACGAGCGGTCTGCTGATCCTCACCAACGACGGTGCGCTCGCCCACGTGCTGGCGCACCCCTCGTTCGGGGTGACCAAGGTGTACATCGCCAAGGTCGAGGGCACGGTGCTGCCGCAGACCATCACGAAGCTCACCAAGGGCATCGAACTCGAAGACGGCCCGACCGCCGCCGACAAGGCGCGGCTGCTGGACACCTCCCGCGGGTCGAGCCTGGTAGAGCTCACGCTGCACTCCGGGCGCAACCGCATCGTGCGCCGCATGCTCGCGGCCGTCGGCCACCCGGTCACGGAACTGGTCCGTCGACAGTTCGGCCCGCTCCACCTGGGAACTCTCCCGGCCGGGAAGACGCGGGAACTGAGTAAAATCGAACTCGGCGCGCTCTTGACCCTGTCGCGCCGTGATTCCACTGTCGCCGAGGCGCCAGGCGAGCAGGAGAACGAATGACCGATACGACGAGCGCGCCCGCGGGGCGGAGAGCCGGCATCGTCGCGCCTCGTCTCTCCGGCACCGTCCGCATCGTCGGCGCAGGACTGCTCGGATCGAGCATCGGACACGCACTCCGGGCGAAGGGTGTCGACGTCGTCCTGACCGACGCCTCTCCGGCGCAGCTGCGCCTCGCGGTCGACTACGGCGCGGGTCGCATCGCCGCCGATGGGGATGCCCCGGCGCTCATCGTGGTCGCGGTTCCGCCCGATGTCACCGCCGACGTCATCCAGGCCGAGCTCGCACGATTCCCCGATGCCGTCGTCACCGACGTCGCCAGCGTGAAGCTCGAACCGTTGCGCACGCTGCAGGCGCGCGGCGTCGATCTCGCCCGCTACATCGGCTCGCACCCGCTCGCCGGTCGTGAGCGCGGGGGAGCGATCTCGGCGCGCGCCGACCTGTTCATCGGCCGCCCCTGGGTGGTCTGCCGGGACGAAGACACCAAGGCCGCCGACCTCGCTCTCGTAGAGGCGCTCGCGCTCGAGGTCGGGGCGACCCCCCTGGAGATGACTCCCGAGGAGCACGATCGTTCCGTCGCGCTGACCTCGCATGTTCCCCAGGTCGTCGCCAGCCTGCTCGCGGCGCGTCTCGCGGATGCGGAGGACGGCGCGCTGCGCCTTGCCGGGCAGGGTGTGCGCGATACCACGCGCATCGCGGCATCCGCTCCCGAACTCTGGGTGCAGATCCTCGGCGCGAACGCCGGTCCTGTCGTCGAGATCCTCGATGCTCTCGCCGCCGACCTCGGCGGCATCTCGGACGCGCTGCGCGCACCCGAGGCACCCGGTTCGCGGCGTGCGGTCGCCGAGACGATCCGTCAGGGCAACGACGGCGTCGAACGGCTTCCCGGCAAGCACGGACAGAACCAGCGCTTCGAGTCGCTCATCGTGATGATCGACGACACCGCAGGGCAGCTCGGACGTCTGTTCGGCGACCTCGGTGAGCTCGGCGTGAACGTCGAAGACCTCCGCCTCGAACACTCGCCGGGCGCACAGTTCGGCCTCGCCGAGATCAGCGTCGACCCGGCCGCTCTCCTCGGCGCGATCGCCGGACTCCAGGGCCGTGGATGGCGCATCGCAGGGAACTCCAATGACTGACGCCACCAAGTTCATCGCGATCGACGGGCCGGCCGGCTCCGGCAAGTCCAGCGTGTCGAAAGCCGTCGCCCGCGCGCTCGGCTTCGGGTACCTCGACACCGGATCGGCGTACCGTGCACTCGCCTGGCACGTGCTCGACCGCGGCGCGGACACCGACACTGCCGAAGCCGTGCGGGAGGCCGCTTCCGACTTCCCGGTGCGGTTGGGGCTGGATCCGGACGACCGCACCGTGCTCGTCGGCGATGTCGATGTCACCGAGGCGATCCGGGACCCCCGGGTCTCGGGCGCCGTGAGCGGTGTGGCCCGTGTCCCCGAGGTGCGCGCCCAGGTGAACGAGCTGTTCCGTCGGCTCGTCGCCGAGTCGTCGTATCCCGCCGTCGTGGTCGAGGGTCGTGACATCACCACCGTGGTCGCGCCGGATGCTCCGGTGCGGATCCTGCTCACCGCGGCCCCTGACGTGCGGGCTGCTCGACGTGCCGGTGAACTCGCCGGCGAGAACGCGGCCGCTGTCGCCGCGGCGTTGCACAAGCGCGATGCCTCAGACAGCGCCGTCGTCGACTTCCTGAACGCCGCAGAAGGCGTCGAGGTCGTCGATTCGACGGAACTCGATTTCCCCCAGACCATCGACGCCGTGCTCACGGTGATCGAGCAACTCCGAGGAGCACACCGTGGCTGACGACGAATACGAAGGCGGCCCCGACCAGCTCGCCGAGAAGATGGACCAGCTCGACGAGCACCTCGCCGAGCAGCGTGCCGAGACGCTGCGCGCCGGGCTCGCCGACTACGAGCTCGACGATGAGGATGCCGCGCTCCTCGCCGGCATCACGCTGGGCGAGGACGGCATCCAGTACAGCCCCGCGCTGCCCGTGGTGGCGATCGTCGGACGGCCCAACGTGGGCAAGTCGGCGCTCGTGAACCGCATCCTGGGGCGTCGCGAAGCTGTCGTGGAGGACACCCCCGGCGTGACGCGCGACCGTGTGACCTACAAGGCCGAATGGGCCGACCGCCGCTTCTCGCTGGTCGACACGGGTGGCTGGGAGCCGGATGCCCGCGGCATCGACCGCTCGGTGGCCGCGCAGGCGGAGGTCGCGATCGACCTCGCCGACCTGGTCCTGTTCGTCGTGGACGCGATGGTCGGCGCGACGTCGACCGATGAGCACGTCGTGAAGCTGCTGCGTAAGAGCGGCAAGCCGGTGTTCCTCGTCGCCAACAAGATCGACGACGCCCGCCAGGAGCCGGAGGCTGCCGCCCTCTGGAACCTCGGTCTCGGAGAGCCGCACCCCGTGTCGGCCATCCACGGACGCGGTGTCGCCGACCTGCTCGACGAGGTGCTGAAGAAGCTTCCGGAGGTCTCTGCGGTGGCGAAGCAGGAGATCGGCGGACCGCGTCGTGTCGCCATCCTGGGCCGACCGAACGTGGGCAAGTCGTCGCTGCTGAACAAGGCGGCGGGCGAAGAGCGCGTGGTCGTCAACGATCTGGCCGGCACGACTCGCGACCCGGTGGACGAGGTCGTCGAGCTCGGCGGGAAGATGTGGCGCCTGGTCGACACGGCCGGCATCCGCCGTCGCGTGCACATGGCGCAGGGCGCCGACTTCTACGCCTCGCTGCGTACCTCGGCCGCGCTGGAGAAGGCGGAGGTCGCTGTCGTCGTGCTCGACGTCTCCGAGACGATCAGCGAGCAGGACGTGCGCATCATCGACCTGGTGCTGGAGTCGGGCCGGGCGCTGGTGCTCGCGTTCAACAAGTGGGATCGTCTGAACGACGACGACCTCGAGAACGCCGACCGCCGTCGTTACCTCGAGCGGGAGATCGAGCAGGACCTGGCGCACGTCGCCTGGGCCCCGCGCGTGAACATCTCGGCGAAGACCGGACGCCACCTCGACAAGCTCGTGCCCGCGCTGGAGACGGCCCTCGACAACTGGGACCGCCGTATCCCCACGGGCAAGTTCAACGCGTTCCTCGCCGAGCTGGTCGCGGAGCACCCGCACCCGCTGCGTGGAGGCAAGCAGCCGCGCATCCTGTTCGGCACGCAGGCGTCGACCCGTCCGCCGACGTTCGTGCTGTTCACGACTGGATTCCTCGACCCCGGTTACCGCCGGTTCATCCAGCGCCGCCTGCGCGAGCTCTACTCGTTCGAGGGCACCCCGATCGTGATCAACATGCGTGTGCGCGAGAAGCGCCAGCGCTGACCTGTTCCGGCGCTGACCTGTTCCGGCGCATGTCGCGCCGTGGTGCCGTGACCCCGATGCTGTGAAAAGCTGAGGGGGTGACTGTCGTACCTCCTGCCGCAGGTGAACCGCGCCGCCCCGACGGACCCCGGAATCCGGGCGATGCCTGGGTCGTGGCGGAGTCGGGGGAGAGGTACTGGGGGCGCTTCGGCGCTGCCGGGCTTCTCGCCGTCGACCCGGTGCGCGGCATCCTGCTGCAGCACCGCGTCGCATGGAGCCACTTCGGCGGCACCTGGGGGCTTCCGGGCGGGGCGCTGCACGAGGGCGAGAGTGCGATCGTCGGTGCGATCCGTGAGGCACAGGAAGAGGCCGGCGTTCCCGATGAGGCCGTGCGCCCGCGATTCACGAGCGTGCTGGATCTCGGCATCTGGTCGTACACGACGGTGGTCGCGGATGTGCAGACACCTTTCGAGCCGGTGATCAGCGACCCGGAGAGCGTCGCGCTGGAGTGGGTCCCCGTGGACGAGGTGGATTCCCGTCCCCTGCATCCCGGTTTCGGAGCGGCGTGGCCCGCGCTGCGCGAACTGCTCGGTGTGCGTCCGGCTGTGGTCGTGGATGCCGCGAACATGGTCGGCTCCGTGCCGGACGGCTGGTGGAAGGATCGGGCCGGTGCGGCGTCGCGCCTGCGCGATCGTCTGGACGGCCTGTCCGTGCCCGCGAGTGTTCTGGAGTTGGGCGGCGACGTGTGGTTCCCGGGGGTCGCGTTGGTCGTCGAGGGGCAGGCGCGCGGCATCGACCAGGAGTCGGGCGCGGTGTCGGTCGTGCGTGCGGCTGCCGCGGGTGACGACGCGATCGTCGCCGAGGTCGAGCGTCGGGTGGCAGCGGGACAGGCCGTCGTCGCCGTGACGAGCGATCGGGAGCTGCGTGAGCAGGTGGAGCGAGCAGGAGCGGTGCGGACGCAGTCGGTCGGATGGCTGCGGGACCTGCTCGACGGCCGGGACTGACTCGCTCTGACCGGGATGATTCTCTCCCCACGGCATCAGACGAACATCACTCGTCGAGGTGGGGGATCGGAGTAGTCACGCCCGAGCGGACTGTGCCAGGTGACACTGCCATCTTTCTCCTGTCGCGCCGTCCACCGGTGTGGATCCGGGACGTCCGGATGCTTGAGCGTGTGATGCGCGCGGCAGAAGTGCGCGAGGTTGTCGAGTCGTGTTCTCCCACCGGTGGCGTGGTCGTGGTTGTGGTCGATCTCACTGCGGTGCGCAGGCATACGGCAGCCCGGAAAGCGGCAATGCTGATCGCGTGCGCGGAGGAAGCGCCGCATCCCTTCGGTCGGCGTGTAGGTGTCGGTCTCGACGAGCATTCCGCTCGGATCGAGGAACAGACGACTCCACCCGGTGTTGCGTGCGGCGAGGTCGCGCGCGATGTCGGGATCGAGTGGGCCGTGCCCGTCGAGTTCGGCGGGACGATCATCGGCGCCCGCGAGCGTTGTCGCGGCGACTGTGACCTGCACGCGGGCCTGGATGTGGTCGAGGCCGTCGCCGTGCGCGGCGCTGGGGTCTGCCGTGAGGAGCAGGTCGCTGAGGAGGTCGGCCTGGATCTGCGCCCACGTGCGCGTATCGGTGGGCAGGTGCTCGATCTCGGGATCGGTCGCGAAGGTATCGCCGTCGGCACTCGCGATCACCGCGGCACCGCGGGGGCCGAAGCGGGGGTCGTCGAAGCACGGGTCATCGAGGGAGAAGCTGTCGGGGCCGATGGTGTCGTGGTCGTCGTCGAACCACCAGGGGAGGGGCACGATGTCGCTGTCGTCTCTCGAGCGCACGATCTCGCGCGTCATGCGGCTCAGTCGATCGGAGATCGCCGTGGCGATCCACTCCGGGAGCACGGCGGTGAGCAGCGCGAGTCCATCATCGAGGGACTTCACGGTCACGCACCGCTCCGCGGCTGCGCGGCGGTGCCGGTCGAGGACGGTGTCGCCGATGAGCGCGGCAGCGACCTGCCGCGCGTGCGATCGGGTGCGTGCCGACGTGTCTTCTTCGGCGACCACCAGCACCGCTGTCTCGAACAGAGCCATGACCTCTGTATCGGCCCTCCCATTGCGGATGGCCTCGGCGACGATCGCACTCGCTCTGGCGATCTCGCGGACGTGACCGGAGCTGATCGCGCCGCCGGCGAACGCGGCTCGCACCGCGGGCAGGTGCGTCTGCAGCGCGAGAGCGTCGGCGAAGGCGAAGTCCATGGACCCCTTCGACACGTGCGCTGCGGCGGCGAACTCCGCGACCATGGAACGGCGGATCGCTTCGCGGTGGAAGGGGTTCGTCGAGACCTCGGCATCATGAAGAGCGATCTGCTCCACCAGGAGCTCAGCGGCCTCCGCCTCGAGCGCGGCGATCTGACGTCTCTTGTCGGTCCACGCATCCAGCACACGACGTCGCTCCTCGAGTTCGAGGTCGAGATCGGTCTGGAGAGTCATGCCTCCAGTTTAGAACATATGTTCGAGAATGGAAGAGGTCAGTCGGAAAGAATATCGCTTCGGCCGCGCAGCTTGTCGATGTCGCGGCGTTCCCGTTTGGTCGGTCGTCCGGCGCCTCGATCACGGAGACCGAGGGCGGCCTGGGGTTCCCGCTCCGGCGTGCGATCCTCATAGGCCAGCGCCGCGATCGGCGCGCCCACGCGTTTCACGAGAAGCTGGCGGACGATGAGGATCCGATCGAATCCGGCGATGCGGACGCGCAGTTCGTCGCCCACGCGCACTTGCTGGGCGGCCTTCACCTTCTCGCCGTTGACGCGAACATGCCCCGCGCGGCATGCCGTCGTCGCGGCCGAGCGCGTCTTGTACACCCGGATGGCCCAGAGCCAGCTGTCGACGCGTGCCGCATCCATCAGGCGTTCCTCTTCCTGAGTGCGATCAGCGCGCCGGCGACGATGAGGCCCTGCCCGAGCGTGTAGGTGAGCATCACGGCGGGGCTGCTCCACGAGGGGAGGGAATCCGGCAGGAACAGCCGGAATGCGAGCAGCGTGTCGCTGGCGAGGAAGAACGCGCCGCCGACGGCCACGAGCGGGTTGCAGCGGGCGGAGAAGGCGGCGGTCCCACCGAGGACGACTCCGTAGAGCCCGACCGCGATGAGCTGGTTTCCCGTGTGCGGGCCGAGGAAGAGGATCATCGCGACCCACCACGCGGCGTACACCAGCGCCCACCACGGCACTCTTCGGATGGCGAGATACCGGGCGAACAGGACGATGTATGCCACATGGGCGATGCCGAAGAACAGCAGCATCAACGGGAGTTCAGGAGCCGCGGGGAAGAACGCACCGGCGCCGTCGCCGAGCCAGGAGAACAGCAACGCCGCAAGTAACAGGAGCAACGTCGCACGCGGCGCGAGTCGGCGGGCCGAAACCAGGACGGGGATGGCGAGCATCGGCATGAGCAAGAGCTTCGTCGGCCCGGCGAGGGGGCTGTCGACCGCCAGCAGCACGACATGAAGGAGCGAGACCACGACGAAGGGGGCGAAGGCCCACGCGAAGAAGGTGGGCCGGGTGCGGCGCTGCATCCCCTCATCGTATGGTCGGGCGGACTCCGGTTCGGTCGCCGGGCCTGGCGGACGCACGGCGCTCACGACTCGACGGTGACCTGCGCGACGGTGTCGTCGACGCCGAAGTGGACGGCGGGCCAGTAGCCCTCGGGGAAGTGCTCGCCGCACCCGTCGTTCAGGTGCAGCACGACCGTTCCGTCGGCCGCCGATTCGATCGTGTCGAGAGTGAGGTCGGATGCCGCGTCGTCGAGCTCATGCGGTTCCGGCTCGCCCGTGCTGAACTGCGTCACGACGGCATCTGTGGCGATCCGCCGGAGGGTGTCGAGTCGGGCTACGACTTCACGGAGCCGGGGGAGCAGGGGTGCGACCTCGTCGGGTGTCGTGCCTTCGAGCATGAGCTCGACCTCAGCGCCGTCGACCGAGACGGTGCCGACGAACCAGTCGTGGGTCAGCACGGTGCCGTCGGTCAGCTCGGAGCGGGCGCGCGTGAGCGTGCCGAGGCGGGGGTCGTCGATCGTGGAGTGCGGGTCGCTCATGCCCTCACGCTATCGGCTGGCGTGCGCGGCGAGGTCGAGTGCCACAAGCGCACGACCCGGCTTGAGCTCGGTCTTCTCGGTGAAACCCGCGGCGAGGAATGTGCCGAGTGTGCCGTGGAACAGGTCGTTGCTGCGCTGCTTCGTGCCGCCCGTGTCGACGGGATACCCCTCGATGAGGCGGGCGCCGGACTCCTGCGCGTAGGCGACCGCGGCACGCAGCAGCTCGAGGTTGAGCCCGGACCCGCGATGTTCGCGTCGTACGACGAAGCAGGTCACGGCCCAGACCGAGTCGTCGTCGAACGGTTCGGTGCTCGCCGCCGCGATGATGCGTGTACGGGGGACGCGCGCCTGCTTCGTGCGCGGACCGATCCTGATCCATCCGGCCGCTTCGCCGTCGACGTAGGCGATGATGCCCGGAGGTGGACCCTCGTCGACCTCGGCGCGGAACAGCTCGGCGCGCTGTGGGGTGGTGGTGGCGTTCCAGTCCTTGTTGCTCAGCACCGGCCAGATGCACTGGCAGCTCGCACCGTCACCGCCGCCGGTCAGTGCATGCTGCACATCGTCCCAGCGCTCGGCCGTGGCCGGTTCGGTCGTGATCGTCACCATGCCCGCGACGGTACGCCGGGCGTCCGACACCCGCAACGGCTCGGTTCGCGGAGGGGCCGAACATGCGGCTAAGATAGGGGAGTTGCCTGCGCGAGAGTGCAGAACAACGGGCTGTGGCGCAGCTTGGTAGCGCACTTGACTGGGGGTTAAGTGGTTTCAACCTCCAGTAGCCCGAAAAAGTGAACAACGGGATGTGGCGCAGCTTGGTAGCGCACCTGACTGGGGGTCAGGGGGTCGCAGGTTCAAATCCTGTCATCCCGACAGAAAAGCCCAGGTGAGAGTAGGTTTCTCACCTGGGCTTCGTCATGTTCGGAGCGGTTTTCGTTTGGTCCCCCTCTGGTCCCCCTGGCCGGTCGAGGCGGCGCGCCGACTGCCTTCGCGATGGTTGTTCGGCCGCGGCCTGTGGATAAGGGGACCAAAAGGGGACCAGAACGGTTTCGGCGACTATCGCCCCGGCGTAGGGACCGCATCACAGGCCCCTGGACGGGGTGCTGCCGCGCCGGGCGTGCTTGCGCTGTCCGGCGGCCGAGAGGAAGGCGTTGGCCTGCTCGGCGGCGGACGCCAGGTGGCGATCGTCGGGGTGGAGGTAGCCCCGCGTGGTCTCCATCGAGGCGTGCCCGAGGATGTCTTGGAGGACGTGCAGCGGGATACCGGCATCCGCCATCCAGGTCGCCCCGGTGTGCCGGAGCCCGTGCCGGGTGAGGTTGGGCAGTCCGAGCTTGGCGACGATGCTGTCCCAGTTGGTGGCGTCGCGCACGGTCGCAGTCGTGAGGATGCCGCCCTTCGGCCCCACGAGGAGCTGGTCTTCGGGTTGCTTGTCCTTGACTAGTCGTTCCAAGACGGGGCGGAGCGGTTCGAGGATCGGCACCCGCCGTTCCTTGCGGCTCTTGGTCGGCTTGGTGACCAGGCCGCCTTTCCCGGGGAAGATCTGCCGGCGGATCACGACGAGGTTCTTCCCGAAGTCCACGTCCCCGACCTGGAGCCCGGACACCTCGGAGGAGCGTGCGGCGAGCAGGGCGGCGAGCATCACGAAGTCGCTGTA
Organism: Microbacterium sp. LB12; assembly: GCF_037150835.1. Classification (NCBI taxonomy): domain Bacteria; kingdom Bacillati; phylum Actinomycetota; class Actinomycetes; order Micrococcales; family Microbacteriaceae; genus Microbacterium; species Microbacterium sp. LB12. The sequence goes on along the minus strand of NZ_JBBCPF010000014.1, from coordinate 48,887 downwards.
GGACTGGTGCACCGTCCCGCAGGCCCGGGCGAGCCTGTTGAGGGTCTTCATGTCCGGGATCGCGTGGGCGCGCGGTGAGGACTGCGTGGCCGACTGCCCACGGAAGGCGTTGCGGTTCAGACTCCGCTTTGCCCGGTTCTTCGCGGGGTTGATCTGGATCAGCCCGTCCCGGACCGCTTCATCGAGCACCCGCACGAGCGGCGCGATGGAGTTCTTGATAGTCGACGCCCCGTAGTGCTGTTCCCAGCCGTCGATGGTGCGGTCGATGATCCCGGCGGTGATCTGCGAGACGGGCAGATGCCCGAGGGCGGGCAGCACACGCAGCTTCAACCCGTACCAGTAGGTCTCTCCCGTGGATGTCGGGTCCAGACCTCGCGCCCACCTGTCCCCGATGGAGGTGACGTACTCCAATATGGTCATGGACACGTCCATGCCTTTCACGGAGGAGTTGCGGAGCTGGTCGAAGAAGGCGTGCGCCGCAGCCTCGTCCCGCACGATCTCGGTGCGGATCACGCGGCGCTTGGTGGTCGGGTCCGTCCAGCGGGCGCGGGCGCGGATGCCGTAGGAACGGCGCTCCATGTCGGTGGACAGCTTCACCCCGATCGGCGGTACCGGCTTGGGCTCGGCGGTCGGTAGCGGCTCAGCCCTCCGGGGCATGGTCGTGCTCCAAGCCGTCCAGCCAGCGGTCGACGGCGTCGAGCCGATACCGGGCGATCCCGCCCAGCCGCAAGAACGGCGGCCCGCTTCCTGCGGACCGCCACCGCGACAGCGTGGACTCCGACACCTTCAAGTACGCGGCTACCTCGCGGCTGTACATCAGCGGCGACACGAGCAGGCTCCCCGCGCTCTCGCTCACGGGAGTTCTCCGGTGTCCGGGTCGAGGCCGGCGTAGAACGCGTCCTCGGCGTCGCGGCGGCGCTGCACGTCGGCCAAGACGAACTCCACGAACTCAGCGTCGCGATCGACGATCGGTGTGTCCTCGATGGGATCGCCGGGCTTCTCGCCGGGCCAGACGGTCCGCCGTGTGGGGCGGTCGCGGTCGAGTCGGGTGCCGCACGCGGCGACCCAGTCGCGGAGCCGCATGCGGGCGTCGGCGAAGTCGCGATGCCAGCCCAAAGGCGCGGACCCATTCTGGTCGGGGTCGTAGGCGCAGAGCCAGTGCATATGCAGCGCTGACAGTTCCCAGACGAGTTCGGGGTGGAGATGCCAGGCCGGTGGGATCACCGAGGCCGGGAGTCCATAGGAGTGTCGGAGCCAGTCGACCCAACGGTTGAGCTCCAGCCATTCGACTTCGGCCTCCTCGGCTGTGAGCAGGTTCCAGTTGATCGGATGTGGCGGCTCCGGGATCATGGGATCGTTGAGGTCATCGTCCGGTGCATCCATCTCCGGTACCGGCGCCGACTCGCGCTCGTCGTCCATGACCGGCCTTACAGTCCCATCGCCGGGGCGGCGCTGCGCTGTGAGCTGCGGGCGGACGTGAAAGCCGAGACTTCCCGTTTCGGTGCCTCGCGTTCCGCACTGGCGCGTCGCGGCGTGCGGTCGACGTCGTAGCGGGTACGGGCGAGGTCGTGACCGATCTTCTTGGCGACGAACTCCTCGTCGTCGACGGTCTGGCCGTCTCGTTCGTAGTTGACGGGGCGGGTGTAGCCCTCGGCGACGAAGTTGTCGCCCTTCGCGAAGCGGGCGTCAGCGTGCTCGGCGGAGCGGTCGAACATGACGAGGTTGTGGAAGGTGGTCTCCAGTTGGGTGAAGGTGCCGTCTTCTTCGCGGCGGTAGTGCTCCTGTCCGAACCGGAGATACAGCCGCGGGTCGCCCTTTGCGGTCTGGGTGAGTTGCGGGTCGGACGCGACGAACCCGGAGACGGATTCCTGCGTGTGAATAGTCATGATCGTGCTTCCCTTCTGCCGCGCCGCCAGGTGCAGCCGGTGTGGCGGGAAGGTGCGCGATCGCCTCCCTGGTCAGTTCTCGGCGTGGTGCAGCTGCGCTTCGATTTCGGCGCGGTCGCTCTTGAGCCGAGCGGCGTCGGGACGGCCGGGCCAGGGGTGCAGGTCGGTGACGATGGGTGGTGCGGAACGCAGCAGGACGACGCCGGTTCCGAAAGGCAGTCGGCGGATGCGGTCGGGCGGGAAGGTCGGGACGCGGCGCACGGATCGTTGGTTGGAGCGGGTGCCGTGGTCGCCGAGTGTCACGCTGTCGGTGTATTCGTCGCGCTCGCCGATAAGTGCGGAAAGGTCTTGCAGGTCGCGGCTGTTGGATGCGCCGCCGAGGATGACCTTTACGATCGAGGCATCCCAGATCGCGTTGGCCTGGTGCTCGTTCCACTTGTCCCGTGCTTGCGCGAGCGACTGGAGAACGGGCATGGTCGTGATCCCCGATCCGCCGCCTTCCGCCATCAGGGTGGGCAGGCTGGGCAGTGGTGAGAGGTTCGCGATCTCGTCCAGTGCCAGCAGCAGGGGCGGGTCGAGACGTGCTCCGGGTGAGCGTGCGGCGAGGCGGCGGGCGGTCTCGATGAGGTCTTCCACCAGCGCAGCGACCAGTGCGGCACTGGCTCCGGCCCCGGCGCCGGTGGCCAGCAGAAACAGGGTTCCCTTGTCGCGGATGAATGCCTCTGGGGCGAAGCCTTCGCCTTCGGCGGGAGATACCGTGTCGAGGACGCGGGGGTCGGCGAGGGAGCCGAGGGCGAGGGAGACACCTTGCCAGATGGAGTCGCGGGTACGGGGATCGGAGTCGATCATCGCTTCCAGGGATTCGGCCCAGCCGGTCGCGGCCCGGGTGGAGCCGGTGAGGATCGCGACCGCATCGGCTGCGGCGGTGGGGTCGAGGGTCCATCTGAACAGTTCGGCGGGTGGCCGGTTGTCGATAGCCGCGGCGTGCAGCAACGCTTGGAGTGCGGTACGGGTCTTGCCTTCCCAGAACCCGCCGGAATCGACCCCGCCTGCGGACAGTCCGGTGCAGGCGGCGAGGCCGGCGGCGCGGATCATGGCTGTCTGCGGTGATTCGCAGCCGCGGATCGGTGACCAGCGCATCCCGGCGGGCAGTCCTTCGGCGAGGTGTTGCGGATCGAAGATCGCCACCGGTCCGACCCGCCTGCGAGCGCGCATGGTTGCGGTCAGATTGTCGGGCCGGGTGGAGGTCGCGATGACCGCGCCGGGCGCGTCGAGGATCGCGGGGATGACCAGGTGCAGGCCCTTGCCGGAGCGGGGCGGGCCGATGACCATGATGGAGTCCTCGACCGACGCCCACACGCCCACGCCCTTCGAGGCCCCGAGCCGGTAGCCGACATCTTGCGGCTTCGGATTCGCGAGACCCGGGCGGAGATTGGCGGCTCGACGGAGCAGGGCCTTCTGGGAGGCTGCGGTCGCGACGTCTTGGCGAGTCGCGATCCCGGCTATCCGCCGCGGATCGGCCTCGACCCGATGCGTGTACCTGCGGACTCTGACCCACACGAACCCCACCAGCGTGACGAGGAGGGCGAGGATGAGGCCGGTGACGATCCAGTAGACGACGACGTTCAGATGCTCGGCGTCGAGAGCTGTACCGGGGTCGCCGGGATGTGCCAGGACACCGATTCCGGATGCCGGCCCGCCGTGGGGTTGGCTGGTCCCGGTGAGCCAGGCGGTGATGGTGCCGGCGCCGCGGAGGACGAGGGCGATGCCGAAGAGCGCGACCAGCCCGATCATGGCGGCGTTGGTCAGCTCGTCTCCGAACGATCCGGTCTGCCGGCCCTCACCGTTCACGACAGTCGCCGGATCACCGTCGTGCCGGAGATGCGACCGAGCAGCAGGACCTCCACGGGGCCGTCGACGTGATCCGGGAGCGGGCCCGCGGGGTCGATAAGCGCGCGGGCAACGCCGGTGGGGGCGGCGTCGGTGTGTCCAGTGATGATCGCGACTGCGACATCCTCGCCGGGGATGAACCCCTCGCCGTCGATCTGGTCGAAGGCCGGCGTCGTGGGCGCGGGAGCGGCGTCGACGGTGGGCTCGGGCTCGGAGAGGGCCCGGCGGCGCCGGGCGGTGATGAGGTCGGTGAACACGGAGCCGTCTGCTTCGCGGACCTCGACGCGGATGGTGCGGGTGCGATCGTGGCTGGCCTGGTCGATGATCTGCGGGAACGACTCACGCCGCCAGGGCGGCGCCCATTCAGGCGGCGTGATCGGGGCCCCATCGATCGTGGCAGTCAGCGTACCGGCCTTGTGCACCGTGAGGATCAGGGTCGGGATCGCGACGGGCGGCTGGTCGAGTTCGCTTCGCTTCATGCCCGGCAGGTACGCCGCCGAGCCCAGCTTTCTAGATCATGCGGGTGGTGGTGTCGAACAGGGCGAGCTCGTCGGGATGCATCTGGTGCTGCACGACGAAAGAACGCTCCTTGATGCGCCACAGGCCCTGTCCGGTGCCGAGCCCGGGCAGGAGGCGTTGTTCGGTGCCGGTCAGACCGAGAGCGTTCGCGGTAGTGGAGAGCTGGTCAGATTCCTGCCGGTAGATCACCCGCGTTTCCGCGTTGGCGAGCAGACTGTTCGCCAGCGACCGCATGGCCGAGCCCTGATCGCCGACGTTATCCAGGTCGGAGAGCTTGTGGAAGATGAGCATGTTCGCGAGCCCGTAGTGCCTCGCGAGTCGCCACTGCGCGTCCATCCGGCGTAGGAGGGCGGGGTGGGCCATGAGTCGCCAGGCCTCGTCGTAAATCATCCAGCGCTTTCCGCCGGCGGGGTCCATGAGTGCGGCTTCCATCCACGCAGACGCGCAGGTCATCAGCACCGATAGGAGGGCGGCGTTCTCCGCGACACGGCTGAGGTCGAGACTCACCATCGGTAGCGACGGGTCGAACCGCACCGTTGAGGGTCCGTCGAACAGGCCGGCGAGGTCGCCGCCGACGAGTCTGCGCAGCGCGTGGGCGACGAGCCGGCCATCTTCGGCGAGGCGGTCGTCGGCGTCGGCGGACGGGGTGAGGAGGCGGTCCACGATCATCGGCAGGATCGGCACGTCCGCGTCCTGGACGGCGGCGGTGAGGGCGGTGTCGATCGCGGTGTGCTCCACGGGTGAGAGGTCGCGGCCGAGGACCGTTTCCGCGAGGGCACCGAGCAGTTCGCGGCGCCGCGAGGCCAGGGTGCTGGCCCATTCCTGGTTCGAGAGCCCGGAGGGGCGGTGGCCTTCATCGAGTGGGTTCAGTCGCGCGGCGAGTCCGTGCCCGAGGACGATCGCTTTCCCGCCGACTGCTTCCGCCACGGGGCTGTGCTCGCCTTTGGGGTCGCAGGGCACGTATACGCGACGCCCGAACGGCAGGGAGCGCGTGTAGAGCGACTTTGCGAGGCTCGATTTCCCGGAGCCGACGATGCCAGCCAGGATCATGTTCGGCGCGGTGATGACGCCCCGCCGATACAGTTCCCACGGGTCGTAGACGAAGCTGCCACCGGAGTACATGTCTTGTCCGACGAACACGCCCTGACTGCCCAGACCCCCTTCGGCGAGGAACGGGTACTGCGCCGCGAGCACGGCGCTGGTGTCCTGATGCCTCGGCAACCGCAGTCCCCCCGGTGAACGCAGGGCCGCCAGCCCCGCCTCGCCGGCCCTCGGAAGATACGTGACCGAGCGTCGTTCAACCCGTTCGGCCACAGCCTTGGCTTTCGCGACGTCCCGGTCGGTGCGGCGTTGCTCCGCGATCAGTCGGGCGGCGGCCTCGCGACGTTGCTTGCGGTACTTGCGGCGCTCTGAGGCTGGCTCCACCAGCACCGCGGTGTGCAGCTTCTCCCGCTCGGCGCTCATAGCGTCAGCCCTCGCGCCTGCTTGACGGCGGTGATCGCAGCTGGCTCGAACCATGACCCGTCCCGCTTCGCAGGCTGAACCGGTGCCCGCTTCGGTGCGCCCGGCGACGAGTACGACCCCAGCACCTCGGGGCCACCCATGGCCGGTGGCGCGAGCATCTCAACCTCTTCGGCCTCCGGGGCGGGCTCAGTCCGGCGGAGGAGTGAGACGTATCCCATGTGCGGATTGACAACCAGCGCGTAGTCGCCCGAGGTGATCACCTGGTCGTTGGCGCCTGCTCCGGGTTCGTCGTAGACGTACCCGTTCTCGAGCGCGGCCTGGGTGGTCTCGTCGCCATAGTCCCACTGGGCGAGGTAGTCCACCGCGTCAACGTGGCCCAGCTCGCCGAGGATGCGCAGCGGCCGTTCAGCATCCTCACCCTGCAGGAACACGACCGTGATCCACTGCTCGGCCGGGGCCGGGCGCGGGTGCCAGACAATCCGGCCCGACTCGGCGAACGCGGCGGAGAGTTGGTCGTCGGCCTGATCGATCAGCGCCGCCGCCTGCTGGAACCCGTCGGCAGCAGCGGTCGCGGCCTGCGCGCCGGATGCGCGGTCGCCGTCGTCGGCACTCACGTGGTCCCGGCGGGCGGTGTGGACGGCGGCGATCTGGCCGAGTATCTGATGCAGAGACCGGATGCCGACGGCCAGCTCGCCGATCACCTGGTAGGTGTCGGCGGGGTCGTCCCAGGTCCGGGTCGCGTGGGCCAGGCCGCGGAGAGCCTCGGAAGCTTCAGCGGCGTCGGCGAGGGGGTTCTCATAGCTGGGCATGACCGGCCTCCATGGCTCGTATCGGAAGTGCTGATCAGGTGCACGCGCCCGATTGGTGTCGGTCATGCTCCGTAGGCTTGGAGGTATGCCTTATGTCGCCACCGTGCTCCGCGTGATGATTGCCTCACCGTCCGATGTGCCTGAAGCGCGCGACGCGGTGGAGAAAGCGGTACATGGCTGGAACGACGCCAATGCAAGGACGAAGGGCGTGATCCTGCAGCCGTGGCGTTGGGAGACATCCGCGGTTCCTGTCATGGGCGCCCATCCGCAGAAGCTCATCAACGCCCAGGGCGTCGATGATTCAGACATCGTGTTCGCACTGTTCGGCGGCCGACTAGGTTCGCCAACCCCCGATGCAATCTCCGGGACCGTGGAAGAAGTGGACCGCGCCGTGGAACTGGGGCGGCCGGTGCATATGTACTTCTCGACCGCACCGCTTCCTCATGACGTTGACACCAGTCAGCTCGATGCAGTGCGCGCCTTCAAGAAGGGCATGCAGGATCGTGGCCTGCTCGGCGAGTTCAGCAACGTCGAACAGCTCAACCACGAGGTCTGGAAGGCGATTGAACACGACATCGCGGCAATGTCGCTTCAGAGCGTCACAGCGCCTCCGTCCGAGCCAGTCGGCGTCGACTTCTTTGTCCAGCCTCGGCAGGAGCGCGAGATGTCTGGTCTGAACTCCAAAGGGGCTCCTCGCTACAGCACCAAGCATTGGGCGGAGGTCACGAATACGGGAGACCGAGACGCCGAGAGCGTCACGTTCGAGAGTCCCGCGGAGAATGGCGGCATGTTCGTCGCCGGAGCCGACGAACCCACGATCATCCATCGCGGCCAGATGCGGCGGGTGCCACTGATGTTCACATGGGGCGGGTCCAGTGATCCCATCCTCCGGATTCACTGGATCGAGGATGGCGAGAGCCGGCACCGGGACTTCCACGTCGGCTAGTTTGTGCCCATCAAACCGAGCGGCACAGTGGGAGGGCGGCTGCGGTGAACGCGGCTGCCTGCTGGCCGACCAGCCGCCTGGTTTCGCAGGAACTCTGGATCGCAGCCTGGGTGATGGCTGCAACCGCGGCTTCCAGCTCGTCGACGGTAGGCGCGGACACGCTGATCAGGCCGGTCACGCGCAGGACTCCGTGGCCCGCGGTGAGGTCCGCTTCCTGTTGCAGCACGTCTTGGAACTCCGCGGTTTGGGCGGCGTCTTCGATCTGCCCGAGTCTGGAACGCTGGGCGGCGTCGCTGATGTACTCGACCTTCTTGCGGCGGATGTCGCGGGCGGCCTGGTCGGAGCGCATCGGGGTGTAGATCAGCGACACGGCTCGCTGGATGCCGGTGGACAGCAGGATCGGGGCGGTGAATCCGGGGTAGACGAGGCTTCGGGGCCATTCGGAGATCCAGAGCACGGCGTGGTGGGCGGAGTCGGTGCGCAGGTTGCCCCAGGTCTCGGTGACCGCGACCGGGCCGGCGGTGGCGAGGTCGCGGCCGATCTGCCCGTGCCGTTCCAACGCGGACGCGACGGCAGGGTCGTAGGCGGAGCGGAGGATGACGGCGATCTGTCCGGCGTCGAGCCACCCGGACGGGGCGAGGTCGGCCGACCGCAATGCGGACGCCAGGGTCGACATCTCCTGCCGCAGCACCCCGGCGGCCCCCTTGATGCCGCCGCCGGCGGTTCTGATCTGCCGGGCCGCGGCCTTCATGTCCAGGCTCAGGCTGATCGTGGTGGCGTGCCGTTCCCCAGCAGGCCCGGCACGTTCGATCAGCTCGGCGTAGGTGTCGGCGGCCCAGGAGCCGTCCGGGGTGCCGTGCGTGGTCCACCACTCCGCGAGCCCGGTGCCTGAGTCGGGCAGGGTGCGCTCGAGGACTTGCAGGGTCGCGATCCGTCCAGACCGGCATACCGTCGCCAATGCGCGGCCCCAGGTGGTGACGCGGCGTTCCTGCTCGCCAGGATCGAGGAGCACGAACGCGGGATGTGTCACGTCACAGACGACCGTCAACGTCGCGGCGTGGGGGTCGCGGATCATGCAGGCCCCGGTCTCCGGATCGATGTATTCGCGGAGCCGGGCCACGTCGCCGGGCAGGGCGAGGGTGCAGGCGGGGCGGGGCTTCACGATCCCGCGACGGTAGAGCAGTTGCCCGCCCGTGACCCGCCACAGCCACCAGAACGCGACCGGCAGCCACTCCACCACCGGGCGCCCGCCGACAGGGATCCACGTCAGTGCGGCGCTGAGAACCCAGATCGGGGCGGTGTAGGCGAGCAGCATCCCGCCGCCCGCGTAGAACGCGGCGATAAGGGTGAGGCCGCCGATGCCGAGGGTGACGAGCTGCGCGACCGACAACCCCAACAGCACGCCCCGGCGCGTGAGGCGGGAGAACTTCACCGGCACGAGCTCGCCCGGCGCGGGCTCTTTCGCATGACTGACCATCGGTCACTCCTTCGTCGCCTTGGGCGGGGTTTGGGGTGCCCGGCGCACGCTTGGCGCTGCGGTCGGCGCGGGTGCCGAAGGCGGCGGAGGGGCGCTGGATTGTCCGGCGCCGCTGGCGACCGTCTCGCCCTGACCGGCCAATGCCGCACCGGCCTTCGGTCCCGCGGTGGCCGCGGCTTTCACGACCTGCGCGCCCACGACCACGGCCACCGCTGGGCCTGCCGCCGCTGCACCGGCACCCGCCGCGCCTGCTCCGGCACTCGCCCCTGCCCCGGCGCCCGCCCCTGCACTCGCACTGGTCGCCCCTGCTGAGCCGCCGGTCGGGGAGGCCATCGGCGCCGCCGCACCACCGCCTCCAGAGCCGCCGCCGGGCCTGCTCGCTTGACCGTCGAGTACCTTCTTCGGCCCGTCACCGGACGGCTTCGACGGGATCGGGATGGGTCGGTTCAGGGCGCGTTTCGCGTCGTCCTCGGCGGCGGCCTGCCCGTAGTAGTCGGTGCCGACGAACGCGAGGAACCGGTACGTCAGGTACGGCGCGAACCCCGCCAACGCCATCAGCACGATCCCTGCGAGCGGGTCGGACACGGAGGCCAGGTCGAGGTCGATGGGGGCCGCGACCTGGGTGATCGCGACGAGGAAGATCACGACGAGCACGAGCTTGGACAGGATCAGGGCGATCACGAACATGGCCCACTTGCTCACCCAGCCGCGGGCCGCGTCCCACGACGATCCGGAAAAGGCGAGCGGGGCGAGGGCGACCGCGACGAGTAGCAGCGATTTGCGGATCAGCAGCGACAGCCAGACGATCGCCGCTGCTGCGATCGCGAGACCGGCGAGGAAGATCATGATGATCGCCCCGACCCCGGGCGCGGGGATGGACAGCGCGGAGAGCCCAACGACGAGGGCGGCGATCTTGTCGCCCATGGTCTTGGTGGTCTCGCCGGCGGCTTGGATGATCCCGACGCAGAGCTGGTCGGTGATCTCCAACAGCAACGCGACCAGGGTGACGACCACGAAGGAGCCGATCACGGCCTTCCCGAGGCCGAGCGCCGCGCGGGTCAGCGCGGTGGGGTCACGCCGGATCATCCCGGTGATCAGTTGCAGGCAGAAGAACAGCAGCATCACGAACACGGCGATGCCGAACACGAGGTTGAACACCGACAGGAACCCGGGCCGTTGCACGTTCACCAACGTGGTGGTGTCGAACACGGCCCAGACGGCGGTGAACAGCCAGCTTGCCGCGCCGCCCATCGCCTGGGCGAGCCAGTCGAACGGCGCCGCTACCAGCGATGCCGCCGCCTCACCTGCGGTGTTGCAGACGGTGGAGATGACGGGGACATCGCATATGCCCATCACAAGACCTGCTTTCTACCGGACCGGGTTCTAGACGGTCTGGCCGACGCCCCAGAAGAAGTTCACGAGCGCGACGCTCGCGCCGCAGACGATCGCGGCACCGCAGGACACGAGGACGCCGACCTTGCCCCGACCGGCCAGATGCGGGTTGCTGGAGTTCGCGCCGTAGGCCCAGACGACGGCTGAGACGATCAGTGCCAGGACGGCGAGGATCAGGCCGACCGTCATCACCGCACCGACGATGGTGCGCAGGGCCGCGATCCCGGGAAGACCGGAACTGTTGGGGGGAATGTCGATCACGATGGTGTCTCCTTCAGGCGAGAGGTGGCTTCTGCCCACAGGTGCACCGTGCTGACCGCCGCGTCCTCGCTCGCCCGCATCACCGGGCACGTCTCAGGGGGCGGGTCCGGGTGTGCGTCAGAGTCGTTGACCGAGAGCGATGAGCCAGTTCATCCACGCCACCCCGCCGCCCGCGAGCACGGCGGCGCCGAGCGCGACGAGCACCCCGACCCGGCCTTTCGTGGCGGCGGAGTAATTGCCCTGCGCGGCGGCGATCGCCCAGCAGATCGCCGAGACGATCAGCATGAGCACGGCGATGACGACCACGAACATGAACAGCGCGCCGACGACCTGCTTCAGATCACCGATCCCGGCCAGCCCGCCGAAGTTCGGAAACACGCCCATCACGCACCACCGCGGGGGAGTGCAGCCGTGATCGGGCCCGCCGGTTCCGGCCAAGGCGCAGCTGTGGTCCCGTGGGCCTCACATCCGGTCGTGGGGCCGGTGGTCGCGGTGGGGAGGTTCGCGGCGCCGTGCTGGGTGAGCCACGCGGCGGCGTCGATCGCCGTGCCGTTGGTGCCGCCGGGGCGGACCTCGAAATGCAGGTGCGGGCCGGTGGACATGCCGGCGGAGCCGACGTCGCCGATGTGCTGACCGGCGGTCACCCGGTCTCCGACGTGGACGAGGACGCCGGTGTCCCACATGTGCCCGTACGCGGTCGCGACCGTCTGACCGTCGATGTGATGCTCGATGACGATCAGGTTCCCGTATCCGCCGACCGGCCCTGCAACGGTCACGACACCGTCCGCGGCGGCGAGGATCGGCGTCCCCTCAGGGGCGGCGAAATCGGTGCCGGTATGGAACGACGCTTCCCCGGTGATCGGGTGGATACGCAGGCCGAACGGCGACGCCAACACCCACGTCCCTGCAGGCAGCGGGAACACCACACGCGACGAGCCGTCCGCAACGGTCGTTCCGCCGGTGGCGGAGCCCGCCCGCGAGACACCGGCGTGGGTGAGGGCGTTGAGGATGACGTCCGCGACGGGTGCGTTGTTGCGGTAGCGGTAGGGGAACGCGGACACCTCGACGGACTGTGCGGCTTCCCCGGGGTCCATGGTCTGCCAGCCGGGAATGTCGAGGAGACCTCGGGGGGAGCCATTGTTCGGGCCGGTCGGGCCGCCGAAGAATGCGCGGGCTTGGTACGTCGGGTCCATGAGTTCGGCGACGGTGCCCCACCCGGATTGCGGGCGCATCTGGAACAAGCCGAGGGAATCGTGGTCGCGGCCGTTGCCGTCGTTGGGGTAGTTCGCGGACTCGGGGTAAGTGCCGGTGTTCGCGAGCATCCGCAGCGTGGACTCGCTGAGCGCCGCCATCAGCGCGATCTTCACCCCGGGCCGGCCGACCCCGTCGATCCGGCCGCCGACCGTGATGATCGTCGCCGCATGCGTGAGCTGTGTCTTGTTCAGCGTGAACGTGGAGCCGTCCGCCGTGGTGACCCGGAGGCTGTCGGGCACGGCTCCGACCGAGAGCGACCCGGTGGTCGAGCATGCGGCATCGGCGGCCGGGTTCATCAGCACCCCAACCGACAGCAGCAGAGTCGCCGGCGCGAAGAAGAGTGCGGCGAGCGTGAGAACGGCGAGCTTACGGAACACGAGACGCCTGCTCTCACCGCAGCGGGTTGTCGAGCTGAGACAGCCGCAGCAGATGGCAGGTCGGGTAGGTCGGTGCACAGACGATGAACACGGTGAACGACACCGCATGCTCGCTGGACACCGGTTCGCCGTTCCACACGCCGTCGCGGTACCGGGTGCCCTCGATCGTGTACGCCCCGGTGCCCGGTGCGATCTGACCCGGCTGAGCCTGTGCTACGGCGTCGGCCCACGCCGCGGGCACGAACACTCGATCGATCACGAGGTGTTGCCGGGTTTCGTGCTTGCGCAGCTCGATCCACGCGTCCCGCGTCGGCAGATACGCCGAGACATCGGACGCCAGGCCGGCCTGTTCGGTGCCGGTCGGGTCACCGGTGTCGAGGACGATGGACGTGTAGTCCAGAGGCATCAGCCCGCTCGTGGTGTCCCACCCGAAGATCGCCTTCGCGACATTGCGGGCGAACGTCTCCGGGGCAGCGGATCGCACCACCACCGGCATCCGCTGTGACGCCGGTCCCGGCATCGACGGTGCGGACGGCGGGGACGGTGAAAGCTCCGGGTGCGGGGCGCTCGCGCCGCGCGGGCCGGCGATGAGGCCGTGGATGCCGACCCCGGCGAGGAGCAGCAGCACGACCCCCGCGGCAATCAGCGCGATCAGGCGGCCACGCGAAGGCGACGGAGAACGAGAGGTCTTCATGCCCCTTAGGTGCACCCCGACCGCTACAGGCCACGGCCTCACACGGCGCGCAGGTGCGGCATTGCAGCCCGCTCACGCGCGGCGCGGAGGTCGCTGGCGAACCGTCGGGTGCCCTCCGCGGTCGTGTAGAACGCCTCGGCTTGCTCGTCGGTGAGCTGCGCGGTGAGTTCGTCGAGGTCGTAGTGCATCCACCACGAGTCGAGCTCGGCCCAGGTCAGCACGAACGCCCGCACCGCGTACCGAGCCTCCGGTACCGCCGGCGTCGGCGCCTTGGGCTTCTTCGTCTTCTTCGAGCCGTTCTTCGCCTCGGCCCCCACCCGCGCAAGGGCCTGTTCGGCAAGATCGTGCAGATGCGCATCGCGGGCGGCCTCGCCGCTCCGTTCGAGTTCGCGGACACGCTGATACGCCGGATCGACCGGACTACCGGTCTCGATGGCCGCCAGCCCGGCTCGTGCTTCTGCACGCAACGCATCGCGCGTCTCAGGGTCCGCGACAAGGCGTTCGAGGTAGCCGATCTGTTCCAGCCGCGTGTACGACGCCGCACCGGTGACCATCTGCGCGGCCTGCCTGCGGGCATCACCGGGAGGGGTGGTCAACGGGTCCGCCGATTCGGCGGACCCGTTCTTCCACCGCGGTTGGTAGTCGCTCGTGAACTGCCCGGCCGCCTCCCGGCGTGCCGCGTCCTCGGCCATCAGCGTCTTGATCTCGCGATACAGGCCCGCGGCTTCCAGTGGGGTGAGGGTCTTGTGAAGCTGGTTGTCGTCCTGCTCGGCCAGCAGGTGCCCCAACCGGTCCGAGATGGCGGAACGCACCCAGACGTTGACGGTGCGCCAGCCGAGCGTCTTGATCGCTGCGAGTCGCCGCACCCCGCACACGAGCACACCGTCCGGGGTGATCGTGATGGGTTGCAGCAGCCCGTCGCGGTCGATGGACGCGGCGAGGGCGTCGAGGTCGCCGAGGTCGTGCCGGTGCCGGTGGCCGACCTGGATCGACTCGACCGTTCGGTCCAGCTCGATGCGCCCCGTCGCCGTGGTCATCACGCACTCCGCCGCCCGGTCCCCGTATGGGGCGCGGCCTGGCTGATGGTCGCCACGAGCCCGTCGTCGGCCAGCAGGCTCGGCAGGCTTTCGCCGATCAGGAGGCGCAGCAGGATGCCACGGCCTTCGCCTGTCGCGCTGTAACCGGGAGTGGTGCGACCCAGCAGCACCCGCAACAACACGGTCCACGACACCGCAGGGACATCAAGGAGAGCGCGGGCGTGCCGGTCGCGGCGCAGCACCTCGTAGGTGGAGGTGCGTGATCCGATCCGGGCGAGGGCTTCGCAGACGTGCTCGATCGCGGGTCGGGCGGTGCCGTCGGGCCAGCCCAGCAGCAGGAACAACAGAATCGCGTCCTCCACCGCGCCGGTCACCGACGCAGGCTCACCCGAATCCACCTCGTCGTCGTGGTGGTAGGGGTCGGTGACGTGGAATGCCGGGTGGTAGTCCGACAGGGTGTTCTCGCGTTCGGAGAGGCGTTCGGGGTCGTGGAAGCAGGAGACGTGCGGGCGGCGGGCTTGATGCACCGAGCACAGCAGCCCTTGGCCGCGTTCTTCGGCGATGCAGGTGATCCGCACCGCGTGGGTGACGACGGCCCAGGGGTCGTCGGCTTCGCGGGCGGCGCGGGTGCGCATCACGTCGAACGCCGCTGACGCGGCCTCCCACGGGTCCAGGCCGTGTTTACGCGCCAGCGGCGTGTACTTTTCCGCGGCGTAGGTCATCAGTTCGGCGGCTACCGGGTCGTGCTCCCATGCGCCGGGGCCGGCGTCGTGGAGCCGGCGCAGCAGGGCGCGCAGGCCCTCCCCATTGGTGTAGTCCTCACCGGCAGGATCGGTCGCCGTCGTTGTCGTGGTGGTCATGGTCAGGGCACCTCCTGGCAGGCAGGTGCGCCGGTCGCTCCTAGCTACCGTCACCCCGCCGTCCTGGGTGTCCATGACCCATCACCACCCCGGGCTACCTCATCCCGACCCCGGGCCGTGCCGGACTCTCGGCGTGTTGACCGCGACGACCGAACGCGGACACGGGCGGCAACCGCTTTGCCCGCTCCGACACCGACCGTGCCCCGGTCGCGAGGGTCGAACGGAAACGGCGGCCCTGCACGGCTTGGAACTCGATCCCGCGCCCTGCGAGAGCTCCGCTGGAACGGACGAGCAGATCGGTCGGGCGCACCCAGTCCACGCCCCTGCCGCGTACCCGATTCAGCCGCTCCTGCAGCGCATCGCGGCGGTCGGACTCCTGCTTGATCGCATCAGGCGTGCCCGCCTCCAAGGCCTCGGCTTCGGGCTTGGACTGGTCGTGCTCAGGGATGCCCTTCGGCGATGGTTCGCGCATCAGGTGGTTGGGGCTCATGCTGTCGCTCCCTCCGGCAACGGCCCAGAGTCCGGTTGCGCTGGTTCATCGGATTGGTGCGCGTCGGCGAACCAACGCCCAACGGTCGAGGGATGCACGTCCAGGGCGCGCGCGATCTTCTTGTTCGACAGCCCCGACTCGCGCAGTTCCGCCGCCCTCTCGCGTCGGCCCGCCGCTCGCTCGGGCATTGACGGGGTGATCGCGACCATCCCGGCCTGCATGGCGGTCAACGGCGCCTCAGCGACCGATACGGCCCCCGCGGTCTTTGCCGTCTGGTCGGCTGACTCGCTGGGACGGGCGCGGGTGAGGATGACGGTGAGGTGCGTGATCGCGAGCAGCACGACCGGTGGCACCGCCGCGACGGACGCAGCCAGCCCTGCGGGGACGTCCGCGTCGGCCGAGACAACTGCGTGCAGCGAGTTCGCCGTCACCGACACCGCCGCCGAGCCAGCGAGCAGCGTCCACGGATACCAGGCGACCCGTTCCCCGCCGAGCGCGACGACCGCGACCGTGGACACCACGATCACGCCGTCCACGATCAGCGGCCACGCCCAGGCTTGTCCGTCGCCGATCCCGGACCGACGCGCCAAATCCGCGAGCGAGGTGAACGACAGCCAGAACGCGCCCGCGGCGATGAACACCGTGCCGGCCGCCGACGTGATGACCGCCCACTGGCGGCCTGGCCACGCCCTCACAAGAGCCCCCGGGCCGGCACCCGCTGCCGAGCGACACTAGGCGCAGCAGGAGCTGCGCGGTCGTCTCGGATCGCGATCGCGTGAACGCGGCGATAGGCGCTGTCGACAGTCCGGACGATCTCACGCTCCTCGAAGCCAGGCTGCACCGCAGCCGTCACCAGCACCTCCCGTGCGTCCGCGAGGGGGACATCATCCTCCGCCAAGCGGCACGCCGCCCAGAACAATGAACGATTCCGTTCACCCTCGCGCTGCCGGCTGACCCACAACGCCAACCGCTCCGCCTCGACGGCCGTGTCGCGCATGACCGCGGCTGACGGTCTCGGCGGGGTGGCGCGTGGTGGGGTGAGGAAGTCACGCAGCCGCAGCGCGTCCACTGGAGCACCTCCGCTGCCTCCGGCGACGATGCGGTAGCGGGTCGGGGTTCCGTCGATCGTACGGATCGAGGGCGCGGCGACGATGTAGCCGCCGTCGCCGCGGAAATCGATGCCCGCTCTGGCAGACTGCCACGACCTCTGCTCGACCCCGGGTACCGCAGGGAAGTAGGCGTGCAGGCCGCCAGTCGGAGTGCCCACCAGCAGCCCCCATCCGTCGACCAGACCCGCGGCGTCGGCGCGGGCGAACGCGACGGTCCCGTCGACCGGACCGTGCACGTCGACATCCACGACGACCAGGCCGGACACGCCCCCGGTCGGGATGCCGATGTTCGCAGCCGGGGCCGCTCGCCACCAGGCCCGAATCTGAGCCGCATCGGTCGTCGCGTCGAGGAACCCTCGCCCGCCGCGGATCAGCGGCGTCTTGCCGCCTGGCGCACAGGGGAAGACCGGCACCCCTGCCAGCGCGAGAGCCAACGCCGTGCTGGGTAGCCCCCAACCACGTCCCGCCCGTGCGAGTACCGCGAGCCTGTCACCGTCAGGCATCACAGCCCCCGCCCTGCCCGCACCTGCACAGTCAGCGTTGGCTGGCGCTCCGGCATCGGCGCTGTCGCCCGAGACGGCTGCTCAGCCGTCGCCGCATCGTTCCCGAGACCCGGCGGGATGCCGTCACCGACGTGAACTGTGTCGAGCCGATCAACGATGCCGAGGGCGGTCTTCCGCACGCGTTCCCCGGTGGCCTGTACCACCTGAACCGGGTCCTTCCCGTCGACCCGCGCGGCCCAGGTCGAGACATACGGGATCGTGTAGCCGGTGGTGTCCATGCCGTGCGCGGCGCCGATCATCAAGGCTACGGACTCGGCCTCGACTTCGCCGATACCGCGATGCTGCCGGGCGTCCTCGTCGTCAGGGCCGTGCATCAGCACATGCGCCAGCTCGTGCGCGAGCGTCTTGACCTGCGCGGCCGGGTCCATGTTCTCCCGCACCGCGACCTGACGTGCACCCCAGTCGGTCATCCCGTTCGCGCCGTGGATCATGCCCTCGTGCGGCACCCGCAACAGCGTGAACCCTGCCGCCGCGACCTGCGCGGCCAGGCCATCCCACAACCCGGAGGGCGCTTCGCCTTCCAGCAGTGTCGGAGCGGGTGGCTCCGGGATCGGATCGCCGGCGGTCTGGGACACGTCCCACACGTAGGCGGGTCGGGCACCGACCATTCTCGAGCGCACGACCTCGCCAGGGTGCGGCTTCTCCCGCGGATCGAGCCGACGCCATGAACTCGCATCCGCGGGCGTCGAGGACGCGAAGCGGCCAGTGACCGGGGCGAAGATCATGTAGCCCGACTGGCCCTTCCCCACCTGCCGGCCGAGTTGCTGCCACTGCCTGTAGCCGGCGACGTACGACGGCATCGGCTCGGGCACACGACCGGCCCCGAATGCGGCCTCGTGCTGAACCCAGATCAGCAGCGTGTTGTTGAACGAGCGCGAACGGAACCTGGCTGCGAATGCCAACGCCCGCGCCCAGTCCTGCCCGGACACTAGGGTCTCGACGGCGCCGGTCAACCGCTCGTGTAGCTCATCGAGCTTCGCATCTCGCGCCGCCCGCGCGTCCTCGGTCACAGCCATCGTCAGACCTCCCTCCGCGAAGACCACACGTGCGTGGTCGTGCGACTGCGAGGTACGCCGAGAAGATCAGGAAGACAGCACGGACAGGAACCGAGATGGCGACCGGCAGGCTCCGTGACGAACCCGACGAGTCCTTACCGGCCTACACGATGCGCAGGATCGGCGCTGCGGCAAGAGCGCCAATCTGCGGGTAACACCCGGACATTCGCGCGCATCACCCGGATGTCGGCTCTTTGACGGATCGGATCATCGCTCGGTATCGACTCGGCGTAACGCCGACGCTGCGCCTGAACTGCAGTGCTGCGAAATCAGAATCGCTCCAACCCACCTCACGGGCAACCACCGCGATCGGACTGTCCGAGGCGCGCAGGCTTGCGGCCATTTGCTCGACGCGAAGCATCGTCAGATAGGCCATCGGAGGCTTGCCGTATGCATCGACGAACAGACGACCGAACTGGGATTTCGACAGGTTCGCCCGCGCGGCGAGACCGCCTACCGACCATGGTCCGGCAGGGTCAGCGCGTAGCATCCGTTCGGCTTCACGCACTTCGACGCGCAAAGGCGCGAGTCTCCGCACGCGGGGCAAGGCTGGATTCCTGGTCTGCCTTTGCGTTCGCGATGTTCGGACTGGCGAAGTCTTGATGAACGGTGAGATCACGTGCGTGATCGCGAACCACAGCGCCTGCATTCGGTAAAAATTCGACACTGGCTTGTTGGCGGTGCTTAGCATTACCAGCTCGTCCAGCCATGGCGACAAGAGTTCGAGGCGGTCTCGCCCGATCCGAATGACCTGGACGGCCTCGGTGTACAGCTTGACGGCGAAGTCCTGAGCAGCACGACGGTCCTCCAAGAGACCGACGTTCTGCCAGTAGATCTGATCGATCACATAATCCGCGTCCGCGAACATCGTCGTCACGGTGATATGCGCATCCGGTTCGATCCCGCAGAGCGTATTCGCGCTAAGCAGCACCACGTCTCCTGTGCTAAGCGATTGCTGCCCGAACCCGCTTAGGAGGGTCGCGCTTCCACTACGGATGACGATCATCTTTACGTAGTCATAAGCGATCGGCCTCACCGGATCGCGGACCAATTGCGTTCGTGCAGCGATTGGCGAGAACAGGGGTGCCTGTTCACGCTCTGGTGCGGGTTGTTCGTTGGGCATTCGATGCCCTATTCGAGCGCGCGCGAGGAAGAGCTGCGGAGACCCGCCCTACCGCGTGATTCGGAGGCGCTGAACAAGTGCGCGTCGTCGCGGCGCGCCGGGACACGAGCAAGCAAGCGCCGCCTGTTCATCCGCCAGGCGACGCTTGCTTGGTGTTTCGGCTGCGACGTATCAGGTGATCGCCTTGGCCTTCAGGCGCTCAAACTCCGCTTGGGTGATCGTTCCCGCGTCGAGGAGCTGACGTGCCTGCGAGATTTCCGCTGCGGGCGACGCCTGGGCGACGGAGCGGATGTACTCGTCCGCCGCCTGCTGCGCCTCGCGCTGCACCGTGGAGGATCGCTCGGCCATGCCGCTGCCACGCGCTATGAGATACACGAGCGCGGTCAGGAAGGGCACGAAGACGAGAAAGATCAGCCAAACGGCCTTCGCGACACCGTGCAGTTTTCGATCACGGAACAGATCTCCGATGATCGCGAACAGCGCGAAGAGGTAGGCAATGAAGACGAAAACGGTGAGGAACCACCAGATGGTGTCCCAGATGGTCGACCAGAAAGGCATGGACGCTCCAATAAGCTCGTGGGCGGATTCGTTCAGAGCCTAAGGTGACCAGGATCATCGCCAACACGCGTGGAATTGGCCACCCCTAGATATGGGGTCGGCTCTATGCAGGCCATTCCGGGTCGGCATCCGCCGGAGCCGGACGGGTGCCCACGGAATTCTCCTCGAAGTAGGGGTGTGAGTGTGACATCTGGTCGGGTTCCGGGCTCCGGTATCCTCGTAGACGGGATGTCGAACAGTGGCGTGCCTTCGAGCGAGACCATCTGGGAGGCGGGCATGAGGGCACGAGTTGGCATCATCGACGACCATCCTGCGGTCATGCTCGGGGTTGCGTCGGTGCTGAGCGCGCAGCATGACCTCATGGTTACCGCGACCGTCACGACGGCTGATGAGCTGCTCGCGCTTGACCAGCAGTTCGACGGGATCCTCCTCGATCTGACCTTGGCTGACAGGTCCACACCGGCTGAAAACCTTCGTGCGTTGGGCGCTCTGAATGCTCCCGTACTTGTCTACACATCCGGCGACCGTCCTGGGCTCATTCGGGAGGCCGCACGTGCGGGAGCTGCCGGCATGGTGCGCAAGTCCGAGTTCCCAGATGTCATCGTCGAGGCTGTGCGCGGGATGATTCGCGGTGAGGTGGTCGCCTCCGCCGATTGGGCAACCGTGATCGACTTTGATCCCGACTTCGTCGACGCGCACCTCTCGCCCCGCGAGGCAGAGGTGCTCGGACACTACGCAGCGGGCGAGACGGCAGAGCGCGTGGCGTCACTCCTCTTCATCTCACGGCAGACCGTGCTCGACCACATCACCCGCATCCGCGCCAAGTACGCGAGCGCCAACCGCTCAGCACCGACGAAAATCGACCTCTATCGTCGCGCGGTCGAGGATGGCCTCATCCCCGCGGGCGATGACACAGCTCCCTGACGTCCGAATCTCCTCGACGATCGACCGCCCGCTCGGCTGGCTGATCGCCGTCGGCGGCTGCATCGTCATCCTCGATCAGACCGCGTTCAGGTTGCAAGAACTCGGCGACTGGGCGTCGTGGTGGAATATCGGAGCATTCGTCGTTGTCGCGGGGATCGTTGTCCTTGCGGTAGGCGGACTCGTGCTTCCGACGCGCCTCCTCACGATCGTGTGGTGGGGGCTTCCGACTCTGTACATCGCGTTGCAGGCAACATGGATGCTGGGGTACCACGGGACTAGCCTCGACGCTGCAGTTCCCTGGCTGTGGACGGTCGAGCCTCCGATCGTCACACTTCTGCTGCTCTTGATGCGCCCGGTTGCCGCGGTTATCACGACGCTGATGATCTCCTCCGTCCCGGCGCTCTCCAGCCTGATGATTCTGGGCACGGTCCCTTATGGGGTGCTGCACGAGACGCCGATTCAGCTCGGGAACGTGGTCTACGTGGCGGTATTCATCGGCGTCCGCTACCAACTCACACGGCTGCGAGCGCTTGAGCGGGAGGCCCACCGTCAACAGCGTCGGCAGATACGGGCTGCGGTCGTCGCCGAACAACACGCGAAGCTCTCCCGCGTCGTCCACGACGAGGTGCTGTCGGTGCTCTCCTCTGCGATGCAGACCGTCGGTGGCCCGCCGACGGTGCTTCGGCGGGCGGCGGCTCGCACGCTCGTCGCACTGGACGAATCGGCTGGCGGGGACGAGCCCGGTGCGGAACTCATTCCCGTACGCGAGGCGGTCGCCCTGGTCGCTGGTCGTCTTCGCATGATCGATGAGGACTGCACGCTGAACACGCGTGCTTCCGAGGGGGCTGTCCGACGGGACCTCGCCGAGACGGTTTCGCTTGCTGCGGCTGAGGCGCTTCGAAACAGTGTGCGGCATGCGGGCCATGATGCGACCCGGAGTGTACGGCTTGCGCTGTCGCCGGAACGCGTGAGGGTTGTCGTCGAGGACGACGGTGTTGGTTTTGAGGCGTCAGCGTCACGATCGGGGATGGGGATTCCTGAAAGCATCATGGGCCGGATGAAGGAAATCGGCGGGTCTGCTTCGGTGCGGTCGCACCCGGGTCAGGGGACGGAGGTGGTCATCTCGTGGCCGACGTAGTCACCGCATCCACCTCTGCAGGCGGTCTAGGCACGAAGCCAGCACGCTGGGCTTTCGTGTTCATGTGGGCGACCGGGGTCTGGCTGGGGCTGATGGGTCAGATCACTCCGCTCGAACTTTTCAACGCGTCAGCGTACGCCGCCGCACCGATCGGCGGATTGTTGCTCACGACTCCAGGCAACCAACCGTTGCCACGGCACAAGGTCTTCTGGCTGCCCGTGATCGCGCTCTACGTCACGGTTGTGGTCCTCTACCGCACCCCAGAGGTGTCGACAGTATGGGCGCTAACCTTCACGGCCTACCTCGTCGCCTTCCTCATTCCGCGAGGCAACCCCGTGGCTGGCGGAGTCGGCAGTGCGCTCGTCATCGGCTATGCGCTGGCCTGGGGTCTCGTCCGAGATCCGTCTGGCTCCGGTCTGGCCCTCCTTCTCGGGATCCCCGTCGGCTGCTTGGTCGCGGGTGTGGTGTGGCGGCTCGTACTGGGTTGGATCGTGCACAAGGAGCGCGCGCACCGCGGCGCGGCCGCAAACGCTGCGGAGCACGCGGCAGCATCAGACGAGGCCGTTGCGGCCTCGCGGCGTGAGCTTGCCGATATCCGTGCGGCGGTCACGCCCCTGTTGTCAAGAATCGTTGCGGGTGAGACCATCGACGATGCGATGCGCACGGAACTGACGCTGACCGAAGCCTCCATCCGCGACCGCATCCGGGCGCCCCATCTTCAGCACCCTCTCCTCCTTGATGCGATCGCGCGTCTGCGCGCTCGTGGTGTGATCGTCGTCGTACTCGGTGAGCCGGCCGCTTCTGGCGCGGTGATCGCGACGTCGCTCGCCACACGGATCGTTGAGCTGATCTCAGGAACATGCGAGGGTCGCGTCACCGTTCGGAATCTTCCGGAGGGCAGGGCCGCAGCGGCGAGCGTTGTCGTCCAAACTCGGGACACCTCTGAGCAGGTGCTGCTCGCCGCCGACGGTCAGGTGCGTGCCCGCACGTGAGGCCGCGAGGGACGGCCGAGATCACCGCTTTGACGGAGTTGATCGGCGAGTTCAGCTCGGACGCGCAAGTACCGTTCCCGTACAGATGGCCCGGACGTCTTCAGCACCCGAGCGATGACGTCGAGCTCGAGCCGCTCCCAGGCCACCAGGCGCACGATCTCGGCGTCGAGCGGTTCTCGGTACGAGATCAGCTGGCGGACGTGCCAATCACGGTCATCGGCGTCCAAGTCTCGCTTGCCGTCATCCGCCGCGATCATCCGCAGCGCCCGATGGAGCGCCGGCGCCTCGGCACCGAGGGGTTCACCTCGACCCGCGGCCGTTAGCACTGCACGCGCCGCCCGGAATACGCGAACGGTATTCTCCGCACCATCGTGCACGGAGTCCGGGAACGAGCTCCGTAGCCGTCGGGCAGCCACAACGAACAGCGGCGCGCCGTCCTCGAAGTGATCTAGACGACGCACCAGGTACAGGAGCAGACTTCGACGGTGACGGTCGAGCGCGCGCAGGCCGGCGGACGGAGCGCGCGGGGAGCCGGGCTCGTCGCGGATCCAGTCAACGACCTTGCGTAGTTCCACCTCGACTGTCCGAGGCAGCGCGATGAGCGGCGAGGACGCCGTGAGAAGGTCGTCGATAGTCGGGATGGCGCACCTCTCAGGAGCCGATCTCGAGAAACGGATGCTGCCCTTGTCGGCAACATCTCCACGCTAGGTCTCGGCTCGCCCGCCATGGCATCCCTCGTAGCAGGGGAAGAGACAACGGCAGGAACCTAGGTCTTTCGGTGGAGTATTCTCCACCGAAAACGATGGAGAGCGGGCAGCGAACTCATGACCAGCACGGAGATCATCGGCGTTGTCGTGCTGTGTGTTCACATCGTCATTGGCTTTGTCGCCGCGGTGGTGATCTCCTTGCGTCGCAAGCCCGCGACCGCAATCGCCTGGATTCTGGCGATTGTCTTCATCCCTCTCCTCGGCCTCGTCGCCTTCTTTCTCGTCGGGTTCGGCCGTCTTCCTCGGGCTCGACGCGACAAGCAGCGCGCTGTCAATGCGATGATGCTGGAACGCTCCGGCGTGACCGAGCATCTCGCGGGGTCGGGTGACCCCGAGTGGCTCGGTACGGCGGTCAGGCTGAACGAACGGCTCGGCGCGCTCCCCATGGTGGGGGGCAGCACCGCCGCTCTGATCGAGGACTACGGGGAGTCGTTCGATGCGATGATCGCTGACATCGATGCGGCGGACGAGTTCGTGCACGTCGAGTTCTTCATCCTGGTCCTCGATCAAACCACCCGCCCGCTCTTCGACGCACTGGCTCGCGCCGCGGCGCGCGGTGTACAGGTACGAGTGTTGTCCGACTTCGTGTCGGGGCACATGTTCCCGCATCGGAAGGAAACCGTCGAGTCGCTTCGTGCGATGGGGGCGCAGTGGCGGCCCATGTTGCCGCTACGGCCGTGGCGCGGGCAGTGGCAGCGACCGGATCTACGCAACCATCGCAAACTCGTCGTGGTCGACGGGCGGGTGGGATACACGGGGTCGCAGAATCTCATCGATGAGTCATATCTCAAGCCGAAGAACCTCGCACGCGGGCTGCATTGGCTCGAGCTGATGGTCCGGCTCGAGGGTCCCATTGTCGGCGAGCTTGATGCCGTCTTCGTCACCGACTGGTACAGCGAGACCAGTGAGCTCCTGGCTGTGCGCACGCACCCGGCTGCGATGCCAGGGGCCGTGTCGTTCGGCTCACCAGCAGGCAGCGGCGCGGTGGTGCGGGGTGTCGACGCGCAGGTCATCCCGAGCGGGCCGAGTTTCGAGAACGACAACAATCTCAAACTGTTCGCGATGCTCATCCAGAACGCTCGAAGGAGGGTGAGTATCACGAGCCCCTACTTTGTGCCCGATGAGTCCACGTTGCTCGCCCTGGTCACCGCGGCCTCTCGTGGGCTGGAGGTCGAATTGTTCGTGTCGGAGGTAGCCGACCAGATACTGGTCGCGCATGCACAGCGTTCGTACTATGAGGCGCTGCTGGACGCTGGCGTGGTGATCTGGCGCTATCGTGCGCCGACAGTGTTGCATTCGAAGCATTTCACGATCGATGACGACGTCGCGGTCATCGGCTCGAGCAACATGGACATCCGCTCCTTCAGCCTGAACATGGAGGTGTCCGTGCTCGTTCGCGGCCAGGAGTTCACCAGCCGCATGCGCCTCGTCGAGGACCACTACCGCTCGAACAGTGCTCGGCTTGATCCGGAGACGTGGTCCCGGCGACCGCTAGGAGGCAAGGTGCTCGACGCGATAGCGCGCCTCACCTCTGCGCTGCAGTAGGAGGAATTCCCTACATCGAGGGACATACGCCGCGCACGCGCGCGCCCTAACGTCGGTGATGCCGCCACACAGACAGTAAGGACCACCGTGCAGATCGACATGCCCACCCGCGCCGACATCGAACGATTGGCTGCTGCCCGGGACCCCCTGAGCATCAGCATCTACCTTCCAACGAGTCAGGTTCCGGCGCATGACGAAGAGAACCGGCTCCGAGCACGCGCTCTCTTCGAGCAAGCGATCGAGCGGGTGGGTGAGCTGACCGACAAGCGCACACTGCAGGCGCTCAAGGACGACCTATACACGCTTCTCGACGACCGGGAGTTCTGGATGGATCTGGGTCGTAGCCTTGCGGTGTTCGTCACACCGTCGGGCGTTCTTGAGTTCCGGCTCGCGAACGAGCTTGCCGCCTACGTGGCCGTGGCCGACCGGTTCGCGATTAGTCCGCTCCTGCGTGCGGTCACATTCCCGCACGCCGCTTTCGTATTGGCCATCTCCCAGAACGGCGCTCGGCTGGTCGAAGTGAGCGCGGACCAACCGGCTCGGGAAGTCCACGTTCCCGACTCCCCGCGCAACGCAATGAGCCCCTTTGGCCTTCGTTCGATTGGAGGTCGCTCACCATACGGCCGCCTCCAAGGCGACGAAGGACGCAAAACCCGTCTCACGCAGTATGCGCGAGCAGTCGACCATGCGCTCCGGCCCGTTCTCAACGGTGAGTCGATCCCGCTCATCCTCGCGGCGACGGAGCCGTTGGCATCCATCTATCGCGGCGTCAGCGGCTACGCGGGGCTCGCTGCGGAAGGTATTCACGGGAATCCCGACGAGTTGACCGAAACGCAGCTCGCCGAAGCCGCCCGCGCGGTACTCGACGGCATCTACGACGCCGAGCTGGCGGAGCTCGCCGAACTGTTCCGCGACAGGCGGAACACCGGACGAGCAGCCACCGATCTCAGCGATCTCGCGCGGGCGGCAGCGTTCGGGATGCTCGACACGCTGGCGGTCGACATGGACGCCATCGTGCATGGGCATGTCACCGACGAGGGCGACCTTGTCCTCGAAGACGTCGATGGCTTCCCGACCCCGGGTCACGACGCCATCGAGGAGATCACCCGCCGGGCACTCGCAACTGGCGCTCGAGTTCTCGCCGTACGCGGCGCCGATCTTCCGGAGAGCGTGCAGGCCGCGGGAATTCTGCGCTACGCGCTGTAGACGGTTCCAAAGCCCCGCGGACTTCGCTGAGCTGCAACCCGAACCGAGAGAAGGACGCGCCAATGTGTACTCGTATTCTGTGGAACCGCTCGACGCCGTACGTTGTGGCCCGCACCATGGACTGGCCCGACTCGACGATGCCTGTGCTCACGGTCCTCCCACGCGGACTCACGCACGACGGCTCACTCGTCGCCGGGCAACCGATCACCGACAATGGCCTGATCTGGACATCCCGGTACGGTTCGGTCGTGACCACGATCTACGGCGTCGGTACCGCCGATGGATTGAACGAGAAGGGCCTCGGCGCGCATCTGCAGTATCTCGAAGGCACCGACTTCGGACAGCGCGATGCGGAGGTTCCGGCACTTGGAGCTCACCTGTGGGCGCAGTATCTCCTCGACATGGCGGCGACGGTCGAGGAGGCCGTCGCTCTCCTCGACCACGTGCAGCTTGTGATGATGGAGTCGCACGGTCACCGCGCGACGGCCCACCTCGCGATCGAGGATGCCACAGGAGACTCGGCCATCATTGAAGTGCTGGGCGGGGTCGTGACCGTGCACCGCGACCGGCGTTTCACCGTGCTGACCAATGAGCCGCCCTTCCTCGAGCAGGTGCGACTGCTGCGCGAGCAGGACTTCTCAGCACCGAACGACCGATCGCCCCTCGACGGCAACGTGAACCCCGAGGCCCGCTTCCAGCGCGCCGCGTACTTCACCAACCTGCTCCCGCACCCTCAAGAAGAACGGGAAGCCGTCGCCGGGGTGCTCGCGATCGCGAGGAACGTGTCGATCCCGTTCGGCGCGCCGTACGAGGGATTCGGGCTCTACAACACGGAGTACCGGACGGTGGCGAACCTCACTGCTGGACGGTACTACTTCGAACTCACAACGGCGCCGAACGTGTTCTGGGTGACCCTTGCCGAACTGGACTTCTCCGTCGGCGCTGCCGTGGGCTCACTCGACCCTGACGACATCACCCTGACCGGCGACGTCAGTGCACTATTCCGAAGCGCTCCCGCACCGTTCTAACCAGGCGTCTAGCGCAACGGTTCCGGTCGTTCGAGGTCGCGTGGATCGAACCGAATCCCCTACGTGTAGGGGTGAGGCCAGATCGGGAGCCTCGTTACTCTGGCCGCGGCAGCTGCTTTCAGACTGCAGATTGGATAGCACATGTCATCGATAGCAGCGGCAAAACCGGACAAGTCCAAGGGGTTGCTCAACCGGATCGAACGCATCGGTAATGCGGTGCCGAACCCGACGATCATGTTCGTCTACCTGATCCTCTTCATTGCTGTGCTCTCGGCGGTGCTGTCTTGGTTCAACATCAGCGTGACGGACGACGTTGTCGTCCAGGTGCCGAAGGATCAGTTCCATCAGATCAACGAGCAGATGGGTGGCTCATGGTCGATCTACGACTCGACCACGGGACAGCCCGCCGACGTACCGGACTTCGTGATCAAGAAGGAGACCTTCGAGATCCGCAACCTGCTCTCGATCGACGGCATCCGATTCTTCTTCAGCAACTTCGTCGACAACTTCGCCGGATTCGGCGTGGTCGCCGTGGTGCTCGTATCGATGGCGGGCGTCGGGGTCGCAGAGGTCGCCGGGCTCATGGGCGCGCTCATCCGCAAGACCGTCAAGGTCGCGCCACCCAAACTGGTCGCCTTCATCCTCATCTTCGTCGGCGTCCTGTCCTCGGTTGCCACCGACGCCGGCTACCTCATCCTGGTGCCGCTCGCTGCGGTGGCGTTCAAGACCGTGGGTCGCAACCCTCTCGCAGGACTTGCCGCCGCGTTCGCAGGCGTCGGAGCCGTGTTCGGCGCGAACTTGCTCATCACGCCGTCCGACAGCATGCTCACGGAGATCACGAACGAGGTGCTCTCGAAGGCAGGGATGCCGACCATCACGGTGACCCATAACTTCTACTTCAGTATCGTCTCCGCCATCGTCATGTCGGTCATCGTGCTGCTGGTCACCGTCTTCATCACCGAGAAGCGCCTCGGTCCCTGGGATGCGGCGGAGAGCAGCTACACAGACCCGGACGCCGCGATCGACCACACCGCCGAGGGCCGCGGACTGAAGTTCGCGGGGTGGGCGCTCCTCGGATACCTGGCCGTGATCGCGCTGCTGACGTTCCCACCGGGTGCACCGCTGCGCGACCCGGAGGCAGGCGCCATCATCGGCACAACCCCGTTCATGTCGAGCCTCATCTTCATCATCTCCCTCGCGTTCCTCGTATGTGGCATCGCGTACGGCGTCGGCGCGAAGACGCTCCAGGGCGGAGACGCGACAGTCGGCGCCATCGCTAAGACATTCGGCAGCCTGGGCGGGCTGCTGGTGATGTTCCTGATGATCGCCCAGTTCATCGCACTGTTCAACTGGACGAACATGCCCACCGTCGCTGCGGTATCGGCTGCGGATCTGCTCGAGAAGGCGAACGTGCCCACGGTGGTTCTGCTCGTTGCCTTCATCCTGGTGATCGTCGTGCTCGACATCATCCTTCCTGGGCTCCTGCCGAAATGGGTCATCTTCGCGCCGGTGTTCATCCCGATCTTCGCGTCGCTCGGCGTCGCACCACAGACGCTCCTCGCCGGCTACCGGGTCGGAGACTCGCCATTCAACGTCATCACCCCGCTGATGGTCTATCTGCCGTTCATGGTGACGATCGCCCAGCGGTACAAGAAGAACGCGGGCATCGGCACGATCATCGCCCTGATGATGCCATACGCGATCACGGTGCTCGTGGCCTGGACCCTGCTCTACGTCGGCTGGTTCCTTCTCGGCATCCCCTGGGGACCCGACTCACCTGTCAACGTCCCTGCCAGCTGAGCTCTCTTCTCGAAAGGACCCTGCCGTGAGTACCCTCTCCGTTGCTCCCTCCCTCCAAGCTGAACTCGACATCCGGGTTGTCGCGCAGGACGCGACCATCGTGGCCGACGCGCTGGCAGTTCCCGTCACGACCGACGGACCAGTGCCTGATATCCTCGGCGTCGACCTCGAAGCGCTCGAGCGAGCGGGGTTCACGCCGAACGTGGGGCAGTCGATCTCGTTCCCGTCGTCCCGGCCGCCCGTACTCGTCGCCGTGGGCGTCGGTACGGTGATAGATCTCGATACCGCGCGGCTGCGGGATGCCGCCGCCGCATTCGCATGCGCTGTACCGAAGGACGCAAAGCTCGCCACTCGAGTGCCTGTCACGGGCGGGCTGCGGGCGGATGATGCGGCCGCGGCCATCGTCGAGGGCATCGTGCTTGCGCGCTACCAGTTCTCGCTACGCAGCGAGCCGAAGGGGCCAGTCCCCGTCACCTCTATCGTCCTCGTGGCCCCTGACGGTGAAGAGACCGCGGTTGCCGAAGGCGCGGCGAAAGGACTCGCCACCGCGCGGGCTGCGGCATTCGGGCGAGACCTCGCCTCCTGCCCCGCCGGGATCCTCACCGCCACGCGACTGGGCGAGCTCGCGCTCGAGGTCGGGGCGACAGCTGGCCTTCACGTGGAGGTGTTCGACAAGGCGGCGGTCACCGAGATGGGCCTTGGTGGGCTGCTCGGCGTCAACAAAGGCTCGGTCGAGGAGCCGCGCATGATCGTGCTCAAGTACGTCCCCGAAGGGGCGCCAACGGGACACCTCGCCCTGGTCGGCAAGGGCATCATGTATGACTCCGGCGGCATCAGCCTCAAACCTGGTGACCTTGCGCATTCACAGATGAAAAACGACATGACCGGAGCAGGCGATATTCTCGCCGCGATGTCCGTGCTCGCCGAACTCCGGGCGACGACCTCTGTCACCGGGTATCTGATGTGCACCGACAACATGCCCTCCGGATCCGCAATGCAACTCGGTGACGTGCTCACCATGCGCGGAGGCAAGACCGTGGAGGTACTCAACACCGACGCTGAAGGCCGACTCGTCATGGCAGACGCACTCGTGCTCGCCGTCGAGGAGGGGGTCGACGCGATCCTCGACATCGCAACGCTCACCGGTCAGGCGCTACGCACGCTCGGTGAAGATGTCGCCGCAGTCATGTCGAACTCGGACGTCTTCGCGGCCCAGGTGGCCGCCGCAGCCGAGACGGTCGACGAGCCAGTCTGGCGATTGCCGCTCGTGCGCCGCTACCGAGAAGAGCTCGATTCCGATATCGCCGACCTCAAGAACATCGGGGGAGCGAACGCCGGATCGATCACCGCAGGGCTGTTCCTCGAAGAGTTCGTCGGGGATACTCCGTGGGCTCACGTCGACATCGCAGGCACGGCGCAATCCTCCACGGCACGCCGGTGGATCAACCGAGGACCGACTGCGTTCGGCGTCCGGCTCCTGATCCAGCTCGCCCTCTCCTTCCGCCCGCCCGAGAGCAGCTAATGCCCGGCGTACGGCGGGTCGGGCAAGCCTCCACGACCCTACTGGTCTGCCTGGCAATCGGGCTCGGCACTGCAGGGTGTGGCGCCGTCGAACTCCCCGAGCGAACAGCACGTCCGACCATTTCACTGCCCACCAGCCTGCCAACGCGAGACCCAGGTGGTGGATCGCAGGAGGGTGCTGGCGAGGAGGCAACCGACCCCGCCGCGCCGCCAGCCGAATCATCCCCGGAACCCGAGCCCGAATCGTCCGCGGAACCCGCGCCCGAAGCTGGATCGGAGCCCGATCCTGGGGCCTTGCCCGAAAGCCCAGACGCAACCGCGCCCGAAGACGAGGAACGCAGTACACCTGACGAAATCCAGCCTGATTCGTCGCGCACCACATGGTGGCCTTTCGCGATCGTGCTGGTCCTTGGGGCCGCGCTCCTAATCGTGCTCGCACGTCGCGGCCATACAAAGCGCGCTTGGGACGAACGCCTTGAAGCCACGCATGCCGATCTTCGATGGCTCGAACAGACCCTCGTCCCGCAGGTTCTCGCACAAGCGACATCGGCCGAAGCCGGTGCCGCGTGGTCCGCCGGGAAGACACGCGTGCTGTTGATCGATGAAGAGCTGTACGCGTTGCAGACCGCGGACATTGATGAGAACCGTGTCCGGCGCGCGGCCGACGACCTGCGGGCCCTGCGTGACTTGGTGGACGCCGTTAACGTGGAGACTTCGGCGGATGAGGCCCTCGATGCTGAAAGTTTGCGAGTGCGGCGGGCCACTGTAGAGCTAAAGCGCGCTCACGTACGCGCCCGTCTGGGGGGCGCATAACGATGGAGACCACACGTCGAAGCATTCGGCGCCACATCTCAACCGGCGCGCTGCCTGAGCCTGGGATCGTGACCGACGTTTTGGAGCGCACCCACCGCAGATACGGCAGTGTCGAAGACGGGAACTTGTCGTCCGTGTACCCGGCCCTCGAGCGCGCCGACCCGGCGCACTTCGGCATCGCGCTGGTGGGCGCCACCGGGTCTGTCTACGAGGCAGGGGATACGCGGGTTCCGTTCAGTCTGATGAGCGTCGCAAAGCCATTTGTGTTCGCCCTCGTATGCGATCGAGTCGGGGCAAGCCGCGTGCGCGAACTCGTTGGAGTCGATGCAACCGGGCTGCCCTTCAACTCGGCATATGCCGTCGAGCGCAGCCAACACGGTCGCACCAACCCGATGGTGAACGCGGGCGCGATCGCCGTCACCAGTCTGCTGCCCGGCACGTCACTGGAGAGACGTTGGGAGGTCCTGGCAGAAGGCCTGTCGCTGTTCGCCGGGCGCGTTCTGGCGCTCGATGACGACGTGTTGAGCTCCGCTCGCGAGACGAACCTCCGGAATCGGGCGCTGTCTCTGTTGCTCGCTGAGACGGGCGCGCTTGAGGGCGACCCATTCGACGCGACCGACTTGTACACGCGTCAGAGCTGCCTAAGCGTGACAGCAACCGACCTTGCCGTCATGGGGGCGACGCTCGCAGACGGCGGAGTAAACCCCGTGACAGGCGACCAGGTCGTCAGCGGCGAGACAGCACGGGCCGCGCTCGCAGTCATGACCGTCGCGGGGCTCTACGAAGCATCCGGGTCGTGGCTGTGGGACGTCGGCCTTCCCGGCAAGAGCGGCATCGGCGGCGGGATTGTGACAGTGTCACCCGGCAAAGGAGCGGTAGGCACGTTCTCTCCCCGCCTCGACGCCGAAGGCAACAGCGTGCGCGGATGGCTGGCGACGCGCGCCGTCGCTGTGGAGCTCGGACTCGACATCCTTGCATCAGAACCCCTCGCGCAAGACCGAAAACACCAATGACGGGTGGAGCGTCGTGAGCAGCACACCTATTCAGCGCGAGGCGCTGGATTCGCGCCGTCGGCGAGAACGCCGTGCCTTGACGGCGTCACTGATCCTCTCCGTGGTGCTGGCGATCTCCGCGCTGGTCGTCGGGATCCTGGCAGGCATCCGCATCATCGTCTTCGACGGCGCATACATGGCGATCGGTTGGATTCTGTCCTGGGCGTCCCTAAGAGCCGCTCGAGCCGCAGCATCCGGACCCACGCGACGGTTTCCGTTCGGGCGGGACGCGCTCGCCCCGCTGATGGTCGTGATTCAGGGGCTGGCTCTGGCTGGAACGCTCGTGCTCGCATTTGGGGACGCTCTTGTAGTCATCCGCGATGGTGGAAGCGAGGTGAACGTCCTTGTTATCTCCATCTACGGACTCATTACCGCGCTGCTTGGGTTTGGTGCGGCGTGGTGGCTCCGCCGGTTGGCAGCCGGTTCTGATCTTGTCGCCGCTGAGGTGGCGCAGTGGCGTGCGGGATCGGTGCTCAGCGTGATCATGGTCGCGGGCGCGATCGCGGTAGCGGTCCTTGCCTTGACACCCCTGCGGGACATTGCAAGATTTGCGGATCCGATCCTTGTTTTCGTCGCGTGTGCGGTGCTCGCCCCAGTGCCCGTGCGGCTCATCCGGTCGGGTGTGAACGAATTGTTGGAAGGCGCACCGCCGCCTGAGCTCGCGGCCCGTGTCGCCGAGGTCGTCGAGAAGGCGCGCGCCGAGTTCGGGCTTCCGACCCCTGTCGTGCGGGCGGGCAAGGTCGGGCAAAAGATCTATGTCGAAGTGGACTTCGTCGTCGGCTCCGCCGCGTGGAGTGTTGCGCAGGAAGACGAGGTCCGCCGCTCGATTATCGATGGGCTGTCTCGATTGGAGTTTGACGCGTGGGCCTCTGTCGCGGTGACCTCCGACGCGACCCTTGCTGACTAACCTGACGCTGCCGCTGTGTCGATCCATCCCTATTCCAATAGCGAAAGCGATTCACCATGAGTGCGATGAAGGTGGTTTGTTGGGCTACTCCTCGTGACTTGCGCGGCCAGCAATGATGTTGGTGCGTGAGGAAGTTCCGCCCGCGGTAGTGGTCAGTCCGGTCGGGACCATGTCATGGACGATCGCCATCGCGGTACTCGTGCTCAGCGTTCTCGTGGTCCTCGTCGTCCGCCGCCGCGACCGGACGCGTCGCATGCGGCTGCCAGCGACCACAGCCCCGCTGTCTGCCGGTGCGGTGAGCTTCGCGGCTCTCGAGACCGTGGGTGAGGCCATGATCGATGCTGGGTACACAGTGAAGACCGTGCACTCCACACTCGAAGATATCGCCCGGGTCAACGGCTACCCGCGCACTGAGATCGTCGTCATGCCGACGGCCCTGTTCGTTTCCACGCGTGGCGGCGGTGAGTTGCGCACGGGAGCTGTGTCGAGCGGTCATACGCCGTTGCTGCTGCATCAACTCGACGACCTCGACCGGATCGTCGGGCAGGCGAGGACCGGCGGTGTGGATGCCAGTCGGGCGCGGGCGCTCATCAGACTGATGCGCATATCTCCGCCACCGTTCTCCGCCACGGCCCGTGTCATCGCCTACGTGTTCTTGTGCGCGGCGCTGGCTGTGCTTCTCGGCGCGTCATGGGCCGGCGTCGCCGTCGCTGCAATACTCGGCAGCGTCGTCGGCGCTGTGCTGCTGCTCGCGGCGGGTCTCCCTCGTCTCCACGAGCCGATCCTGACCGCAGCACTGGCGTTTACCTGCTCAGTAGCTGTCTTTCTCCTAGCACGGACGGAGCTCGACCCAGGAGTGCTGCCATCGCTCATCGCTCCGATCGTCGTGCTTCTGCCCGGTGCGCTGTTGACCACCGGTGTCATCGAGCTAGCGACTGGTCAGATGGTCTCCGGGGCCGCCCGGGTCGCAACGGGGTTCATGCAACTCGTCCTGCTCGCTACGGGAATCGTCGCGGGTGCTGCGCTTGTGGGCATCCCTCACATCGACCTGACCGAAGCCGATCAGCCCCTCGGGCCGATCGCTCCCTGGATCGCGGTGGCCGTGTTCGGTGCAGCCGTCGTCATCAATCGCGGTGGGCGGGCGCGGTCGATCCCGTGGATTGTTCTCGTCCTCTATGTCGCATATGCCGCCCAGGTCATTGGCGACATCTTCTTCGGGGGCGTCCTGTCAGCCTTCGTCGGCGCCCTCGCAATGACCCCGATGGCGGGATTCGTATCGCGATTGCCTTCTGGGCCGGCTGCGCCGGTCACCTTCCTTCCAGGGTTCTGGATGCTGGTGCCTGGTGCTCTGGGCCTGGTTGGCGTCACAACGATTCTCGACGGCGACGGGAGTGGCGCTGCGACCATCGTGACGACTGTGTCGACCATGGTCGCTATCGCACTCGGCATCCTGTCCGGTTCGGGGCTCAGTGGACGCTTCCGCTCACCCCGAACGCTCATCTGAGTCTCGGTCCAAAACTGAGCAACAGACAGTGGCCCCCCATCGACATCATGGAGTTCGGGCCGATCACCCGAAGGAGAGGAGCTGTGGAATGACCGCTGATTCAGGGACCGTGGTGTCCCTTGTGCTCGAGGACCTGGACGAGCTGTTCACGCCGCGGCCCGTTGACCCGCTCCACGGCAGGTTCGATGACAGGACGGGATTCGAGTACCTCGTTGAGACCGTGGATGGCTCCGCGGATGGCCTGCGGATCGACATCACCGTGACGGGGTCTACGGACGAGCGGCGTTCGGAGAGGCAGATAGCGGACGCCCTGGGAGGGTTCGCTATTGCCCACTCGGAGCGCCTCGAGTCGGAGAAGGCGCGGATACGACGTCTCGGGTTCAGGGAGCTCTTGTTCGGTCTCATCTTCCTTGCGGCATGCCTGCTGGGTGGCAGCGCGGTGGCGGTGCTCGACATCGGTCCCCACTGGGTACGCACCTTCCTCGGGGAGGGCCTCGTGATCGTCGGATGGATCGCCCTCTGGCATCCTGTCGACATGCTGTTCTTCGAACACCTCCCTCTTGCACGGGAGCAGCGGGTCCTCGCCCGACTCGCAGCCGCGTCCGTACGATTGGTCGGCGCCGATGACTGACGTGCACCGCCCTCTGACCGAGGCCGCGGAGCCTGCGCGATCCTTGCGCGTGGAGTCGCAGGCAATCTACGTGGCACTCATCGCGGGATCACTCGGCGCGCTCGCCGGGCTTATCCTCGCGCTCACCGTGCCGCCGCTTCCCATGGCCGGCGATTGGTCGTTCGGGGCTGTCCTCGCGGTGATGGCCGCCGCCACGGCAGCGGTCGCGGGAACGATCGGCTATTGGGGTGGCCGCACTGCGCACGGACAGGAATGGCGGCAGAACCTGTCTTCCGTCACGTTCACGATCAACACGATCGCGGTGGTCCTGGTTCATGTCGTCCTGGCCGCGCTGACCGTGCTCGTCGTCTACATCGTTTTGGGGCTGGGGTTCGTCGGACTCCTGGTCGATCTGTTCTGGTCGGTCGTTTTGGCGGCCGTGACGCTCGGCTTGACCGGCTACATCACTTACCTTTCGGTGTCTCGGATGACGACGCAGCGGATGTCGACCCTGCTGATGGCGTTCGTGGCTATCGGCACCATCGCTGCGATGATCACCACAACTGATAAGTCGTGGTGGGGGACGCATTTCAGTCATCTCGGGACGTTCTGGTCCGTCTCCAGTCTGCTGTTCAACGGGACACTCGTGGTCGGCGGGCTTCTCGTGACCGCGTTCGCTGTGTACCTGGCGAACGACCTCCGTGCACTCGTGAAGCGTGGGATTCTGCAACGGGCGAGCAGTTCCCGGGTCATTTCGATCATGTTCATCGTGATGGGCGTCATGCTCGCCGGCGTAGGGCTCGTCCCGGTGAACGTGAGCCGGCCGATCCACAACATCTGTGCGAGTGGCATGGCCGTCATGTTCATCGGGCTGCTCGTCGCGGGCCCGTGGGTTGTTCGTGGGATGCCGCGCGCCTATTTCATCGCGTCCGGGGCGTTCCTGGCGGCGGTGCTGCTTTCGACGGCGTTGTTCGTGGTCGGGTACTTCGGCCTGACAGCATTCGAGATCATCGTTTTCGCTCTGGTCTTCGGTTGGATCGCCGTGTTCATCCGCTTCCTCGGCGTCGCCGACCAAGCCACCGAGGCGACGTCCGGACTCGGCGCCTGACACCCGTCGACCGCGCATCACCCACATCGCGCCGTCGGCCCGTGTCGACCGAAACAGAGTGCAGCGCCGATACCATCGCCTCGTTCTCCCGAAGCACGGTCGGCGTCATCCAGTCTCGTCAGCTGAACGGCCAGATGAGCGGTACGTAGTAGACGGCCATGGCGCCGAAGAAGATCGCGAGGGGGAGTCCGAGCTTCCAGTAGTCGCCGAACCGGTAGCCGGCGGGCTTCATGACCATGAGGTTGGCGGGCGTCGCGATCGGAGTGAGGAAGGACGCAGCGCCGGCGACCGTCAGTGCCATCATGAACGGCTGTACCGACGCGTGCAGACCTGAGGCGACGGCCACCGCGACCGGTGCGACGATCAGCACGGTCGCGGTGTTGCTGATCACCTGGCCGAGCAGGATCGTCAGGACGACGACGGCGAGTAGCGCGGTTCGTGGGCCGGAGTCGCCGACGACCGTGATGAGCCAATGGGCGACGAGTTCGGCGGCGCCGGTGGTCAGGAACGCGGTCGACAGCGGGATCATGCCGGCGACGAGGACGACGGTCGTCCAGGAGATCGACCGGTATGCCTGGTTCACCCCTACTACGCGGGTGACCACGAGCGATCCCGCGGCGAGCATCGCGGCGGCGGCGGGCGGGACGAGCCCTGTCGCGAGGAGTACGACCATGAGCGCGAGGATGACCATGGCACGCTTGGCGCCCCTCCCGAGCGGGACGGAGCGGCGCAGGGCGCTGGGCGCGTCGACGACCATGACGTCGCTGGACTCCGTGTGGCGGGTCAGGTCGTCCCAGGAGCCCTGCAGCAGCAGCGCATCGCCCGCGTGCAGGGTGACTTCGCGATCGTGCAGGACCTCCGCGCCGCGGCGTGCACCGAGGATCACGAGGTCACCGCTCGGGCTTGCCATGCCGGGGAACACACGGGTGCCGATAAGTGGTGAGCGGGGCGGGATGACGATCTCGCTGACGCCGCTCGCGGGACCGATCAGCGTCTTCGTCTCGAGAGTGACGTTGTAGTCGATCTTCAATCGTCGGGTGAGCCTGCTGAGGTCCGTGGGCATGACAGCGCTCGGACGCAACGGCAGCAGCATTCGACCGAACAGCACGATGATCAGGATCGTGCCGATCACGAGCGGGATACCGACGAGCGCGAACTCGAAGAACCCGAACGGGCGGCCGCCGCTTTCCGCCGCGCGCTCCGACACGATGATGTTCACCGGTGTGCCCGTCAGCAGCAGCATGGAGCCCGCGTGCGCGGCGAACGCGAGGGGCAACAATAGCTGAGACGAGGCGATCCCTGCGCTGCTCGCGACCACGATGACGAGGGGAAGTAGCGCCGCAACGGCTCCGTTCACGCTGATGAGCGCAGTGAGCCCCGCCACGAGCAGACACACGACGAAGAGGATCGGGGTGCGCTTCTTGCCTGCCGCGCCGATGACCTTCTGACCCGCCCACGCCGTGACCCCGGTGGCGTCGAGCGATTCGCTCACGATGAACAGTGCCGCGATGAACAGCACGGTCGGATCTCCGAACCCGGCGACCGCCTGTGGGAACGTCAGGACGCCGGTGAAGTACAGCGCGAGGGAGACGCCGACCGCAACGATCCCCAGGGGGATCCGGTTGCTCGCGAACGCGATGATGGCGAGCAGGAGGATCCCGAAGGTCGCCGCGATGGGATCCATCGCTAGCCCGGCAGCGCGAAGTCAGCCGCGACAGCCGCGAGCAGGCGTGCCCCGAAGCCAGTGGCGCCGGACGCGCGCCACGAGTCGTCCTTGTCGGACTGCATTGTGCCGGCGATGTCGAGATGGGCCCACGGCGTCGCCCCGACGAAGTGGTCGAGGAACAGCGCCGCGGTCGTCGCGCCGGCGTACTTGCCGCCGAGGTTCGAGATGTCGGCGATCTCGGAGTCGAGCTGCGGCCGGTACGTGCGCTCCAGCGGCATCCGCCACACCTGCTCGCCGGTGGCCACGGCGGCGGACTCCACGAGCGCCGCCATGCGGTCGTCGTTCGCGAACACCGGTGCGGTCGCCTGTCCGAGCGCCATCAGCGCGGCACCGGTGAGGGTCGCGATGTCGATGATGGCGTCCACGCCGTCCTCGTTGGCGAGCGCGATGGCGTCCATCATCACCAGGCGGCCCTCCGCGTCGGTGTTCTTGACCTCCACGGTGGTGCCGTTGCGGGCGACGAGGACATCGCCCAGCTTGTACGCCGTGCCCGAGGGCATGTTGTCCGTGCACATCAGCCAGCCCGTCACCGCGGCCGTGGCGCCGAGGTCGGCGAGCACGGTGAACGCGCCGAGAACCGCCGCCGCGCCGCCCATGTCCATCTTCATGAGCAGGTGCATCGGGTCGCTCGGCTTCAGGCTGATGCCGCCCGAGTCGTACATGATGCCTTTGCCGACGAGCCCCAGATGGCCGCTCGGCTCACCCGCGGGCGTGTAGGACAGCTTGATCATGCGCGGCTCTTCCACGGAGCCCTGATTGACGCCGAGCAGGCCCCCGCAGCCGAGCTCGATGAGCGCCGCCTTGTCGAAGACCTCCACCGCGAAGCCGAACCTGGCTCCGAGCCCTTCGGAGATGCGGGCGAGGTCCGTGGCGGTGAGGTGGCCAGGAGGCGTGTTCGTGACATCGCGTGCGACGACGGCCGCACGGGAGGCGAGCCGCCCGGCGGTAAGGCCCGCCCTCACCTCGTCTGCATGGGCGCCCGCAAGGTCGATGGTGAAAGACTCGAGCGGGATGTGCTTCGACGCGCTCTGCAACGCCGTGTAACGGTAGCGCGCGAGCACCGCGCCCTCGGCGATGGCCGCCGCCGCCGCGCGGGGCTCGGCGGTGCTGCGGTCGACGACGAGCGCGACGCGCGCGCTGCGGGGTGCGGCGCGCACGAATGCGGCGGCGAGATCGCGCAGCTTCGCGGTATCCAGTTCCGCGGCATCCCCCGCGCCGACGGCGACGACGTCGGGGCCTTCTTCTCGAGGGACGAAGAGCGTCTTGCCGACCGCGGTGGTGAAGCCCGCCCGGGTGAGCGCGTCGCGGTCGAGCCCCAGGGCGGGGGCGACGTCGCCGTCGAGGAAGACGGCATAGCCGACCGTCTGCACGTCGCCGGGCGCATCCCCGGCGGTCAACACGATGGCGTCGAGCGCGTCGAGACCTGGTGTCGTTGGGAAGTCGGCAGGGATCAGCTTGTTCGCGCTACGGGTCATCGCTTCGTCTCCTCAGCAGTCACAGCCGCGGGATTCAGCGGCACGGATTCGTCGATGTCGTCGGGGTCGTCCGGCTCGAGCCGCTCCGGAAGCTCGCCGTCGATGCGTCCGGGCATTCTCAGCGCAGGCACGATGGCGAGCGCCGCGAGCAGTGCGAGGCCCATCAGCGACCACTGCAGCGAATGCAGCCGCGCATCCTCGTTGATCGCGATCGCCGCGGTCTTCTCCGCCTCGGAGGCGGTCGTGCCGTTCAGCACCGCTTCCAGCTGGGCGTTTGTGAGGAAGTCGGCTTGGTCGATGCGCACCTCGCTGATCAGCTGTTGCGAGATCTCCGGATGCGCGACCGCGGAGCTTGCGAGCGTGGACGCGAGGATGCCGACGGCGAATGCGCTGGCGACGGCGATGCCGACCGAACCGGACAGGTTGTGGACCAGGCCGCGCCAGGCGCCGACGTCGCCCGCGAGCTGCTTTGGGGCGGCGGAGAGGAGCGTGTTGAACACGAGGGCCACGATCGATCCCTGGCCGAGGCCGAGGAGGATGAGGCCGATCACGATGAACGCCTGGCCCCAGTCGCCGCGGATCGTAGAGGCCAGCAGGGTCAGCGCACCCGCGACGACGATGAAGCCGGCCGACGCGAGCACGCGCGGGGGGAAGCGCTTGTACAGGTATGCGACGAACGTTGATGCGAGGAAGATCGAGATCGTGTAGGGGATGATCGAGAACGACGTCTGGATGCCGGACAGCCCCTGGACGACCTGCATGTACAGCGGGATGAGGAAGTTCGCCGCCGTGCCGACGAACAGCATGATCGCCATGCACGCGGTGACCGCGAACTCGCTGCTGGTCGCGAGCACGCGCAGGTCGAAGATGCGCGAGCGGTGTTCGCGTTGCCGTTTGGATACCCAGAGGAAGAAGAGTTGTCCGATGATCAATCCCAGGACGATCAACACCGGCGCGGGGGAGATGCCGGCGATCGAGAACGGGGCCTGGTCGGTGGCGCGCCACACCCCCCACGAGTTCAGGCCGGAGAACCCGAAGCTGAGAAGGATAATCGCGACCGCGGCGAGCACGGCGCCTGTCCAGTCGATCTTCAGGTTCGGCTGGGCGGGGACCTTGCGCACGCCGAAGCTGAGCACCAGGTTCAGGACGCCGAGGGCGACCATCAGAGCGAACGACCAGCGCCATCCGATCGTCTCCGCGAACCATCCGGCCAGCAGCAGGGCGAGAATGCCTGCAAGCGGGATCGCCGCCGCCAGGAGGCCGATCGCCTTGCCCTGACGCTCGCCGTGGTAGTTCGTCGCGATGAACACGGTCAGGGCAGGGGCGATCAGGGCGATCACGGCACCAGAGGACGCCTGAGCGATGAACAGCATCGCCGGACTGACGCTCAGCGCCACGCCGGCCATTGCCGCCGCGTGGATCGCCACGGCGATCTGGAAGACGCCGCGCGTGCCGAAGCGGGCCCCGATCTTCGCGCCCAGCAGGATGAACGCCGCCATGGCGAACGTGCCGGCCGTGATCGCGGTGCCGACCGACGTCGCCGGGGTGTGTAGATCTGTCGTGATGCCGGCCATCGACACGGTGAGGGCGTTCACTGCGAAGGAGGCCTGGATCTGCGTCAGCACCACCACGATGAGCGGTAGCCATGACGCTCGTGGTTCCGCCGCTACGGTCGTTGACCCTTCGGGTGCAGGTCTGGTCATCTCTTCGTCGCCTTTCGCGCGGTCCTTCGCAGGGTTCCGTGTCCGGATTCTCCGTGGGGGAACTGCGCCTCGCGCTCCGCTGGCCCGATCCTATGGGACGAGAACGACGGCAGCGGATAGGCACTTGTAGGGGTTATGACGCTGACGTCCGGGCATCCTGCCGCGGCACCACGACCTGTCGCACGACGATCAGAACAGAGGCGGTGACAGGAATGGCCACGAGGGCCCCCAACAGCCCCATGAGTGCGGCTCCGACCATCGCGCCGATGATCACGAGAATGCCCGGTACCGCCACCGCCCGGCCCATAATCCGCGGCGTCGTGTAATACGCCTCGACCTGGATGAAACCGAGGTACAGCACGCCGAACACGAGCGCGGCCCAGGGACTCACGAACAGCGCCGCAGTGGTGCCGATCACGAGGAAGACCAGCGAACCGATGAGCGGGACGATCGTGATGAAGAACGCGCCGATCGCGAGTAGGAGTGCGATCGACGATCCGATCGCGAACTGCAGGATGAAGACGACCACGGCGTTGATCGCCGCAACGGTGATTCCGCCGGACACGACACGGCCCACCAGCGAGGTGATCTGATCGACGAGCTCGCCGAATTGCACGCGGCGGTATGCCGGGACGATCTGGGTCAGGGCCTGTTTCATCGGCTCCAGCGCGGACACGAAGTACACGGTCAAGACCATCACGATGACGGTGGATGAGACAGCTCCGATTGCGCCGGTCCCGATCTTCAGCAGGCCACCTGCGATTGCGACGAGGGATGTGAGGTCGGCAAGGCTCCGGACGAGGTCGCCGATGATCGCATGGACGTCGATTCCCCAGATCTCCCGGATTTCCTGCACCCATGCGGTCGCGCCGAGCTGTCCAATCTGGGCGGGCGCATTGTGTACCGCGTGTACAAGTTCCGCGACGAGCGGCGGGATGA
Source organism: Microbacterium sp. LB12 (assembly GCF_037150835.1). Lineage (NCBI taxonomy): Bacteria > Bacillati > Actinomycetota > Actinomycetes > Micrococcales > Microbacteriaceae > Microbacterium > Microbacterium sp. LB12. The sequence continues at coordinate 6,365 of NZ_JBBCPF010000014.1, read as the reverse complement.
TGAAGAGGATGATGGCTGCGAATACCAGCACGACGGCTGTCACGACCAGGGTGAGGCTCGCGGTCCGGCTCAGCCCGTGTCGGCCGAGGAGATTGATGAGGGGCAGGAGCCCGAGGGCGAGGAACAGTCCGAGGAAGACGGAAAGGGCGACTGCGCCGAGCGACGCGAATGTCAGAGCGAGGCCGACCGCGACGAGCACCCCCAGCGCCACGACGAGCCCGGATGCGAAGGGTCGTGCAGGCACAGTGCGGAAGAGGCGGTGTGCTTGTTCCGAGGCGTCATCTGTGCTCGCTTGGTGCCTCGGCGCTGCGTCAGGAGCGCTCACTCATGATCCCCTTCCGGCGTGCTGGTTCTTTGCGCCAATTGCGTTGTGTGGACTGCGCTTGGCGGGGCTCGAGGGGTGCCTTAGTCGGTGTCGAAACCGGGTGTTACTGTGAGGCATGGAAGATTCCCTCTGGGTCCTGAAGCGGTCAGAACTCGACCTCATTCGTGAAATCGAGCCGGATCGGATGGAGCAGCTCGACGAAGACGAACTCCTAGCGTTGCACAAGCGCATCCGGAGGGCGCGTAACAAGCATGTCAGCAACTACCGCCGTAAGGGCGCCAAGCGCGTTGCTGAAGAAGGCGGTCGCGGCGCCGCCCGACCCGGCAACAAGAAGTCCCTCCTGCGGGCGGAGGTCTTCGAAGAGGCGTTGGCGCGGGTCTCCGACCGGCTCGCTGTCGTCGCTCACGAAGAGGCGGAGGCGCTCAAGGCCGAACGTCTGGCGCGGGCGCAGAAGGGCAAGTGGTCCGGTCCCGAGTCCCTCGGTGTAACCGACGGGGGAGTTGCGGATGCCGGCCGCATGCGATCGCACGAGAAAACTACCGGCGGTCTAAAGCGTGACGCATCCAGCCGTTCCCAAGGCGCTGCCCGCCAGGCCAAACGCGATTCGCGGTAGGAAACCCAGCTCCAACGATCCATGAGGTCGCCTGCCTTCAGGAAGTGCTTGCCGCAGTCTCCGGAAGTTCGGCCTGCGCCTGCCCTCACGAGGATGAAGCTCATGCAGTCGTGTGCTTCGGGTGACGCGGGGCGTCGATAGCGACGGGTCTCCGCGCGCAGGGGCCACCGCGTCGCTTGGCGAACGCCGGTCTCGCGGCCTCCAGGTGCGCGAGCGCTCCGAATCGCGATCCGGCGATCCATGGCGCGCCGAGGCGATCCCGGTTCCACGCACCTTCGAGCGCGGCGGCGATGACCTGGCCTGCTCGGAGTCACCTCGGCCCATCTGAGCCACCACACGTCTTTCAGACGAGGACCGAGCAGGCTTCCCGGAGGTGTCCGGGCTCCGTGAGACCCTTGTTCTTGACAGTCAACGAACGGAGCAGACCAGTGGCCAGCGGCTTCAAGATCAATAAAGAAGGCATCCGCCAGTTCACGCGCGAGCTGGAGCGGGAGTTCGCGAAGAATCCGGTCCGCATCCCTGTCGAGGCCGACTCATCCACGGTTGGCGCCGCTGGCGCGCTGACGGTGAACAACTACCACGGGCCAGTCGTTACGGTCACTGGAGGCAATGCGCAACTCGCGTGGAACAACGCCGGTGATGTATCCCAGACCCAGAAGAAGGTCGAGCAGATCGCACCCGGCTACGAAGACCTCGCGCGGGCCCTGACGGATCTGCTTGCCGAACTTACATCCTTCGGCCTTGGAGACGATGAGCAAGAGGCGCGATCGCAGGCAGAGGCTGTCTTGGCAGAGGTCGTCAAGACTGACCCGGATCAGGGCGTGATCAGGCGAGGGCTGACGATGATCAAGGGATTGCTCGCTCCGATCGCCGCGGGAGTCACAGCCGCGGTTACCGCCGAATCGACCGAAGCGGCGCGTCATACAATCGAGGTACTTGGCAGCAGCCTGCCGCTCTGACGACTCGAAGCTGACCGACCACGGCGGTTGCCGTCGCAGTCTCATACGATCGGCTACCCGCCGCGTGACCTGTTCGGTTCTCCGCACCTGCTGTGCGTGACGGTTTCGATGCGGGTGATGTCGGCGGGCGACGGCTACAGGTACCTCTTGAAGTCTGTCGCGGCCGGCGACGGTGACCGCTCGTTGTCCACTCCGCTGACCCGCTACTACGCCGAGGCGGGCACCCCGCCGGGGTTTTGGATGGGCTCGGGGCTGGGCCGGCTCGGCCACGGTGAGCTGGCGCAGGGCGCCCGGGTCTCCGAAGCCCAGCTCCAGCTCTTGATCGGGATGGGGCACGATCCGCTCACCGGCGACCCGTTGGGCCGCGCCTACCAGCAGTTCGATTCGGTCGTGGAACGGATCGAGCAGCGCGTGAATGCCTTCAGCTCCGAGCTGGGGCCGGCCGCGCGGGCGCAGGAGGTCGCCGCGATCGAGGCTGAGGAAGCCGAGCGTGGCACCCGTCGCGCCGTGGCCGGTTATGACTTCACGTTCTCGGTGGCGAAGTCGGTGTCCGCGATCTGGGCGGTCGCCGACGCGGGCACGCAGACGTTGATCGCGGACGCGCATCACGCGGCAGTTGCAGAGCTGGTTGCGTTCCTCGAACGCGAGGTTGCAGCGACCCGCGTGGGCGCAACCGGCCCGGACGGAGCGGTTGCGCATGTCGATGTCGCCGGCGTCGCAGCGGCGGCATTCGACCACTACGACAGTCGATCTGCCGACCCGCAGTTGCACACGCACGTCGTCATCAGCAACAAGGTGCTGACCGTGCAAGACGGCCGCTGGCGCACCCTCGCCGGCCGGCCAATGCACTCGGCGGTCGTCGCGGTCTCCGAGCTATACAACGCGGCACTGGCCGACCGGCTCGCGCGCACGCTCGGAGTCGAGTGGGCAACGCGGGAACGCGGTCGGGATCGGAACCCGGCCTGGGAAATCGAGGGCGTGCCGGACGAGCTGATCGGTGAGTTCTCCACCCGCTCCCGGCACATCGAGGCCGAGAAGGATCGCCTGATCGCGGAGTACGTCGCCCGGCACGGCCGGCAGCCGTCCGCCCGGACGGTGCTGAAGCTCCGGGCGCAGGCGACGCTCGCCACCCGGCCGGACAAGCAGCTCAGGTCGCTGGCCGACCTCACCGGCGAGTGGCGACAGCGCGCAGGCCGGGTGCTCGGGCAAGACGCGACCGGCTGGGCGCGCACCCTCACCAGGACCGCCGCCGAGGCACCGCGCGCGGCGCTGCGCGCTGACGACGTGCCGCTGGACGTGGTGGGCGAGGTCGGGCAGACCGTGATGGAGACGGTCGGTGAGAAGCGTTCGACCTGGACTCGCTGGAACCTGCACGCCGAAGCGTCCCGGCAGTTGATGGGGTGGCGGTTCGCGAGCATCGAAGATCGCGAGGCGATCACCGGGCTCGTGGTCGACGCCGCCGAGCGCGCCTCCCTGCGGCTGACCCCGCCCGAGCTCGCGACCAGCCCGCTCGAGTTCCGCCGCCCGGACGGCACGACCCGGTTCCGCCCACGGCACTCGACCCTGTTCTCATCCGAGACGCTGCTGGCCGCCGAAGACCGCCTCCTGGCCCGCGCCGCCGACACCGGCGGCCCGGTCGTGTCGTTGGAGGTCGTGGAGAAGGTCACCAGCCGACCCGACTCCCAGCACCGGATGCTGGGCGAGGATCAGGCCGCGGCGCTGGCCGCGATCGCCCTCTCCGGCCGGGTCGTGGATGTCCTGGTCGGCCCGGCCGGTGCGGGAAAGACCACGGCGATGAACGCATTGCGCCGTGCCTGGGAGAAGGAGCACGGCCGCGGCTCCGTGGTTGGGCTCGCGCCTTCGGCGGTCGCCGCGCAGGTCCTCGCCGACGACCTCGGGATCGCCACGGAGAACACGGCGAAGTGGTGGGACATCCACATTCGCACCGGGGCGACCTTCACCGCCGGGCAGCTCGTGGTCATCGACGAGGCATCCCTGGCAGGCACCGCCTCCCTCGACCGGATCACCAACGAGGCGGAGCAGGCCGGCGCGAAAGTGCTCCTGGTCGGAGACTGGGGCCAACTCCAGTCGGTCGATGCCGGCGGCGCGTTCTCGATGCTCGTCCACGCCCGAGACGACACCCCGGAGCTGAGCGACATCCACCGCTTCATCCACGCGTGGGAGAAGACGACCTCTCTGCAACTCCGCCACGGGCGGCCCGAAGCGATCGACACCCTCATCGACTACGACCGGATCACCGGCGGCGAGGCTGAGGCGATGATCGTCGCCGCCTATCGGGCGTGGCAGCGTGATGTTGCCGCCGGGCTCGCGTCGATCCTGGTGGCCGAGACGCACGAGACGGTGACCACGCTCAACGCGAGGGCGCGGGCGGATCGGATCATCGACGGCGCTGTGAACCCGGCCCGGGAACTGCCCCTGCACGACGGCACGGCTGTCTCCGCAGGCGATCTGGTCATCACCCGGCACAACGATCGCCGGCTTCGCAATGGCCGAGCCTGGGTCCGCAACGGTGCCCGCTGGATCGTCACGCAGGTCCGCGAGGACGGATCGGTCAGCATCCGCCCGGCCGGCCGCCGGTTCGGCGGCGGGATCGTCCTGCCCGCCGACTATGTGGCCGAGTACCTGGACCTGGGCTACGCGGTCACCGCGCACCGCGCGCAGGGCGTCACGACTGATACCGCGCACGCGGTCGTCACCGCGACGACGACGCGGGAGAACTTCTACGTCTCGATGACCCGCGGCGCCCACAGCAACCACGCCTACGTCGCCGTCGACCGGGAGGACTACGAGCACGCGACCCCGCATCCCGGCGACAGCCCGAACGCCACAGCACGCAGCGTCCTCGACGGCGTGATCCAGCACGTCGGCACCGAACTGTCGGCGCACGAGACGATCACCGCCGAGCAGGAACAGCTCGGCGGAATCGCGCAGCTCGCCGCCGAGTACGAGACGATCGCGCAAGCCGCCCAGCACGACCGCTGGGCCGCCCTCCTTGCCGCATCGGGTCTGACCGGCGAGCAGGTCGATGCCGTGCTCGACTCCGACGCCTACGGTGCGCTGTCGGCCGAGCTGCGCCACGCCGACGCCAACCATCACGACCTCGACACCCTGCTGCCCAGGCTCATCGCCGCGCGCACACTGGACGACGCCGCCGACATCGCCACCGTCATCCATGCCCGTCTCGCCCGCGCCACCATCCGGCCGGCCGGGTCCGGCCGCGCCCGCAAGCCGGCCCGCCTCATCGCAGGGCTGATCCCGCACGCCGGCGGCCCGATGGGCGAGGACATGCGCCGCGCCCTGGACGAGCGTCGTGACCTCATCGAGGCCCGCGCTGACGCCGTGCTTCGTGGAGCCCTCGCCGACAAGAGCCCTTGGACGGCGAGCCTGGGTCCCGTACCCGAGGACGAGAGGCAGGACGGGGCGTGGTGGCGCGCCGGCCGCATCATCGCGGCCTACCGCGACCGGTACCAGATCGCCGACGACCGCTCGCCGCTTGGTCCGGCACCGGAGAGCACCAGACAGAAGATCGACCGCACACGAGCCGAAGCATCGCTCAGTGCACTCACCCCGAGCACGTCGCGTGAGCCTGAACGCGACATGGCGCGGGTCGCGGATCGCGGCTTGCGCTTGTGAGTATCCCCGATCCGACACGCGACGTGGTGCAATGCCGGACCGATCACGTTGCTAGATCGAGCGGGGCGGCATTCCCGTCCCGGAACGGTCGATCCGGTGTCCGCGCCCGAACTCCGCTCGGTTCAACACGTCGGGAATTGTCGAGTCGGTGTCGAGAAGGGCGACGACGTCGCTGGCCTGGGTGATGACAGACGCGAGCCCTTGCTTGATGAGTTCGTTCGGGCCGGTGCTGGCAACGCTTGTCACAGGGCCGGGCACTGCTCCGACACCCCGCCCGAGACTCCGGGCATTGCGGACCGTCGTGAACGAGCCGGAGCGCACCCCGGCTTCAGGTATGACGACGGCGCTGGTCAGCGCCGCCATCAGCCGGTTGCGAGCCTCAAATCTGTGCTTGGTCGGCGCGGTTCCAGGAGGCAACTCGCTCACCAGCAGGCCAGCGTCCCCGACCCGGTCCAAGAGTTCACTGTGTCCAGCCGGGTACCGTCGATCCAGGCCCGTCGCGAGCACTGCGATCGGCTGGCCCGCTGCTGCGAGAACGGCACGGTGCGCAGCTCCTTCGATGCCGTAAGCGCCGCCTGCGACAACCACCCGCTGCTCATCGGCGAGGCCCGTTGCCAGTTCGCGCGTGACATGCTCCCCGTAACCGCTCGACGCCCGAGCACCGGTGATCGCGACCCGCTCACTCAACCCCGATCCACCATGTCGGGTGCGGTTCGTGGGCGTGCCGTGAAGTGAAATGTCCTTCTGGTCTGGGAAAATGTTGATTGTCTAGAGCAACGTTTACCAGTCCGGAAGGACACCTCGTAAGTGAAAG
>NZ_JBBCPF010000013.1:0-81980 GCF_037150835.1 Microbacterium sp. LB12 | reverse complement strand
CGAACCGGAGATCGACGTGGATAAGCCAGAGCCCCGGCTGGCAGAACACGCACGCCCGCCCGCCGAAACAACTCAACGAAAAGCGAAACGCGGCTCAACCGAATCGCGACGGTGGATCAGGGCTGAGCTAGAGGCCCCTCCGAAGAAGTCTAGTGCGCACGACGAGGGGCCGTCGGCGACACAGCACCGCCGACGGCCCCTTTCCCTCCCCGGGAACCTCCCCCGGCCCCGAGAAGGGCGCGTGCCGGGTCCTCCTCCCGGCCATCCCGGGCTTAGGAAGCCGGGGGCATCAGAACCGTGTCGATGAGGTACACGGTCGCGTTCGCGGTCTGCACTCCACCGCAGATGACACTCGCGCCGTTGACCTTGAGGTCGTCGCCGCTGCCGGTCACCTCGAGGTCGGCGCCCTGCACGGTCTTGTGCATGCCGTCGATGTCAGCCGGCTCGATCTGGCCGGGGACCACGTGGTACGTCAGGATCGACGTCAGCGTCGCGCTGTCGGTCTTGAGAGCATCGATGGTGGCCGGGTCGATCTTCGCGAAGGCGTCATCCACCGGTGCGAACACCGTGAACTCGCTGCCGTTGAGCGTGTCGACGAGGTTGACGTCGGGGTTGAGCTGTCCGCTCACCGCTGCGACCAGGGTCTTCAGCAGCGGGTTGTTCGATGCCGCGACCGCGACCGGGTCCTGGGACATGCCCTGGACGGAACCTGCACCGTCCGGTACGGCCTTGGCGTAGTCCGCGCAACCGGGTCCGACGAGGTTGGCAGCGGGATCCATCTCCATCGGCGTCGACGCCGACGTCTCCGGGGCCTTGGGGGTGGAGGACTCCTCTGCGGTGGTGCTGCCCATCGAACAGGCGGAGAGCAGGAACGCGCTCGCCAGGCCGAGGGTGAGTGCCGCGGTGACCTTCTTCTTGGTGCTGAACATGTCGAGCTCCTTCAGAACTGAGCCACGGCCTCTCCGTGGCGTCGAGTGCTGTTCGGAGCCCCCGGACGATCGGATGGGATGAATCCGAGAAATCTCCGAAAGCCATCGATTCCAATCCGATGAGGCCCCCGGAGCGAACAGTCCCTGACAGAAGTGGGGACCTCATGGACCTGATCATCATCGGCCTGCTCGGCGGGCTCATCACCGGCATCTCGCCGTGCATCCTGCCCGTGCTCCCGGTCATCTTCCTCACGGGAGGTGCGCAATCGGCGAAGTACGAGGATGAAGTCGTCCCCACCCGGCGCAGTCGGCCCTACTTCGTGATCGCCGGGCTGGTACTGAGCTTCACGCTCGTCACGCTCGGCGGCTCGCTGCTCCTCGGCCTGCTGAACCTGCCGCAGGACATCGTCCGCTGGGTGGGCATCGCCGTGCTCGTCATCATCGGCATCGGCCTGATCGTGCCGCGGTTCCAGCACATCCTCGAACGTCCCTTCCAGAGGTTCGGGCAGCGCGAGGTGAAGAACCGGGGGAGCGGCTTCGGCGTCGGTCTCGCGCTCGGCGCGGTGTTCGTGCCGTGCGCCGGTCCCGTGCTGGCCGCGATCATCGTCGCCGGATCGACCGGGCAGATCGGCATCGGCACCGTCCTGCTGACGGTGTCGTTCGCGATCGGCGTGGCCGTGCCGCTGCTGATCTTCGCGCTCGCCGGACGCAGCGTGGTCGAGCGCATCCGTTCCTTCCGCTCGAAGGAGCGCGGGCTGCGCATCGCCGCGGGTGTGGCGATGATCGCGCTCGCCGTGGGACTCGTGTTCAACGTGCCGCAGATGCTGCAACGGCTGCTCCCCGACTACACGGCGCCGCTGCAGGAGCAGATCGCCGACTCGCAGCAGGTGCAGGACGCCCTCGACCTCGGCGGACTCGTCAACGACGAGAACAAGGACCTCGACAAGTGCACCAACGGTGCGGAGCAGCTCGAATCGTGCGGCACCGCCCCGTCGATCAAGGGCATCCAGGAGTGGCTCAACACCCCGAACGGCGAGGCCATCGACCTGAAGGATCTGCGCGGCAAGGTCGTGCTGATCGACTTCTGGGCGTACTCCTGCATCAACTGCCAGCGCTCCATCCCGCACGTGGTCGCGTGGGACAAGGCATATCGCGACGCGGGTCTCGAGGTGATCGGCATCCACTCGCCCGAGTACGCCTTCGAGAAGGATCCGGGCAACGTCGCCGCCGGTGCGCGCGACTTCGGCATCGAGTATCCCGTGGCGCTCGACAACAACCTGTCGACGTGGACGAACTACCGCAACCGCTACTGGCCCGCCCACTACCTGATTGACGCGTCCGGCACGGTGCGGCACATCTCGTTCGGCGAGGGCAACTACGCCGCCACCGAGTCGATGATCCGGGAGCTGCTGAAGGACGCGGATCCGTCCGTGAAGCTGCCCGCCGCGACCGAGGTCGCCGACGACACCCCGGATGTGGGGTCGACCACCCGCGAGACGTTCCTCGGCGCGTCGAAGGACGTGAACTACGGCGGAGAGGGTGACTACCGCGCCGGCACCGACACCTTCGCATTCCCGAAGAAGCAGCCGGCCGACAGCTTCGCGCTCGACGGCGAGTGGAAGGTCGACACGCAGTTCGCGACGCCCGCAGCAGACGCGGGCGAGGTCAAGCTCGACTATCACGCCGCCGAGGTGCGGATCGTGGTCGCCGGGTCGGGCGACATCAAGGTCCGCCGAGACGACGGTTCGACCGAGACCATCACGATCGACGGCACACCGCGCTCCTACGAGCTCGTGAAGCAGAAGGACATCGCCGCGGGCACCCTGACGCTCGAGGTGCCATCCGGGATCGAGGTCTATTCCTTCACGTTCGGGTGACGTCTGCACGTGATGCGGGAGGAGATGCGGCATGCTTGTGGAGATGGTCATCGATGGGTTCGACGTTCCCGAGGACGGAGCGACGCAGGATGCTGTCGCCGACCTCCTCGTCCGCGTCGCCTCCGGTGATCAGGCTGCCTTCGCGGCCCTCTACGACACCCTCTCCTCCCGCGTCTTCGGACTCATCCTCCGCGTGCTGGTCAACCGCGCGCAGAGCGAGGAGGTGCTGCAGGAGGTCTTCCTGGAGATCTGGCAATCCGCTTCGCGTTTCGCTCCGAACAGGGGTCAGGGACGAGCGTGGATCATGACGATCGCTCATCGTCGGGCCGTCGATCGGGTGCGAGCATCGCAATCGAGCGCCGACCGGGACGTGCGAGCAGGATTCAAGGACATCGGCGTCGCGCACGACAGTGTCGCGGAGCAGGTCGAACTGGGGATCGAGGGAGGGAAGGTCGTCGAAGCGCTCTCGGGGCTTCCCGAGGCGCAGCGCGAAGCACTCGTCCTCGCGTATTACGGCGGTTACAGTCAGAACGAGATCGCGGCCCTCGTCGGGGCGCCGCTGGGGACGATCAAGACACGGATGCGAGACGGGCTCACCCGTCTGCGCACGGCGATGGGGGTGACGGCATGAACGAGAAGGACTTCGCGGAGCTCGCGGCAGGTGCCGCGCTGCATTCGCTGTCGGCAGACGAGGAACGACGCTTCCGTGCGGCTCTGGCCGAGCATCCGGAGTGGCGGACGATCGTCGCGGCGGACACCGCCACGGCCGCGCTGCTCTCCGACCCGGTCGAGCCCGTGACCGCTCCGGCCTCGATCCGCGCCGCACTGCTCGCGCAGATCGCTGTGACGCCGCAGGACGGCGGGATCGACGATGCGCCTTCTGCGTCGAGGCTCGCGCCGCCTGTGGAGGAGACGCCGGCGACCGCTCCACCGAAGCCGCGTCGATGGGCGCGCACCGTGTTCGCCCTGGCCGCATGCCTGGCCGTGCTGGTCGGAGTGGGCATCGGTGCGGTCGCGCTGAACCAGCAGCTGAACCCTCCTCCCGCGAGCGTCGTGGCGCTGCAGGAGATCGAGGCGGCGGGAGACGCCCAGCAGTCGACCGTGGCACTGGACGGCGGCACCGCGACCGCGCACTGGTCGGCTTCGGTCGGCAAGGCCGTGCTGGTCGCCGACGGCATCCCGGCACCGGGCGAGGGCCAGACGTACGAGCTGTGGTTCGTCCGCGGCGATGCGCCCGTCTCGGCCGGCGTCTTCGACGTGAACGACGGTGATGCGACCGCACTGCTCGACGGTGACATGCAGGCTGGAGACGCCATCGCGGTCACCGTGGAGCAGGCCGGCGGCTCGCCGACCGGTCAGCCCACCACCGACCCGGTGGTCGTGATCCCCACGGCGTGAGCGCTGCTGATCGCGCGTACCCTGGAGGGATGCCCGAGCAGTACAACCGCCCTGTGCGCCGCCCGACGAGTGCCTTCGACAACATCGTCGGCGCGCACGATCCCGCGGAGGAGACACGCATCGCGCATGCCACGGCATCGGCGCTGCTGACACGGGTGCGTGCCGACGAGAGCGGTGCGAGTGCGGAGCGTCTCGTGGCGTTCACCGCCGAGCACGGGATCGACGAGATCGCCGAGCTCTGGTCCAAGGCCCCCTCGCGCACTCTGCCCGGCTCGCTCTGGCGTCTGTACGTGCTGCAGCTGGCCATCCATGCGGACCCCCGCACGCCCGCGCTGCTCTACGACCGCGGCCGGACCGAGCTGCCCTCGGCGGATGCGCTGATCGCGGGCGCGCCGGTGCCCGCGAGCCCGGATGAGCTGGTCGCGCTCATCGACACGATCCTGCGCGGCGCGTTCCGCGGTGACTTCGCCGTGGCGCTCGATCGTGCGGCCGCGTTCTGCCGGGTGCAGGCGTCCGGGGCGACCCACACGGCCGACGACTACGAGCCGACCGAGCCCGCGCGGGCCAGCGAGCTGACCACGCGCGCGCTGCGGCTGAGCAGCTACGGACAGGATCTCGCGGCGGCGGCGGTGCTGTGGCGGATGGACGCCCTGGCCTGAGCATCGAGGCCCGGGTGCGGTTGCCGGAGATGAGAAGACCGGGCCGCAAGAACGCCTCTCGGCGGAAGGCCGCTCGTAGCGGCGAAAAATGGAGCCCGGGGTTATGCGGCCCGGCCGTTCAATTGTAACGCGATGCGGGCGCCGGTATTCCCCGCCCTCTAGGCTCGGATCATGACCCGGCGCTTTGCCCTGATGATCGATCCTGTCGCCGCCGACGAGCCGCGATCCGACTACGCCGACACGTTCACGCAGGTGGATGCCGCGGCTCCGGCGCTCAGCGTCGGCGAGCTCAGCACGCAGCGCGGTGACGGCGTGTTCGAGTCGATCGGCGTGGTCGACGGCCATGCGCAGGAGGTGGTTCCGCATCTGGAGCGCCTCGCGCATTCCGCGCGCCTGTGCGACCTGCCGGTGCCGAACCTCGACCAGTGGCATCAGGCGATCGACCACGCGGCCGCGCAGCTCGACAACGGCGAGTCCGTCATCAAGCTCATCCTGAGCCGCGGTGTCGAGCACGGGCCGACGCCGACCGCGTGGGTCACGGCCGCCCCCGCCGCCGACTTCACCACCGCCCGGCAGGACGGCGTGCGCGTGGTCACCCTCGACCGCGGATACGACCTGGGTGCGGCCGAGCGCGCGCCGTGGCTGCTGCTGGGCGCGAAGACGCTCTCGTACGCGGTGAACATGGCCGCTCTCCGCGAGGCGCACCGACGCGGCGCGGACGACGCGATCTTCCTGTCCAACGACGGCTTCGTGCTGGAGGCACCGACCGCGTCGCTGATCCTCCGCTTCGGCGACCGCTTCGTGACACCCGCACCGAACGGCGGCATCCTGCACGGCACGACCCAGCTCAGCGTGTACGAGCACCTCGCGGCGCAGGGCTTCGAGGTCGGGTACGACCGCATCCCGGCGTCGGATCTGCCGCGTGCTGATGCCGCATGGCTGGTGTCGAGCGTGCGACTCGCCGCGCCGATCACCGCGATCGACGGTGTGGAGCTCCCGGTCGATCACGCCCTCAGCGCTGACCTGAACCGCTACCTGCTGTCTCCGCGCGACTGACGCCGCGCCGACCGATACCCCGAGCCGATGAAAGGAGAGGGCCCGCGGACCGAAGTCCGCGGGCACCCTCCCGTGCGCGTCAGCTCATCCGAAGCGTCCGGAGACGTAGTCCTCGGTGGCCTGCACGGACGGGGTCGTGAAGATGCTCGTGGTGTCGTCGTACTCGATGAGCTTGCCGGGCTTGCCGGTGCCGGCGATGTTGAAGAACGCGGTCTTGTCCGACACGCGGCTCGCCTGCTGCATGTTGTGCGTCACGATCACGATCGTGTACTCGGTCTTGAGCTCGCCGATCAGCTCCTCGATCGCGTAGGTCGAGATCGGGTCGAGCGCCGAGCACGGCTCGTCCATCAGCAGCACGTCGGGGGAGACGGCGATCGCGCGGGCGATGCACAGACGCTGCTGCTGGCCGCCGGAGAGACCGGAGCCCGGCTTGTCGAGGCGGTCCTTCACCTCGTTCCACAGGTTCGCGCCCTGCAGGGACTTCTCGACGAGGGCGTCCGCGTCCGACTTCGAGATGCGCTTGTTGTTCAGTTTCACCCCGGCGAGCACGTTCTCCCGGATCGACATCGTGGGGAACGGGTTCGGCCGCTGGAAGACCATGCCCACCTGGCGGCGCACGGCCACCGGGTCGACGGTCGCACCGTACAGGTCGTCTCCGTCGAGCAGCACCTGGCCCTCGACGCGTGCGCCGGGGATCACCTCGTGCATGCGGTTCAGGGTGCGCAGGAACGTCGACTTGCCGCATCCGGACGGGCCGATGAACGCGGTGACGCTGCGGGGTTCGATGTCGAGCGAGACGCCCTCGACGGCGAGGAAATCGCCGTAGTAGACGTTCAGGTCGTTGACTTCAATGCTCTTGGACACTGCAGTTCCTTGCTTGTCGGGTCGAGGCTCAGCGGCCGGTCTTGGGTGCGAAGATCTTGGCGACGAGGCGCGCGATCAGGTTGAGCACCATGACGATGATGATGAGGGTCAGGGCGGCGGCCCAGGCGCGTTCCACGTACGCCTCTGCGGGGATGCCCTGGTAGGCGTACTGCGAGTACGTGAACACCGGGAGGGTCTGCATGCGACCGCTGAACAGGTTGTAGTTCATCGCGTCGGTGAAGCCCGCGGTGAGCAGCAGCGGTGCGGTCTCGCCGATCACGCGGGAGACCGCGAGCATGATGCCCGTCGTGATGCCGGCGATCGAGGTGGGGAGGACCACCTTCACGATGGTCAGCCACTTCGGCACGCCCAGTGCGTAGGACGCCTCGCGCAGCTCGTTCGGCACGAGGCGCAGCATCTCCTCGCTGGAGCGCACGACGACGGGGATCATCAGCACGGCCAGGGCAACCGAGCCCGCGATGCCCATGCGCACACCCGGTCCGAAGATGAGGGCGAACACGGCGTAGGCGAACAGACCGGCGACGATCGACGGGATGCCCGTCATCACATCGACGAGGAAGGTGATGGTGCGGGCCATGCGCCCGCCCTTGCCGTACTCGACGAGGTAGACGGCCGTCATCAGGCCGATCGGGATCGAGATGACCGCGGCGGCGAGCGTGACCAGCAGTGTGCCGATGATGGCGTGCAGGGCGCCGCCGCCCTCGCCGAGCACACCGCGCATCGACGAGGAGAAGAAGAGTCCGTCGAAGCGCGCCAGGCCGTTGGCGACCACGGTCACGGCGACCGAGATCAGCGGCACCATCGCGATCGCGAACGCCGAGGTGACGACGCCCGTGATCAGGCGGTCGATCGCCTTGCGCGGGCCCTCGATGATGCGCGAGATCACGTAGATGAGGACCAGGTAGATGACGGCGCCGAAGATGATGGAGCCGGCGTAGTTGAGCGCGGTACCGGTTGCGAGCGCTTCGATGGCGAATGGGGTGGCACCGACGAGGAGCGAGATGGCGAGCAGCACCCACGGCGACCAGCGGGGGAGGTGACCCGAGGTGAGCGAGACCGTGGAGCGGGTCGCACCCAGCGTGCGGGGCGTTTCAGGGGCGGTCACGGTCATGTCAGTTCGCTCCCGAGAATTCCTTGCGGCGGTTCACGAACCAGCGTGCGAGCGCGTTCACCGCGAACGTCACGACGAACAGGATCAGACCGGTCGCGATGAGGACATTGATGTTGATCTGGTACGCCTCGGGGAACGTCAGCGCGATGTTGGCCGCGATCGTCGAGGGGTTCGTGGAGGTGAGCAGTTCGAAGGTGACGGCCTTGCTGACCGAGAGCACCATCGCGACGGCCATGGTCTCGCCGAGTGCACGGCCGAGACCGAGCATGGAGGCGGAGACGATGCCGGAGCGGCCGAAGGGAAGCACGGCCATGCGGACCATCTCCCAGCGGGTGGCTCCGAGGGCGAGCGCGGCCTCCTCGTGCAGGCGCGGGGTCTGCAGGAAGATCTCGCGGCAGATGGCGGTGATGATCGGGACGACCATGACCGCGAGCACCATGGCGGCGGTGAGGATCGTGCGTCCGGTGGGGGAGACGACGCCCCCGAAGAGCGGGATCCAGCTGGCGTTCGCGTTCAGCCAGACGTAGATCGGCTGGACGGCGGGTGCGAGGACCAGGATGCCCCAGAGGCCGAACACGACCGAGGGGACGGCGGCCAGGAGGTCGACCACGTAGCCGAGGCCCTGCGCCAGGCGCCGCGGTGCGTAGTGGGTGATGAAGAGGGCGACGCCGAGCGAGAGCGGCACGGCGAGCAGGAGCGCCAGGAAGGCCGCCCACACCGTGCCGAACAGCAGCGGTCCGACGTAGTCCCAGAAGTTCGTCTTGAGGAGCGAGGCGTCCTCGGACGTCGCGGTGAAAGCCGGGATCGACTGCACGACGAGGAAGATCGCGACCGCGGCGAGCGTGATCATGATCATCGAGCCGGCGGCGACGGCCGTGCCGGAGAACCAGAGGTCACCGGCGCGCTTCTTCGCGACGATGCGCGTCGACGCCGGCGAGGTCGTGGCTGTCATGGGGGCTGCTTCCTGCTCAGTGGAGATCGGGTGTCTGACGCGAGCAGACGGTCTCCGGGATGCCGTGTGGCATCCCGGAGACCGTCACTGACTCACTTGATGAGGTCGATCGCAGCCTGGGCCTGCGTGCGCAGGTCGTCCGAGATCGGGGCGCTGCCGGCGTTGGTCGCGGCGGCGTCCTGGCCCTCGGCGCTGATCGCGGTGGTGAAGAACGCCTTGGTCAGGGCGGCGACGTTGGAGTCCTCGTACTCGGCGCAGCCGATGAGGTAGCTGACCAGGAGCACGGGGTACGCGCCCTCGGCGGTCGTGGTGCGGTCGATCGCGAAGGCGAGGTCGCCGGCGGTGCGGCCGTCCTCGATCTTCGAGGCGTCGAGCGTCTTCGCGGCGCCCTCGGCCGAGTGCGCGACGAAGGTGTCGCCGACCTTGACGTTCACCGACGAGAAGTCGGTGGCCTGTGAGGAGTCGATGTAACCGATGAGGCCCTGGCCGCCCTTGACGGCGTTGGCGACACCCGAGGTCTTCTCGGCGGACTCGCCGGCGAGGTCGGCCGGCCACTCCTCGACGCTGCCCGCGGTCCAGACGTCGCCCGCGGTCTGTGCGAGGTAGTCGGTGAAGTTGCCCGTGGTGCCCGACTTGTCGGAGCGGTGGACGGGCGTGATGGCGAGGTCGGGGAGCTTGGCGTCGGGGTTGTCCTTCGCGATCGCCGCGTCGTTCCAGTTGGTGATCTTGCCGGCGAAGATCGACGCGATGGTCTCGGCGTCGAGGTTCAGCTCATCCACGCCGTCCAGCGAGAAGACGATGGCGATGGGGGAGATGTAGGCGGGGATCTCGACGATGTCGGAGCCGTCGACGCAGGCGCCGAAGCCGCCGGCCGAGATCTCATCGGTCTTGAACGCGCGGTCGGAGCCGGCGAAGTTCACGGCGCCCTGCTGGAACGACTCGCGGCCACCGCCGGAGCCCTGCGGGTCGTACTCGACCGTGGCGTCGGGGTTGGTCTTCTGGAACTCGGCGGTCCACGCCTGGATGGCGACCTGCTGCGACGAGGCGCCGGCGCCGACGAGCGAGCCGGTGAGGGCCTCGGCGCTGGAGGTGGGCGCGTCGGTGGAACCGGAGCCGGCCTCGTTCGCGGCACAGCCGGCGAGAGCGAGAGCGGCGACCGCGCCGATGGCGCCGATACGTGCGATTCGGGAGATCTTCACTGTGGATCCTTCGATCTTGGAGGGTGGGGCCCGGTGCAGGGCACACAGTGACGCTATGGGCGACGGTTAACGAGACTCTCCCGTGCAGGTGAACGGCAGGTGAACGACGGGCGACTCTCTGGGGCGCTCCCGCGAGAAATCAGGGGCCCGTCAGACCTTGGGGATGTGCGTCTCGATCGCGATGATGCCGGAGCCGGGGTTGGTGGACGACAGATGCACCACCGAGAAGGCGGCCGGCTCCAGGTCGGCGGCGCTGCCCAGATACGACCCGTGGACGGTGCCGGTGGCGAGGGCGATCTCGGACAGCAGACCGGGGAGCACGGGGCCGTGGCTGCACAGCACCGCGGGCTTCCCGGCACGCACGCGTCGGCCGACGACCGCACGAAGGTCGGAACCGCCGTCCTCCCAGGCGTCCTGGCTGATCTTCTCCGTCTTGACCGGCTTTCGGTCGATGGCCTTGGCGAGCGGCGTGATCGTCTGGACGCAGCGCACAGCGTCGCTCGTCACGATCTTGCGCACGCCGAAGGCTCGCAGCGGGCCGACGATCGACTTCGCCTGTGTGCGTCCGCGCTCGGTGAGCGGGCGCGACGCATCCGACAGGTCCCACTCGGAGCGGGGCATCGCCTTCGCGTGCCGCAACGCGATGACCGGGAAGGTGCGCAGCACGCCGTCGTCGACGAGGTCCGCGAAGAAGTCGAGGATCTCCAGATCGACCGGGTAGCTGAGGCGCGCACGCGCCTTCTTCACGCTCACCCATTCGATCGCGGCGATCTCGCGGTTGGGCACGAACGTCGATGCCCGGATCGCGTCGTCGGTGGCCTCGGCCGCCCAGTAGTGCACGACCTTCTGCTTGCGCGACGCGAGGTGGTAGCGGCTCACCCCGACG
Source organism: Microbacterium sp. LB12 (assembly GCF_037150835.1). NCBI lineage: Bacteria > Bacillati > Actinomycetota > Actinomycetes > Micrococcales > Microbacteriaceae > Microbacterium > Microbacterium sp. LB12. The sequence continues at coordinate 71,028 of NZ_JBBCPF010000013.1, read as the reverse complement.
GGCACGCCGAGGGAGACGCGGATGCCGGTCTCCTCGTGCACCTCGCGCACGGCCGTCTCGGCGAGCATCTCGCCGGGGTCGACCTTGCCCTTGGGCAGCGTGATGTCGCGGTACTTGGTGCGGTGGATCAGCAGGATCCGGAGCTTCCCCTCGACCATGCGCCACACGACGGCCCCGGCCGCGTACACGGCCTTGTCCGTCCACTTCGAGCGCGTCGACGCGTCGGGGGGAAGCTGCAGCTGCCGCGAAGTCATCGAACCGCCCGTGCGCGGCGCCGCCGCTGGATCAACCCCATGGTCTTATCCTGCAGGTCGATCAGCGGCTTGCCGTCGGCATCCACGGCGTGGCGCTTCCAGACGCCGTCGGCGCCGAGGTGCCACGACGAGGTGCCGTCGTCCATCGCCAGGTCGAAGAACGCCCCGAGCTCTTTGAGGTGGGCGGGGTCGGTCACGCGCACGAGAGCTTCGACGCGGCGGTCGAGGTTGCGATGCATCATGTCGGCGCTGCCGATGTAGACCTGCGGGTCGCCGCCGTTCTCGAACGCGAAGATACGCGAGTGCTCCAGGTAGCGCCCCAGGATGCTGCGCACCGTGATGTTGTCGCTGATGCCCTCGAGGTCGGTGCGCAGGCTGCAGATGCCGCGCACCCAGACGTCCACCTTCACGCCGGCGGCGCTGGCGTGGTAGAGCGCGTCGATGATCTCCTCGTCGACCATGGAGTTCACCTTGATGCGGATGTGCGCGGGGATGCCCGCCTCCGCGTTCCGGCGTTCGGCGTCGATCTGCCGCACGAGGCCCTTGCGCAGGTGGAGCGGCGCCACGAGCAGCCGCTTGAACTTCTTCTCGATCGCGTAGCCGCTGAGCTCGTTGAAGAGCCGGGTCAGGTCCTTGCCGACCTGCGCGTCGGCGGTGAACAGCCCGAAGTCCTCATAGATGCGACTGGTCTTCGGGTTGTAGTTTCCGGTGCCGACATGGGAGTAGTGCCGCAGCATCCCGTCTTCCTCGCGGATCACGAGCGCGAGCTTGCAGTGGGTCTTGAGCCCGACGAGGCCGTAGACGACGTGCACCCCGGCTTTCTCGAGCTTGCGCGCCCAGACGATGTTGTTGGCCTCGTCGAAGCGGGCCTTGACCTCGACGAGGGCCAGCACCTGCTTGCCCGCCTCGGCTGCGTCGATCAGCGCCTGCACGATGGGGCTGTCGCCCGAGGTGCGGTACAGGGTCTGCTTGATGGCCAGCACGTGCGGGTCGCGGGCCGCCTGCTCCAGGAAGGCCTGCACGCTGGTCGTGAACGACTCGTAGGGGTGGTGCACGAGCACGTCGGATTTGCGGATGGCCTTGAAGATGTCGGCCCGCGAGTTCGAGCCGGTCGGCTGGAAGGCGACCGCGGTGGTCGGCAGGTGCGGGGGGTAGCGCAGGTCGGGCCGGTCGATGCGCGACAGGTCGAACAGGCCGCGGAGGTCGAGCGGACCGGGGAGCCGGTAGACCTCCTGGTCGGTGATGTCGAGCTCGCGCACGAGCAGGTCCATCGTGACCTCGTCCATGTCGTCCGTGATCTCCAGTCGGATCGGCGGGCCGAACCGACGGCGCAGGAGCTCGGCTTCCAGCGCCTGGATGAGGTTCTCGCTCTCGTCCTCCTCGATCTCCACGTCCTCGTTGCGGGTCAGTCGGAAGGCGTGGTGATCGAGCACCTCCATGCCGGGGAAGAGGTCGCCCAGGTGGTTCGCGATGAGCTCTTCCAGACGCAGGAACCGCTTGATCTCGCCGCTGCCCGGTACCTCCACGAAGCGGGGGAGCATGGGCGGCACCTTGAGTCGCGCGAACTCCTGGCGGCCGGTGCGGGCGTTGCGGATGCGGATCGCGAGGTTCAGCGAGAGTCCGGAGATATAGGGGAACGGGTGCGCGGGATCGACCGCGAGCGGCATCAGCACCGGGAACACCTGGAGCTGGAAGAACTCGGACAGCGCAGCCCGCTCGTCGTCGGTCAGCTCGGACCAGTCGGTGATCTCGATGCCGGAGTCGGCCAGGGCGGGGCGCACCAGCGAGGTCCAGGCCTCGGCATGACGCAGCTGCAGGGCGTGCGCTTCGCGGGAGATGTCGGCGAGGGCGTCGACGGGCGAGCGGCCGATGTTCGTCGGCACCGCCAGACCGGTCATGATGCGGCGCTTGAGGCCGGCGACGCGGACCATGAAGAACTCGTCGAGGTTGCTCGCGAAGATCGCCAGGAAGTTCGCCCGCTCCAGCTCGGGGAGCGTGGGATCCTCGGCGAGCTCCAGCACGCGCTGGTTGAACGCGAGCCAGCTGAGCTCGCGGTCCAGGTAGCGGTGGTCGGGGAGCTGGGAGTCCGGCGACTCGATGGCGTCGAAGTCGTCGTCTTCGGCGTCACCCAGTCCGGCGTCGGCGAGTGCGGGATCGATCATGGGGTACATCTAAGCACCGCGAGGTGACGCGCGTGTGAACGGGCGCGTTCGGTTACCGGGCTCCGACGAGGGTCTCGTCCTCGTTGACGTTGAACCGGTAGCCGACGTTGCGCACGGTGCCGATGATCTGCTCCTGGTCGCCGAGCTTCGCACGCAGCCTCCGCACGTGCACATCCACCGTGCGGGTGCCGCCGAAGTAGTCGTAGCCCCAGACCTCGCTGAGCAGCTGTTCGCGGGTGAAGACGCGGGAAGGGTGGGTGGCGAGGAAGTGCAGCAGCTGGAACTCCTTGTAGGTGAGATCCAGAGGGCGGCCACGCAGTTTGGCGGAATAGGACGCCTCGTCGATCGTGACGCCGGATGCCTGCACGCGCGCGGGTTCCGCGACCTCGTCCCGACGGGCGAGCGCCAGCCGCAGGCGCGCGTCGATCTCGGCGGGGCCGGCCGTCACGAGGAGGACGTCGTCGATGCCCCAGTCTCCGGACACCGCGCTCATGCCGCCCTCCGTGACCACGAGCAGCAGCGGTGCCTCCTGTCCGGTGGCACGCAGCAGCCGGCACAGCGACTTCGCGGCGACCAGATCGTGACGGCCGTCGACGATCACGACGTCGTACTCCGGGGCGTTGATCAGGTGGGAGGGATCGGCGGGGATCTGGCGAGCACGGTGGCTCAGCAGCTCCAGGGCGGGAAGCACCAGCTCCGAGAGCGGAGCGTTGGTCAGAACCAGCACCTGGGCCACGCGCACTCCTCAACCGACGGGGGATCGACGTCGTGCCGCCATGATACCGGGACCGAATGCGCAACAATGGTGTCATGACGGATCCAGCACTCGCACCGCGCAACGCGTTCGCCGGTGTGGTCGGCGTGTGGGTGACGGCCTTCCTCGCCACCGTCGCGATCGGCATCTTCGTGCCGGAGGAGTGGCGCATCCCCTGGCTGCTGGTGGGCTTCGGGGGCGCAATCCTGCTGTCGTTCGCGGTGCAGCTCTGGTACGGGCGCACGCAGGGCTTCATCTTCCGGGTGGCCGGCAGCGTCATGGGCGCGCTTCTGCTGATGGGCCTGGTGTCGATCGGTTTCGCCCTCGCGGCGCTCATCCCCGCCTGACCCCGGCGCGGCGCGGTATTGTGGTGCACATGGACCTCATGGCGCTCGAAATCTTCTTCATCGGCCTGCTGGGCCTCGCGAGCCTGGCGATCGTCTTCGTCTCGGCCGTGGTGCTGCGTAACCTCTTCCGCGGCCAGCGCTGACGCGATCGTGATCGAGCTGCCCACCGACCTTCCCGCCGACCTCGCGCCGCTCTCGTGGCTGATCGGCGTCTGGGAGGGCACCGGCGTCATCGACTATCCCGTCGGTGACGAGCGTCTGCAGGGCGAGTTCCTTCACCGGGTTAGCTTCAGCCATGACGGCGGCCCGTTCCTCAACTACTCCGGCACCGCGACGTTCCTCACAGAAGAGGGGGCGCCCGCCGCGGCACTCCTCGCGGAGACCGGTTTCTGGCGGCTCGCTCGACCGGCCACCGCGGCGGATGCCGGTCCGGCACTGCTCCCGCCGATGGAGAAGGCAGCCGCACGCACGGTCGACGACGTGGAAGAGCTGCGCGCCCCGAGCGGCGGATTCCCGATCGAGGTCTCTCTCGCGCATGCCGACGGTGCCCTCGAGCTCTACATCGGCGAGATCAACGGTCCACGCATCGACATCGGCACGGATGCCGTCGTCCGCAGCGCGGGTGCCAAGGTGCACACCGCATCCTCGCGCATGTACGGTCTCGTCGACGGTCACCTGCTCTGGGCATGGGACATCGCCGCCCTGGGCACACCGTTGCGCTCGCATGCGTCGGCGCGGCTGGCCAAGGTCTGACGTGTCCGCCTTCTCGACGGTGCACGGTGCCGTCACCGACGGCGACACGATCGCGCACTTCGGCGACGCGTTCCGCGAGCAGCGGCGTCTGGCCGACGGCGCGGCGGTCGCACCGCTCGGAGACCGCACCGTGATCGAGGTCGCCGGACCGGAGCGTCTGACGTGGCTGGACTCCATCACCTCGCAGTCCGTGGGACGCCTCGCGCCGGGGGAGAGCACCGAGTTGCTCGTGCTCGATCCGCAGGGCCGCGTCGAGCACGCGGCCGGGGTGCTGGACGACGGTTCGTCCACGTGGCTGATCGCGGATGCCGGTGATGCCGAGGCGCTCGCCACCTGGCTCACCCGCATGAAGTTCCGCACACAGGCGACGGTCGACATCCGCGCCGATCTCGCGCTGCTCGGATACCTCGACGGCGGCACGGTCGCCGCTGCGGCGGCCGAGGCGGCCTTCGCGCCGAACGGCGTTCCTCTCGTCTGGGCCGATCCATGGCAGCGGATCAGTGCGGGAGGCCACCAGTACGCCGAGGTCGTCGACCATCCCGGTGCCGAGTACGCGTGGCGGGTCGCGATCCTGACGGACGAGTCCGCCGACGCGCTCGCCGCAGCCCTCGGGCCCGAGGCGTTCGCAGGAGTGCTGGCTGCCGAGGCATTGCGCGTCGCCGCCTGGCGTCCGCGTTGGGCCACCGAGGTCGACGAGCGCTCGCTCCCGCACGAGTCCGACTGGATCCGCAGCGCGGTGCACCTGAACAAGGGCTGCTACCGAGGTCAGGAGACGGTCGCCAAGGTGCACAACCTCGGGCATCCTCCGCGTCGCCTCGCTGCGCTGCACCTCGACGGGAGCGACGCCGTCCTCCCCGAGCCCGGTGCGCCGGTCTTCGCAGGCGACGACGAGGTCGGGCACATCACGTCGGCGGCCCGTCACCACGAAGACGGACCCATCGCGCTGGCCATCCTCTCGCGGCGCGCTCCAATCGGCGACCTCGTGGTGCGCGCCGACGGCATCGATATCGCGGCGTCGCAGCAGGTGATCGTGCCGGCGGATGCCGGGGCCACCGCGAACGTGCCGCGGCTCACGCGCCTGTCGCGTCGTCCGTCCGCGCCGGATCCGCGCGATTCCTCCGAGGCCTGAGGCTCAGTCGGCTCGAGGGGCCACCGCGGCCCAGGGCAGGGTGAGTTCGCCCAGCCGCCATCGGCTGCGCCCACCCTGCACGGGCCAGCCCTGATCGCGAAGGGCCGTCACGGCGGCGAGGAATCGCTGCGTGGCCCCGAACGTGGTGAGGGCTGCGGCGCGGTCCCACTCCCGGTCGAGGTCGAGGAGCAGGGCGTGGACGCGTTCGCCCGCCACGTTCCGATGGATCAGCGCTTTGGGCAGGCGCTCGGCGACGATGCTCGGGTGCTCGAGGTCGGCGAGCCGGAGCGAGATCGTGAAGCGGAGCGGTACCGCGCGGGCGTCCACGTCGACCCAGCTCGCGACACGGCCGATCTCGTCGCAGGTTCCCTCGATCAGCAGCCCCTCGGGTGCCAGGCGCGACGCCATGCGGCCCCAGGCGTCGGGGACATCCTGTTCGTCGTACTGGCGCAACACGTTCATGGCACGGATGACGGCGGCTCGGCGTCCGTCGGGAAGCGGCACCTCGAAGCCACCGCGGGCGAACGAGACCGGGAGCGCAGGGGAGAAGGAGGTGCGGCCTGCTCGCACCTCGGCGAGCTGGGCATCGGCGGTGGCGACGCGCTCGGGGTCGATCTCGAGGCCGCGCACCTCGACGTCGGCACGTACCGACATGAGGCGCGCCGCGAGCTCGAACGCGGTCACTCCGCTCGCGCCGTACCCGAGGTCGACGACCAGAGGATCAGCCGCACGGCGCAGGGCGTCGCTCGCGGCGATCCACCGGTCGTTGCGCCGCAGTCGGTTCGTCCCCGTCGTGCCGCGGGTCGGCCGACCGAGGGGAGATGACGCCATGTCTCCATCCTCCCAGCATCCGACTCGGCGGCCGCCGCCGGACGGATAAACTGACGGCATGACTGCGACGCGCACCCTCATCCTGCTCCGCCACGGCCGGAGCGAGTGGAACGAACTGAACCTGTTCACCGGTTGGGTGGACGTCCGCCTCAACGAGCAGGGCAAGAAGGAAGCCCGTCGCGGTGGCGAGCTGCTCGCCGAGTCCGGCATCCTCCCCGACGTGCTGCACACCTCGCTGCTGAGCCGCGCGATCCAGACCGCGAACATCGCCCTCGACGCCGCGGACCGGCTGTGGATCCCGGTGACCCGCTCCTGGCGCCTCAACGAGCGTCACTACGGTGCGCTCCAGGGCAAGGACAAGGCGCAGACGCTGGAGGAGTTCGGGCCCGAGCAGTTCCAGCTCTGGCGCCGTTCGTTCGATGTGCCGCCGCCCGTGCTCGACGACGAGAGCGAGTTCAGCCAGGTCGGCGACGTCCGCTACGCGGGCATCGACGGCGAGGTGCCGCGCACCGAGTCGCTCAAGCTCGTCATCGACCGTCTGCTGCCCTACTGGGAGAGCGCGATCGTCCCCGACCTCGAAGCCGGTAAGACCGTGCTCGTGACCGCGCACGGCAACTCGCTGCGCGGCCTCGTGAAGCACCTCGAGGGCATCAGCGACGACGACATCGCCGAGCTCAACATCCCCACCGGCATCCCGCTGGTCTACGAGCTCGACGAGAACAACGTTCCCACGGGTCCCGGTCGCTACCTCGACCCGGAGGCCGCTGCCGCCGGTGCCGCTGCCGTCGCGGCCCAGGGCAAGAAGTAACCGCGAGACCCCGCGACAACGACGAAACCCCCTGCTGCCGTCGACTGCAGCAGGGGGTTTCGATGTGAAGGCGGGGTCACGCCCGGGTCAGGCGTGCCCGAGCTCCTGCTGCTCGAGCTCCTGCTGCTCTGCAGCGAGGGGGATGTCGTCCTCCTCGACCGCCCAGTCGCCGGTGGCGAGGTAGACGACCTTCTTCGCGACGGCGACGGCGTGGTCGGCGAAGCGCTCGTGGTAGCGGCTGGCGAGAGTGGCGTCGACGGTCGCGGTGGCCTCACCCTTCCAGTTGTCGCTGAGCACCTTCTCGAACACGGTGGCGTGCAGCTCGTCGACGTCGTCGTCCGCGTTGCGGATCGCGTCGGCGAAGCGGAGGTCCTGCGTGCGGAGCAGTTCGGCGAGCGTGCGCGCGACCTCGACGTCGAGCTCGCCCATCTTCACGAACGTGCCCTTGAGGCCCTTCGGGATGGCGCGCTCGGGGAAGCGGAGGCGGGCGAGCTGGGCGATGTGCTCGGACATGTCGCCCATGCGCTCGAGCGAAGCGCTCACGCGCAGTGCGGTGACGACGATGCGCAGATCGCGGGCGACCGGCTGCTGGCGGGCGAGGATCTCGATCGCCTGCTCGTCGAGGGCGACGGCGAGCTCGTCGATCTTCGCGTCGTCGGCGATGACCTCCTCGGCCAAGGCGACGTCGCTCGTCGCGAACGCCCTGGTGGCCTTGTCGATCGAGACCGTGACGAGGTCCGCGATCTCGACGAGGCGCGACTGGAGGTCCTCGAGGGACTGGTGGAAGACTTCGCGCATGGGGGCGCAACCTTTCATTCGGATCTCGGCTGATGATCAGCGTGAGACGGCGGGTCGTCCGCACGAGAGAGCGGGTCTGCGCTCCCGCACAGGCCCGAAGCGATTGTCTGCCTCGAAGGTTAACGAACGGTGCCCAGCACGTGAATAGTACTTCTCGCGTTGTGGCCAGGGCGCGGAAACCCGCCGAGGTCGCGGTGAACGCACTCTACGCTTAGGGCATGACCTTGCCGCAGCTCGCGCTGTCTTCGCTCGCCATCGGGCTGGTGATCGGCGTCGGCCTCTCCCTGCTCGTGGTGTGGGCGTACCGCGCGAGGGCACGCGTGCAGGAGGAGACGTCGGTGGCGATCCCGGCAGGCATGACCGATGTCCTGCGCAGCATGGACGACGCCGCCGCGGTCGTGGACTCGTCCGGGCTGGTCCTGGCGGCATCGCAGGCCGCGAGCCGGTTCGGCATCGACGTCGGTGCCACCCTCGACAACCCCGAGCTGCGCCAGCTCGTGCGTACGGTGCGGGCGAGCGGCGGGTCGGTCACGGAGTCGATGCGGCTCACCCGGGGCGGATTGAGCCTCGACCCGCGACTCGTGTCGGCGCGAGCCAGTGTGATCGGCGCCCGCTTGGTGCTGATGATCATCCGTGACGTCACCGAGCAGGAGCGCCTCGATCAGATGCGCCGGGACTTCGTCGCGAACACCAGCCACGAGCTGAAGACCCCGGTGGGTGCGGTGAGTCTGCTCGCCGAGGCGATCGAGTCCGCGGCAGACGACCCCGCCCAGGTGCGGATCTTCGCCGCTCGCATCTCCGCAGAGGCCGGCCGGCTGGGGCAGCTCACGGGCCGCATCATGAGCCTCTCCCGGCTCCAGGCCGAAGACGGGCTCACCAAGGTCGGACGCGTCTCGATCGACGAGGTGATCGCCTCCTCCATCGAAGCGCACGTGGTGCAGGCGGACTCCGCAGGAGTCGACCTCACGCGCGGGGGCGACCGGGGCGTCTGGGTGCGCGGCGACGCGCAGATCCTGATCGAGGCGGTGGGCAACCTCATCGCGAACGCGATCCTGTACTCGCCGCGCGGCTCGCGCGTGGGTGTCGGGGTGAAGGCCGACGACGGCGTGGTCGAGATCGCGGTCTCTGACCAGGGCATCGGCATCGCGGAAGCCGACCGGGAGCGCATCTTCGAGCGCTTCTACCGCGCCGATGAGGCGCGCTCGCGTCGTACGGGCGGCACGGGGCTGGGTCTCTCCATCGTCAAGCACGCCACGCAGAGGCACGGCGGCGAGGTGCGACTGTGGTCCCGCCCCGGTCGCGGTTCCACGTTCACGATCAGACTCCCGCGCATCGACGCACCCGACAACGTCGACGCGGACAAGAAGAGCAAGAAGAAGCGTGCTCGCAAGGCGGCCAAGGCTGCGGCATCCGCGCGCGCTCGAAACGGAGAGAGAGCATGACCCGTATCCTTCTCGTCGAAGACGAGCCCGACCTCGCCGATCCTCTCGCCTATCTGCTGCGCCGCGAGGGCTACGAGGTGGAGATCGCGGAGGACGGCCCCGGTGCACTCGCGGCGTTCCGGGAGCGCGGTGCCGACATCGTGCTGCTCGACCTCATGCTGCCGGGGATGCCCGGCACCGAGGTGTGCCGGCAGATCCGCTCGACGTCGGCCGTGCCGATCATCATGCTGACCGCCAAGGACTCCGAGGTGGACATCGTGGTCGGTCTCGAGCTGGGGGCCGACGACTACATCACGAAGCCGTACTCCTCGCGCGAACTGCTCGCACGGATGCGGGCGGTGCTGCGCCGTGTGGTGCAGGCCGACAGCGAACTCGACGAGCGCGTGCTCGACGGCGGACGCGTCTCGCTCGACATCGACCGGCACACGGTCGCCGTGGCGGGTGTGCAGATCAACATGCCTCTCAAGGAGTTCGAGCTGCTCGAGGTGCTGATGCGCAACTCGGGGCGCGTCCTCACCCGCGGCCAGCTCATCGATCGGGTGTGGGGCAGCGACTACTTCGGCGACACCAAGACGCTCGACGTGCACATCAAGCGCATCCGCTCGCGCATCGAGGAGAACCCGAGCGAGCCGGTGATGCTGGTCACCGTGCGCGGGCTGGGGTACCGCTTCGAAGGCTGAGCATCCTCTGGATACGGAAGAGGCCGGTGCCCCGCGGGGGTACCGGCCTCTTCTCGATGGTTCGTGCGGCGTCAGTTCGTCGGCGCCGGGGAGGGGGTGCCCACCCGCTCCGACGGGACGAGGTCGGCGTAGTAGGGGAGGGACCCGTCGAGCACCGGCACCTGGGTCTTCACTCCGGCGGAGTCGCCCGACTGGAAGTGGATCTGCACGGTCGCACCGGGCTTCGTGTCGAGACCGACGATGCGCAGCGGCTCCTCGTCGGAGCCCAGGCTCACGGTGTCGCCCGCGGGGACGGTGATGGTGAACGGGTCGAGGTCCTCGACCGTGATGGTGAGCGTCGCGCTCTCCTGCGTGGGGTTCACGATCGCGCCGATGAAGTTGCCGATCGAGCCGTCCTCCGTCGCGATGACCAGTGCGTTGCGGACGTCGATCGGACCGTCGGCATCGGAGACGTTGACGCCGTCGGAAGCCGCGTACTCGATCTTCGTCGACTGCGGCGTGATGAAGGTGCACCCGGTCGCACCGAGCAGAACGAGGGCGCTGAGGGCTGCAGACGCAACAAGGCGCGATTTCACGGGTCCTCCTGAGGTCCGGCGGGATATCCGTGATCCATTCTATGGGTAAGTCGTGACGGCCCTGTGGCACAGGGAGCGCGAACCTTAGCGCATGTCCCCTGTGGTATCCTTGAGGTTGCCGAAAGGACACGTTTTTATGCTTTTTGAGGTTGGCGAGACCGTCGTCTATCCCCACCATGGCGCTGCGACCATCATCGAGGTCAAGGAGCGCATCATCAAGGGTGAGACGAAGAAATACCTGAAGCTCAACGTCACGCAGGGAGACCTCATCATCGAGGTGCCGGCGGAGAATGTCGACCTGGTCGGCGTTCGCGACGTCATCGGCAAGGAAGGCCTCGATCACGTATTCGAGGTGCTGCGAGCACCCTTCACTGAAGAGCCCACCAACTGGTCGCGCCGGTACAAGGCGAACCTCGAGAAGCTCGCCTCCGGCGACGTGATCAAGGTGAGCGAGGTCGTCCGCGACCTGTGGCGTCGCGACCAGGACCGCGGACTCTCCGCGGGAGAGAAGCGGATGCTGGCGAAGGCTCGGCAGATCCTCATCTCCGAGCTCGCGCTCGCGGAGAAGACCGACGAAGACAAGGCGGGCGCGCTGCTCGACGAGGTCCTCGCGTCCTGAACCCGTTCCACGAAAGGCGGATGCTTCGGCATCCGCCTTTCGTCGTCTTCGCCGGTAACGTGAAGCCGTGACCATCCTTCCCGTCCCGCACACCGCCGTCATCGTCGTGGCCGCCGGCTCCGGCACGCGTCTGGCCGCCGGCGCCCCGAAGGCGTTCGTCGGCATCGATGCGCATTCCGTGCTCCGTCATGCACTCGACGGTGTGTTCGCTGCGGCCCCGGCTCAGGTGATCGTCGTGGCTCCGGCCGGTCTCGAGGGCGACGCCGAGACGGAGCTGCGCGCGGCGGCCGGCGACCGTGCCGATCTGGGTCGAGTCGTGACCGGAGGAGCTACCCGGCAGCAGTCGGTGGCCGCGGGCCTCGCGGCGCTCTGGGGTGACGTCGAGACGGTGCTCGTACACGACGCGGCCCGTGCTCTCACGCCTCCCGCGCAGATCGATGCCGTCGCCGCGGCGGTCACGGCGGAGGTCGGCGTCATCCCGGCGCTCCCGGTCGTCGACACGCTCAAGAAGGTGGCGGACGGGACCGTGGTCGCCGCGGTCGACCGCTCCGAGCTGGCTGCGGCGCAGACGCCGCAGGGTTTCCCTCGTGCGCTGCTGGAGACCGCATACGCCGCCGCTGCCGACGCCGGCATCGACTACACCGATGACGCGGCGCTGTTCGCCGCGGACGGACACCCGGTGCGGCACATCGACGGCTCGGCGCGGGCGTTCAAGATCACGACGCCCGCCGACCTCGATCGAGCCCGGCATCTGCTCGCTCCCTCTGTCGCCGCGGTGGGTATTCCGCGGGTCGGCGTCGGCACCGACGTGCACGCGTTCGGCGGCGAGGGGAACCTCTGGCTCGCGGGCCTGGAGTGGCCGGGGGAGCAGCCGTTGTCGGGACACTCCGACGGCGACGCGGTCGCGCATGCGATCGTGGACGCGCTCCTCGGGGCGGCGGGACTCGGCGACATCGGTGAGCACTTCGGCACGTCGCACCCCGAGTACGCGGGGGCGCATGCCGATGTCTTCCTCGCCCGCACGCGCGAGCTCCTCTCCGACGCCGGATTCCGGATCGGCAACGTGTCGGTGCAGCTGCAGGGGAACAAGCCGCGGTTCAGTGCGCGGCGTCTCGAAGCGGAGGCGGTGCTGTCGGCCGTGCTCGGTGCTCCCGTCTCGGTGACGGCCACGACGACTGACCGGCTCGGCTTCCCCGGACGAGGCGAAGGCATCGCGGTGACGGCCGTCGCGTCGGTGCTCGGGAGCGATCCGCACGATCGGTGACGACGCGGAGGCGGACGCTCAGCGCTCCCCGAGTAGGCTTGAGCGGTGACTCTCCGCCTCTACGACACCCGCGCAGCCCGACTGCGTGACTTCGTGCCTCTCGATCCCGAGAACATCACGATGTACGTGTGCGGACCCACGGTGCAGTCCGGACCCCATATCGGGCATGTCCGAGCCGCCCTGAGCTTCGACCTGTTGCGTCGCTGGCTCGAGCTCCGTCACGGGCGGGTCACCTTCGTGCGCAACGTCACCGACATCGACGACAAGGTGCTCGCCAACGCGACCGACGCCGAGCCGTGGTGGGCGCTGGCGTATCGCATGGAGCAGGAGTTCACCGCCGCATATGCCGGAGTGGGCATCCTGCCTCCGACCTACGAGCCCCGCGCCACGGCGTCCGTCCCGCAGATGCAGGAGCTGATCGCGCTGCTGATCGAACGCGGACACGCCTACCCCGCGCCCGACGGCTCCGGCGACGTGTACTTCGACGTGCGTTCGTGGGCCGACTACGGATCCCTCACGCATCAGTCCGTCGATGCCATGGAGGCTGCGGAGGACGCGGACCCGCGCGGCAAGCGCAACCCGCAGGACTTCGCCCTCTGGAAGGGCGCCAAGCCGGAAGAGCCCGCGGACGCGACCTGGGCGTCGCCGTGGGGCCAGGGCCGTCCGGGGTGGCACATCGAATGCTCGGCGATGTCGAAGCGCTATCTCGGTGCGGAGTTCGACATCCACGGTGGAGGATTGGACCTGCGCTTCCCGCACCACGAGAACGAGCTCGCCCAGTCGACCGCGGCCGGTGACGGTTTCGCGCGGTACTGGGTGCACAACGGCCTCGTGACCGTCGACGGGCAGAAGATGTCGAAGTCGCTGGGCAACTTCACGCTCGCGGCCGATGTGCTGTCGGCCCACGATCCTCTGGTCGTGCGCTACGCACTGGCGTCGGCGCACTACCGGTCGAGCCTCGACCTCACGCACTCGTCGTGGGCCGAGGCGGAGGCGGCGCTCGGACGCATCGCCGCATTCCGGCAGCGTGCCGCGCGCGCGGCCGGAGGCGGGTTCGGGTGGTTCGCGTCGCAGAGCCTGCCCGATGCGTTCGCGGCGGCGATGGACGATGACCTCGGTGTGCCGCAGGCTCTCGCCGTTCTGCACGAGACGGTGCGTGCGGGGAACTCGGCCCTCGACGCGGGGGAGACCGACACGGCGCTCGAAGCGCTGCGGGCCGTCATGGCGATGACGTCCGTCCTCGGCCTCACGCCCGCATCCGATGCGAAGAACCACGCGTCGGAGACCGCTCTGGACACCCTCGTCCAGACGATGATCACGCAGCGCGCCCAGGCGCGCGCTGACAAGGACTGGGCGGCGGCGGATCGCATCCGAGATGCGATCGCCGCCGCAGGAATCACGCTGGAGGACACTCCGGCCGGAACTCATTGGAGTATCGATGGCTAAGCCAGGGCGCCCCGGCGCGAGCAAGGGAAACAAGAAGGGCCCGACCAAGGGCACCGGCGGACTCGGACGCAAGGCGCTCGAGGGCCGCGGGCCGACGCCGAAGGCGGAGGATCGCGCCTGGCACCCCGCAGGCAAGCGCAAGGCTGCCGCCGAGCGCTATGCGGCATCGGGCGGCAAGGGCAAGCCCGGGCAGCGTCCGTCTTCCGGCAGCAACCCGAACCGTGCGGCCAGGGCGAAGGACAACACGACCGACATCGAGATCGTCACCGGGCGCAACTCGGTGCTCGAGGCGCTGCGGGCGAAGATCCCGGCGACGGCGTTCTACATCGCCCAGCGGGTGGAGATGGACGACCGTGTCAAGGAGATGCTGTCGATCGCGACCCACCGGGGCATCCCGGTACTCGAGGTGACCCGTCAGGAGCTCGACCGCATGGCCGGGTTCGACGGCGTGCACCAGGGCGTGGCCGTCAAGGTCCCGCCCTACGAGTACGCACACCCCCAGGACCTTCTGGAGCAGGTCATCGACAAGGGGGAGGTGCCGCTGTTCGTCGCACTGGACGGCATCACCGACCCGCGCAACCTCGGCGCGATCATCCGCTCCGCCGCTGCGTTCGGCGGGCACGGCATCATCCTCCCGCAGCGTCGTTCCGCGGGTGTGAACTCGGCCGCCTGGAAGACGAGCGCGGGGGCTGCCGCACGCATCCCCGTCGCTCTCGCGACCAACCTCACGACCCAGCTCAAGGAGTTCAAGAAGCAGGGCGTGTTCGTGCTCGGTCTCGACGGGGGCGGCGATGTGTCGCTCCCCGAGCTGCAGCTCGCCGACCGCCCGGTCGTGATCGTCGTCGGTTCCGAGGGCAAGGGGCTGTCGCGCCTGGTCACCGAGACCTGTGACCAGATCGTCTCGATCCCGATCTCCGCGGCGACCGAGTCGCTGAACGCCGGGATCGCCACCTCCGTCGCCCTGTACCAGGTGTCGACGGTTCGCGCCGCGAAGAAGTAGCACCGGGGGAAGGCAGACCATGGCTCGCATCGTCGTTCTGGGAGGGACCGGCTATGCCGGTCGTCACATCGTCTCGGAGGCGGTGAGCCGTGGTCATGCCGTGATCGCGATCTCCCGTTCCGCGCCGACGGACCCGGTGGCCGGCGCGGCCTACGTGCAGGGATCCGCTCTCGAGATCGCTTCCCTCGCCGATGCCTTCGCCGGAGCCGATGCCGTGGTGTCGGCGCTCTCCCCGCGCGGGGACATGGCCGACCGTGCCCTCGACGCGCTGTCGAACGTCGTCGCACAGCTCGCCGGCACGGCCACGCGGCTCGGCGTCGTGGGCGGTGCGGGCGGCAGCCTGGTGGCCCCCGGTGGTCCGCGCCTGTTCGATCAGGGCTTCCCCGAGGAGTACAAGCACGAGGCGCAGGTCGGCATCGAATCCCTCGCTCTCCTCGAGGCGACGGATGCCGGACTCGACTGGTTCTTCATCCACCCCGCCGAGGTCTTCGGGCCGTGGGCGGAAGGCGAGCGTACCGGCCACTACCGCGACGGCGGCGACGTGATCGTCCGTGATGCGGACGGGAAGTCGTACATCTCGGGTGCGGACTTCGCCGTCGCCGTGGTCGACGAGATCGAGCAGGGCAACCACCATCGCGAGCGGTTCACGGTCGGCTACTGACCGACCCGGCGATCAGACGAGGTCGCGCCAGTCGACGTCCTCGTCGTCGTCGGCGACCGGGGTCACCCCGGTGATCACCGGGAGGCTCATGGTCTCGGTCGGCGGACCCATGATCGTGGCCTCATCGCGCCGGTGGCGCAGCACCTCGTTGATGTAGCTCGTCAGCACCTCGGCGAGGGGGATCGATCGCCCCTCCGCCTGTGACAGGTACCACCGGTGCTCCAGCACCTGGTGGAAGACCTCGGCCGGTTCGAGCTTGGCGCGCAACTCGTAGGGGATCGCACGGACGACGGGTTCGAACACGCGGGTGAGCCACTCGTGCGCGTACATCTCCTCGTCCGCCCACTGCTTGGTGGAGCGGGCGCGGAACTCGTCGAGGTCGTTCAGCAGGCGCCGTGCCTGGTTCTCCTCCACGTCGAGGCCGGTGAGGCGGATGAGGCGACGCTGGTGGTGCCCGGCGTCGACGACCTTCGGCTGGATCTCCACGACGGTGCCGTCGGCGGTGGTCGACATGGACATCTCGTCGATGTCGAAACCGAGGGCATTGAGCCGTTCGACCCGCTCGGTGATGCGCCACGTCTCGGATGCGGAGAAGGACTCCTGCGCGGTGAGCTCCGCCCACAGAGACCGGTAGGACGACACGATGCCGTCGGCGATGGCGACCGCGTCGACGCCGTGTTCGAGTCGCCCGCCCGCGGCGAGGTCCATGATCTCGCCGGCGATGTTGGTCCGGGCGAGGTCGAGGTCGTAGGCGCGCTGGCCGTCCGTCAGGCCTTCTTCATGCAGCTCTCCGGTCTCGGCGTCCACCAGGTAGGCGGCGAAAGCTCCGGCATCACGACGGAACAGGGTGTTCGACAGCGAGACGTCACCCCAGTAGAAGCCGACGTTGTGCAGGCGCACCAGCAGCAGTGCCAGCGCGTCGACGAGGCGGTTGGCCGTGTCCGGCCGCAGCACGCGGGTGAACAGGGCGCGATACGGCATCGAGAAGCGCAGGTGCGAGGTCACGAGGGCGGCGGGGAGGGGATCGCCGTGGGCATCAGTGCGTTCGGCGATCACGGCCACGCGGTCGACGCACGGCACATCGAGGCGGGCGAGGTTGCCGAGCATGTCGTACTCGCGCTGCGCCATCTCCGCCGTGGTCTCCTTCACGGCGACGACGCGGCCGGAGAGGTCGGCGAACCGCACGAGGTGGCGGGAGAGGCCCTTCGGGAGCGAGACGATGTGCTCGGATGGCCACTTCGCGAGCGTCGTGGACCAGGGGAGGGAGAGCAGTCCCGGATCGATCTTGCTGGCGGTGATCCGCAGCGAATCCTGCATGGTGCTCCCGGGTGAGGTGGGCGGTGGAAAAGAGAGACGCGGCGCGGGTGACCGAAGTCGACCCGCGCCGCGTCTGGTGAATCCGATCAGGCGGAGACGACCGGCTTCTCGTTCAGGCGGTCGCCCGACTCGATGTCGAACGCGTGCACGTGGCCGGCGGTCGCGGCCAGCGTGACCGTCTCGCCCGCGTTCGGGTGGTTGCGGCCGTCGACGCGTGCGACGAGGTCGGTGCGCTTGCCGTTGATCTCGGTGTGGCCGTAGAGGTAGCCGTCGGCGCCGAGCTCCTCGACCAGGTCGACGACGACCGAGAGGCCCTTGCCGTCTGCCGGGCCGACCACGATGTCCTCGGGGCGGACACCGACGGTGACCTGGCTGCCGTTCGCGCGGCCGACCGTGTCGCGGTCCAGCGGCACGACCTCCGAGCCGAACTGCACGCCGCCGTCGGCGAGGTCTGCCGAGAACAGGTTCATGGCGGGGGAGCCGATGAAGCCGGCGACGAAGACGTTGTTCGGCTTCTCGTACAGGTCGCGCGGCGAGCCGACCTGCTGGAGCAGGCCGTCCTTGAGCACGGCGATGCGGTCACCCATGGTGAGCGCCTCGGTCTGGTCGTGCGTGACGTAGACCGTGGTGACGCCGAGACGACGCTGCAGCGACGCGATCTGCGTACGCGTCTGGACGCGCAGCTTGGCGTCGAGGTTCGACAGCGGCTCGTCCATGAGGAACACCTGCGGCTGACGGACGATCGCGCGGCCCATCGCGACGCGCTGACGCTGACCACCCGAGAGGGCCTTCGGCTTGCGGGTCAGGTAGGGCTCGAGGTCGAGCAGCTTGGCGGCCTCGAGCACGCGGGCGGCGCGCTCTTCCTTGCCGACACCGGCGATCTTGAGCGCGAAGCCCATGTTCTCGGCGACGGTCATGTGCGGGTACAGCGCGTAGTTCTGGAAGACCATCGCGATGTCGCGGTCCTTCGGCGGGACGTCGGTCACGTCGCGGTCGCCGATGAGGATGCGGCCGGCGTTGACCTCTTCGAGGCCGGCGAGCATGCGGAGGGACGTGGACTTACCGCAACCGGAAGGGCCGACGAGGACGAGGAACTCGCCGTCTCCGACCTCGAGGTTGAGCTTGTCGACGGCCGGACGGGTTCCGCCGGGGTACAGGCGGGTGGCCTCGTCGAAAGTCACAGATGCCATTGTGGTTTCTCCTTCACCGGCAGGTACGTGCCGGACGATCCGTAGTGATGAAGCGGCGGGGACGACCCGCCGTGACCCGCCATCGGGTCGATTTCAGTATGGCATGAACGGCGGCACCTGGGTATTTCTCAGCCTCACTGGCTAGCATCGAACTCGGCCGCGCGCTGCGGCGATCGTCGCCGGGCGGCGGTCGGGGCCAACCCGGACCCCCAGAGACTCACAAGAGGAACGATGTCGAGCGACGAAACGCCGAACGTCCCCACGCCTCGCAATTCTCGCGAGGCTGTGCGGGAGAAGGCTCAGCAGGTGCACGCCCAGCAGTCGAGGGCGCGCCTTATGCGACGAATCATCATCGGCGCGGTCGCGATCGTCGCCGTGGGCGCGATCGGCACCGCGGTGACTCTTGCCGTGTCCGCTCAGGTCTCGAAGCCGCGGCTCACGCCGACCGGCATGGAAGCGGACGGCGTCGTCGTCACCGACATCAGTGCGGTCGCGTCGTCGGACTCGCTCCCGGCCACCGCTGCGCCCGACCCGAGCGATGCCGCCACCTCCGAGGCGCCGACTCCGAAGCCGACCGCGTCGGAGAAGGTCGACATCCACGTCTACGTCGACTACCTCTCGCCGGATGCCGGAAAGTTCGAGCGTGCGAATGCGCGTCAGCTGGCCCGCTGGATCGGCGAAGGCGCCGTCTCGGTCAGCTACCACCCGGTCGCGTTGCTGACCGCCAGTTCGAACGGCACCAAGTACTCGCTGCGCTCGGCCGCGGCGGCAGCCTGCGTCGCGACCTACTCGCCGTCCAAGTTCTACGCCTTCAACCACGACCTGCTCGACAAGCAGCCCGAGGTCGGCAGCGACGGTCTCTCCGACGATGAGCTGGCGAACCTCGCCGGTGCGGTCGGTGTCGACAACTCCAAGGACATCAAGTCCTGCATTCAGAACGGCGACTTCATCAGCTGGGCGAAGGAAGCGACCACTCGTGCCCTCGACGGGCCGCTCGCAGGTTCCGACGACCTGGTGCTCACGGCAGCGCCGATGATCGTCGCCAACGGCGAGGCCTATGTCGGTGCTCCCGACGACCCCGCCGAGTTCTCGCAGTTCGTGCTCAGTGTCGCGAGCGACGCGTCGCGTGCGACCGAGTCGCCGACGCCCACCCCGACAGCCACGCCTGCCTCGTAGGTCGAGGCGGGGTCGATGCCATCGCTAAGCTGGTGGCATCCGCCGACTTGGCGCAATTGGTAGCGCACCGTACTTGTAATACGGGGGTTACGGGTTCGAGTCCCGTAGTCGGCTCAAGAGGCTCGATCAGAGCCGGGCGAATCGCCCCGATCTCTTTCCGGGATCGGGGCGATTCGTCGTTCACGGATGGCTCCGCGGCGCACCGCAGGCGAGGGTTCGCCGTAGCGCGTTAGATGGTGATATGTTACTGAGACTCCGTCTTCCTGGTGATCGGACGATCTCCGCGCCAGGCCGATGACGGCGCAGGTGGCCCGCTCCCCGCCGAGGCCACCTGCGCTCCCCGGTCGAGAGGCGGTACCTCCTGCACCCGAAGGGACACATCATGAGCAGCGCGCCCGAGCCCGAGACCACCGCGCCCGAATGGCAGCACGACTACCCGTATGCCACGAAGCTCTCGCGGCGGGAGTACGAGCAGGAGAAGCGACTGCTGCAGATCGAGCTCCTGAAGCTGCAGGCGCACATCAAGAGATCCGCCGAGCGGGTGCTGATCGTCTTCGAGGGGCGGGACGCCGCGGGCAAGGGCGGGGCGATCAAGCGCTTCATGGAGCATCTGAATCCCCGCGGTGCGCGTGTCGTCGCGCTCGACAAGCCCACGGACGCCGAGCGCACGCAGTGGTATTTCCAGCGATACGTCGCGCACCTCCCGTCCGGTGGGGAGATCGTGCTCATGGACCGCTCGTGGTACAACCGGGCCGGCGTCGAGCGTGTCATGGGGTACTGCTCGTCGGCCGAGTACGACGAGTTCATGCAGACCGTGCCCGAGTTCGAGCGGATGCTCGTCGGTTCCGGCATCCGCCTGATCAAGCTGTGGTTCTCGGTGGGGGAGGCGGAGCAACGGCGCCGGTTCACGCGCCGCAGCGAGGACCCCGTCAAGCAGTGGAAGCTCAGCCCGACCGACCTCGCCAGCGTCGACCGGTGGGAGGACTACACGACGGCGAAGGAGGCGATGTTCTTCCACACGGACACACCCGCCCTGCCGTGGATCGTCATCAAGTCGAACGACAAGAAGCGTGCCCGGCTCGAGGCGATGCGGGTCGTGCTCGCGCGCTTCGACTATCCCGGCAAAGATCCGCTGGTCGCGCACGCTCCTGATGCCCGACTCGTCGGACGCCCCTCGCAGATCTACGACGAGGGCGAGACGCCCACCTGATCCCCGGAGGTCCTCGCGCAACATGTCGTCATCCGGGAATGACGGGGGGAGGGTGCGCGGTTGTCACGGACATGACACGTATCGGCACCAGTGACCTCGACGTTCTCCCGCTCTCCCTCGGCGGCAATGTATTCGGCTGGACGGCCGACCGCGACACCTCCTTCGCCGTGCTCGACGCCTTCGTGGAAGGAGGCGGTGACTTCATCGACACCGCCGACTCCTACAGCGCCTGGGTGCCGGGCAACGAGGGCGGCGAGAGTGAGACCATCATCGGCGAATGGCTCGCCTCCCGGAAGCCTGCCGGAGTCGTCGTCGCGACCAAGGTGAGCCAGCACCCGCAGTTCTCCGGGCTTGCCGGCACGAACGTGCGCAGGGCTGCCGAGGCTTCGCTGCAGCGGCTGGGCGTCGACGAGATCGACCTGTACTACGCGCACTTCGACGACGCGACCGTTCCGCTGGAAGAGACGGTGGCCGCGTTCGGCCAGCTCGTCGCCGACGGTCTCGTGCGCCACATCGGCGTCTCGAACTACTCGGCAACCCGCATCCGGGAGTGGATCGAGATCGCACGGCGCCTCGGAGTGGCACTGCCCGTCGCCGTGCAGCCGCACTACAACCTCGTGCACCGCAACGACGTCGAGGAGACGATCATCCCGGTGGCGGAGGAGTTCGAACTCGGCCTCGTGCCGTACTACTCACTGGCGAGCGGATTCCTGACCGGGAAGTACCGGTCCACCGACACCGATGGTCAGACCTCCCCGCGCGCCCAGGGGGCGGCGAAGTACGCCACCGAGGCGGGGCTTCGCATCATCGACACCCTCGAAGAGATCGGCACCGCACACGGCGCGTCGATCGCGGCGACCTCGCTCGCCTGGTTGCGCGCACAGCCGACGGTGGTCGCACCGATCGCGAGCGCCCGCACACCCGAGCAGGTGCCCGACCTCCTCGCCGGAGCACGCCTGGAGCTCTCGAGCGACGAGGTGCAGCTGCTCGACCGCGTCTCGGAGTGGACGCCGTCGCGCGCATGACACTCCGGCTCGTCGGAGAGCGGCCCGTCGCTGCGGCTACTCTCCGACGAGTCCGTGCCGGTGCGCGAGGATGACCGCGTGGATGCGGTCGCGTGCACCGAGCTTCGCCAGCACGCGACCCACATGAGTCTTGACCGTCGACTCGCCCACGTAAAGCGTCTGCGCGATCTCGGCATTGGTGAGGCCGCGCCCGATCGCCAGGAACACGTCGCGCTCCCGGTCGGTCAGTGACGCGAGGGCGATGCTCTCCGCGGCCTCCGGACCCTGCGGCGCGGAGCCGAGCTGCGGTGACACGTGCTCCAACAGCATCCGGGTGACCCGTGGCGAGAGCGCCGCATCCCCGCGGTGCACCGCGCGCACGGCGGAGATCATCTCGTGGCGCTGCGCGTCCTTCAGCAGGAAGCCGCTCGCTCCCGCGCGGATGGCGCCGAACGCGTACTCGTCGAGGTCGAACGTGGTCAACACGAGCACCTTGGTCTGCGGATGCTCGCGCACGATCGTCTCCGTCGCGGCGATGCCGTCCAGCTCCGGCATGCGGATGTCCATCAGTACCAGGTCGGGGACGAGCATCGCGCTCTGTCTGATCGCGGCCTTGCCGTCGCCGGCCTCACCGATGACGACGATGTCGTCCTCGGATTCCAGGACCATCCGGAAGCCCACACGGATCAGCTCCTGGTCGTCCACCAGAAGCACCCTGATCGGCAGCGTCATCCTTCGTCCTCTCTCGTGTCGGCTGGTGCGGCGGGGCGGGGGTTTCCTGCCGTCGGAAGCACCGCGCGCAGCACCCATCGCCCGGGCTCACCCGGCGCGGAACGTACTGTGCCGTGCACATGGGCGGCTCGCTCGGCCAGGCCGCGCAGGCCGAATCCGTCGGTGCCCATCCGCGCGGTGACGCCGTCGTTCACGATGTCGATGGTCACCGTATCGGACGTGTACTCCACCCGCACTGCGATCGTGCTCGCGGTCGGTGCGTGACGCATCGCGTTCGTGAGGCCTTCCTGCACGATCCGCCCGATCGCGTGTGCGACCCCCGGTGACACCTCCGCTTGTCCGACGACGGTGAGAGTGGCCGGATACCCGGCTCGCTGCGCGGCTTCGACCGTGTCCCGCGGCGGCGCGGGCGGCATGGGCGTGAGCGGCGCGGGGGAGCTGTCATCGCGGAGCACCCCGAGCATCGACCGCATCTCGGTGAGCGCGGTCCGCGCGGTGTCTGCTGCGGACGCCGCCGCCTTGCGCGCCTGTTCGCGATCCGGTGTCGCCGCCGCACCCTCCGACAGCGCGACGATGACGGTGAGCGAATGGGAGACGATGTCGTGCATCTCCCGGGCGATGCGGGCCCGCTCGGCGGCGGCCGCGAGTTGCGCCTGCTGGTCGCGCTCGATCAGCAACTGGCGCGAACGATCGATGAGAGCGGAGAGATAGCGCTTGCGCCCGCCGACGTTGACACCGACGAGCGTGCCGATCATGCCGAGCAGGATGTACCCGAGCGCGATGTCGAGACCGCCCTGCAACGAGATCGCGCCGGTGAGCATGGACAGTCCGCCGAGCGCCATGAACCACGCGGCGCCGATGCCGTAGCAGATCCAGGCGAGGCGCGACGAGCGATAGACCGCGAGCCCGTAGCACGCGACGAGCAGGAGCACGATGCCGCCGGACAAGCCCGTGTAGAGCCCGAGTGTTCCGAGCACCATGGCGGCGATGAACGGTCCGAGGGGCGCTCTTCTGCGCCAGATGAGTGTGGCACACGCGACGGCTACGAGCGTCAGGGTCCCGACACTGAGTGCGATGTAGGTGGACTCCGGCATCGATGAGTCATAGGGGCGCCCGGCCGGCGCCAGCGACAGGAAGAAGCAGAACAGCGCGAGCAGCACGTCGGCGAGGACCGGGTGCCGTGCCCAGAACCGTCGGAAGAGTCCCGGTGCACGCGGAAGCCGCAGCTCCTCGTCCATGCGGATCGATTCGCTGCGGCTTCGCGTTCTGCTCACAGGGCGGACTCTACGCGTCGCGAGTGCGCAGCACGCCCCACGCCACGAGGGCCCCGCTGACAACCCAGCAGGCCAGCGTCAGGAAGGCCACCGGCGCGTCGAGTGCCGCGTTCTCGCCGGGCAGGATCGCGCTCTGTGCGGCGGCGACCGGCAGGTACGCCGACGCCTCCACGACCCACGCCCATGCCTCGCCGGCGAGAGCGAAGAAGTTCGCCACGATCGGCAGCACGAACAGCACGCCGACGGTAGCGGCGATCGCTCCCGCGCCCGAGCGGAGGATGAATCCGAATGAGACGCCGATCAGCGTGAAGACGGCCATCGCGAGCGACGACACGACGATCGGCAGCACGGACGACGACGGGTCCGACCAGTCGATGCTCTGATCACGCGGGGCGACCACCAGCGAGACGGCGAGCGCCGCGACCGTGAAGATCACCAGCGACGACACGAACAGGAATGCCGCGAGCATGAGCGACTTCGCCGCCAGCACCGACCCGCGGACCGGGTTCGCCGTGAGCGTCGAGCGGATCATGCCCGTCGAGTACTCGCCCGTGACCGAGATCGCCCCGAGGATGCCCGCCAGCAGCATCGTGAACTGCAACGGCATGACGACGGCCTGAATCGGGTCGAAGCCGGGGGCGTCGATCGCCTGGGCGATGAGCACGGCGATGCCGATGGTGAGCACTGCGGCGATGCCGATCGACCACCATGTGGAGCGCAGGGTCGCCAGTTTGATCCATTCGCCACGCAGTGCGCGCACGAAGGTGAGTCGTCGACCGGTGTCGACGCGCTGCCGCGTGGGAGCGGGAGCCTGGGTCGTGGTCATGAGAGCTCCTTGGTGCGGTACTCGACGGAGTCGCCGGTGAGGGCGAGGTACGCGTCCTCGAGCGAACCGGTCGTGGGGGTGAGTTCGTGCAGTGGGATGCCGCGCTCAGCGGCGAGATCACCGATGCGGGCCGCAGGCAGGCCGACGATGTCGAGGAGGTCGGGAGCCGCGCTCACGATCTCGACGTCCGGGCCGGCGACCATGGCGGCGAGGTCGGCAGGCCGCGGCGTGCGCACGCGCACGGTGTTCCGCGTCCAGGCGCGCACCAGCTCGGGGAGCGGGGCATCCGCCAGCACCCGGCCGCGACCCATCACGATGACGTGGTCGGCCGTCTGCGCCATCTCGCTCATGAGGTGACTGGACAGGAGCACCGTGCGTCCCTCGGAGGCCGCGTACCGCACGAACTGTCGCACCCAGCGGACGCCCTCGGGGTCGAGCCCGTTGACCGGCTCGTCGAGGATCAGCGTGTGGGGATCGCCGAGCAGCGCCGAGGCGATCCCCAGGCGCTGGCCCATGCCGAGCGAGAACTTCCCGGCACGCTTGCGCGCGACCGAGCCGATGCCGGCGAGATCGATGACCTCGTCGACCCGGGACGCCGGGATGCCGTGCGTCGCGGCCATCGCGCGGAGGTGGTTGCGCGCGGTCCGACCGGTGTGCACCGCCTTCGCATCCAACAGCACGCCGACCTCGGTGAGCGGCGCCCGCAGCTTGCGGTACTCGCGACCGGCGACGGCAGCGCGGCCGGCGGTCGGCCGGTCGAGGCCCACGATCATCCGCATCGTGGTCGACTTGCCTGCGCCGTTCGGACCGAGGAAGCCGGTGACGCTGCCCGGCTTCACCGTGAACGACACGTCGTCGACGGCCGTCTTGTCTCCGAACCTCTTCGTGAGGCCTTCAGCTGTGATCATGAGGACAACGTTACGGAGTGCCGCCTGGCGGCGCGTCCTCCTCAGGTACCTTTCCCGACCCGACGATCGTCCCCCTCCAGGCGGAGAGAGCGCGCTCCATGCCGCCGGCGTCAGATGCGGCTTCTGCTCCTTCTGCGCGCAACGAGGAGGGCGAGGACGCCCGCGCCGAGGAGAAGCGCTCCCGCGGCGGCGCCGAAGGATCCGTCCTCGGATCCGGTGCTGGCCAAGGCGTTGCCGGCCGGCTGCGCCTCGGGCTGAGGTGCTGCCGGAGTCGGATCGACCGGATCGACCGGAGCGACCACGACAGCCTGCGGGACGCCGAGCGTCGACGACACCGAGATCGGCGAAGCGCCGACCGCGTTCCTGGCGATGATGTGGAAGGAGTACGGCGTGCCGTTGGTCAGTCCCGTCACGGCGCAGGGGCTGGCGCTGCAGGCGGTGGTGGTGCGGTCGGTGTCGTTGACCACGGTGAAGCCGAGGATCGGGCTTCCTCCGTCGCTGGTGGGCGGGTCGAACGAGACGACAGCACTCGCATCGCCGTAGACCACCGTGGGGTTTCGCGGGGCTCCGGGTGTGGTCGCCGGAGTGACGGATGTGCTGTACGCCGACGGGGTGGAGGTGCCTGCGGCGTTGGTCGCCGTCACCGAGAACTCGTATGCCGTGCCGTTCGTGAGCCCGGTCACGACGCACGGGCTCGACGCGCAGGTGCCGGTCAGCCCGCCGGGGCGGCTGGTGACCGTGTACGAGGTGATGGCGCTGCCGCCGTCGTCGGCCGGCGCCGTGAATGACACGGATGCCTGCGCATTGCCCGCTGTCGCGCCCACACCGGTCGGTGCGCCGGGTGCGGCGGCGGCGTTGAAGGTCAGCGTCACCGATCCGTGCGCTCCGTCGCCGGCGACGAGGCCTGGCAGCTGCACGCCGCCCGTGTTGGCCGCGATCGTGATCGACGGGGTCCCCAGGTAGGCGGAGGCGAGAGAGGATCCGCCGCCTCCTCCGCCGGTGTAGACGTTGAGGATTCCCTGGCTGCCGGAGGCCCCGCCGCCGCCGCCGCCATAGCCGCCGCCGCCGGATCCGCCGGCGGAACCGTTCGGGTAGGCCCCTCCCGCGCCGCCGGTGGCGATCGTGGCAGCGCCCGGGTTGTCGCTCGCGCCGGCGACGCCCGCGTTGTAGTTGCCGGCGCCACCTGCACCGCCCACGGCTGCTGTCGCCGCGAGGCCGGCCTGCGCGAAGCCGGGGTTCTCAGACGTCCCCGCCGATCCGGCATTGCCGCCGTCACCGTTGTACGAGCCGCCACCGCCGGCACCGGCGATCGCCAGCTTGGCGATCAGCTGGTGTCCGCTGTCCAGCGCGAACACGCCGGAGCCGCCACCGCCGTAACCTGTGCCGGAGTTGTTCCCGCCACCGCCTGCGCCCACGATCACGTAGACGAACGCCGTGTCCGCCGGCAGGGTGAGTGCGCCCGTGACCTGTGCGGCGTTGCCGCCGATGTGCGCGCGGGCAGGGTAGCCCGCACCGCCTCCGGCGCCGATCGCGGCGAGGTCGACCGTCGTCACCCCGGCCGGCACGGCCAGCGTGTAGCTGCCCGGAGTGGTGCACGCGACCGAGCTGTTCGCAGCGGGTGCCGAGCCGTCCGTGCACGCTGCGGATGCGGCGGAAGCGCTGGTGGCCCCGAGGAGAGTGGTGCTCCCGGCCATCAGGAGCGCAGCGGCGGCGAGGCTGATTCCACGCCAGGTCGGTCGACGGTCGGTGATCACTGTGCTCCCTTGCGAAATCGCGACTACTTCGCGCGATTCACATCCTGGCATGGTTCCCAGGTGGCTCATGACCACCTCATAGGAACCACGACCGAAGCGTGCCGGTGCGGGCTAGAACAGCTGTGCGGGCCCCGCGACCGACGCGTCATCGTCGGGACCGACCCGGATCGATTCGTTGATCGGAGCGGACGCCGAGACTGCGGCGTCCAAGAGCTCGCCGCCCGCAGCCTTCGTCGTCAGCCACTCCTCGGCGAAGCCCGGGTTGATGAGCAGCGGCATCCTGTCGTGGATGTGCGCCAGGTGCGGGGCGGCAGGCTGCATGACGATGCTGTAGCAGGTGTACTCGATGCCGTCGGCCGTGCGCCCCGGACGCGTCACGGCGGCCAGGCCCAGGAGCTCACGCCCTGGAGCGGAGAAATGCTGCCAGACCCGCGAGGGCTTGGCCATCTCGCGCCAGAACGACACCGGAACGATCGCGCGCGCGGGGAGAGCGCCCTTCGTCTGGGCGAGCCGCTCGGAGCGCGTGTTGATCGACGCGAAGCTCGCCGGGGCGCCGTTGACCAGATACCCCCACCAGCCGAGTTCGAGGGTCGACGGGTCGGTGACGATCGGGTTCAGGTTGCGAAGGTTCTTCCCGGTCGGTCGGAGGATCTCGCCGTCATTGCGGGCCGCCCACTCGCGGAGCCCATCGAGCACGGCAGAGTCGACGACCGTCTGATAGTCGTCGTCAGTGAACCGGGGATCGAGACCATAGCTCGCGCACATGCGGCCAGCGTAGCCCCGGCCGCCGACATCCGTCTCGCCGTCGGTGCGCGGCCGCTCGGATAGGGTCGACAGGTGAACGACGTCCGCCGACTGCCTGCCCCCGTCGCCCTCGGCGGAGCGGTCGCGATCGGCGTCATGACGGCGATCCAGGCGCGGATCAACGGAGTGCTGGGAGTCTGCCTCGACGACGGCATCGTCGCCGGCTTCCTCTCCTTCTCGGTCGGGCTCCTCGCGCTCGCCGTGGTGATCTCCTTCCTGCCATCGGCGCGCAGCGGGGTCGCCCGCCTGTGGACGGGGATCCGTCAGCGCACCATCCCTTTCTGGATGCTGCTCGGCGGTGCGTGCGGCGCCCTCACCGTCTCCACTCAAGGTCTCACCGCCGGTGTGCTCGGGGTCTCGCTGTTCACGGTCGGCGTGGTGGCGGGGCAGACCCTGCATGGTCTGGTGCTCGACCGGATCGGGTTCGGTCCGGCCGGCGTCGTCGCGGTCACCCCCGGTCGCCTCCTCGGCGGGCTGCTCGCGCTCGCCGCGGTCGGCATCTCGCTCTCGGGCGATGTTCTCGCCTCGGCGCCCCTGTGGATGCTGCTGCTCCCGTTCGCCGCGGGTGTCGGGATCGCGTGGCAGGCGGCGACCAACGGGCGTCTCGCGCAGCGCGTGCGCTCGCCTCTGGCTGCGACGCTGATGAGCTTCATCGCGGGCACTCTCGTCCTCGCGGTCGCCGCCGGTGCGAGCATGGCGTTCCGGGGCGCACCGGCAGCGCTTCCCACCGAGCCCTGGCTGTACCTCGGCGGATTCCTCGGGGCGTCCTACATCCTGCTCGGCGCGTTCATCGTGGCGCAGACGGGTGTGCTGCTGATGGGGCTGGGGTCGGTACTCGGGCAGCTGGTGACGTCGGTCGTCATCGACCTGATCTGGCCCGCGGCATCCGGCCCGGCACTGTGGCAGGTCATCGGGATGGTGGTCGTCGCGGTCTCATCGGTCGTGGTGGCCGTGCCGTGGCGGCGCCGCCGCTGAGACCTACTTCTTCTTCGTCTTCTTCGTGCCGGCCTTCGGCATGCGGGTCACGAGCTTGCGGGCGTCCACGGCCTTGCGCCGACCGGGCTTCTTGCCCTCGGGCTTGCCGCCCACGTACAGCCAGCCGAGGAGCTCCTCGTTCTTGTCGAGCCCGTGCGCCTTCGCGACGGCCTTGGCGCGCGTGTAATGTCCTGTGCGCCAGATCACGCCCCAACCGGCTTCATCGAGGAGCAGGCTCAGCGTATGGGCGACTCCGGACGCGACAGCCTCCTGCTCCCACCGCGGAACCTTGTCGCTCTTGCGGTAGCTGGCGACGACGGCGATCAGCAGCGGAGCGCGCAGCGGCTTCGACGAGGGCGACGAGTCTCCCTGCGCCTTCGCGATCGCGGCACCCAGCACCTCACGGTCCGCTCCGCGCAGCTCGATCAGCCGCCACGGGCGGAGGGAGGAGTGGTCGGCGACGCGCCCAGCGGCCGCGACCAGCGGGAGCAGCTCATCGCGCGTAGGGGCGGTGTCTTCGACCTTCGACCAGGACTGCCGTGCGCGGACGGCGTCGAGGGCGCTCACGAGGCGTCGGGGGTGAAGTTCAGCGCGATCGAGTTCATGCAGTAGCGGTCGCCGGTGGGCGTGCCGAACCCGTCGGGGAAGACGTGGCCCAGGTGCGAGCCGCAGTTCGCGCAGCGCACCTCGGTGCGCACCATGCCGAGGCTGTCGTCCTCGATGAGCTCGACCGCGTCGGGGCGGATCGACTCGTAGAAGCTCGGCCAGCCGCAGCCGGAGTCGAACTTCGTGCCGCTCTTGAACAGCTCGGCGTTGCACGCTCCGCAGGTGTAGAGGCCGGCGCGCTCCTCATCGAGCAGTTCCCCGGTCCAGGCCCGTTCGGTCGCGGCCTGGCGCAGCACGGCGTACTGCTCTTCGCCGAGCTCGCTGCGCCATTCGTCTTCGGTCTTGTCCACGCTGTACGACATGTGTCCTCCTGAGTCGTCTCCATTCTCTCCCGTGCGGCGCGGTCCGGGGTGCTCCGAGTCAGAATGGACGGATGACGGATGCCGTGCAGGAGCGCTATGCGCGATTCGCCCGCGTCGAGGCACCCGGCCGAAGCGTCCTCTACGCGGAGTGGGCCGCCGGAGTCGCGGACGATGACGAGGTGCGCCGGGTGCTCGCGCGGATCCCGGAGACCCGTAGGCAGCCGCCGCTCGTGTTCGCCGTGACGCGGATGCTCGGCGTCGGACTCGTCGGATACCGCCAGTGGCGGCGCTTCGTGCTGCGGCGGGCGGACGAGGTCGTAGCCGAGTGCACGCGGCGCTCGCTCCAGACGAACGAGCCGCTTCGGCTCGCGGCGCTTCTTCCGGTGCTGTCCGAGATCGACGGCCCGATCGCTCTGCTCGAGGTCGGCGCATCCGCGGGACTCTGCCTCTATCCCGACCGCTACTCCTATCGATTCCTGGATGCGGAGGGCGGGGTGCGCCTGGCGCTGGACCCGGGGGAGGGGCCGTCGAGCGTCGTGCTGGAGAGCCGGGTGACCGGCCGCCTGCCGCGGCTGCGGATGCCGGAGATCGTCTGGCGCGCGGGGATCGACCTGATGCCGCTCGACGCCGCCGACGAGGCCGACCGACGCTGGCTGCGGGGGCTGGTGTGGCCCGGGGAGACGGGGCGTGAGCAGCGCATCGAGGCGGCGCTGGACATCGCGGCATCCGACCCTCCGCTGCTGGTGGCGGGAGACGCGCGGGCCCGCATCGATACGCTCTCCGCAGCCGCGCCGCGCGACGCGACCCTCGTCGTCACGACCCCTGGTGTGCTGGTGCACATCCCGAGAGCGGACCGTCACGCGCTGGTCGAGCGCATCACACGGCTGGACGCGCGCTGGATCACGATCGATCCGCCGTCGTCGCTCGATGTCTGGGAGCCGCCCGTCGATCCCGATGGCTGGCCGGGCTTCGTCGTCGCGCTCGACGGCCGGGTGAGGGCCGCCGCGGATCCGCTGGGGAGCTGGTGGGAGTGGCGCGCGGCTCCGGACTCGGATGCGTCCTAACCTGGACGCATGCTCGGAGACCTCACGGAGCGCGATCGCGCGATCCTCGCGCTGGAGACCGCGTGGCCGCAGCACGGCGGAGCGAAGGAAGAGGTCATCCGCGCGCAGCTCGGAATGAGTGCCGCGCGGTACTACCAGCTCCTCGGGCGGCTGATCGAGTCCGACGCCGCACTCGAGTACGACCCGATGCTGGTGCGCAGACTGCGACGGATCCGCGACTCGCGTGCGCGTCGACGCTCGACGCGCACACCCGGTTTCGTCGGCTGAAAGTGGGCCGACGGGCGGAGTGGCGCCGCGTCTCCCCGTGCCGTGGAACGGATTGCCAGGAACGTGCCGCTAGCATCGAGGGGTGTCCAAGCCCTCCCGCGATCGCTTCGATGACGTTCCCCGTTCCTCCGGACGCGTAGGAGCGCATCGCGCTGAAGCTCCGGGAATGAACGGCTGGATCGTCCTGCTGTGGTCCTTCGTCGCCGCTCTCGTGCTCATCATCGCCGGCATCTTCGGCTCCCTCGTGGTGATGGGGCGCGTCTCGCTCTTCCCGGAGTCGACGCCGAGCGCCACGCCGACGCCCGTGGAGACCGGTGTGGTCGACACGACCTACGCGGTCATGATCCTGAACGGCACGCCCGACGAGGGCCTCGACGCCCAGATGCGCGACCTGCTCATCAACAACGGCTGGGCGGCGGAGAGCGTCAACGCGGGCGACAGCTCCAGCCAGGACTTCGAGAAGACGACGGTCTTCTACGTCAACCCCGAGGACGAGCTCGCGGCGATCGGACTCGCGAACCTCATCGGCGGTGCGGGAGTGCAGCAGAGTGACTACTACGCCGGCGAGACGGCCGACGGTGCGAAGGAGCTCACGGTCGTGATCGGCCTCGATCGCTCCACCTCGGCACCCTCGACGAGCACCGGGACTCCTGCCCCCTGAGTCGACGCGTCGGAGCGTTTCCGACGGCTTGCACTCGAAGGTGTCGAGTGCCAGAATGGCGTTAGCACTCTCTCACTCTGAGTGCTAAACCCAACG
This sequence comes from Microbacterium sp. LB12, assembly GCF_037150835.1. Taxonomy (NCBI): domain Bacteria; kingdom Bacillati; phylum Actinomycetota; class Actinomycetes; order Micrococcales; family Microbacteriaceae; genus Microbacterium; species Microbacterium sp. LB12. The sequence continues at coordinate 39,279 of NZ_JBBCPF010000013.1, read as the reverse complement.
TCTACGTCCAGGAGGGACGAAAAAACTCATGGCAAAGATCATTGCTTTCGATGAGGAGGCCCGCCGCGGCCTCGAGCGCGGCCTCAACATCCTCGCCGACGCGGTCAAGGTGACCCTCGGCCCGCGCGGTCGCAACGTCGTCCTCGAGAAGAAGTGGGGCGCGCCCACGATCACGAACGACGGTGTCTCCATCGCCAAGGAGATCGAGCTCGACGACCCGTACGAGAAGATCGGTGCGGAGCTCGTCAAGGAGGTCGCCAAGAAGACCGACGACGTCGCGGGTGACGGCACCACCACCGCCACGGTCCTCGCTCAGGCTCTGGTCCGCGAGGGTCTGCGCAACGTCGCAGCCGGCGCCGACCCGATCTCGCTGAAGCGCGGCATCGAGAAGGCCGTCGCCGCGATCACCGAGGAGCTCCTCGCGAGCGCCAAGGAGATCGACTCGAAGGAGCAGATCGCCGCCACGGCTTCCATCTCCGCTGCTGACCCCGCGATCGGCGAGCTCATCGCCGAGGCGATCGACAAGGTCGGCAAGGAAGGCGTCGTCACCGTCGAGGAGTCGCAGACGTTCGGCACTGAGCTCGAGCTCACCGAGGGCATGCGCTTCGACAAGGGCTACCTGAACCCGTACTTCGTCACGGACCCTGAGCGCCAGGAGGCGGTCTTCGAGGACCCGTACATCCTCATCGCCAACCAGAAGGTCTCCAACATCAAGGACCTCCTGCCCATCGTCGACAAGGTGATCCAGGACGGCAAGGAGCTCGTCATCATCGCCGAGGACGTCGAGGGCGAGGCTCTCGCGACGCTCGTGCTGAACAAGCTCAAGGGCATCTTCAAGTCGGTCGCCGTCAAGGCTCCCGGCTTCGGCGACCGCCGCAAGGCGCAGCTGCAGGACATCGCGATCCTCACCGGTGGTCAGGTCATCACCGAAGAGGTCGGCCTCAAGCTGGAGAACGCCACGCTCGACCTGCTGGGCCGCGCGCGCAAGGTCATCGTCACCAAGGATGAGACCACGATCGTCGAGGGTGCCGGTGAGGCAGACCAGATCGAGGGTCGCGTGACGCAGATCCGTCGCGAGATCGAGAACACCGACAGCGACTACGACCGCGAGAAGCTGCAGGAGCGCCTGGCGAAGCTCGCCGGTGGCGTCGCGGTCATCAAGGCCGGTGCTGCGACCGAGGTCGAGCTCAAGGAGCGCAAGCACCGCATCGAGGACGCCGTCCGCAACGCGAAGGCAGCCGTCGAGGAGGGCATCGTCCCCGGTGGTGGCGTCGCGCTGATCCAGTCGGGCAGCAAGGCTCTCGACGGTCTCTCGCTCTCGGGCGACGAGGCGACCGGTGCGAACATCGTGCGCGTCGCGATCGAGGCTCCGCTCAAGCAGATCGCTCTCAACGCGGGCCTCGAGCCGGGCGTCGTGGCGAACAAGGTCTCCGAGCTCCCCGCGGGCCAGGGCCTCAACGCTGCCACGGGTGAGTACGTCGACCTGTTCGCGGCCGGCATCATCGACCCGGCGAAGGTGACCCGCTCGGCGCTGCAGAACGCAGCCTCGATCGCGGCTCTGTTCCTCACCACCGAGGCGGTCGTGGCCGACAAGCCGGAGAAGGCTGCTGCTCCCGTGGGCGACCCCTCGGGCGGCATGGACTTCTGATCCACTCCGCATGACAGAACGCCCCCGGCTCCGGCCGGGGGCGTTCTGCGTTGCGTGCCGGAATCAGGTCGGCACGCGCACCCGCGAGGTCAGTGGAACAGGCTGGCCGAGTACTGGTCGGCGTCGGCATACTGCGTGGCGACCGAGCCGAGCGAGGTGCCGATGGAGTCGAGCACCTGCTCGACATGAAGCTGGGCGCCCTGCCACTGCTCCGCGCACCCCTGGAAGGCGTTCGACGCCGTGCCGACCCAGGAGGACTGCAGCTCCCGCAGCTGTGCCATGAGTGTCGCGGACTCGCTCTGGAGCCGTTCGATCGTGGCGCGGGTGGCGCCATGGGCGGCATGGACGGCGTCGGTGTCGACGGTGAAGACAGACATACGGAACTCCTTCTTGTTGATGGGCTTCCGAGGCTAGGCGCGCGAGAGCGAGGAGATCCGGCGCGTTCCGGGATCGCGCCAGTGGCTGTGGGAAACGTGCTCTCCGCACCGACCGTGCAGATAAAGGCCGAAACGCGTCGGACGCCGGTCAGGGAAGGTCGAGACGATCCAGTGGCTGCGTGTCCTCGAGGAGGTGCGCGGGGGTGGCCTGGGCCGGTGCGAGTGGGAGGGTCACGGTGAACGTCGCGCCACCGCCGGGCGTCTCCGTGACATCGACACCGCCGTGCAGGGCCTTCAGGATCGACGCGACGATGGCGAGGCCCAGACCGGAACCGCCGGTCTCTCGCGCGCGCGAGGTGTCGGCGCGCCAGAACCGCTCGAAGATCTGCTCGCGGATCTGCGGCGGAATCCCTTCGCCGTGGTCGACGATCGCGATGCTGCCCGTACCGCGCACGCGGTCGGAGTCGACGACGATCTCGATGGGGCCGTCCTCCGGCGAGAAGCGGCGGGCGTTGCCCAACAGGTTGGTGACGACCTGACGAACCTTGTTCTCCTCGCCGAGCACGATCGGGGGTGTCCGCACGGGGAGATCGGTGACCTCGGTGAAGTCGATGGCCGGCGCCTGCTCGGGCTGCCGCGGGCGACGACGGAGCCGCGAGAGCGTGGCGCGCGACAGCCCCCGCGGGCTCGGTGGTGCCGGCTGCTGCAGCGGTGCCGTCTCGGGCAGCGGTGCGAAAGTCGCCTTCTCCGCCGTGCGGTCGATCACCGTCACGGTCCGTCCGGGAGCGGCGGCGCGCAGGTCGAGTGCAGCGTCGCGGGCGATCGGGCGCAGGTCGAGGGGCACGATCTCGGGTTCGCGTTCCTCATCCAGGCGGGCCAGCGCGAGAAGGTCCTCGACCAGGACACCCATCCGGATGGCCTCCTTCTCGATGCGCTCCATCGCGCGGGCGGTGTCCTCCTCGCCCTTGATCGCGCCCATCCGGTACAACTCCGCATAACCGCGGACACTGACGAGCGGAGTGCGCAGCTCGTGGCTCGCGTCGCCGATGAACCGTCGCATGTGCTGCACGGTGCGGTCGCGTTGCGCGAGAGATCGATCCACGCGGTCGAGCATCGTGTTGATGGCGGTGTTGAGCCGGCCGACCTCGGTGGTCGGCTCCAGATCGGTCAGACGCTGGCGGAAGTCGCCGGCAGCGATCGACATGGCCGTGGCCTCGACCTGGCCCAGGCGACGGAACGTCAGCGTGACGAGGCCGCGGGTCAGGAGCGCGGCGATGAAGATGGTGATCAGCGCGATCGTGATGTAGATGCCGAAGTACTGGCTGATGATGCGGTCCGCGGGCGCGAGGGGGAGCGCCACCATCTGCACCCGCAGGACTCCGCCGTCGGAGTTGACCACGGCGACCGCTGCGTGGAACACCTCGCCGTCCGCTCCCGGGAGCTCGATGATCGATTCGGCGTGGGCGTTCGCGTCCGCGAGCGAGTATTGGGAGGGGAACAGCGGCGCCTGGCTCGAGGTGCCCCTCGCGGTCGCCTGGAGAGTGCCGCCGGCGTCGTAGATCGCGAACGAGAAGTCCCGGGGCTGCTCATCTCGCGCGGAGTAGGTGGTCACGCCATCCACCGTGGAGACGTCGAAGTAGCGCTCGGCCAGGTCGGTCGACACCAGCGCCGGCAGCTGCGCGTCGATGTTCTCCACCAGCGCGGACCGCAGGATGGGCACGGTGCCGATGCCCGCGACGAGCAGGCCGAGCGCGAGCACGGCGACGGTGACGCCCGTGACCTTCGCCCGCAGGCTGATGCGTCGCCACCAGGTGGTGACCGCATCCGGCTTATGCGCCATGCGGTCCTCCCTGTACGGCGAACACGCCGCGAGGCGGCGCGGATGGTGGCCCGGTCGTCAGGCGGACTTGCCGACCTTGAGCATGTAGCCGAAACCGCGCTTGGTCTGGATCAGCGATTCCTCGGTGTACGGGTCGATCTTGCGGCGGAGGTAGGAGATGTAGCTCTCCACGATGCCCGCGTCGCCGTTGAAGTCGTACTCCCACACGTGGTCGAGGATCTGCGCCTTCGACAGCACCCGGTTCGGGTTGAGCATGAGGTAGCGCAGCAGCTTGAACTCGGTCGGGCTGAGCTCGATCGGCTCCTTGCCCACGTGGACGTCGTGCGTGTCCTGATCCATCGACAGCTCGCCGGCGCGGATGATCGACTCCTCGTCGGCCTGCATCGTGCGGCGGAGGATCGCCTGGGCCCGCGCGACGATCTCGTCGAGGCTGAACGGCTTGGTGACGTAGTCGTCGCCGCCGGCGTTGAGCCCCTCGATCTTGTCCTCGGTGCCGTCCTTCGCCGTCAGGAACAGGATCGGAGCAGTGAAGCCCGCGCCGCGGAGGCGCTTGGTCACGCTGAACCCGTTCATGTCGGGGAGCATGACGTCCAGGATGATCAGGTCCGGCTCCTCTTCGAGGACGGCCGAGATCGTCGCGGCGCCGTTGGCGACCGTCTTCACCTGGAATCCAGCGAAGCTGAGACCCGTGGAGAGCAGGTCGCGGATGTTGGGTTCGTCGTCGACGACCAGGATGCGCGGAGCAGTCATGACCCCATTATGGTGACTCCGACCCTGTGGATGCTGACTATTGTCCGGAACGGCGCGGAGTCGCCTCTCGCCCGAGCACTCTCGCGACCGGCGGGAAGGCGGCATCATCCCGCCGTCGGATGCGACGCATAGCCGCACACGAGAGGATCGATGCATGAGCTCGAACGAGGACGCCGCCGTCGCCCCCGCCCCTGCCGAAGAGGTCGCATTCCACCGTCTGGCGCACCTGCGCCCGCGCTATCGGTGGTGGCGGGTGCTGCTGACCGGGGTGGTCGGGATCGGGCTCTACCTCGCGATCCTGCTGCTGGTGATCGTGCCGCTCGTGATCGTGACGATGCTCGTTCCGGGATGGGCGGCCGAATTCCAGACGCTCCTCACCACGACGCAGTACTTCGATCTCGATCGTCCGTGGCTCCTCGTCGCGCTGGTGCTCCCGCTGATCCTCATGATCCCCGCCCTGCTGCTGGCGTCGCGCATCGTGGAAGGGCGCGGGGTCGGACTGCTGTCGTCGGTCACGGGACGGCTGCGGATGGGGTGGCTGGGGAAGAGCCTGATCCTGGCGCTCGGCGTGTTCGTCGTCTACTTCGCCGTGCTCGTGGGCTGGTCCGCGGCATCCGGCGACCCGGTGGCTCCGGACCTCTCGCATCCTCGCCTGTGGGTGATGGTGCTTCTCGTGGTGCTGCTGATCCCGTTCCAGGCCGCCGCGGAGGAGTACGTGTTCCGCGGGTACCTGATGCAACTGGTCGGCGGGTGGCTGCGGCATCCCGCCTTCGCCATCCTGCTGCCGGTGCCGCTGTTCGTACTCGGGCACGGATACGACGTGTGGGGTGCGGCGAGCGTCGGCGTCTTCGCGGTGGTCGCCGCATGGCTGACCTGGCGCACGGGAGGACTCGAGGCCGCGATCTCGCTGCACATCGTCAACAACGTGCTGATCTTCCTGCTCGGATCCGTCGACCTCGTGGACGCGAACGCCACCTCGGGGGCACCCGTCGACCTGCTCGCCTCGACGCTCGCGATGGTCGTGTACGCCCTGCTCGCCGATCGATGGGCGCAGCGGCTCGGTGTCGTGCGGACGGCCCGTGTGATCCGCCCCGCGCCCGTACTTCTCGGGACCCATCACCTGGCTCCCGTGCTGCACGGCTGATACCTGCGACGGCTGCCGCGGGTGTGCTCAGGCCGCGATCGCGTCGGCGTCCATGATCGTGTAGCTGTACCCCTGCTCGGCGAGGAACCGCTGCCGGTTCTGGGCGTAGTCCTGGTCGATCGTGTCGCGCGCGACGAGCGTGTAGAAGCTCGCGGTGTGCCCCGACTGCTTCGGACGCAGGAGGCGGCCGAGACGCTGGGCCTCTTCCTGCCGCGATCCGAAGGATCCGGATACCTGGATGGCGACGGACGCCTCCGGCAGGTCGATCGAGAAGTTCGCGACCTTCGACACCACGAGCAGCGAGATGTCGCCCTCGCGGAATGCGCGGTACAGCTCCTCGCGCTCGTCCACGGGCGTCGCCCCGGTGATCTGCGGCGCGTTCAGCGCCTCGGAGAGCGACTCGAGCTGATCGAGGTACTGGCCGATCACCAGGATGCGCTCACCCTCGTGCTTCGCGATGAGCTCGCGCACGGCCTCGACCTTCGCGGGGGCGGATGCCGCAAGCCGGTAGCGTTCGTCGTCGGTCGCTGCCGCGTATTCGAGCCGGTCGCTCGGCGGCAGGTCGACGCGCACCTCGTAGCAGGCGGCGGGGGAGATGAAGCCCTGGGCCTCGATCTGCTTCCACGGGGCGTCGAAGCGCTTCGGGCCGATCAGGCTGAACACGTCGCCCTCGCGTCCGTCCTCGCGCACCAACGTCGCGGTGAGTCCGATGCGACGGCGGGCCTGCAGATCGGCGGTGAGCTTGAACACCGGCGCCGGCAGCAGGTGCACCTCGTCATAGACGATGAGACCCCAGTCGAGCGCGTCCAGGAGCGCCAGGTGAGCGTATTCGCCCTTCCGCTTGGCGGTGAGGATCTGGTAGGTCGCGATCGTGACCGGTTTGACCTCCTTCGCCTGACCGGAGTACTCGCCGATCTCTTCGGGGGTCAGGCTGGTGCGCTTGAGCAGCTCGTCGCGCCACTGCCTGGCCGACACCGTGTTCGTCACGAGGATCAGCGTGGTGGTCTTGGTGGCGGCCATCGCCCCCGCGCCCACGATCGTCTTGCCGGCACCGCAGGGGAGCACAACCACGCCGGAGCCGTCCTTCGCGAAGGCGTCGACGGCATCCTGCTGGTAGGGGCGGATGTGCCAGCCGTCCTCGGCGAGGTCGATCTCGTGCGGGGTGCCCGGGGTGTATCCGGCCAGGTCTTCGGCGGGCCAGCCGATCTTCAGCAGCTCCTGCTTGATCTGCCCCCGTGCCCACGCATCGACGACGAAGGTCTCCGGGGTCGGGTGCCCGATCAGCAGAGGCTGGATGCGCTTGTTGTTCGCCACCTGCGCGAGCACGGCGGGATCGGAGGAGCGCAGGATGAGCGTTCCCTCCTCGTCGCGCTCGATGACGAGCCGTCCATAGCGGTTCACCGTCTCCCGCAGGTCGACGGCGACCGAGGGCGGGACGGGGAAGCGCGACCAGCGATCGAGCGTTTCGAGCATGTCGTCGGCCGTGTGCCCCGCTGCTCGGGCGTTCCACAGTCCGAGACGGGTGATCCGGTAGGTGTGGATGTGCTCGGGCGCGCGTTCCAGCTCGGCGAAGATCGCGAGTTCATGGCGGGCGCTCTCGGCGTCGGCGTGGGCGACTTCCAGCAGCACGGTGCGATCGCTCTGGACGATCAGGGGGCCATCAGACATAGCTGTCCAGTTTACCGGTCGCGAGACGCACGGGGCCTACGGCGCGACGACCGTCGCCGTGAGGATGCTCGACACCGGGAGCGTGCGCTCCACGTCGGCGGCGCGATCCCGCCCGCGGAGCCGTCCGCCACCGATGCCGGTCGCTTCCAGCAGAAGCTCTCTGGTCGACCCGTCCGGCATGCCGACCGTGACCTGCAGGACGGATTTCGCGCGAACGGCGGCTTCGAGCTCGCGGTCGAGCCAGGCGGCGTCGGCATCCGGCCCCTGGTGCGAGCGGAGACGCTCGATCAGAGGGGTCAGATCCGCGGCATCGGTGGGCGACGTCGGCAGCAGAGGCGCCGGGTGCCGCTCGCGTACGAGGAGGGCGCCATTCGCCCCCACGAGCGTCGCCGGGTACCGGGCATCGGTGAGCGCCCAGTACACGGTGTCGCGGCCGACGCGTGTCGTCAGGGACCCGACATGTGCGGTGAGGGCGAGGGGGCGCAGCGATTGGTCGACGCCCATCGCCTGGATGAGGTGGTCGTCGGCGCTCTCGATCCGGGTGCGACCGGTCTCGTCGTCCGTGAACACGCGCACGAGCCCGTGGCGTTGTGCGGTCTGCGCGATGAGATAGCTGAGCGGTTGCGGGATCCCGGTGAGGGAGATCGCACCGAGGAAGTCCAGAATCGACTGCTCGGTCTCGCCGGCCACGAACGCGTGCGCCACGGACTCGGCGGTGAATCGATACGACGAGGCCTGGGCCGCGGATTCGCGTGCGGCGATCGTGCGCAGCCGCACATCGAGGGCGGGCTCCAGCGGGCCGGGGGCGATCGCGGTGAGATCGTTCTGCAGGAAGATGCGGTCGACCTCGCTCGGCAGCAGTCGCACGAGCTCCGTCGTGTCGGCCGTGCCGCCGAGGCGCAGCCCCGTCGCCCAGGCGGGTTCGGTGCCGTCTTCCGCGACCAGGCCGAGGAGCCGCGCGGCATCCTGCAGGGTGCGCGACCGTTCGGGCCACGCCGGATCCCACGGATGCGCGCGGGACCAATCACCCGAGGGGATCCACCCACCGGCCTCCGAGCGGATGCCGCGGGGCAGCGTGTCCCGGAACGCGGTGGCCAACGTCGTCCAGCGCTCCGCCGCGGAGGCGCGCAGCCATTCCTCCGCTGAGAGGCTCGTCCGGAGCCGCCGGTCGATCGCGACGGCGAGTCCGGCCTGCAGGGCGATTCCGGCGAGGGTGTCGACGATCTCCACCGGCACGCCGGATTCGGCGAGCTGACGCTTCTCACCCGCGCTGATCCCGCCGCCGGTGAGCAGCGCGAACGGGCTCTCCCTGGCGATGAGCAGCAAGTCTGCGAGGACGGCCACGGTCGTGAAAGCACGTTCGGCCACGTGCGCGGACGTGGTCGGCGATGACGTGGTCACGGTGTCGACCTGTGCGGGAGCGGGGGTGTCGCGCCCGGCGATCGCCGCGGCCACCGGCGGATAGGGGGAGCCGTCCGGGCGGAGGAGGGCGAGGGCTGCGAGCCGCTGCTGCGCGGGCCCGGCCTCCTGCCCCGCTGTGGCCGCGAGCAGCGCGGTCGCCTCGGCGGCGGTCAGGGTGGGGAGGACACGGCCGATCGAGGCCGGGTCGAGCAGTGCTTCTGCGGCATCGAAGAAGTCCTGCCACGGAGCATCCGGTCGCACGCCGCGTGCGGCGAGGAGATCGCGGAGCTCGTCATCGCTCGCAGCCGCCAGCCAGTCCGCCAGCGGTCGTGCGTGAGTGCTCATGGCCGTTGCCTCAGGAACGCGAAGACGCGCGGCCCTTTCGGATGAAGCTCATCGTGAGCAGCGCGATGATCATGAGGAATGCGACGGGGAGACCCCAGTAGGGGATGGCGGCGATGATCGGCCAGGCGCCGTGACCGAACGCGGCCTGATCCATGCCGACCCAGGTGCCGATGATGATGGCGAAGAAGCAGATGACGGATGCGGCGGCGATCCCGAGCGCTGTGAAGGCGAGGATACGATCCACCCGGCGGATGGGGACCTCCGGTCCGGAGTTCTGCGTGCTCATCCGTCTCAGCCTACTCGTACTGCGGCCTTCGGGTCCGCGCGCCCCGCGACCGGTAGGCTGGGGGGACGCGCATCCGCGCGTCCACGGTTCCGCACATCGATCCCAGCGAGGTTCTCCCATGCCCACCGGCAAGGTCAGGTTCTACGACGAAGACAAGGGTTTCGGCTTCATCGCCAGCGATGACGGCCAGGATGTCTTCCTGCACGCCTCTGCGATGCCTGCGGGCACCGCGGTGAAGGCCGGTGCACGCGTGGAGTTCGGCGTGGCCGACGGCAAGCGCGGGCTGCAGGCGCTGTCGGTGCGTGTGCTCGAGGCTCCGCCCAGCCTGTCCAAGGCCAAGCGCAAGCCGGCCGACGACATGGCCATCATCGTCGAAGACCTCGTGAAGCTCCTCGACGGCATCGGGGGAGACCTCCGCCGCGGGCGCTACCCCTCCTCCGGACACGGCCGCAAGATCGCGGCCGTCCTACGCAAGGTCGCCGATGACCTCGAAGCCTGACGCCGACGCGCGTCTCATCGACGCGCACGATCTCGCGCTCGCTGCTCTGCGCGAGATCACTCCGGCGTCCACGATCGGTCCTGCCGCGGGGTATCTTCCCGAGGAGGACGGCTCCGTCTCCCTGCGGTTCGAGAACCGGCTCGCCGGATATCCGGGGTGGTACTGGACGGTGACGGTCGCACGGGTCGACGACGCCGAGCCGACCGTGCTCGAGGTCGAGCTGCTTCCCGGTGAAGGCGCCCTCCTCGCTCCTGAGTGGGTGCCCTGGGCCGAACGACTGGCGGAGTACCGTGCGCACCAGGCCGAGCTGGCGGAAGCCGCCGCGGCTGCGGACGATGACCCGGACGCCTCGGACGACGATCTCGACGACGACGATCTTGGCGACCACGACGCGGGCATCATGCGCTCCGGCGATGTGCACGGCGTCGACATCGACGAGCTCGACGAAGACGATGACGATGACGATGAGCTGCCGTCGGACATCCTGCATGCGGGTGACGTCGACGGGGTCGACATCGACGAGCTCGACGAGGCCGCTGAAGACCCCGACGAAGAAGAAGACGCCGACGACGAAGACGCCGACGCCCTCGATGAGGACGCCGGCGACATCGACGAAGAGGAGTGACCTCGGGGGCTCAGGCGCCCAGGTTCTCCAGCACGTAGTCGAGCGAGCGGGTCAGTTGGCGCACGTCGTCGGGCTCGATCGAGACGAACGTCGCGACGCGCAACTGGTTGCGGCCGAGCTTGCGGTACGGCTCCGTGTCGACGATGCCGTTGGCGCGCAGGGTCTTAGCGATCGCCGCGGCGTCGATGGAGTCGTCGAAGTCGATCGTCGCGACGACCGGTGAACGGTGCGCGGCGTCGGTCACGAACGGCGTCGCGACGGAGGACGCCTCCGCCCAGTCGTACAGCACCGAGGAGGACTCGGACGTGCGTGCCGCAGCCCAGGAGAGACCGCCGTTGTCGAGGATCCAGCGCAGCTGGCTGTCGAGCAGGTGCAGCGTGGTGAGCGCCGGGGTGTTGAGCGTCTGGTTCAGGCGGGAGTTGTCGACGGCGTTCTTCAGGCTCAGGAACTCGGGGATGTAACGACCGGAGGCTGCGATGCGCTCGATGCGCTCGATCGCGGCGGGGGACACCGCGGCGAACCACAGCCCGCCGTCGGAGCCGAGGTTCTTCTGCGGCGCGAAGTAGTAGACGTCGGCCTCAGCGGCGTCGAAGTCGATGCCACCGGCTGCGCTCGTCGCGTCGATGACGGTCAGTGCGCCGTCGGCCTCGATGCGGCGGACCGGCGCCGCGACGCCCGTCGAGGTCTCGTTGTGCGGCCAGGCGTAGACGTCGACGCCCGGTACGACCTCGGCGGAGGTGAGGGATCCCGGCTCCGCCTTGCGCACGTCCGGCGCCTCGAGCCAGGGAGCCCCGGCTGCGGCGGCGAACTTGCCGCCGAACTCGCCGAACACGAGGTTCTGGCTGCGGCGCTCGATCAGTCCGAACGCGGCCGAGTCCCAGAAGGCCGTGGAGCCGCCGTTGCCGAGGAGGATCTCGTATCCCTCCGGCAGACGGAACAGGGCGGCGAACTGCTCGCGCACGCTGCCGACGAGGTTCTTCACGGGCGCCTGGCGGTGCGAGGTGCCCAGGATCGACGCTCCCGACGCGACCAGTGCCTCGAGCTGCGCCGGGCGCACCTTCGAGGGACCGCAGCCGAAGCGGCCGTCAGCGGGCAGGAGGTCACGGGGAATCTCGATCGCCATGCGTCGATTCTAGGGGGCGCTCGGCGCGTCGCCGGACGGGCGTCGGATCCGATGTCCGTCCGGGAATGTAGGCTTGCCTAAGAACCTCGGAGGGCCCGCACATGACCGATCTGATCGACACCACGGAGATGTATCTCCGCACCATCCTCGAACTCGAGGAGGAGAACATCGTGCCGCTGCGCGCGCGCATCTCGGAGCGCCTCGGGCACTCCGGTCCCACCGTCTCGCAGACCGTCGGCCGTATGGAGCGCGACGGTCTCGTGATCGTCTCGGAAGACCGCACGCTCGAGCTCACCGACGCCGGCCGTCGCAAGGCGGTCGACGTGATGCGCAAGCACCGTCTCGCCGAGCGTCTGCTCTCCGACGTCATCGGTCTCGACTGGGCGTTCGTTCATGAAGAGGCCTGCCGCTGGGAGCACGTCATGAGCGAGCAGGTCGAGCGCCGTCTCGTCGAACTGCTCGGCCACCCGACGGAGTCGCCGTACGGCAACCCGATCCCCGGGCTCGACCAGCTCGGCGACGTCCCCGCCCGCACCTTCGATGAGGGCGTCGTCGGACTCGTCCAGCGACTGAACGCGGCAGGGGAACCCGTCGAGGGCACGGTCCGCCGCCTCGCCGAGCCTGCGCAGGTCGATCCCGAACTGCTGGAGCAGCTGCGCGATGCGGGTGTCGTGCCCGGCGCGCGTGGTGACTTCCGCTTCAGCGAGGGCTACGTCCTCATCCAGATGGATGGCAAGGACGAGGGGCTCGAGCTTCCGGTCGAGCTGGCATCGCACATCTTCCTGGTCGGCGAACCGGCCTGATCCGGGGCGGATTCCGGGGGTGCGAGCGCGTCGTCGCGGCGTTCTCCGACGATTGCCAGTTTCCTAGGGTGACATGTTCGTTATCTTCCGGTAACCTCGGTCAGGTCGTCAGCGAAGAAGCCCGCTGATGATGAACCCGCGGAGATTCGCCTTTCAGGCTCGTCGTCTTCGCGGCAGGAACGCACAAAGTACCCGAGCTACATTCGTGCCACGAGAGCAGAGTGCCGACGAGCCAGCGCTACCCGAATCAGCGCGAAGGCCCAGGAGGACCACGTTTTGGCCGCAGACATCGAACCGCCCGCGAAGAAAACAGTTGAAGACCGAGTACCCGCCCGCCGCACCGGCGTACGGGTGAACGCGCGGAAGGCCGTCAAGCCTCTCCGGTCGATCGCCATCTTCGGGGCCGTCGGTGCTCTCGTCGCCGGTGTCGCGCTCCCCGCCTTCGCCTCGTCGAAGCCCACGGAAGCCGCCACCACGACCGTGCAGCAGCTTGCCGCCGTCGACGCACAGTCCCTCGTGGTCGCGTCGCAGGCGACTTCCGCACCCCTCGTCAGCGGATCCTTCAGCGCGACCACTCCGGAAGAGGTCGCGAAGAAGAAGGCCGAAGAGGCCGCGGCCGCGCGTGCCGCCGCGGCGGCCGCATCCACCGCGTCGACCGGGTCGAGCGGACGATTCAACACCGCCGGATACGCACTCACCGCACCGGGATCCGGTGAGGTCCGCTATCCGCTGCCCCTGGGCTCCTGGAACGTGAGCCGCACCGTGGGCGGCGGACACAACGGCGCCGACATGCTCGCACCTGCTGGCACTCCGATCTACGCCGCCGCGGCTGGTGTCGTCCGAGCCTCCGCCGAGAGCATCGGCGGCTACGGCGTCTGCATCATGATCGACAGCGTCATCGGCGGACAGCGCGTGCAGACCACCTACGGTCACATGATCTACGGCTCGCGCCAGGTGCAGGCGGGTCAGACCGTCGCCGCCGGACAGTTGATCGGGTACGTCGGCAGCACCGGGCGATCCACCGCCAACCACCTCCACTTCGAGGTCTGGATCAACGGCGGTCTCGTCGAGCCCATGTCGTGGCTGTCGGTTAACGCCGGCTGATTCCCGGACACGCCTTCCTCCATTCACCTGCCGTTTCGCCTCGCACACATCGGCATGGGTTAGCCTGAACCCGTTGTCGTACGGGCGGGAGAGGCAGATGGAGCGAACATCGAGCATCCGAACCATGGATGCCCTCGGTCGTCACGTCCTTCTGCATAGCCCGCGGGGAAGTCACGGCGTTGCCGTGCGCGAAAGGCGCTGTCTGTAGACGGCGCCTTTTTTCGTCCCTGCGATCGCTCTGCCACCTGCGCGACCTCGTGTGAGTCGAGAGTGCCGGGAAGCCGTCCCGGCGGATCGAGAGGATGACGAATGCGCACACTTGTCCTGAATGCCGGATACGAGCCGCTGGCGATCGTGTCGTTCAAGCGAGCCCTGGTGCTCGTGATGAACGACAAGGCGACCGTGATCGAACGCGTGGAAGACGACCCCGTCTGGGGCACCCACGGCGTGTACGAACGACCGGCCGTCATCATCCTCGCCCGGTACGTCCGGGTGCCGACGAGCAGACGGGTGCCGGTGACGCGGCGCGGTGTCCTTCGCCGTGACAACCACCGCTGCGGATACTGCGGCAAGGCGGCATCCACGATCGATCACGTGCTTCCGCGGTCGCGCGGGGGAGCGGACTCCTGGGAGAACCTCGTCGCCTGCTGCCTGCGCTGCAACAACGTCAAGAGCAACCGCACCCCGCAGGAGATGCGCTGGCAGCTGCGGTTCACACCGCGCCCGCCGCACGGAACCGCCTGGACGGTGCGCGGAACCGAACGCAGCGATCCACGGTGGGAGCCGTACCTCGCCCTCGCGGCATAGAGCTCCGGGCCGAGGGAGCGCGGTGCGTTCCCTTAGACTTGAGGGCACGCCCTCGTAGCTCAGCAGGATAGAGCAGCCCTCTCCTAAAGGGCAGGTCGCAGGTTCGAATCCTGTCGAGGGCACCCAGAGAACGTGATCAGGGCTCTCCGCGCCGCCACAGCTTCGACGGCCACCAGATCGCCTTGCCGATGTCGTAGGTGAGCGCCGGAACCAGCAGCGACCGCACCACGAACGTGTCGAGCAGCACGCCGAACGCGACGATGAAGGCGAGCTGCACCAGGAACAGGATCGGGATCACCGACAGCGCCGCGAACGTCGCCGCCAAGACCAGCCCTGCCGACGTGATCACGCCACCCGTGATCGACAGCCCCCGCAGGATGCCCTCGCGCGTGCCGTGCGCCTTCGATTCCTCACGCACCCGCGTCATCAGGAAGATGTTGTAGTCGATGCCGAGCGCCACGAGGAACACGAAGCCGAAGAGCGGGACGGCGGGGTCGGCACCGGGGAACGCGAAGATCCCGTTGAAGACGAGTGCCGAGACGCCCATCGCCGTGCCGAACGACAGCACCGTCGTGAGGATCAGCAGCACCGGCGCGATGATCGACCGCAGCAGCAGCATCAGGATGAACATGATCACGACGAGGATGACC
Organism: Microbacterium sp. LB12; assembly: GCF_037150835.1. Classification (NCBI taxonomy): domain Bacteria; kingdom Bacillati; phylum Actinomycetota; class Actinomycetes; order Micrococcales; family Microbacteriaceae; genus Microbacterium; species Microbacterium sp. LB12. The sequence continues at coordinate 24,209 of NZ_JBBCPF010000013.1, read as the reverse complement.
GGGATGATGAGGTTCCGGTCGTGGATCGACGCATCGTTCGTGTCGATCGACGTCGCGGTGACGCCGCCGACGAGGGCACCCACTCCGTCGAGGTCGGAGCGGAGTTCGCGCACGGTCGCGGCGGCCGCTTCCGAATCGGCGGCATCGGTCAGCGTGCCCTGGAGGAGCACGTCGCCATCCACCGTGGTGGGCTCCGGCGCGGGTGTTCCCGGTGCGCCGATCGCCGTGATGCCGTCCGCCGTCACGGGCGCGGAGCCGCTGGGCGAGTCGGACGCGGTGACCGAGACGCTGTCGATGCCGTCGTTCGCGAGCAGGATGTCGGCGGCGTCCTGGAGTCGGTCCTCCTTCACGACCACGTACACGGGGCTTCCGGAGCCGCCGGGGAAGTGCTCGCCGAGCACGGTCTGACCGTCACGAGCCTCCGAGGCCCCGAGCACCAGGTCCGACTGTGGCACGCCGTTCGCGTCGAGCTGGGTGACCCCCGCCGCTCCCGCGAGCAGCACGAGCGTCGTCACGATCCAGATCACGCGCGGGCGTCTCTTGATGAGGCCGGCCAGACGCGCCCACAGCCCGGTGGTGCGCATGCCGTGCTCCGCCGCGACCACCTCCGGCTCGAAACGCGGACGACGCGGCCAGAACACCGCACGGCCGAACAGCAGCAGCAGCGAGGGGAGCAGCGTCAACGCGGAGAGCATCGCGAACACGATGCCGATCGCGGCGACCGGGCCCAGCGTGCTGTTCGACTTCAGGTCGCTGAGCAGCAGGCACAGGAGTCCTGCGATCACCGTTCCCCCCGATGCGGCGATCGGTTCGACGGAGCCCTTCCACGCGGCGATCACCGCGGCGCCCTTGTCCTGCGCCACTCGCAGCTCTTCCCGGAAGCGCGACACGAACAGCAGGGCGTAGTCGGTCGCGGCACCGATCACGAGGATGAACAGGATGCCCTGGGTCTGTCCGCTGAGCAGCAGCACGCCGAACTTCGCGAGCCACCACACCACGAGGAGGGCGACGCAGAGTGCGAAGAGGCTCGTCGACAGCACCACGAGCGGCAGCAGGAACGAGCGATAGACGAGCACGAGGATCACCAGCACGGCGAGGAGGGCGACACCCAGCAGCAGGCCGTCGATGCCGGCGAATCCGGCCACCAGGTCGGCGCTGAAACCCGCGGGCCCGGTGATGTACACCTCGATCCCGTCGGGAACGGCCGCCCGCAGCTCATCCCCGAGCGCGGCCGTGGCGTCGGCGAGTTCCGCGTCCCCGTCGATCGGGATGAACGCCTGGACGGCGCGACCGTCGTCGGAGGGGAGCGCGGGAGACACATCGGAGCCGACGCCCTCCACATCCGGGGCCGCGGCGACGGCCTTCGAGATGGCATCCAACTCTGTCTGGGTGAGCTCGTCGTCGGAGACGAAGACCGCGATCGCCGGAATCGCGTCGCTGTCGTTGAACTCGCCCAGCAGCTGCTGCACCTTCGTCGCATCCGCCGACGCGGGCAGATAGGTCGTCTGGTCGTTGGAGGAGACCTCGTCGACCTTGCCGAACAGCGGCCCGCCCAGCGACGCACCGACCAGCCACACGAGGATCAGCGCCACGGGGAGGAAGACACGCACCCAGGAGTGGCGGCGTGAGCGCTCCCTGGTGGGTGGCGTCGGCGTGGTGTCGGGGCGGGACATCGGGTTCCTTCCGGGGGGACGGTCGTTCGAGGGGATCAGGACACCCACGCGAGGATGAGGATCATCGTCGCGAGGAATCCGGCGAAGTAGTTGAGGGCGATGAAGCGGCGCCAGGCGCGGTTGGTGGATGCCGATGCCGCATCGGTCACGTTCCACCACGGCGCCGCATTCACGACGTACGGCACGGCGAGCACCGCGGCCAGCGGCCCCGGCCAGGGGGTGAGCAGCATCGCGAGCCCCGCGACCACCCACAGGGCGAGTGCCAGCCGCACGGTGGCCCGCGCCCCGATCACCGTCGCGATCGACGCGATCCCGGCTTCCCGGTCGGGACCGATGTCCTGCACGGCACCGAAGGCATGCGCCGCCATGCCCCAGAGGAAGAAGGCCAGGAGCGTCACGACGGCGATCTCGGTCACCGGTACCTCGGCCAGCGCGAGTCCGACGATCGCCGGGCTGACGAAATGCGTGCTCGAGGTGATCGAATCCAGGAAAGGTCGTTCCTTGAAACGGAGCACGGGCGCCGAGTACGCGATCACGGCGAAAACGCTCACAGCGAGCCAGCACCACGACGCGGGGTTGCCGACGAGCACGAGGTAGACGAGGAACGGGATGTTCGTCAGGGCTGCGGCCCACAGCGTCGCGCGATGGATGCGTGGGGCCAGCAGTGCTCCCTCGATCCCGCCCTTGCGCGGATTGGCCAGGTCCGACGCATAGTCGAACACGTCGTTGATGCCGTACATCGCCAGGTTGTACGGGATGAGGAAGTACAGGGTGCCGATCACGAACGTCAGATCGAGCTCGCGGGTCGTGAGCAGGTAGGCGGCCGCGAACGGGAACGCCGTGTTGATCCAGCTGATCGGGCGCGACGACAGCACGATCTGGGCGAGATCCCGCCCGAGGGTCGACGACGGAGCCGGGCCGCTCATGCGCGCTCCTCGCTGTCGTCAGCGGTGCGGACACGCACACGTCGTCGCGCCCGCATCGCTGTCCACACCGCAGGAAGCAGCAGTGCGCCCGCGAGCGGATACGCGAAGTCCTCGATTGGCGCGAGACCGATGTGCACCCCGAGCAGCGGATCCTCTGCGTAGTGGAAGAGGCCGGCTGCGATCATCACCGTGTCGAACACGGCGGTGAGCACGAACAGGACCAGGATGGTCAGCAGCACGGCACCGGGGACCGGGCCGCGGCGGCGCGATGCGAACGTCAGGGCGATGCCGCCCGACAGTGCGACGAGCAGGAAGCAGGCGGAGAGCTGGACGTAGGTCACGGTCGTCCCCCCGTGCCGCGGGGCCGTCGGCGGAGGCGGGAGAGGATACGCACCGCACCCGTGTAGATCACCATCGTGCACACCGCCAGGAACAGTAGGAACACCGGCTCCTCGATCGGCAGCTCCGGAGCGAGCACCAGACCGGTGGCGATCGCTCCCTCACCGCGCAGGAAGATGCCGTTGGCGATGCCGGCCACGTCCCACACGAGGAAGAAGACGAACCCCACCGCCGTGACGACCCCCGCCGAGAGCGCATCGCGCCAGAAGAACAGCCGGAACCGCCAGTCCAACAGCAGCATGCAGCCCAAGGAGACCAGCAGGGCGATGAGGTACACGGCGCCCATCAGGAGTGCTCCGTGGAGAGCCGCGCGTGATCGGGGACGGGAAGGGGGCCGGGAGAGTGGTCGCCGCGGATGCGCTTGAGCACGATCTCGGCACTGATCAGGCACATCGGCACGCCGACGCCGGGCGCGGTCGTGGCGCCGGCGTAGAACAGGTTCTGCACCCGCCGCGAGGCGTTCTGCGCCCGGAACATGGCGCTCTGCGACAGGATGTGCGCGGGGCCCAGCATCCCGCCCCGCCACGAGCGGTAGTCGTCGCGGAAGTCCGCAGGACCCTTCGTCTCGCGCACGACGATGCGCTCGCGGAGGTCCGGGATCCCCGCCCAGTCCGAGATCTGATCGATCGCCGCGTCGGCGGCTCGCTCGACATCGGCTGAGCCCGCGCCGTCCGTGCCCCCGTGTCCGAGATCGACGTCGGCGGGCACCGGGACCAGCACGAACAGGTTCTCGTGGCCCGCGGGCGCGACGTCGGGGTCGGTCGCGCTCGGTCGACACACGTAGGTCGACGCAGGGGAGGGGATCTCCGGCGTGCGTCCGAAGATCGCGTCGAAGTTCGCGTCCCAGTCTTCGGTGAAGAACAAGGAGTGGTGCGGGAGTTCGGGGAGAGCGCCGCGCACTCCGAGCATCACGAGCACCCCGCCCGGGCCGCTGGTGCGTCGCGCCCACCACGGTTCGGGGTACGACTGCAGCGATACGGGCAGCAACGCGGTCTCGGTATGGTGCAGGTCTGCGGCGGAGACCACGATGTCGGCGGTCTCGCGAAACGTTGTTCCCGCGCCGTCGACCCACCCGACGCCGGTCACCACCGTTCCCTCGGGGGTGTCCCTCGTCTGGATGCCCGTGACGTCCGCCCCGGTCACGATGCGTGCTCCCGCGCCGATCGCGAGCGCCTCGATCCTCTCGACCACACGCCAGAAGCCACCCTGTGGGTAGCTCACGCCCTGGTCGAGATCGAGCGCGCTCATCAGGTGGTACATGGCCGGCGCGGTTCGCGGATCGGTCCCGAGGAAGACCGCCGGGTATCCGAGGATCTGCCGCACGACCGGATGCCGGAATCGCCGGGCGGCGAACGACTGCAGCCGGGTGCCGAGCAGCGTGAACAGACGCGGCAGGGCACGCACCACTTCCGGGGCGGTGAGAGTGCGCAGACGGGTGAACGGGTTGTAGAGGAAATACTTCTGCGCCATGACTCCCGCATCGCGCGCGGAGTCGAGGTACGAGTCCAGCGCCGGCGAGGACCCGGGTTCGAGCTCCTCGAAGAGCGCGGTGACGGCATCGCGACCGGCGGGGACCGTGACCGGAGTGGTGTCATCCGTCGCACCCGGCGTGCGGAACACGCGGTAGCCGGGGTCGAGGCGGATCAGTTCGAGCTGCTCCGCCGTGGTGGTCCCCATCATCTCGAAGAAGTGGTCGAACACCTCGGGCATGAGGTACCAGGAGGGACCGGAGTCGAAACGGAAGCCATCGCGCTCGATCGTGCCCGCGCGTCCGCCCACGCGGTCGTTCTTCTCGAGCACGACCACATCGTGTCCGTCCCGGGCGAGCAGGCCCGCGGTCGCGAGCCCCGCGATGCCGGCACCGATCACCACCACCCGGCTCATCGGTCGCGCTCCATCGCGGTGACGACGACGGCGCGTGCGGCGAGCACGGCCTTGATCGGATCCGGAACGCGCACGCGTCGCTGATACAGCACCGCGGCGGGGGTCTTCGCGACGCGTCGGGTGAGGGCCGCGAAGAGGGAGAGCGCACTGCGCACCGCCGCCCTGGCGTCCTTCGGAAGCAGCGGGATGGCGGCGCGCGCGTCGTCCAGCTGCCGGAACACGGTGTCGACCCACGCATCCCGATCAGCATCGGTCAGGCGGGCATCCCCGCCGAGATACCCGCGCTGCAGGCGATCCGTGTCGTCGGCGAGGTCGCGCAGGAAGTTGACGTTCTGGAAGGCGGCGCCGAGCTGACGGGCACCGCGGTGGAGGGTCTCGAGCTCGCCGGGGGAGCGCTCCGCACCCCTCAGGAACACTTGCAGGCACATCAGGCCGACCACCTCGGCCGAGCCGTACACATAGGCGGCGTGCGCATCCGCGTCGTATGCCGTGAAGGCGTCGCCGGCGATGTCGGCGCGCATCGAGTCGAAGAAGGGAACGGTCAGCTCCTCACCGATCCCGCACTCGCGAGCCGTCTGCGCGAAGGCGTGCAGGATCAGATCGCTGCTGTAGCCGCTGCGCATCGAACGGTGCGTCTCGGCGACGTAGGAGTCCAGTGCGGCGGACTGAGCGGCGACGTCGAGGCCGGCTTCCGCCGCCACCCCGTCGACGATCTCGTCGGCGATGCGCACCATCGCATAGATGTTGTGCACATGCTGGCGGTGACGGGCGCCGAGCAGGCGGGTCGCGAGTCCGAACGATGTGGAGTACGTGCGGATGACATCGGTGGTAGCGATCTCCGCGGTGCGGTTGAAGCGGGTGAGTGCGCCTCGGTCGGAGCGATCGGAGGGGTGGGCACTCATCCTTGTCGGCCCTCGATACGGTCGGCCAGTGCGAGGATGGTCCGTGCCGCGGTGGACGGAAGCGCATCCGACTCCTCGGCCTCGGCGACGAGGGTCGCTGCCGCCGTGAGCTGTTCCTGCACGAGCCCGCGCACGAACTGCTCCGCACCGCATTCGCGCAACCGGTCGCGCATGTCGGCGGCGTCCGCCACGCTCAGCTCGGCCGTGCCGAACCGCAGCTCGATGCTCGGCCAGTGGCCGGTCATCCGGGCGTAGGCGATGATCGCGGTCTCCTTGCCCTCGCGCAGGTCCGAGAAGGCATCCTTGCCATGCGCGGAGGGATCGCCGAACACCGACAGCAGATCGTCCTGCAGCTGATAGGCGAGGCCGAGATGCTGCCCGAGCGCTGCCAGCTGGGACTCGACGGCCGGCGTCGCACCCGCGAGGACGGCCGCCGCGCGCAGCGGCAGCGCGAAGGAATAGGTCGCGGTCTTGTAGGCACTCGTCGACAGGATCGTCCGCAGGTCCGGGGTGACGATCCCGTCGCTCAGGGCGATGTCGGCATGCTCGCCCGCCACAGTCTCGAAGATCGTCTGCTCGAGGAGAGCGAGCAGACGCTCACGTGTCTCCGCGTCGGCCTCCGTGCGCGCGAAGCCGATCGTCGCCGACGCCAGCAGCAGGTCGCCGAGCAGGATCGCGCTCGAGCGGGCCCAGTGCAGCACGGGCTCGCTCGGTTCGGCCCCGTGTCGAGCTGCGAGGGAGCCGATCAGGTTCGGTCGGCGGCGCCGGATCAGATCGCCGTCGATCACGTCGTCGTGCAACAGGAACGCGAAGTGGAGCATCTCCACGTCGACGGCGACCTCGACCGCACGCCGCATCTCGTCGTCGTCGAGCGCGGAGGAGGACAGTGCCGTCAGCAGGTCGAGCAGCAGGCGTGGACGGATGAGCTTGCCGCCGAGGGCGTGTTCGGAGGCAGCCTGCCAGAGCGCGACGAACTCGGTTCCGTAGCGGGCAGCGGCCGTGGTGCGCTCGGCGAAACGCAGGCGCAGCACCTCCTCGATCCGTGTCGCGAGGTCTTCCCGGGTCGCCGTCGCGCTCATCGGTCAGATCTCTCCGAGGCGACGCAGCTGGGGAAGCTGCTCGACGAGCCAGGGGCTGAACGCGAAGGGTGCGCGGGAGACGGCTTCGATGAGGGGAGACACCTCGGTCCACGTCCATTCGGCCACCTCATCCGGGTCCGCGGCGGGCTCACCGTCGACGAACGCGACATGGACCGGGCAGATCTCGTTCTCGACGATGCCGCTGGCATCCACCGCGCGGTAGCGGTAGTCGGGGAGTGCGAGACGGATGCCGTCGAGTCGGATGCCGAGTTCGTCGAGCCCACGTCTCCGTACGGCGTCGGTCATGTCCTCACCCGGACGCGGGTGGCCGCAGAAGCTGTTCGTCCATACACCGGGCCAGGTGCGCTTCGACAGCGCTCGCCTGGTGACCAGCAGTCGCCCCCGAGAGTCGAGCACGTAGCAGGAGAAGGCGAGATGGAGCGGGGTGTCGGTGGTGTGAACCTCGCTCTTCGGCAGGATGCCGACGGCTGTCCCGTCCTCGGCGAGGAGTGTCACGTGATCCATGGCATCCTCTCGACCTTTAGCTAACTTGGTGAGTAATTAACTTAGCATGAAACTGTTCGTGTGTAACATGATCGCATGGACACCGTGCGCGGCACCACCCCGCTCCCGGGCGTGCACGAGACGCACCCCGGCGGGGAGCGAGCCGATCTCGTCTCGAAAGAGGAGCCCGACGGGCTGAGCCATTCCGCGATCTACGACGTCGAGGCCAGCGATCCGCGGAGCGCTCTGATCGACAGAACGGGTGTGCCGCCCGAGGACCTCCGGCAGATCGCCGTGCTGATGGGGGCGCTCGGGAGTCTCCGTGAAGCCGAGCAGCGCCTGTCGCTGGCATCGCGTCGATACATGCAGCTCAACGAGACCGACATGCGGGCGCTGCACTACCTGATCGTGTGCGCCAACCGTGACCTGGTCGCCACCCCCAGCGGCATCGCGCACCACCTCGGGGTGTCGACGGCCGCGACGACGAAGCTGCTCGACCGTCTGGAGCGCGGAGGGCATATCCGCAGAGCTCCGCACCCGACCGATCGGCGGGCGCTCGCGATCACCATCACGACCGAGACCAGGCATGCCGCCATGGAGACCGTCGGGCGGCAGCAGGCGAAGCGCTTCTATGCCGCCGCACGATTGACGCCCGCCGAGCGCGATATCGTCATCCGATTCCTGACCGATATGACGGAAGAGATCACACTTCGGGATGAGCCCTGGCTTCCGAAATCGGACGCCTGATCGAACTCATCGGCCAGTGAAGGCGGCCACAGTTCAGTGTGCCGCGTTGTATGCCTCGAGGATCGGGGCGGGAATACGACCGCGCTCAGAGAGCGAATGCCCGTTGGCGTTCGCCCAGGCGCGGATGGCCGCGACCTCAGGATTGCGTGCCGGCCTCTTGCGTGGTGCGGACGACCGCACCGCTCCCGAGGATCCGGCTCTCCGGCCCGCGGAGATGTACGGCTCGAATGCCTTGCGCAATTCCTCTGCGTGCGCCGCATTCAGGTCGATCTCGTAAGAGGTGCCATTGAGAGAGAAGTGAACCGTCTCTCCTTCGCCGACCTCCAGGACGCTGCCATCGATATCGTCGACTAGCTGATGCACAATTCGTCTCGCCATGAATGCGACTTTACCTCCCGTGGCGAATTGCGACAAGGAAGCCAATTGCGTTGCCGGACAATTCGGCGACGAATGCGCTCAGGGGAGGAGGCCCGCTCGGCGCGCGCGCGTGACGGCGGAATGCCGAGTGGACGCGTCGAGTTTCGACATGGCTGCGCCGAGGTACGCCTTCACGGTGCCTTCGCGCAGGTTCAGCTGGGCGGCGATCTCGGCATTGGTCGATCCGAGTGCCGCGCAGGCGAGGACATCCGTCTCGCGACGGGAGAGGTGGACGGTGGGGACGGAACCCGTGGTCGCGGGAACCGTGCCGCCGGCCAGGGCGACCAGACGAGACTCGACCTGAGCGATCCGTGCACGGACCTCCGCGTCGTCGACCGCTGCGGCGATGCTGCGCAGCTCGGCGAAGCTCTCCCGCAACTCCTCGCGGTGGGCGGGGGCGACGGTGCCATCCTCGTGAGGCATCGCCTGCAGCCGACGCTTCACCTCGTCGCGGATGCGCAGTTCGTCTGCCACGGATTGCGCGACCTGCATCGCGGGAGCCGTGGTGACGCCGCCCACCTGCTCCTCATCCCAGGCTCCCGCGTACAGAACTCCTCGTGAGCGGCCCTGCACGATGATGGGCAGCGCCAGGAGAGTGCGCAGTCCTTCGCCGAGCACGAAGACGTCATAGTCGTGGGTGATCTGTTGGGATGAGCCGTAGTCGCTCGTCATGCGGGGGCGGAGCTCCATCATGGCCCTGCCGCCCAGTCCGCGCTCCGGACGAACGCGCAGGCCATCCAACGAGCGGGTGCGTGCGCCGACGATGCTGGTGACGCTCACGACGCCTTCTTCGATGAGGCCTCCGAACGCCACGGGGAAGCGCGTTCGTCTCGCGAGTTCGCGCACCGCATTGGCGACGAGTTCCGCCTCGGATTCGAGGGCGACCGATGAGCTCACGACTACCTGCTTCCGGGGCGACGACGGCGTTCCCCGATATGTCGCGTCGACTTTATCACTCGACGGTTCCCGCGGATCGGTCGCTCTCGCTTCTGCGCGGACAGGTGTGGACCCGGCGGCCTACTCGCCGGGTCCACATCGTCCCGCAGGACGCTCAGCCCGCTTCGAGATCGAGCAGGAATCGCTTGCGCTCGGGATGGGCGCCGTAGTGTCCGGCGCTTCCGTCCGAACGCACGACGCGGTGCACCGGCACGATGATCGAGAACGGGGTGACGCGGCATGCGGTGCCGACCGCGCGTGCCGCGCCGGGGTGCCCGGCGAGGACGGCGACTTCGCCGTAGCTCATGGTCTCGCCCCACTCGATCGTGCTGATGGTCTGCAGTGCGGTGCGTGTGAATCCTTCCGCGAGCCGCCAGTCGAGCCGGACATAGTCGGAGAAGCGGATCGGGGCACCGTCGAAGTAGTCGGCGAGGAGGTGCGCGAGCTCGTCGGCGGCGCCAGGGTCGGGTTCGGGAGCGGCGTGCAGTCGATGAGAGACGCCCTCGAGCAGCCAGGGGACGTGAGGATCCTCCGACTCGGAGAGGTCGAATCGCACGATGCCCTCATCGGAGAACACCGCGAGAGCATCGCCGAATGGCGTCGGGGCGAAGTCGTAGCGGAAGGTCATGGCACCATCCTGGCCGTCCGGACCGACGGTCGGCCAACGCTGCTCCACGCCTGGTGGAGAACGCGAGTGGAGCGCACATGCGGCAGGAGGAGTGCGGATCGTCCTCCGAAGGCGGGAATTCGGCGGAAACCCGCCCGGGATACCCGTTCCGACCGGGTCGCGCGCCTAGGGTGTCAGTGTGTGGCGACGTGAGGACAAGTCTGCGGATGACACAGTGGCGGACGCTGCTGTGTCGCTCGGCGATCTGCACGAGACCACGACCGGTATCGGCATCGCGCACGCGGCCGAGGCCGAGCGCACCCGGTTGCGTGCGGAGGCGGCCGATCTCGGCGGCCCCTCGCCGCTGACGAGTTTCCGTGATAGCCCGGAATCGGGCATCGACATCTCCAAGGCGCATCCGGGGAGCCTGCCGCAGTTCATCACCGGGAAGTCGACTCTCCTGTCGAATCTGTTCCGCGACGAGGTGGGGCTGCGCACGGCGAGACTCGCCGCGGAGCGGATCACCGCGAAGAACACCGAGCTCCGTACGGTCCGCGGCATCGAGGCCGTGCATCTCGCGGTCGGTGTCGCCGGGTGGCGCATCGGGGGAGCGGGGTTCGCCGCACCCGTGCTGCTGCGTCCACTGGCCATCCGCCGTCACCACTCCGACTTCGAGCTCAAGCTACAGGGCTCCTTCGAGGTCAACCCCGAACTCGTCCGGATCGCGCGCGACCACTTCGGCCTCACGATCGATGCCGCCGCCCTGGCCGCTCTCGCGTACGACGGAGGCATCTTCAAGCCGCAGCCGGTGATCGACAACCTGCGTGCGATGACGCGCTCGATCGACACCTTCTCGGTCGAGCCGCGACTGGTGGTGTCGACGTTCGCCGATGTCTCGGGCGTGATGTCCCGCGACGGCGGCAGCCTCGACCACCAGGTGTTGAACGCCCTCGGCGGCCACGTGGGAGACCGAGAGCGCGTCACGGCGCCCCGCGCCGCCCCGCACCACATCGGACCCGACGATCGCGCACCGGCGTCCGACAACCTCCTCCTGGATGCGGATGCCGAGCAGGAGGCGGTGCTCGCGCGCATCGCCGCCGGTCATTCGCTCACCGTCGCGACCCTGCCGGGCACCGGCGGCACGCAGACCGTGATCAACGCCCTCGGCGAGCTGGTGCGCGGAGGCAAGCGGGTGCTCGTGGTGTCCGCTCGCCGTTCCACCCTGGACGGGGTGCGCCACCGTCTCGCGGGGATCGGCCTGGACAGCCTCGCGATCTCGCCGGCGAGCGTGCGCCGTGATCTGGTCAGGGCCATCGGACGGAACGAGAAGGCGGCAGCGCCCAAGGTCAGCGAGGTCGACGACGCGCTCGTGCGCCTGCGCACCGTGCTGCGCGACTACCGCCAGGCGCTGTCCGCACCGGTCGCCGGCATGCAGGCCTCGGTCCTCGACGCCACACGCCAGCTCACCAGGCTCGCTTCTCTGCCGATCCCGCCCTCCACGACGGCGCGTCTGGGAACGGATGCGCTGCGTCGTCTCGCCGCCGACCGCTCGGAGGCTGCGGAAGCGCTCGCGCAGGCCGCCCGCCTCGGCGAGTTCCGGTTCGGTCCCGACGACTCGCCCTGGTACGGAGTGACCTTCGCGAGCACCGAAGCCGCGCGCGCCGCCCATGAGCTGGCAGGCCGGCTGCACTCCCAGAGCGTTCCGGCCCTGCTCGAGCGCGGCTACGAACTGATCGCGCAGACGCACATGCGTCCGTTCGCGACGATCGACGAACTCGGCGAGTACCTCCGACTGCTGCAGGGGATCCGCGACTCGCTCGATCGGTTCAGCCCGACGGTCTTCGAGCGTCCGCTCGGCGAGCTCATCCAGGCTCACGGTTCGCGTCGCGACGCGCCCGGCCTCTCGGGAGCGAACAGGCGGCGGCTGCGGCGTCTCGCGAAGGAGTACGTGCGCCCCGGCGTGCACATCACCGAGATGCACGAGGCGCTCCTGCGGATTCAGACCCAGCGCACGCAGTGGCAGCGCTTCGTCGAGGCCGGCGTCGCGCCCGAGATCCCGCTGGGACTCGCCGACGTCTACGTCGCCTGGCAGCGGGTCGAGGCCGAGCTCGCCGAACTCGATGTGGCACTGGGGCGTCGCGAGCCGCTGTCCTCTCTTCCCGTGGCTCGACTCGTGCGCACGCTCGCCGGGCTGGCCGCGAAGTCCGATGTCTTCGAGAACCTCGTCGAACGCGCGCAGTTGCGGGACCGGCTCGCGCTCCTCGGCCTCGAGCCGCTTCTCACCGAGCTCTCGGTGCGCCATGTCTCCGAATCGCAGGTCGGCGAGGAGCTCGAGTTCGCCTGGTGGCAGTCGCTGCTCGAGCGGGCGCTGCAGGACAACCGCGCCCTCCTCGGCGCGAACACGGCCGTCGTCGACCGCCTGGAACGCGACTTCCGGCTGGTGGACGAGGCGCATGCCGCGATGGCGGGACCGCTGCTGGCCTGGCAGTTGGCGAACCAGTGGCGGATCGCGATCGTCGATGAACCGCAGCAGTCGCAGCATCTCCGCCGCGCGCTGACCCAGCCCGCGACGACGACGGCGCAGGTCGTCAGCGCGGCGCCCACGCTCGTCGACGTGCTCGCCCCCGTCTGGATCTCGTCGCCGTATCTGGTGCCGGAGATTCCGGACTCGGTCGAGTTCGACACCGTGCTCCTGGTTGATGCCGCTGCGATCAACCTCGCCGAGGCCGCCCCGTCGATCCGTCGCGCCCGCCAGATCGTGGCGTTCGGCGATCCGGTGACGCAGCGGCCGACGCCGTTCCGCATCGCGGTCGATCCGGATGAGTCGTGGGAGGCGGAGGTGCCGTTCGACGACGTCTCCGCGTTCGAGCGCCTCTCCGAGCTGCTGCCGGTGATGACCCTGACGCGCAGCTACCGCGCCGGTGGCGAGGATCTGGCCGAGCTGATCAACGATGCGTTCTACGGCGGCGAGATCGTCTCTCTCCCGTGGGCGGGCTCATACCTCGGTCGCGGCAGCCTCCTGGTCGACTACGTCGAGGGCGGCACGGGAGCCCCCGACCCGATCTCCGGTGCGGTGGAGAGCCCGGACGCCGAGGTGGCCAGGGTCGTCACGCTCGTCGTCGAGCACGCGGTGCACCGTCCGTCCGAATCGCTCATGGTCGTGACCGCGAGCGCCCGTCACGCCGAGCGCGTCCGCGCCGCGGTGACCTCCGCCTTCGCCGGACGCTCCGACGTGGCGGACTTCGTCGGCCGCGACACCGCGGAGCCGTTCGCGGTGCTCACGCTCGAGGAGTCGGTCGCCGAGAGCCGCGACCGCGTGATCTTCTCGCTCGGCTTCGGCCTCACCAAGCACGGCCGCGTGCTCAGCGACTTCGGCGACCTCTCCACCCCCGACGGCGAGCGGCTGCTCACGGTCGGAATGACGCGGGCGCGCCGCTCGATGGTCCTGGTCTCGTCGATCCGTCCGTCGTCGTTCGATGACGGACGCCTCGAACACGGTGCGGCCACGCTCATGTCGATCCTCGGCGGGCTCGCGGCGCGCAGCCGCGATGCGCGTCTGGAGGACCTCGCCGACCCGCTGACCCTGGCTCTCGCGCGGGAGCTGCGTCGCCTCGGCGCCTCCGTCGACGTCGACTACCGCGGGCTCCTCCCGCTGGTCGCGCAGCATGGCGGCAAGGCGGTCGTCATCGAGTCGGATCCGGAGTCTCGGGGAGAGTCGCTGCGCGAGACGCTGCGACTGCGACCGCACGTGCTCCGCCGGCTCGGGTGGCACTACGTGCGTGTGCACGCGTTCGATCTGTACAGCGACCCCGTGACGGCCGCGACGAGGATCGCCGCGGTGCTCGGGATCTCGGACACCGCCCCGCGGGCCGAGAACGACACGCAGCCGATCGACATCGTCGACACCCAGAATGACTGACGAGTCGGATGCCTCGGCACCGCGCCAACGCGTGGTGCGGGTCTCCGGTTCTCGCCGCGCGCGCCTGACGCCGGTGCCGGGCAGCGATCCCGAGCCGGAGTCCGGGACAGGCGAGCCGACCCCGAGGCCCGCTCGGCCGAAGGGCGCCAAGGGACCGAACGACGATCAGCTCATGCAGGACGTCCCGCCGCACTACTGAGCGCGGCGGACCTCGACGAAAAGACGCACGGCCCCTCCGAAGAGGGACCGTGCGTCGTGCCGTGCGGGTCGCGGTCAGGCGTCGCGCTGAGCCTTGAGCAGGTCGCGGATCTCGACGAGCAGCTCGGCCTCGGTCGCGGCGGCCGGCTCCTCCTCGGGCTCCTCGGCAGGCGTGCCCTTGCGTGCTTCGACGTGCGCCTTGAAGGTGTTCATCGGCAGCACGAACACGAAGTACACGACCACGGCGACGGCGAGGAAGCTGATGATCGCCGAGATCAGGTCGCCGATCGGGAACGTGACCATGTCGCCGTACAGGTTCGGCACCTGCGGACCGAAGCCGCCCATCGAGTCCGCCTTGAAGAACAGCGAGATGAGCGGGGTGATGATGCTGGACACCACGGCGTTGACGATCGCGGTGAAAGCCGCCCCGATGACGACCGCCACCGCGAGATCGATGACGTTGCCGCGCAGGATGAAGTCTTTGAACCCCTTGAGCATGGGTACCCCCAGTCGATCAGGACCTCAGTTCGAGGTCGGCGTCGACGCAGCCGCCGGTTTGGCGCTCGTCGTCGATTCCGACTTCGATGATGCCGAAGCATCCTTCGATCCCCCGGATTTGGCACGCGAGTCCGTGCGATAGAAGCCGGAGCCGTTGAAGGTCACGCCGATCGAGCCGTACTGCTTCCGCAGCGCACCGCCGCACTCCGGGCACACGGTGAGCGCGTCGTCGGAGAAGGTCTGCACGGCGTCGAAGGTGTGTCCGCACGACGTGCAGGCATAGGCGTAGGTGGGCATTGCGGTCCTTGCGATCAGCGTCGCCGCGGCGACAGGGTGAGGGTCTGCGACGGGGTCACGACGCCGTTCACCGGCTGGTCGTGCACCTCACGCGGGAGTTCGTCGAGTACCTCGGAATCATAGATGACGGCATAGACAGGAGGGCATTTCTCCATGGAGCCGATCGTCTTGTCGAAGTAGCCGCGGCCCCAGCCCATGCGCATGCCGGTACGGTCGACGGCGGCCGCGGGGATGATCATCAGGTCGACGTCGTTGACGGCGATGGGGCCGAGCACCTCGCCGGTGGGCTCGGGAAGGCCGAAGAGTCCTTCGGCGACCTCGTCGTCGTCGTTCGCGACGGCCCAGTCCAGCAACCCATCCGCACGGGTCACGGGAAGGAGCACGCGGATACCGCGGCGCACCGCCCTGGTCACGAACTCCCGAGTGCCCGGCTCGGTCGTGGTGGAGAGGAAGCAGGAGATCGACTGTGCGCCGAGCTCGTCGATCAGAGCATCGAGCCGCTCGCCGATCGCGGTGGCCGCGGCTTCGCGTTGCGGATCGGAGAGGAGCTGGCGTCGTTCGCGGAGTTCGGCGCGGAGCGCGCGTTTCGCATGTTCGACGTCGTTCGACATGGCTCCGAGTCTAAGGCGACGCTCACCACTAGGCTGGCAAGATGGCTGACCACAAGATCAAAGCCGTCATTCCCGCGGCAGGACTGGGGACGCGATTCCTTCCCGCCACGAAGGCGATGCCGAAGGAGATGCTCCCCGTCGTCGACAAGCCGGCGATCCAGTACGTCGTCGAGGAGGCCGCGAACGCCGGCATCGATGACATTCTCGTCATCATCGGTCGCAACAAGAACGCGATCTCCAACCACTTCGACTCGGTCCCCGAGCTCGAGGTGCGGCTCATGGAGAAGGGTGACACCGGTCGCCTCGAACGTGTCATGAAGTCGAGCGATCTCGCCGACATCCACTTCGTCCGCCAGGGCGAGCCGAAGGGGCTCGGGCACGCGGTGCTGCGCGCTCGCACCCACGTGGGCGACAGCTCGTTCGCGGTGCTCCTCGGCGACGACCTCATCGACGACCGCGACCCGCTCCTGACCGAGATGATCGCGGAGCACGAGCGTTCCGGCGCTGCGGTGATCGCGTTGATGGAAGTCGAGCCGAGCAGCATCCACATGTACGGTGCCGCGGCGGTCGAATCGATCGAGGGGTCCGAACACGTGCGGGTGACGGGGCTCGTCGAGAAGCCCGCCCCGGAGGATGCGCCCTCCAACCTGGCCATCATCGGCCGTTATGTGCTCCCGGCCTCGGTGTTCGAGATCCTCGAGCGCACCGAACCCGGCAAGGGCGGCGAGATCCAGTTGACGGATGCGCTGCAGGAGCTCGCGACCGATCCGAACGGTCCCGGCGTCGTCGGCGTCATCTTCGGAGGACGCCGGTACGACACGGGCGATCGCGTCGACTACATCAAGGCGATCGTGCAGCTCGCCGCGGATCGTGACGACCTCGGCCCCGAGCTGCGTCCCTGGCTCAAGGAGTTCGCGGAACGCCTCTAGGCGACTCTGCGGGCGTCGGTGCGGCATGGATCTGGCGGCGGGGATGCGACACGGACCCATCGAACTGCGCCTCGTGCGAGCGAAGGACGCCCGTCCGCTGCAGCACGAGCTGCTGGCGAACCGTTCCTGGTTGCAGCGCTGGGAAGCGACGGTCCCGTATGGGTCGGTGTCGTTCGACATGCGGCTCAGCATCCGGCGGCTGCTTCAGCAGTACCGCGACGGCTCGGGCTATCCGTTCGTCATGGAGTACGACGGTGAGGTCGCTGGGCAGCTGAACGTGTGGGGAGTCGCCCGCGGGTCCCTGTGCTCGGCGACGATCGGCTACTGGGTGAGCGAGCGCTTCGCGGGCAGGGGGATCACTCCGACCGCGGTGGCGATGGCCACCGATGCGTGCTTCACCGAGTACGGCCTCCACCGCATGGAGATCTGCATCCGCCCGGAGAACGCCGCGAGCCTGCGCGTCGTGCAGAAGCTCGGCTTCCGCTACGAGGGACTGCGTCGGCGCTACATCCACATCGACGGCGATTGGCGCGATCACTACGCGTTCGCGTTGACGCGGGAGGACGTCCCCCAGGGGGTGCTCGCGCGCTGGCTCAGCGGGCAGGTCCCGCCGGATGCCGCGACGGTCCCGCCGTCGGACCGCATCTCGTTCTGAGCGAAGCCTCGCAGACCTCGATCCGGGCCGACTCGCCGCGACACGCGCCTTTCTCTACGGCGCTGTCCCCCCGCACCCCTTAGCGTTGTCGGTATGGACGGGCCGGTGCTGAGCGGGGGAGTGATCGTGCTCGTCGCCGTGCTGCTCTGGATGCTCTACCTCCTGCCGTCGTGGCGGGGCCGTTTTCAGTACAACGCCGCCGAACGCAATGCCGTGCGGTTGAACCAGGCGCTGCGCGTGCTCGCCGAGACGAGCGAGACGCCGGGCGAGGTGCGCGTCGAACTGAACGCCCGCACCGCACTCGCGCAGCAGAAGCTCGCCAAGCGCGTGCAATCCGAACGCGAGGCTGCGGAGCTCGAGACATTGCGTGAAGAACTCGCTGCGACCAGGGCCGATCCGGTCATCCGCCGCGCTCGCGCCCGTCGGCGCGTGCGGGCGACGGCCACCACGATGATCCTGCTGGGACTCGCCACCGCCGGTCTCGGCGTATGGCAGCTCCTCGCCGCGGGGAGCTCCGTGCTCCTCTGGATCGGCGGAGCTGTGGCCGTGGTCGCTGGACTGGTGCTGCAGCGGATGGCCTCGGTCGCAGGCCGAGTCGCGCGAGCCACCCACGCGGTCGTGCCGGCGAAGCCGCGTGTCGCCCCCGAACTGCACGACCAGGGCCGAGCGACCTGGACGCCGCGTCCGCTACCGGAGCCGCTGGTGTCGGTCAACGGATCGCGCGCGCAGGCCGCGCAGGCGCAGATCGACGCGCAGGAGCAAAGGCGCAAGGCCGCCCGGGTCGCGGCTCTGCGGGAACGCGCCGAGCAGATGGCGCCCGAGGCTCCCGTCGCCCTTCCGGCTGCGTCCGCGTCGCCGTACGCCACTATGGGCTTCGTGGACGATGCCGAGATCGAGGCGCATGTTCGCGACCTGCTCTCGCGTCGTGCCGCCGGCTGACGGACCGACACGAACAGCTCTGCGGCCGTGATAGCGTAGACGTTGTTCACGGGCCTATGGCGCAGTTGGTAGCGCGCCTCGTTCGCATCGAGGAGGTCAGGGGTTCGAATCCCCTTAGGTCCACCGTGAGAGAAGCCCCCTGGCGCAAGCCCGGGGGCTTCTGGCATCTTCCGGGTCATCCGCGCGCTGGATAATGGGCGTGTGAGCGAGGTCGTCACGGAGCTGCGGGCTCAGATCATCGGGGGTGCGTACGTCGGGGGAGCGGCGCTCCCGAGTGAGCTCGAGCTCGCGGCGATCCACGGCGTCTCGCGGCGCGTGGTCCGCACGGCGCTCGCGACCCTCGCCCGGCAGGGGCTGGTCGAGTCGCACCGGGGCTCGGGCTGGTTCGTGCAGCCGAGTCAGCCTCAGGGGTTCGACCGGATGCGGTCGTTCACCCAGTGGGCGCGCAGCCGGGGGAGGACACCCGGGGGACTGATCGTCGCACGCACTCGGCGTCGTGCCACGGCCAGGGAGGCGCGACTGCTGTCGATCGGCACCGACGCCGAAGTGCTCGTCTTCACGCGCGTCCGCACGCTCGATCAGCGGGCCGTGATGGTGGAGCGCTCGACCTGGGCGCCGTGGGTCGTCCCCCACATGAGCGTCGTGCCGGACGATGTGGTCTCGACCACGAAGGTCCTCGCGGATGAGGGCATCGTCGTGTCCTCCGGCAACCACCGGATCGAGGCGGTCGCAGCGGCGACGGAGGATGCGCGACTCCTGTCCGTGCGTCGATCGAGCCCTCTGCTGCAGGTGCGACGCGAGACCTTCGCCGCGAACGGCCGACCGGTCGAGTGCGCAGAGGATCGCTACATCCCGCACACGATCTCGTTCGAGGCGCAGGCATTCGGATCCGCCGCACTCCCCGGCGAGGACTGACCGGAACACGTCGGTCCCGCCCACTGTGCGCACCGGGCCACCCGGATGGCGCGAACGCGCGCGGATGACATGCCGATGTCGGACCGCGTTCACCTCACGGTCATCTTCCGACGGTCGATTGGGCCTGTCCGCTTTTCCCGTCTCGCCCAGAGGATGCTCCGTGTCCCGTCACGAACCCCCCAATCCCTTCTCCCGATACCCCCGCCGCGCCCGCAAGGCCCTCGCCTTCCAGGCATCCGTCGTCGCGGTCGCTGCCTGCCTTGCGACTCCGCTCGTGGCTGCCAGCGCCGCGGAGGCCGCACCCTCCGCGGCGACCGCTCCCGTCGTCGCCGCTGTCTCCGACGACACCTCCACGACCACGGACGGCATCGTCATCCGGATCGACGGCGACGTTCCGACGCAGGGCGATGTCGACGTGCCCGTCGTGCTCCCGGCCGCCGCCGCGGTCGACGCCGACGGCACAGCCGCCGAGGTCGTCGTGACCGTGGCCGACCCGACCGGCGTCATCACGATGATCACCGCCGACGACGCGGGTGTCTTCCGCTTCCTCCCCGGCGTCCCCGGTGACTACGTCGTGAACTACACGGTGACCGACGCCTCGGGCGGCCTGAGTCAGGAGACCCGCACCGTGAGCGTGGCCGGCGCTCCCGTCGCGGACGTCACCACTGCGGCGGCTGCCGTCGCACCGTTGGCGGCACCCGGCGATCCCGACGTCCGTTTCGCCGCGATCGGCGACATCCACGACAACTGGGATGAGCTCGCGGAGGCCTACGACTTCTGGGCCGAACAGGATGTGCAGACCGCACTGTTCGTCGGCGACCTCACCAACAGCGCCACCCCGGCGGAGTTCCAGGGGCTGAAGGAGACCATCGACTCCAAGGCCGATCTCGGCATCCAGACGATCGCCTCCCTCGGCAACCACGACGTCTCCGGCATCGCGTCCTACGACCTGTTCACCCAGGCCACCGGTGGACAGAAGCCGAACGCCGAGTACACCGTGAACGGCTACCGCGTGATCACGGTGTCTCCCGGAAGCGGCACGATCGACCCGGTCACCGGCAAGCCGTCGGGCGCGAGCAGCGGCAACTACGCGTACGCGCAGACCTGGCTCCAGCAGCGGCTCACCGCGGCGACCGCCGACGACCCGACCAAGCCCGTGATGGTGCTCGTGCACCACCCGCTCCAGTGCACCCACTACGTGTCGAACGAGTGGTACGGCACCGGACTCTCCAGCGGATGCGGCGACGGATTCCAGTCGGTGTTCGACGACTTCCCGCAGGCGGTCGTCTGGGGCGGCCACATCCACACGCCGCAGAACATCCCCACCTCGATCTGGCAGGGCCAGGAGGACCGCCCGGGCGACAAGGCGACGAAGGGCTTCACGACGGTGAACGCACCACCGCTGGCGTACTACGAGTTCGAGTCCGGCGTGATCAACTCCAGCCCGACGAGCCGCAGCAACGACACCACGCCGGATGACGCGGGTAACAACCGCCAGACGGCGATCGTGGAGATCACCGGCACGCAGGTCACGATCAAGAACTACGACCTGCTCGCCGACCAGTGGATCGACCAGACCTGGTCGTGGGACGTCGCCGACTCCGTGGATGTCACGAAGAGCTACGACGAGCGGTTCCCGTTCAACAACACCCTCCGTTCCGCGGAGTCGGCCGGACCCGTGTGGCCGAGCGGATCGCAGGTCAGTGTCGGCGACATCGCGGGCACCAAGGCGATGGTGTCGTTCCCGCAGGCAGTACCGGCACCGAACACGGTGGGCGACATCGTGCACAAGTACCGCTACTCGACGGTCGACGTCGCCACCGGCGAAGAGGTGAACTCGTTCCTGCAGTGGTCGGGCTTCTACAACCTGCCCATGCCCGCCGACCGCAGCCACGAGGTGTGGAACCTGCTGCCGTCGCGCGAGTACGAGGTGCGGATCACGCCCATCAACGCCTGGGGCAAGGAGGGCGCGGCTCTGACGACCCGGTTCACCAGCGGTGACGCGGGCGGCGGCGAGCTGCCGTTCGATCCGGGTTCGCTGACCTTCGAGGATCTGCGCGATCCCGTGCCGACCGCCGACCTCCTCGATGTCGGGTTCGCCGGCGGAGTCGCGACCGACTCGTCTCCGGTCGCTCGTCCGCTCACGGCGGGAGCCGACGTCCAGATCGCCGCGGATGCCGCCGTCGGCACCGAGGTCGTGATCGGACGTGAGGGGGCCGCCACCGGAGTGCGCACGCCTGCCTGGACCGATGCGGAGTACGCCGCCCTGCAGGACGGCTTCACGCTCGATGCGACGTTCCGCCTCGACTCGATCGAGGGCGGGTACGTGGACGTCTTCGGAGGAATGCAGAGCGGTGGCATCGGGCTCGAGGCCGTGGGCACGAGCGCCACGACGTACGAGTTGCAGTTCTGGTACGCCTCGCCGCGACCGACCGTCGCGCTGAAGTACGGCCAGTGGTATCACGTGAGCGCGTGGTACGACGGACAGGACGCGCGACTGTACGTCGACGGTGTGAAGAAGGCCGAGACCGAGGACGTGTCGTTCCAGGTCAAGCCGAGTTCGGCGGCCGCGCGCTACATGGTGATCGGCGGCGACGCCAACCCGTCGGGCAGCCTGGACGATTCGACGCTGAACGGTCGCATCGCGGGAGTGGAGATCTACAGTGCTCCGCTGTCGGACAAGGATGTGTACCGCGTGGCGACGCGTGAGCTGACGATGCTCGACACGATGCCGCCGATGGTGCGCGTCGATCCTGCGCCGGCGGCGGACGGCGTGGTCGGGCAGCCCTACACCGCACCGATCCCGGAGGCAGTGGACAACTCCGGCCGCGTCACCGCAGCCCTCGAGGTGTCCGACCCCGCCGGTGCGCCGGTGGACGTCACCCGGGCGAGCGCGCGCGCCTTCGCCGAGGCCGCGGCCGATGGCGGGTATGCCTTCACACCGAGCACGCCAGGCGTGTACACGCTGACGTACACGGCGACCGATGCCGCGGCACGTCAGAACCAGGTGACCTTCACGGTCGCGGTGGCCGCGGCGCCCGGTGGGGGAGAGATCCCCGGCGGCGGGACCACCCCTGGTGGCGGCGGCTCGACTCCCGGTGGAGCTCCCGGTTCGGCGAACCCCGGCGCCGGTGACCCGCTCGCCGCGACGGGCGGGACGGTTCCGACGCTGGCCGCGCTCGGTGCGCTCGTGCTGCTCATCGCGGGTGGATTCCTGGTGTGGCGCCGGCAGCGTCGGTCCGAGACCGGGGCATGATGCCGGGCGCGACCGCAGTGCACATTCACCGACGACGGATGCCGGGCGTCCGCGCCCTCGTCGCCACCGCGCTCGCGCTCGCCGGAGTCGCCGCCAGCACCGTGCTGGCGGCGGCCCCGGCCGCGGCGCACAGCTATTCGGCGACGGTCTACGCCGACGTCTCCGAGCCGGAACGCGGTCTGGTGCGGACGGTGCTCGACATCGAGTACGTGCTGCTCGCGACGGATGGTGCCCGTGCCATGGGCGACCAGGCCTTCGAGCAGGAGGCCTATGCCGATGTGCAGGCGTCCGGGCGTGATCCCGAGCTCCTGACCACCGAGGTGCTGGAGGCGCACGCCGAGACGGTCGACGGCTACGTGCTGCCTCGCTTCTCCATCGCGCCCGCGGGGGAGGAGGGAGCTGTGGATGCGGCGCCGTGCGCGAACCGCGTGGTGGCGCCGTACGAGATCGTCATCCGCGACGGCGTCCCGCACGCGCGTCTGGTGATCGAGGCGGACTGCACGGATCGTGTCGAGGCGATGCCGGTCCCCTATCGGATCACCACGGAGCTCTTCCCCGGCACGGCCCCCGGTGGGATGACCACGACCATCATCGACTACGACGTGCGGTCGGGCTCGGGTGTGGCGAGCCTGGACACCGACACGAATCCCTCGGTGGTGACCACGACCGACTGGGGTTCCCGGATGGGGGAGTTCCTGGTGCTGGGGGCGGAGCATCTGCTCCTCGGGCCCGATCACCTGCTCTTCCTGCTCGCACTCATCGTCGGATCCCGCAGGCTGCGCGACATCGTGCTCGCGGCGACGGCGTTCACGGTGGCGCACTCGGCGACGTTCATCCTCGCCGCGCTGGGAGTGGTGAGCATTCCCGCCTGGATCGTCGAGCCCGCCATCGCGCTCTCGATCGCCGTTGTCGCCCTGTGGGAGATGCGCCGGTTCCGGCATGCGCGCCGCGGTGTGCCGGAGACACTCACGACCGTGGATGTCGATGGACCGCTTCACCGGGATACCACGGCGTCGGGTGGCACCGGCGGCACGGCGGTCAAGGAGCGGGCGGTGGTCGTCAGTACCGGGAGCGCGGCGATGACCGTGCAGGAGGGTGCTTTCACGCGCGCCGACCTCGTCCGCATCGCCGTCGTGTTCGCGTTCGGACTCATGCATGGCGTGGGCTTCGCCGGCGCGCTGGGCATCGACGAGCCGTTCTCGTGGGATCTCCTGGGCGCCCTCCTGGTGTTCAACGTGGGCATCGAGCTCGCGCAGCTGCTCGTGATCGCGCTGGTGTTCCCCGTGTTCGTGCTGGTGCGACGCCGCGTGGTGAGCGCGGGGTTCTGGACGGCGGCCGTGGTCGCCGCGGTCGGCCTGTTCTGGTTCGTCGAACGGCTGATCGGCGCCGGCTGACAGCGTGGGCCCCGGCGGTCGGATCGACGCCGGGGCATGCCGCCGCGGTGCGACACGCCCGGCGGTCGGGCTGGATTTGCTGGATCCCCGGGATCCGCGTAACTTATTACTTGTTCGCCCCAAACGGTTGAGCGGAGGTCCTCGGACCGGCTCCCGTCAAGCATCGAACACCTCCCGAATCCGAAACACTCTCAGAGTGAACAGGACGAAGGAATCGACTCGTTCCCTCGAACAGGTCGCCGGAAGGCGATTTGACAAAGGAAATGAGATCGGTAAAATAGAGAAGTTGCCCTGCGGGCCTGGTTGTGATGACTGGGTCGTGGGAGCATCCGATCCTTGAGAACTCAACAGCGTGCACTTGTCAAATGCCAAATTATCCTCGTCTCCACTTCGGTGGGGGTGAGAATTCCTTTGGATCAAAGACCAGCCTCCTTTGTGGGGTTGGCAATGGATGAAGTCAGCAATGAATTTGTCTCTTTGGTCAGCATCAAACTCGCTGCTTTCACCGTTTTCCCGGTGTTGGT
>NZ_JBBCPF010000012.1:0-96026 GCF_037150835.1 Microbacterium sp. LB12 | reverse complement strand
CCGTCTAGGACCCTCCGGCGGGCTGCGCCCGCCTCCTCCGGGCGGCCCGGCAGGCCGGGCCTGAGCGAGGTCGGGGCGGCGCTGCGCGCCACCCCTCGGGGCGGGCTGCGGTGGGGGGGCGTGGCGGCCTGGGATCGGGGTAGCCGGCTATCGGGTGCCGGATCGACCCTGCGGGGCTTAGGCGGCTTCCTGGGGCTTCCTGCGGATTAGCGCTTCCCGGCCCTGTGCGCCTCTCTCCCGGCCTGGGGTGCCGTTCGGCTGTAGTTGCCTATCCGGCCTCTCTCGCGGCCCGTGGCGGCCTTCCTGGGCCGTTCTGTGGGGCGGTTCCTCGTGGCCGGGGTTCCGGGGCGGGTTCTGTCCGGGCTGCGCCCGGGAGGGGGGGGCGATTTCCAACCCTGTTGACAGTGTCCGGGGCTATCTCTATATTGGTGCATGTCAAGTCAACTATTCAACAACCGTGGAGGTTCTCATGAGCATGTGGACGTGTGTATCGGTGGATGCCGAGGAGGGCGCCGAGCTGCCCTCGCTCGCCCGGCTGATCGCGCTGTGGAATGCGAACGCGGACACCGAGCACCAGATCGACATCGACACCGGCCGCGCGCGGATCTACGGGATCGACGCGCAGATCGGGATCGACCGGGCCGGATCGGCCTACGTGCAGTACTCCGACCAGGTGCAGACCTTCGGGCTGCGCGAACTCGCCGAGCAGCTGACGGCATCCCTGCCGGGTCTGTCCCTCACCCTCAAGGAGGAATGGACGGGCGAGGAGCCGAGCGTCACCCGCGAGCGCTGGCAGGGCGGCCGCGTGGTCGCGAAGCGCGATTCGAACGGGCCGCTGATCCCGGTGGACGCGCTGGGCCGCACGCCGGAGACCGCACTGGCGGCGATCCTGGCGGCCGTGGGCTCGCTCGGGGACGCGCTGATGATGACGTTCCCGGGTGAGGACTTCTGGGAGCACTTCACCTACCTGGAAGGCTCCCGGCTCGCCGAGGTGTTCGAGGCCGCCGCGCTCCCCGAGCGCGCTGCCATGATCCGCGAGCACTGCCGCGAGGCCGATCCCGAGGCGTGGGAGGAGGCCGACGAGACCGCCTGAGACCCGCGATTTCTCCCTAGAGAACGGGGGAGCCTCCCAATGTCGGAGGCTCCCCCTATATTCGTAAGTGTCAAGTCAACTATTCGACGTTCTAGGGAGGACATCATGACTGACATCACCACTCAGGCGGTTACCGGCTTCGAGGGTCTCACCCTCCCCCGCCCGGCTGTCATCGGCGAGCTGGCGCGGGTCGAGGCTTCCACGCGCGCCGCGCTCGCCCGCGCCGAGCAGCTCGAGGCGGAGATCGCCACGGCGCGGGCCGAGGAGATCACGGACGGCGCAGACGCCCGTCTCGTCGACTTCTGGGAGGCGGCGGGCGAGGTCGCCACCGACCACGACATGTGCGGCGAGTACGACCGCATGGTCGCCGCCGTGGACGGCATCACCCGCGAGCGCGAGTTCGAGGTCGGCATGGACATCACGATCAGCCTGCGGGTCTACCGGACGGTCACCGCGACCAACTACGACGCCGCTATCGAGGCCGCCGAGGAGGACGTCGACCGCTACGACGTGGCCGAGGCCATCCGCGAGAACGGCTGGGATGACATCGACTGGAACGGGTCGAGCGCCGAGCCGGTCTGATCCGGCATCACGCGAGGGGCGGGGCTTCTGCCTCGCCCCTCTTTCGTGCCCTGCGGCGAGCGCCGATCCGATCCAACCCGGTTGACAATGTCCGACCCCTCCCCTATATTGGTACATGTCAAGTCAACTATTCAACGTTCTAGGGAGGACATCATGACTGACATCGCCACTACCGACAACCGGGTCGCCGGTCAGACCGAGCTCGCACGGGCGCAGGAGTCCGAGCGGGCCGCGCTCGCCCGGGTCGCCACGCTTGAGACCGAGCTGGCACGGCTGCAGAACGACCAGATCGAGGCGAGCGACCCGCGCCTGACGATGCTCTGGGCGAAGGTGCGCCGGATCGCCGACCACGCCGGTTACGAGACCTACTACGACACGCTTGCCGAGGAGCTGGGCGGCGTCCAGCGTGACCGGAAGTACACGGTCACCTACCGCGTGACGGTCGAGGTCGACGTGCCGGTCGAGGTCACCGCGATCAACACGGAGACCGCCGAGGAGGCCGCCCGGCCCCTGCTCACCCCCGAGCGGGTCGCCACGATCCTGCACGGCCCCGGCTGGCGCGACATGACCGTTGAGGAGCACGACATCATCGAGGACTGACCGACCGGGAGGGGCGGGCCGCCCGCCCCTCCCGGCGTCACCCACGGCGAGCGCAGCCGATCCGATCCAACCGGGTTGACCATGTCCGACCTCTCCCCTATATTAGTAGGTGTCAAGTCAACTAAAATCCGTTCTGAGGAGGACGCCATGACCGCCGCAACCCTCGCCGAAATGGTGGCAGCTCGAGATCTCGTCAACGAGACCGGCGAGACCCTCGCCCACGCCATCGCCGCCGGCGAGAGCGACCAGGCCCTCCGCACCCTGCGGCGCAAGTACAACGCCGCGATCAAGGCAGAGACCGCGCTGCGGTTCCGCCCCTAGCCAGACCACGGCGAGGCCGGGCGCACGGCCTCGCCGGCCCCGACCGAGAGGAACACCATGACCACCGCCACGAAGCGCTACACCGGCCCGCTGGCGCCGGGCGCGCACATCGCCGCCGACACCGACCCGTGGCTGCAGGATGCCGCCACCGGTGAGCGCGTCGACCTCCGCCCGTTCGAACCGACCGAGCCGCGATCGCTGGCCGCGGACGACTGCGAGTGCATCGCGTGGGCGATCCTCCCCGGCGTCTTCGCCCCGTGCAATGGCGAGTTCGGCATCGAGGCGCACGACGACTGTCGCGAGTACGCGGGCGACATCGAGGCCGCCGAGGCGCTCGCCGCGCACCTGGCATCCATCACCGGCCGCACCTACGAAATCTGGTACGAGGAGACCCGCCCATGAGCACCGCACACCCCACCCCGACATCCGAGCCGGCCCCGCTCGCCGCGGCCGACCTCGCCGACGCGAACGGCTGGCGAGACCCCGCCGCGCTCGCCGTCCCCGATACCGTCATGCTCGGCACGCTCGCCGACTGGGGCATCTGGCCAGACGACCACGCCCCCGACCCGGGCGAGCCGCTCGGCGAGCAGTTCGCCCGGCAGATCGGCGCGGGCGAGGCCGTCGAGTACTTCGAGACCTTCGAGCTGATCCGCGCGATCGCGCACGCCGCCTACGCGAACGGGTACGCCCGCGGCACCGCGGCGAGCGCGATCCCCGCCGACGCATCCCCCGAGGCGATCGCCTCCGCCGTGGTGCGATCGCTCGACCTCCCGCCCCTCGCCGTCTACGTGGAACGGGGCAAGCCCGAGCCGCCGCAGAACCTCGTGTGGAACGCCGTGCGCGCCGCGGTGACCGCCACCCGATCCCGACGCACCACGTAGCACCCGCGGCGCTCGCCGCAGTCCTCCCTAGCGGGGCGAGGGGCAACCCTCGCCCCGCATTTTCGTGCCCGCGGGCCAAATGTCCGACCCCTTCCCTATATTGGTAAATGTCAAGTCAACTAACCGACGTTCTGAGGAGGACTTCATGACCGACACCACCACGACCGCAGCCGAGATCCTGGCCGGGTTCGAGCAGAGCTTCGGCGGCATCTTCGAGCGGATGAGCTGGGCCGAGGATGAGATCGCGCAGGCGCAGGCCCGGCACCCCGAGCAGGCCGACACGCTCTTTCACTCGTTCTCGCTGCTCAGCGGCGGCGAGGCATCCGCGCGGATGAGCGTTGAGGCCGTCTATCGGGCGCACGCGCGGGAGATCCTCGAGCGGGTCGCCGCGGGCGAGGACACCCGCCCCGGCACCGCCGTCGAGGTCGTCATCGGCCTTCTCGCGGCCGCGGAGCGGGCACCGCTCTCGCACGAGGGATTCGGGCTGTGCGCGCGGCTGTGGATCGCCGCGGGCCTGCCCGATCACGACGAGTTCGCCGCCAAGCTCGACCACATCGAGGCCCTGCACGCCGCCCGGCTCGACGCCGAGGAGGCCGACGCCCGCCGCGCCTGCCGGGACGACGCCCGCAAGCTCGGCCGGATCGAGTGCGACGGCTGGCACCACGGCGCGCAGGTGCCCTGCAGCTACATCGCCGCGGCCTGATCCGCAGCGCGGGCCGGGGCGAGATCCCCGGCCCGCGCTCGCCGCATCCGGCACCGCCGATCCAACCGGGTTGACAATGTCCGACCCCGTCCCTATATTGGTAAGTGTCAAGGCAACTAATCGGATGTTCTGAGGAGGACACCATGACCACCATCCTGAAGGCCGTCGAGAAGGGCGAGCTGCTCACCGCCGTCACCACGCTGCTCGGCTACACCCCGACCGAGTCGCTCGTCATCGCCCCGTTCCGCGGCACCCGCTCGCACGGCGCGCTGCGCGTCGACCTCCCCACCGCCACCGACGCCGACGCGCTCGCCGCGTACACCGCCGAATGGCTCGGCACGGTCGTCCGCCTCGGCGGCGTCACGATGATCGCCGCGGCGATCTACACCGACGGCGACCAGACGCGGCACGCGCTGCTCGCCGAGACCCTGCGCACCATGTGCGACCTGCTCGGCCTCGACGTCGCCGCGATCTTCTACGCCACCCCCGCCACCTGGGGCGAGTACTTCACCGGCGAGGAGCACACCGAGCCGGCCCCCGCGCTCGCCAACGCCCCCGCGCTCGCCGAGGGAGACCAGCACGCCGGGATCGAGCTTCCCGCCACCGATCCCGCGCTCGCCGCGGCCGTCGCCTCGGCGACGTTCCCCACGGATGACGAGGCGAGCCTGACCGCGATGCTGGAAGGCGTACTCACCGCCGACCTCGACGCCCCGGAGCCGAGCACCCTCGCGCACCTCGCGGCCGTCATGGTGATCCCGGCGCTGCGGGACGCGGCCCTGATCCAGTGGGCCAGCGACGAGCAGACCGGACGCGAGGCCGTCGCCGCGCAGACCGCCTACTCCACCGCGGGCACCGCGATCCCCGAGCACCTCGGCCGCATCATGGTCGGCGACACGATGCACCGCCCCGACCCGGACCGCCTCGGCGCCGCGCTCGCCGCGTGCCGGATCGCAGCGGCGCACGTCACCGGCCACGAGCACGCCGCGCTGCTCGCCGCGGCCGCGTGGCTGGCCTGGGCGCTGGGCCGCTCGACGCACGCGGGCCACTACCTCGACCACGCCGCGCAGGCCGACCCCGATCTGACCATCGTGGACGTCCTGAGCCGCCTCCTGGCGACCGGAACCCTCCCGGCTTGGATCTTCATCCAGTGAGCCACCGAGGGCCTCTGAGAACCGCTCAGGGGCCCTCCCCCGGCATCCTCCTCGAGCGGGCCGCGCTCGCCGCAGCTCACAACCTGATCCAACCGGGTTGACAATGTCCGACCTCTGCCCTATATTGGTAAGTGTCAAGTCAACTAAAGAGAGGAGCACGAGACATGTGCCAGATCTGCGGCTACGGCGCCCGCCCCGAGAGCATCTGCCTCGAGGACAGCACCGTCCCGGCCAGCGAGTACGACGGCCCTCCGGACCCCGTCGACAGCGACGGCCGGCTGTAGAGACCAGGGGCGGGCGACCAGCACCGGCCAACCCGCCCCTGCACGGCACCGCCGGCACGCTGCGCTCGCCGCAGGGGTCAGGGCGCGGTGATCTCCTCTGCCGGCTCGTCGAGCTCGGCGGCGCGGAGGATGGTGAGGCCGGCGAACATGGTCGCGGCATCGCGCAGCGCGGTCGGGTTGATGCAGCACCACACGTCATCGAGCTGGCGGCGGCCGGACACGGCGCCGTCCGCGTACCGACCGGGGAAGCCGTTCCCGGTGAGCGGCGCGATCTCCGCGATGAAGCGCTCGCACCACTGGCGCTCCTCGAGCGTGAGGCCGGCATAGACGCCGCCGGCGACGGCGCCGGCCATCTTGACGGCGAGCGAGTGGCGCTGCTTGCCGCTCTGGGGCACGGTCACGCCGGCGCGAGCGTTCGCGACGTCGAGGGCGTCCTCGCAGAGCTGGTGCACGGCGAACAGGATCGGCCGGCTGAGGCTCCATCCGTCGCCGGATGCCTCGGCGGCGTCGACGAGCACGCGCAGCGCGGTGGCGTACTGATCGACGATCGCGACCCGGTCCTCCTCCCGGGTTGCGCCGCCGAGCCAGGCGCAGTGACCGCCGCCCGGGTGCTCGCCGTCGTCGCCGGCCGGGTAGGCGAGGTTCTCAAGGGATGGCAGGGTCACGGGGTCTCCTCGGATCGTCTGGGCGCTCCCCCATCCTCCCGACACCAAGGAGACCGTCCTCACCCGCCCCAAGCGCATCGACCACCCCGCATAACCCACGCGCGAACCACACCCGCCCGTGTCCCCCATTTGGGGGACACGGGCGGTTTCATGCGCTCGCCGCAGCTGGGCCGAATCCAACCGGGTTGACAATGTCCGACCCCCCTCCCCTATATTGGTACATGTCAAGTCAACTAAAACCCGTTCTGAGGAGGACGCCATGACCACCACCACGATCACCACCGAGGTCGCCGAGATCACCGACACGAAGGAGCGCCTCGCCCGCGCGGCCTGGTCGATCATCACCGAGCCGGGCGACGGCCACGCCGGCGCCCTGGTCCAGCAGCTCGGCCACGTCGCCGCACTGGCCGCGCTCGAGGGCAAGCGCGCGGATCTCGACAAGATCGCCCCCGGCCTGGCCGCGCAGGCGCAGCGCTGGATGCCGCGTCTGCGCACCGACGCGATCGCCACGGCGCTGCGCAAGGCCGAGGAGAACGGGATCCGCCTGGTCGACCCGGCCACCGTCCCTGGCCTCGCCGACCTCGGCCCGCACGCCCCGCACGTGCTCTGGGTCCGCGGAGACATCGACGCCCTCGGCGCCGAGCGTCGGCTCGCGATCGCGGGCGCACGGGCGGCCACCAGCTACGGCGAGAGCGTCTGCGCGGACATCACCGGCGACGTCGTCGCGGCCGGGGTCGTCGTGCACAGCGGCGGCGCTTACGGCATCGACGGCGCGGCTCACCGCGCGGCGCTGATGAGCGGCGGGGCGACCGTCGCCTGGCTCGCCGGTGGCGTCGATCGGATGTACCCGATCGGGCACGCGCAGCTCGGCGACCGGATCGCCAGCTCCGCCGGATCCGCACTCGTCTCCGAGGTGGCCCTCGGCTCGTCGCCGACCCGCTGGCGCTTCCTTTCTCGGAACCGTCTGCTCGCGGCCGCGACGCAGGCGACCGTGATCGTCGAGGCAGGCTTTCGCTCCGGATCTCTGAACACAGCCGGTCACGCCGCGAGCCTCGGCCGTCCGCTCGGCGCGGTGCCCGGCAACGTCACGAGCGCCGCGAGCGCCGGATGCCACCGGCTCCTGCGCGAGTACGACGCCCGGGTGATCACGACCGGCGCGGAGGCGCTCGAGCTGATCACCACGTGACACGGTGGGCCGGGCGGGAGATCTCCGCCCGGCCCATGCTGAGGGCCTGCCGGCGTCGAGCTCGGCAGGCCCTCTCTGTTGAAACGGTATGTCCCCCGACAGGTCAGAAGTGGCCTTCGGGGAGGATCCTGCCCGTGACGAGCATGAGCCGCGCGCGGTCCTCGAGCGCCGCAGCCCGGTCGGGTGCGAGCATCGGGCGCAGCCCGTGCAGATCCGGGGTGCGCAGCAGGATCACGAGCCGGTCGAGCTCGTAGGTCGTCAGCTCCGGCGCGGTCCTGAAGCGGCGCAGCTGGAAGACGGACATGTTGACCGGGTCGTCCAGGCGAGCGAACGCGAACCCATGGTCGATCAGGTGCAGCTCCTCGCCGTTGTTGTGGGTGAGGAAGTTCCCGGTGTGGCGGTCCTGCTGGCCGGTGAGCGCGTCGAAGAACGCGGCCGCGTGCACGTCGCTGTCGGGCACCTGCACCGGGCCGGCCGTGGTGCCGGGCTGGCCGAGCGCGAGCGAGCCGAGGGATCCGTCGCGGACGGTGAGCACGCAGGGCGGCACGAGTCGCTCCCACTCCGGGCCGAGCGCGCGAGCGGTGTGCCATGCCGCCACCTCGTGGATCGGCTGCCAGGGCTGCTCATGGCCGTAATCCTCGGCGGTCTCCTCGTCGATCCCGTCGATCGGCTTGAAGTAGGCGTCGCTGCCGTCCTCGAGGATGAGCCGGCGGGTGGTGTTCACGCCCTCGTCTTCGTAGTCATCGTGGACCACGTTCACGTTCAACAGCGCGGCCTCATCCGGGTGTGCACCTTGCGCGCGGGCGATCGCCGCGACCTGGTCGACGATGCCGGCACTGGCCCAGCTGGCATCCCGCAGACCGGTGGAGGTGGGCTTGAGACGAGTCTGCTCGCCGTGCTGCGCGGTCGGCGCCCCGGCGTGCTCCGCCCATTCCTTCGCGACCGTGGGCGGGGCGACGGCGAGCACGTCGAGCGCGAGCTCGGGAAGATCGCGCTGCCGCGCCCAGGAGACGACGGCGGCGCGAGCGGACCTGTTCTCACGCCGGCGGGTGTTGTGCGCGGCGCGAGCCTCCGGACTGTTCGAGCCGGGGCAACGGCGCCCGCCCTCGGCGCACGAGTCGCACATGACGGCGCTCAGCTCTCGCCGTCGACCGGCAGGGTGTCCTCGGTGATCACCGGGACGATGTAGCCGGCCCTGAAGGCCTTGTGGCTCTTGCGAGCCCACCGCACGGGATCCGCGGCCAGGGTGAGCCGGCCACCAGGCGCTGCGCGATCGAGGATCGAGATCTCCTCGAGGGGAAGGGCGCCGGCCACGGTGTACGTGCGGTCATCGGCCACAGTGAGGGTCGCGACGACGCGGCGGGCCTCGCTGTTCGGGTCACGCTCACGGAACTCCACGGTGATCATCTGTCTGTCACCTCCTCTCAAAATCTCTGCTGCAGCTGCTGCTGTGGTGTCGAAGATGCCTCGGCTGTCTGCGATGTCGGTGCCCATGATGCCCATAGGTACGAACACGAGCTCAGATCGGACAACCGAGTTGACATCCGGTAATGCAATGACACCTATATTAGTGCATTTCATCATAACTACATAGACCCCGCGGGACAACCCCGCGTCCCGGGGCGAATGGTATGTCCCCGATAACGTGTGGATGTGGCCAAGACCCTGTCGATGAATGAGATCCGCTCGCGCGCTGCGCGCTTCGCGCGCGACTGGAAGGACGAGCCGGGCGACGAGCGGCAGCAGGCCCAATCCTTCGTTCGAGATCTGCTCGGCGTCTACGGGATCACCGAGACCCGAGCCGCCTTCTACGAGAAGCGGGTCAAGCGCTCATCGACCGGATCGCGCGGCTACATCGACGCCCTGATCCCGGGCCTCGCGCTGATCGAGATGAAGTCGGCCGGTAAGGATCTCGCCGCAGCCGAGCAGCAGGCGCTGGACTACATCGACGATCTCCCCGATCCCGAAGTGCCCCGATGGGTGATCACGAGCGACTTCCGCCGATTCCGGCTCCTGAACCTCCGATCCGAGACCGGAACGGTGCCGCTCGAGTTCGAGCTCAACGAGCTGCGGGAGCAGGCGGACAAGCTCGCGTTCCTCGCCGGCTACGGAGAACGCACCTTCGGCTCGAAGGCTCAGGAATCGGCGTCGATCAAGGCCGCGAAGCTGATGGCGTCGCTGTACGAGGCGCTTGAGGGATCCGGGTATGACGATCACGAGGCCAGCGTGTTCCTCGTGCGCACGCTGTTCGCGCTCTACGCCGACGACGCCGGCCTCTGGGACCGCGACCTGTTCCTCGAGTTCCTCGAGACCCGCACAGCCGAGGACGGCTCAGACCTCGGCCCGCAGCTGTCGCTGCTGTACCAGGTGATGGGCCGTGAGCCGGGCCGCCGGCAGTCGAACCTCGACGAGCTGATCGCCCGCTTCCCCTACGTCAACGGCGGCGTCTTCGAAGAGCCGCTCTCCATCCCGTCGTTCGATGCCGGCATGCGCAAGCGCCTCACTGACGCGGCCATGTTCAACTGGTCAGCGATCTCGCCGGCGATCTTCGGCAGCCTCTTCCAGGCCGTCAAGGACAAGACCGCACGGCGTGAGCTCGGCGAGCACTACACGACCGAGACCAACATCATGAAGGTCATCGGGCCGATGTTCCTCGACGAGCTCCGCCAGCGATTCACCGACGGTTATCACGACACCGCCAAGCTCAAGAAGCTTCGCGCGGACATGAGCCGGATGCGGTTCCTCGACCCGGCGTGCGGGTGTGGGAACTTCCTGGTGGTCGGCTACCGCCAGATGCGCGCGCTGGATCTCGAGGTGCTGCTGCGGATCCAGGAGCTGTCTGGTGAGACCGCCCGGACGATGTTCTTCACCGAGGAGCACCTCGCCGTGAAGCTGTCCAGCTTCCATGGCATCGAGCTTGAGGAATGGCCGGCGCAGATCGCGGCGACCGCGCTGCACCTGGTGGAGCATCAGGCGAACCAGGCGATGGAGCTGGCGCTCGGCGCCGCGCCCGACTCGCTGCCGCTGGACAAGATCAAGAGCATCGTCGTCGGGAATGCGCTGCGGATCGACTGGGCGGATGTCGTCGAGCCGAGCGCGGATCTCTACGTCATGGGCAACCCGCCGTTCATCGGGCACAAGACCAAGGCCACGGCGCAGCGCGATGACCTCCGCGTGGTGTGGGGCGCGCAGTTCGACGGCTACCTGGATTACGTGACCGGGTGGTTCAAGAAGGCTGCCGACTTCCTCGGCGACCGCGGCGGGCACTTCGCCTTCGTGTCGACCAACTCGATCGTGCAGGGGCAGCCGGTCCCCGCGCTGTTCCGGCCGCTCATCGACGCCGGCTGGCGCGTCGCCTTCGCGCACCGGACGTTCGCCTGGACGTCGGAGGCCCCGAGCGCCGCGGCGGTGCATTGTGTGGTGACTGGCTTCGATCGGATCACCAAGGGTCGGCCGGCGGTCCTGTTCGACTACGACGAGCCGCGTGGCGAGCCTCACCGGGTGCCGGTCACCGAGCAGATCAACGGCTACCTGCATGACGCACCGAACGTCTACGTCTACACCCGGGAGAAGCCGCTCGCGGATCTGCCGGTGGCATCCTTCGGCACCATGCCGGCGGACGGAGGGAACCTGCTGATCGACGAGGACGCGCACGCGATCGCGATCGCCGATCCCATCGCCGCGAAGTACGTCAGGCCGTTCCTCGGCGCGAAGGAGCTCGTGCAGGGCAAGTCGCGG
This sequence comes from Microbacterium sp. LB12, assembly GCF_037150835.1. NCBI lineage: Bacteria > Bacillati > Actinomycetota > Actinomycetes > Micrococcales > Microbacteriaceae > Microbacterium > Microbacterium sp. LB12. Next base: position 84,822 of record NZ_JBBCPF010000012.1, on the reverse strand, counting down.
TGGTGCCTGTGGCTTGAGGATCTCGATCCGTCGGATCTGCGCCACTCGGCGTTCCTTCGCGAGCGGGTCGAAGGCTGCCGAGAGTGGAGGTCCGCCCAGACTCCCACCGGCGACGCCTACAAGCTGCGTCTCACGCCGCACCTGTTCCGCCCCAACTCGAAGCGGCCGACGAGCAACTACGTGTGCGTGCCCCGGCACGTCTCCGAGGCGCGTACCTTCTTCCCTGTGGCTTACCTCGAGCCCGAGTCGATCAGCGGCGACGCGAACTTCACGATCGCGGATCCCGAGGGCCTGGCGTTCGCGGTGCTGTCGTCTTCGGCGTTCCTTGCCTGGCAGAAGGCCGTGGGCGGGCGCATCAAGTCCGACCTGCGGTTCTCGAGCACGCTCACGTGGAACACCTTCCCGCTGCCCACGCTGAGCGATGAGCAGCGAGCTGCGGTCATCGCAGGCGGACAGGCCGTGCTGGATGCGCGCGCGTTGCATCCCGAACGCTCTCTCGCCGATCACTACAACCCGCTGGCCATGGCGCCGGATCTCCTGCGCGCCCACCGTCAGCTCGACACGGCGATCGACAAGGCGCTGGGGCTGCGCGGCACGGCTACCGAGGATTCGAGGTTGCGCGCGCTGTTCACGAACTATCAGCAGCTCATCACCGCCGGCGAGCTGGCGATTGCCGCAAAGCCCACACGCCAACGGCGGGCGAGAGCCGCATCATGAGCACCCCGACGACAGGCTGGCCCTACCCGACCGTTCTCGTCGACGGAGAGATCACCGTCGACGAGGAGGGCGAGAACCAGACGTGCGAGTGCGGCAACGACTCCCAGACCGAATGCTGGTGCCAGGCCACGAGCGACGGGCGGCTGTCGTGGATGGCGGATGGCTCCTCTGACCCGTCAGAGTTCGCAGTGTGCCCTGTCTGCGGACGGGTGTACCCCAACGTGACGCTGTTCGAAGCGCAGGGCAGCACGGCCGCGGCGATCGCCCGCTACGACACGACCAGTCCGGCATTCATCGAGGATCTCCGTCGGTACAACCACGACGCTTATGGGGACCCTCTCTGAGCGCTGGTCTGCAGCCGAATCCCGGCAGTTTCTCCAACCGGGTTGACAACCTCTGAACTTGGCTCTATATTAGTACATGTCAAGTCAACTAATCACCAATCAGAGGAGATCATCATGGCCCGCGGATTCGTCGCCCCCGTCATCCGGACCGAGTTTCACGCACCCGGCTCGCAGGGCCTGAGCGCCACGGCGATGCAGGTCCTCGTCGAGCACTCCCACGGCCCGACCGTCTCGTTCGAGCTCCCGGTCGTGCGTCACGACCGGTTCGAGTACCTCGGCGACGTCACCCACAAGTTCGTTCCCGTCGACCAGGTCCCCGCGGACCGCGTCGGCTACATGTACGGCGGCGCGCTCATCCAGGTGCGCAGCGAGCTCGCGACGGCCCTCGGTCTCCCGGCGGCGTACTACCCGCTGCACGACCGCAGCGAGTCGCGACTCGAGTACGCGGCCAACTCCGACTGAAGCGCTCGCGCCCGGGCCGCCGGCGCTTGCCCGGCCCGGGTGCGAGACCACGTCGCGGAGCGCGCTTGCATCCCGCTTCCTCATGCCCTATATTTGTACCTGTCAAGTCAACTAAAAGAGTCCATCAACGATCTCGACTCCCCGCGCCAGCACCACCGGCAGCCGGGCCGATGTCCGATCAGGCACCAGGTTTCGTACCTATGGGCTCCGAGAACACCGAGGAGATCCCCGTGAGCAAGAAGTCCATCGCCTTCGTCATCCTGGGCATCGCTGCCCTTTTCATCGTCATGCGGATGGTCGCGCCGACGCTGACCGCCATCGTCGGGCCCCTCACCGCTCCGGCGCCGATCGACACCGCAGCGCCGACGCCGGCAGCGGCGGCCGGACCGGTCACCCCGGAAGCTGGACAGGCGATCGCCGCGCTCGAGCAGATCACCATCGCCCTCCCGGATCAGACCCCCTACGACCGCCGCCAGTTCGGGCAGGCCTGGGCGGACGTCGACCGGAACGGCTGCGACACCCGCAACGACGTTCTTCGTCGCGACCTCGTCGACACGACGCTGAAGCCCGGCACGCGCGACTGCGTCGTCCTCACCGGCGTGCTGCACGATCCGTACACCGGCCAGACGATCAACTTCACCCGAGGCCAGGGCACCAGCGAGCTCGTGCAGATCGACCACATCGTGCCCCTCGCCTGGGCATGGCGCCAGGGCGCCGCCGACTGGACCGAGGAGAAGCGTCAGCAGCTCGCGAACGACCCGCTGAACCTCCTCGCCGTCGACGGGCCCACGAACACCTCCAAAAGCGACCAGGGGCCGGCGCTGTGGATGCCGCCGAGCGAGGGTTACCGCTGCTCCTACGTCGAGCGCTTCGTCCAGGTGCTCGACGCCTACGACCTGACCGTCACGACCGAAGATCACGCCGCTCTGCAGAGCGAGCTGAGCAGCTGCACGGGAGGCGAGTGATCATGGCCGCCAAGAACGCCGACAGCGACGTCACGGTCGAGAAGGTCGTCTACATCGGCCGCCGGCTCACCGGCGACAACAGGATCGGCTACTGGTATCTGCCCCTCGTCGACGGCGAGCTCACCGACAAGGCGACCGGCTCCTACAAGCCGTACCGTTCCGGCCTGCCGGTCGGCGGCATCGTGGAGATCAGCCGACCGAGCGATGCGCCCGATCGGCTCTACACCTCCGGTCCTCGCGGGCCGCGGCTCGTCGCGGCCTGGGAAGACGCCGACCTGGTCGCCGAGTGGCGGATGCAGGATCTCGCCGACGCTCAGGTCCTCGCCCTCAGCAAGCGCGCCAAGAAGGACCTCGACGGCCTCCCGGACGAGTTCAAGGACGCGGTCGACACCCTCGCCCGGCACTTTGCCCGGCTTAACCACTCGCAGCGCGCAGCGCTCCTCCCGCTCGTCGAGAGCCAGATCCTCGGCAGGCCACGATGAGCGATACGAAGCTCTGCAGCGTCGACGACTGCGATCGCGCGATCGTCGCGCGCGGGATGTGCCGGAAGCACTACCTCCAAGCCCATCGCGCCCGCACCCTCGACGATCACCCGCTGCGCGATCGAACTCGTCACGAGTGCCCGTCTGATCACCCGCACACGCACGACACGTGCTGGCTCGAGCACAACTGCCGGTGCGACCGATGCCGGCACGATCGTCAGATGGAGCGGCAGCGTCGGCGCAACCGCCTCATCGCCTACGACCGCGCAGATCAGATCCGCGGTGAGCGCGTCGCCGCAGGCCCGGTTCGCGATCACCTGGTGCTCCTCCTGAGCCACGGGATCGGGCTCGAGCGGATCGCAGACGCCGCCGGCATCCCACGCTCGGTGTGCCTCGATCTCAAGTTCGGCCGCCGCGGGAAGCGCTGGGAGGGCACCAACCGAATTCTTCAGTCGGTGCGTCGCGAGTACGCGGATCAGCTGCTCGCGCTCACCGTCGACGACATCGAACGTGCACTGATCGACTCCGTCGGGACCTCACGACGTCTGCAGGCGCTCGTCGCGATCGGGTGGACGGAGACCCAGCTGGCGGAGCGGATGAGCATGGGCGTAGGGAACTTCTGGCGGATCGTCTGCGGGATGCGGCCTCGCGTCACCGCGGCGACCGCCGCACGCGCTATCGAGATCTTCGCCGAGCTGTGGGACCAGCCTCAGACTGGCTACTTCGCAGATCATGCGCGGCGGATCGCCGAACGGCGCGAGTGGCGATCGCCGCTCGCCTGGGATGACATCGACACCGACCCGGCGCCGGCGGTCGTCGACGAGCAGCTGCAGATGACGAAGGCAGACGTGTTCCTCGAGGACGTCGAGTTCCTGCTCGACTCGGGCGAGGCACCCGAGCGGGTGGCGATCATCATGGGGCGCAAACCCGACGCGATCGCCAAGCTCGCCGAGCGCCACGACCGGCTCGATCTCGCCCGGCCTTTCTGGTCGACGAAGCGGCAGGTCGCAGCATGAAGACCATGGAATGCCGGCTGTGCCACCGTCTCGGCACTCGCGGATTCTCCCCGTGGGGATCCGAGGGGTGGGAGTGCAGCAACGATCGCGCCTGCCGCGCCCGGCGCGAGGCTCGCGGCCTGGATGGCGGCCGCGTCGTCATCCACCGGGCGCAGCCTGGACCGCTCGGTGCACGGTCCCGCTGGTTCATCGACCCCGCAGGAGAGCGCTTCTGGCTGCTCGACAACGGACCAGGGTGGGGGTGGGAGATCCTGGACGACTCGGGCAACGCCGTTCCCGACGGCGATGGGCTCCTCTCGCTCGACGAAGTCCGTCGATGGGCTACTCGGCTCCCCTCGTGAGCCGTGGAGCCACCTGATAAATTGAAGACCTGGCGCCCGGCCGTTGAGCGGAAATTCCTTCATGGATCTCCTCTCGAGTTAGTTGACTTGACACTTGATTAGCTCCGGCCGGGCGCCTTTCTCTTGCCCTCCCACACCCACCACGGCACGCCCGGGACGCTCGACCCTATCTGGTGAATGTTTCGAAGGTCGGGCCATGCGCGCATACTTGCGGCGCGGTGACCTCGACACGCCTGTGGACAAACACCCACGCGCCCACTCGCAGACGCCTACCCTGACCCGATGGCCCCCGACGACGAGGACACCACCTGGCTTGGCTTCGCCCCCAACTGCCGCCAATGCCTCGTACAGCTCGAGGCCGTCGATGACCCCAGGCGCACTCCAGTCTGGCGATGCCCGCTCTGCGGACTCATCCAGCTACCCACGTGAGGCAGAAAAGGAAGGGGGCGATCCAGAACACAGCAATATGAGCGATTCGAAACCCGGAGGTGGGTGGGTGAGGGCCGGAGGGAAGGCCGGGGACGGGGGCGCGACCGCGGATTGGTATCGTTCAGGGGGACGCCGGGAGGGTCAGTGGTGGAGCAGCCGGAGGACGCGCGCGTGTGGCGCGCGCCGTCGATCATCGACGTCGCACGTGAGGTCGGGGTCTCGGCGCAGACCGTCTCTCGCGTCGCCAACGGCATGGACATCGTGCGTCCGGTCACCCGCGACAAGGTGCTCGCGGCCATGGACCGGCTCGGCTACCGGCCGAACTCCGCCGCGCGCGCTCTGAAGACCGGCAGGTTCCGCACCCTCGGCGTGATCATGTCCGAGCTCTCCAGCTACGGCAACACCCGAACGCTGGAGGCGTTCGCCAGCGAGGCGTCCAAGGCCGGCTACTCGCTCGCGCTCACCCCGCTGTGGAACATCGCGCAGGCGGGCCTGACCGGCGCGCTCACCCGGATCGCCGACCAGGCGGTCGACGGGCTCATCGTGGTGCTCGAAGAGCATGAGCTGCTCAAGTCCGACCTGAAGCGCATCGCCAAGATCCCCACGGTCGTCGTCACCGCCGGCCGCTCGCATCCCTACGTCGCGATCGACACCGATCAGGCGCAGGGCGCCCGGCTGGCCACCGAGCACCTCCTTTCACTCGGGCACGAGACGGTCTGGCACGTCCGCGGACCCGAGCGCTCGCACGGCGCCAGGGACCGCGCGCAGGCTTGGGCCGACACGCTCCGCGAGCACGGCCGCGTGGTGCCCCCGGTCATGCCGGGTGACTGGAGCCCGGCATCCGGTTACGCGGCGGGGAAGCGACTGGCAGCCGACCCCGCGGTGACGGCGATCTTCGCGTCCAACGACGCGATGGCGCTGGGAGCCATGCGCGCACTGCACGAGGCCGGACGCGACGTGCCCGGCTCGGTCAGCGTCGTCGGCTTCGACGACATGGAGCTCTCCGCCGACTTCCGGCCGCCGCTGACCACGGTGCACCAGTACTTCGACCGTGTCGCCACCGCGGCGGTCGGCATGCTCATCGACCGGATCGAGCACCAGAAGCGCACCACCGCCGACCCGGTGCCCACCGAGCTGATCGTGCGGGCGAGCACCGCGCCGCCCCCGGGATCGGGGACGGCGCGGGTCGGCTGAGCCGGGCTCAGCGGTTCTGGATGCCGCGGAACGCGAACCGGAACTCGAGGTCTCCCGTCGGCAGCAGGTACCGGTCGAGCGGACGCGAACCCCAGGAGTCGTCTCCCGCCACCCCCCGGCGCATCAGCGCCGGGCGCACGATCGTGCGGTGGATCGGCGGCAGCTCGTGCGGATGCAGTGCGCTCTCGATCTCGGCCGGCGTCCAGCTCAGCGCCGAGAACTCCATGATCGGGTCTCCCTCGAAGCGCAGACCCGCGCCCCGGGCATCCGTGATCTCCGCCCAGCGCACGCCGGTGCGGTTGCCGGCCTCCTGCGGACGGATGTACGGGGTGAGCATGTCGGGGACGTGACGGTCGTAGACGCCCAGCCGGGCACCCTCCCGCCGGTCCACGTAGCACTCCTCGGGACCGTCGCCGTACCAGCGCACCCGGTCGTAATCCGCGGGCATCGCCAGCATCGTGGCGAACTCGGGCATCTGCGGCAGACCCTCGGGCACGTGCATCCGCTGGGTGACCTCCACCCGGCCCGCGCCGTCGACGAGATAACTGAGATCGCAGTGCGTCACGGGCGTCGTCGGCAGCTCGTAGCGGTAGCCGATGCGCACCCCGCCGTCGACGTGCTCGACCGAGATGTCGGCCGGCTCGTGAAACCCGCTGGCGCGGCCGTAACGGCTGGCGAGCAGCCACTGCCCCTCTTCGAACGGGCCGCCCCAGCCGCGCTCGTTCGACGTCGGGGCGTGCCAGAAGTTCGGGGTGACCGCGCCCGAGAGCAGCTCGCGGCCGCCCGTGCGCGTCTCGCCGAAGCGGTACGAGGTCAGCCCGTTGAAGATCCGCGAGAACGTCACGTGGAAGCCGGGCCCGTGCACGCCGATGCTCAGCGTGCCCTCGACCAGGCGCGGCGCGGGCGCCGCGACCTGCGCGGCCGGTGCCGTCGCGCCTGCGGCCGGCTCGCCGACCCTGAGCACGTGCTCGCCGAAGGCGACCTCGTGCCCGGCGGGTGCCCACGCCGTCTCGGTCCGCAGGTGCAGCGAGACGACGATCGCGTACTCGCCCGCCGCCGCGGGAATCGCGACCGGCAGCGGGTACACCGCCGACCCGCCCGGCGCGACGTCCGTGTCGACGACGTCGGCGGTCAGGATGCGGCCCTCCCGGGAGATCGAGACGCGCGTCTCGTATTCGGCCGACGAGGTCGACATCAGCCGGTTCGTCAGCGCGAACGACGACTCCGACACGTCGACGACGAAGCCCTGGTACAGCCGCTTCATCTCCTGTGCCTTCGGCGAGGGGGTGTGGTCGGCGAAGAAGATGCCGTTGCCGCTGAAGTCCTGATCGTGCGGCGCCTCGCCGTTGTCGCCGCCGTAGCCGAAGTACTCGCGGCCGTAGCGATCGCGCATGAGGATCGCCTGATCGGCGAAGTCCCAGATGAAGCCGCCCTGGAACAGCTCGTCACGATACGCGAGCTCGATGTACTCGCCGACCCCGCCGAAGGAGTTGCCCATCGCGTGCGCGTACTCGCACACGATGAACGGCTTGTCGCGGTTGGTGCGCAGATAGTCCTCCACCGCCGCGGCGGGGGTGTACATCTGGCTCGCGATGTCGGTCGTCTCGGGGTACCTCGGGTCCCAGTGCACGCCCTCGTAGTGCACCGGGCGATCGTCGACCGACCGGAACCAGTCGGCCACATCGCGCAGCACCGTGCCGCCGAAGGACTCGTTGCCGCAGGACCAGATCACCACGCTGGCGTGGTTCTTGTCGCGCTCGAGCATGCTGCGGGCACGATCCAGCGCCGCCGGGCGCCATTCGTCGTGGTCGCCGGGCAGGGCGGTGTCGAGCGATTCGCCGTGCAGGCGGATGCGGCTCCACCGGGCGTGCGTCTCGAGGTTCATCTCGTCGATGACCATCAGGCCGTACTCGTCGGCGAGCGCGTAGAACGCCGAGTCGTTCGGGTAGTGGCTGGTGCGCACGGCGTTGACGTTGTGCGCCTTCAGCATCCGGATGTCGGACTCGGTGAGCTCTCGCGACGGCACCCGCCCGTTCAGGCCGAACTCGTGACGGTTGATGCCGTTGAAGACGACCCGGTCGCCGTTGAGCGACAGCACGCCGTTCTCGATGCCGAACCGGCGGATGCCGACTCGCTGCGGGACGACCTCGGTCAGCGCTCCGGCGGCGTCGCGCACCTCGATCACGAGGTCGTACAGGTGCGGATGCTCGGGGCTCCACAGCCGGGGCTCCTCCACCTGCACGACGAAGGCTCCGTCGGCATCCCGCGCGAGCTCGCCGACGCCCTCGATGCGGGCCGAGACGGCGCCGCCCGCCCCGTCGAGCTCCACGCGGACCCGCACCTGGGCGGATGCCAGGTCATCGGCGACCGCGGTGGTCACGCGGATGTCCTCGGCGTGCACCCCGGGGCGCCGGTACAGGGTGACGTCGCGGAAGATGCCCGAGAACCGGAAGAAGTCCTGGTCCTCGAGCCACGAGCCGGCGCTGTAGCTGAACACCTGCGCGGCGATGCGGTTCTCGCCCTCGACCAGCGCGTCGGTGAGATCGAACTCGGCGGGGGTGAAGCTGTCGGTGCTGTAGCCGATGTAGCGGCCGTTCACCCACAGCGCGATCGCGCTCTCCGCGCCGTGGAAGGTGACGCTGAGCCGCTCGCCCTCGGCGAGCGGACAATCGAGCGCGAAGGTGCGCACATAGCATCCGATCGGGTTGTCGCGCTCGGGGACCTGCCCCGGCTCGATGTCCTCCTGGCCGTCCCATGCGTAGCCGACGTTGACGTACTGCGGTCGGTCGTAGCCCTCCAGCTGCAGGTGCGAAGGCACGCGGATGTCGTCCCACCCCGACACATCCCGCGACGGATCGGCGAAGTCGGGCAGCACCTGCCCCTGGTTGCGGGCGCAGAAGAACTTCCACAAGCCGTTCAGCGACTGCTCGAACGCGCTGACCCCCGATCGCGCCTCGTCGAGGTCGGCGAACCAGCGGTGGTCCGAGTGCGCCGGGCGGCGGTTCTCCGAGACGAAGGTCGGGTCGGCGATGCGGTCGATGGCGAAGACGGGATCGAATGTCACTTGATGGCTCCGGTGATGCCCTGTGCGAAGGCGCGCTGCAGGATGAGGAAGATGAGGATGGTCGGGAGGGATGTCAGCAGCACGGCGAGCATGAGCACGCCGTAGTCGGTGACGTATCCGGCCGTGAGGTTGGCGATGAGCATGGGCATCGTCTGCACCGCGTTGTCGAGCAGGATCACACGCGGCCAGAGGAAGTTGTTCCACGAGGCCATGAAGGTGATGACGGCCGCGGCGGCGAAAGTGGACTTCATCGTCGGCACGTAGATGCGCGCGAAGATGGAGAGCTCCTTCAGCCCGTCGATCCGGGCGGCCTCGATGACCTCATACGGGAACGAGCGCGACGCCTGCCGGAACAGCAGGATCAGCAGTGGCGTGGCGATCGAGGGGATGATCACCGCGAACAGCGAGTTGACCATGTCGAACTGCGCGAAGATGCGGAACAGCGGGATCATGATGGCCGCGAACGGGATCATCATCGCCAGCATGAGGATCGCCATCACGACGTCCTTGCCGCGGGAGTGGTAGATCTCGAAGCCGTAGCCCGCGATCGCGCAGACGATCAGCGACAGCACCGTCGTGCCGATGGCGATGAGGGACGAGCTGATCATGGCGGCGCCGAGATCCTGCTGCGTGGTCAGCGCCACCAGATTGTCGATGAAGTGGCCGCCCGGGGTCAGCCGGGATCCGAGGACCTCTCGGGTCGAGTTGGTCGATGAGACCAGCATGAAATACAGCGGGAAGACCGAGAACAGGGCGAACACGGTCAGGAACGCGTAGCCGGGCACGCGTCGCCAGGGAAAGCGTCGACTAGTCACGCTTGTCACCCACCTTCATCTGGATGAGAGCCAGCACCGCGACCATGATCAGGATCACGTACGAGATCGCGGAGGCGTAGCCGACGTTGGGGTTCTTCAGGAATGCGAGCTCGTAGAGGTAGTGCGACATCGACATCGAGTTGTATGACGGCCCGCCCTTGGTGAGCGCCCAGGACTCGTCGAACAGCTGCAGCGTGCCGTTGATCGACATGATCGCGGTGAGCACGATCATCGGCCGCAGCTGCGGCACAGTCACGAACCAGAACGTCTTGAACGCACCGGCGCCGTCGATTCGCGCGGCCTCGAGGGTGGAGTGGTCGACGTTCTGCAGCGCCGCCAGGAAGAAGATCATGTTGTAGCCGGTCCACCGCCACAGCAGGCCGATGACGATCACGAACCGCGCGGTCCACGGCTCGCCGAGCCAGTTGAGCGGGTCGTGCATGAGGCCGACCGCCATGAGGGCGTCGTTGACCAGTCCGTCCGTGGCGAACATGGTGCGGAAAACCAGCGAGTACGAGACCAGCGAGACGGCGCACGGCAGGAAGATCATCGTGCGCCAGAGGGCCTTGCCCCTCAGCTTCGGGTCGTTCAGCAGGTTGGCCAGCACCATCGCCAGGATCAGCATGATCGGCACCTGGACCACCAGGTAGAACACCGTGTTGAACATGGTGAGCTTGAAGATCTCGTCGTCGAGCAGCCGGGCGTAGTTCGACCACAGCGGCTCCGCCCAGTTCAGCCGTGATCCCCGGCCGGTCTGCAACGAGAGGACGAATGCCTGGATCATCGGCACGAAGCTCAGCAGCGTGATCAGGAGGGCTGCCGGCAGAAGGAACCCCCACCCGGTGAGGTTGCGTCGCCGTGCGGTGTTCAGCCACGGTCCGCGCGGGGTGAAGTCCGGCGGAGGGGTGCTCCGCCCCCGCCGGCGGGAGCCGTCGGAGGTCACGATCGCCTGGGTCGCCACGATGCGTACTCGCTTTCCATTGCTTCGGAACAGGACGCTCGGGCGGGGCGTCGTGCCCCGCCCGAGCGGAGAGGGTCAGTTCATCGCGAACTCGACGTTGGCCTGGGCCTCGTCGAGCGCATCCTCGATGCTGGTGCCGGCGATGACCTTGGTCATCGCGGCGCTGACCGCGTCACGACCTTCGAAGAAGTAGACGCCGGTGTTGCTGCTGGGCACCTTGGCGCCGAACTCGACGACCTTCTGGAAGATCGGCTGCCCGCTGAAGAACGCGCTCGGCTCGGCGTACACGCTGCTCTTGCCGGCGGGGATCCAGTTCGCGACCGCGCCGGCCTTCGGCAGGATCGTGTCGTAGAAGTCGGTCGATCCCGCGAAGGTGGATGCCAGGAAGTCGGCGGCGAGCGTCGCGTCGCCGGTGGAGCTGATCGCCCAGGACGAACCGCCGTTGGCCGAGTAGTTCGTGGCGTTGGGCACGCCGTCGAGCTTCGGCAGGTCGGTGACGGCCCACTTCCCCGCCTGGTCCTTAGCGGTCTGGATCGACCCGGCGATCCAGATGCCGTTGATGGTGCCGGCGACAGAGCCGTTGACGAAGCTGCTGATGTACTCGTCCCACGAGTTGACCTCGACGAACACGCCGGACTTGACCAGCTCGGTGTACACCTCGATGGCGTCGATCAGCACATCGTTGCCGGCGATCGTGGGCTGACCGTCCTTGTCGAACAGGCTCCCCCCGGCGGACTGCAGGATGATCGACAGCAGGTCGGACGAGCCGGCGATGCCGGAGAGCAGCGGCTTGCCGGTCTTGGCCAGCACGTCCTTGCCCTTCGTGATGAAGTCGTCCCAGGTGGTGCTGGTGAAGTCGTCGATGGTGTATCCGGCCTGCTCCAGCACGTCGGTGCGCAGGGCCGAGACCGCGGTGCCCGAGTCGAAGGGCACACCGTAGTTGACGTCGTCGATCGTGGAGTAGGCGGTGACGCTCTGGGGGAACTCCGAGAAGTCGATGTCGGCGTCGGCGTAGTCGCCGAACACGTCGGGATAGTTGATGACGTTCTTCTGGAACGCGCTGTTCTGCATGAGGAAGATGTCGGGCAGCTCGTCGAACTGCTGCGACTGGGCGATGGTGGTGAGCTTGGCCTGCAGGTCGTCCCAGGGCGTCTCCACGATCTTCAGCTCGAAGTCGGGGTGGTCCTTCTGGTAGACCTTCTCGGCCTCCTTCATCGCATAGATGTTGAAGGAGGGGTCCCAGGCCCAGACGGTCAGGGTGTTGCCGTCGCCGGAGCCCTCGGCGTCGCCACCGCTGCCGCATGCGGTCAGCGCGAACAGGGGAAGGATCGCCGCGGCGGCCATCGCCGCAGCCTTTGTCATGCGCTTCATCGAAGCATGTCCTCTCGGGTGGGATTCAGGTGGCCACGGAACTACTCCTCGGCCCTGCCACGACGTCCACGTCACTGGCAATTGCCGAAATGATCACGTAAACATTTGCGTCAGGCAAGTCCTGTTACGCAATCGTGACCTTACCGGCGCGGGTCAGCGGGTCGATCAGAACCGCTCCCGCCGCTGGCTGCGCCGCGGCTCCGCGATGGGAGGCCGGCGGTCGTGGTTGTATTCGGTCTTCCAGTCGCCGATCACGACCTGGGCGTGGAGCAGCGAGTAGAAGCTGTTGATGTTCAGGCACTCGTCGCGGAGCCTGCTCTCGGCATCCTCGCCTTCACTTCGGCGAGGTCACCCGTTGCCAGGCCTCTCGCCCTCGCTGCGCCACCGGCGACATCCTCCGCTTCGCGAGGTCACCATGGACGAGCCCCTCGCTGGGCGACGCGTGCGTCCCGTCATGGCCTGAGACCTCACATCACCGACGGGGCCCTGCCGAGAGACGATCCTCACGGCAGGGCCCCGTCACGGTGCTTGGGCGCGAGCGGCCGGGTGCGCCTCGGGGGTCAGGCGTCGTCCCGCCCGGCGGCGCGGTGGACGAACTCGATGAGGGAGTTCTCCATCTCGGCGCGGGTCTCGGGCTCGTTGTGAACCTCGTGTCGGACGTCGGGGTAGATGTGGAGTTCGACGTCGTGGCCCTTCTCCTCCAGGCGCCGGGCGACCTCGCGCGCACCCTCGCCGTAGTTGGTCACCGGGTCCTCCGCGCCCGCGAAGATCGCGACGGGAACCTGCGGAAGGCGGTCGAAGAAGTCGTCGCCGTTGGCCTGGTCGTACACGTCGACGAAGCCCTGCAGGAACCGGTTGCTCAAGGGGGCGCCGAAGTTATTGAAGGGGTCGCGGCCGTGATCACGGACGACGTCCGCGTTGCGCGCCACCCAGTCCGTCGGGCCGAAGTCCGGGCCGAGGCGGTCGTAGAAGCCGTCGAACAGCTGGCCCACCAACGCATCCGCAGCGGGGGCGGAACCGTCGGCCGCCACGGCAGCCTTCAGGGCCTCGCGATCCAGCGTCGACTCGACACCGCGCATGCCCACGGCGATACCGCCCAGCGCGAGCCCGTCGACCTCGACACCCGGCTGCAGCACCAGCGCCCGCGCGATCATCGACCCCAGGCTGTGGCCGAACACCACGTACGGCAGATCGGGGAACAGCTCCTTGGCCTTCCGGTACAGCGTCACCTCGTCCTGCACAATGACCGTCGCCGACTCGTCACCGGCGTCACCCCACGTCCCCGACTGCATCGCCGTCCGACCGTGACCCGCGTGATCGTCCGCGACCACGACGAACCCCGCATCCACCAGCGCGGCCGTCATGTGCAGGTACCGGCGGGAGTGCTCGCCGAGACCGTGGATGAGCTGGACCACCGCCACCGGCGTGACCGCCGGTTCGTACACCCAGGCCTGGATGGTGTCGGTGCCGTTGTGCGACGTGAACTCGAGTTCGCGCAGAGCCATGCTGACCTCCTCGACATGCCCCTCGGGCGGGGAGCTCGACGGGCATGACCATACCGTACCTGCCGACAACGGGATGTCCGGCCCCCCGACCTCCGTCGCCCACTCGCGGAACTCCCTGTCGCTGGCGCTGAGAGCGGCAGATACGCGCCCAGCCCGTCCCGAGAGCCGCGTGACCGGGTCCGGACCCGGCGACTACCGCAGCCGGACGACGCGGGCACGCTCCGCATTGGCCACCGATCAAATCCGTATCCAGTTCTATTGGATGCAACAAGCGACGGTTCCGGACCCTAGCCAAGCTCGCCAACCGGACCGCGAAGAAGCTGGACGTCTTCGAGGGCGTCTGCGTCTGGCCAGCGACGCGGCCGCAGTGGCGCGAAGACCTGATGCGGCGGCTGCCGGTGTCGGAGGTGTGGGGTATCGCCTCCCGACTCGAGCGGCGCCTGAGCGGCTACGGGGTGACGTCGATCTGGGATCTCGCGACGGCCGATCCCGTCCAGGTGCGCAAGTGGTTCAACGTCGTGGTGATGCGCACCGCCTTGGAGCTGCGGGGCGTCGCGTGCATCGGTCCCGAGGAAGACCGCACCGGCAAGAAGGACCAGCTGATCGTCTCGAGATCGTTCTCCGAGAAGGTCACGACGCAGGATGGCATCCGCCAGGCGCTGTCGATCTACGCGCAGCAGGCGGCCGCGCGCCTGGTGCGTCACTCGCAGGTCGCGCGGCGCGTCGACGTGTTCGCCGGCACGAGCCACTGGACCGAGCAGAAGCACTACCCGAGCGTGCGCGTGCAGCTCCCCTTCCCCACCGCGGACCCCGTGGAGCTCACGCGCGCCGCGCACCAGCTGCTGCCCCAGATCGAGGACGGCACCCGGTACGCCCGGGCGGGCCTGATGCTCACGGATCTGCTGCCCGCCGGCGTGCACCTGCCGTTGGAGCCCTTCCGCCGCAAGCATGAGGACGCCGGCATTGCCGCCCTCGTCGACGGCGTCCAGAAGAAGGCCGGCAAGGAGGCACTCGGCCTCGGCTACGGCGGGTTCCGCCCGGGCCCGTCGTGGCAGATGAAGCGCGGGATGCTCACGCCGCGGGCCACGACCCACTGGGACGAGCTCGTGCGCGTCCGCGCCTAGCAGCTCACCCCACGCACCCCACCGCGCGAACACGGGCGCATCTGGCAGTACTGCCAAGTGACTGACATGTTGCGGTGGATTTTGCCATCTTCACGCGGAACCTACGCTCGCAGCCAGGTCGGCACACCCCTGGAACCAACCCAGCCGAGGGTCGCGACCAGCGAGTACACCGGCGCCGTGGAAGCCAGCCCGATGACGGTGGATCCCCAGAGCCCCAGTGTGCCGGCCGCCAGTCCCTTGCCGTCGGGTCGTTCGAGATGGATAGGCGTCGTTGACATGAAGTGAACAGTAAAGCGCCGCGATTCCCTGGTCAAGTTACGCAGTTTTGCGACGGAATCCGTGCGTGTCAGTTGCGAGACGCGATAGATTCCGTTTCCTCGTCGTCCGAACGGTCCAGCATGCCGTCCGCGTGCGCGGCGACCCATTCCACCAGCGGCAGCATCCGCTCCATGAGGTCGCGCCCGAGCGGCGTGAGGCTGTACTCGACGTGCGGCGGCACGGTGGGGAACGACTCCCGGTGCACGAGACCGTCGTCGGCGAGGGTGCGCAGCGTCGAGGCGAGCATCTTCTCGCTGATGCCCCCGACCTCCCGGCGCAGCTCGCCCCAGCGACGGGTGCCGTCCGACAGCGACGACAGCACGAGCACGCCCCACTTGCTCATGACGTGGTCGAGAATGACGCGCGTGCTGCAGCCCGGCTCGAAGACCATCGGCGTGGAGGCCTTTATCTGCGCATAACTCACCGTCATGTAGGTACCTTACTTCAAAGTGGGTACCCGCTGGCCGGAATGTTCGTGACGACGGATGCTGTTGTGCCGGGTGACCCCGTCGAAAGGAACCCTCATGACCATCCTCGTCACCGGTGCGACCGGCCAGCTCGGCCGCCTGATCATCCGGAGCCTCATCGAGCGCGGCGCCGACCCGCAGACCGTCGTGGCCGGAGCGCGCGACGTCGCGAAGGCCGCCGACCTGGGCGTGCGCGCGGCGCGCCTCGACTACAGCGAGCCCGACACCGTCGCTGCGGCCCTCGAGGGCGTCGACACTGTCATCCTCGTCTCCAGCTCCGAGGTGGGACAGCGCGTCGCACAGCACCGGGCCGTCATCGACGCCGCGAAGGCCGCCGGCGTGTCGAAGCTCGTCTACACGAGTGCGCCGAAGGCCACCACGAGCGCCCTCGTCCTCGCCCCGGAGCACAAGGCCACGGAGGAGCTCATCGCGGCGTCCGGCCTGCCCGCCGTCATCCTCCGCAACAACTGGTACTCCGAGAACTACGCCGCCGACGTCGCCCGCGCGGCGGAGACCGGCGTGATCGCCGCCGGCGCCGGCGAGGGCCGGGTCGCCTCCGCCAGCCGCAGGGACTTCGCGGATGCCGCCGCGGTCGTGGCCCTCGAGGACGGCCACATCGGCGAGATCTACGAGCTCGGCGGCGACGTCGCCTGGGACTACGCGCACCTCGCGGCAGTGGCCGCCGAGCTCGTCGGCCGGCCCGTCGAGTACCGCCCGCTCACCACCGAGGAGCAGATCGCCGCACTGCAGGCCGCGGGCCTCGACGAGGGCACCGCCGGATTCGTGGCGGCCCTGGACGCCGGCATCCGCGACGGCGCCCTCGCCGACACCGACGGCACGCTCGCGCGCCTCATCGGCCGCCCGACCACCCCGCTCATCGAGGGGCTCCGCGCCGCCGTCGCGGCCTGAGCCGCTTCACCGCTCCCGTATGAGTTCCTGGCGCGTCCCCCTGCCGCAGACCGCGGGAACTCATACGGGAGCGCCGGCGCGGATGCTCAGGAGGCCGGCGGCCTCGTCACGGACGCCCGCTCGATCAGCCGGGTCTCCAGGGTGTGCACGCGCACCCCGTCCGCCTCTCCGTCGATGAGCTCGAACAGGGCCTCCGCGGCCCGCGCGCCGAGGGCGAGCATGGGCTGCTCGATCATCGTGAGCGGCGGCTCCATCACCGCGGCCCAGGAGCTGTCGTCGAAGCCGATCAGCGACACGTCCTCCCCCACGCGCAGCCCCGCGCCGCGGATGGCGCGCAGCGCGCCGGTCACGGCATCCGTCTCCGTGCAGAACAGCGCCGTGGGCGGATCCGGGAGGGCGAGCATCCGCCGCACCTCCTCCTCCGCGCGCTCCTCGTTCTTGAAGCCGACCATCACCAGCTCCGGATCGAAGGCGATGCCCTCGTCGTCGAGCGCGTCGAGGTAGCCCTGCAGCCGGTCGCCGTCGGTGGAGAGGTTCCCCGCCCCCACGTCGACGAAGTCGCGGCGCCGCGTGGGCCGCTCCGCCACCGGCGGTCCCCACACGAACCCGATCCGGCGGTGCCCCGCGGCGATCAGCCGGGCCACGGCCTCGCGCGAGGCCGTGCGGTTGTCGATCACGACGGCGTCGAGGTGGAGCCCCGGGATCACGCGGTCGACGAGGATCACCGGGATGCCGCGGGCGCGCGCCTGCAGGATGTGGTCGGCGGATGCCGGATCGAGGGCGGCCGAGGCGATGATCATCCCGTCGACGCGCTTGTCCATGAGCACGTCGGCGGCGGCGACCTCCTCGGACAGCTTCTCGTAGGTGCTGAGCACGAGGGCGTCGAAGCCCCGCGGACGCGCGGCGTCGGAGATGCCGCGGACGACCCCGCCGAAGAACGGGTTCGCGATGTCGGCGACGATCACGCCGATCGTGTGCGTGACGCCGGTGGACATGCTGCGGGCGACCGCGTTCGCGCGGTATCCGATGCGGGCGGCCGCGGCCAGCACGCGCTCGCGCAGCTCGGGGCTCACATAGCCGTAGCCGCCGAGCGTGCGTGCGGCCGTGGCCCTGCCGACTCCGGCCTCGGCGGCCACCTCGGAGATGGTGGGCGGCGCGGCACGCTCGTTCGTCACCCGCTTCGCCCCTTTCGATCGGCTCACCTCATGCTAGCCGTGGCCGGGGTCGGCCGCCCGCGGCCGAACGCCCCCTCGACGAAGCACTGGTCGTGCGCGGCGTCGGCGCCGGCGCGGAGCGCCGCGTGCAGGGCGGCGGCATCCGGGCGGCGGTCGCGGCGCCAGCCGTCGCCGTGCAGCGACACCAGGAATCCGGCGACGAACGCGTCGCCGCATCCCATCGTGTCCACCATCGGCGCGCCCCCGTCCAGCAGCTTCGCGGGTGCGGAGAGCCGCACCTCCCCGTCGGTGACGACGGCTCCCTCGACGCCGCGGGTGCCCAGGGCGAGCCCGGCCCCTCGTCGCACGGCCTCGTCGAGGAGCGCGAAGGACGCCTCCTCGTCGAGGTCCGCGCAGGACAGCAGCACGAGATCCGCGAAGGGCGCGACCCGGTCGAGGTACTCCGCCGCGCGGAACTCGGGCTCGCTGGAGAGGTCGAAGCTCACGAGAACGTCGTGGCGGCGCAGCCGCGGCAGCTCGGTCTCCACCCGCGAGTACACGCTGGAGTGCACGACGTCGAAGCCGGCCGCGTACTCCTCCCGCCCCTCGTCGAGGTCGATGGGCTCGCGCACGGTGACGCCGCCGCCGTTCCAGCCGAGGAACGTGCGATCGCCGTCGACCACCCGCAGGGAGGAGACCCCCGACTCCCCCCTGCGGACGACGCTCCGGGGCGTCGGCACGCCGGCGTCCTCGATCGACGCCCGCAGGTACGAGCCCGCGTCGTCTTCGCCGAACACCCCGAGATACTCGGCGTGCGCGCCGCGGCGGCGCGCGTAGACGGCCACATTGACGGCGTTCCCACCCGGGTAGTCGATGCCACGGTCGAGGAAGCGGTCGATGATGTTGTCGCCGAAGCCGAGCACTCGCATGGTCACTCCCGTCCGGCTCAGTACGCCATGACGCGGTAGTACCGGCGCAGGTCGAGGGAGTGGTCGCGCACGCGCTCGAGGTGCTTGCTGACGCGGCCCATGACGGTGTCGAGGACGATCGGCGCGATCAGGGCGCGATTCTCCGGGCTGAAGCCCTCGAGCGCGTAGTCCCGGGTGTCGAACACGGTGACGTCGTCGGTGATGCGCTTGGCGAACGCCTCGGCGCGGTCGGTCAGCGGACGCGTGCGGTCCTCGCCCTGGAAGACGAGCACCGACGTGTGCTCCTCGAGGAGCTCGAGGGAGCCGTGGAAGAACTCGGCGCTGTGCACGCGGGTGGTGCGCAGCCACTGCATCTCCTCGAGGATGCACATCGAGTACAGGTACGTGAAGCCCCAGAGCGGGCCGCCGCCGATGAGGAAGTAGTAGTCGGTGTCCTTGTGCGCCTCGGCGAACGCGGCGGCCAGGGGCTCCGCCTGCTCGGCGGCGGCGACCAGCGCGTCGGGGAGGTTCACGAGCTCGTCGGCGAGGGAGGCGTAGCCGGCGAACTCGCCGCGGCGCTCGAGGAGGCGCCCGACGAGCAGCAGCAGCTGCATGTCGAACGGCCAGGTCTTCGGCTCGGAGATGAGCGCGTGGTCCACGCCGAGCGCGATCGGGGAGTCGCCGTGCCCCGTGAAGGCGATCGTGGTCGCCCCGGCCCCGCGGACGAACTCGATCGCCGAGATCACGTCCTCCGTGGTGCCGGAGACCGAGGTGAAGACGGCGGCGGTGCGCTCGCCGAGCAGGGCGTCGCCGGCGACGACGAGCTCGGCGGCGATGACGGCGCGCACCGGCAGGGTCGAGCGCTCGCGGGCGAACAGCTCGTAGGGCCAGGCCTGGGCGTAGGTGCCGCCGGAGCCGACCAGCAGCACGTTGTCGATGCCCTTCGCGAGCAGGTCGTCGACGAGCTGCTCGATCTGGGGACGGAGGGCGACGGCACTGGCCGTCTGCGAGCGGAAGGCGGTTTCGTCGAAGCCGAGCATCAGGAGTTCCTTTCCAGCGCGGGTCGGCGTCCGAGCCTTCCGCGGCGAGTGGGTGTGGTACCGGTATCAGGTGGCAGTCATGCTTGCACAGCATCCGCCTCTTGGTCAACATCCTCGCAAAATCAAGCGCGTTTCCGCCGGAAAGAAGACCGGATTCCGAAATGGGGCTGGTACCGGTATCAGGTTTTGGCTACACTCGCCATCCAGGCACCGAAATCCAACGGCGGATCGGTCGTCGCCCGAAGGCGGCCTCGATCGCCCTCGAAGAGAGGCAAGACATGCGCACTCCACGCACCCTCGCCGTCGTGGCCGCGGCCGCGACCGCACTGACCCTCGCGAGCTGCGCGAGCACCCCGGCCGCGCCCGCGGCCGACGTCACGGCGGAGCCCGAGTTCTCGGGCGAACTCAGCATCCTGACGAAGTTCGGCGGCGAGCCGCTCGAGGCGTACTTCGAAGACCTGGCAGCCGAGTACGAGGAGCTCCACCCCGACGTCACGATCGAGCTCATCCAGGAGACCGATCAGTCCATCAAGGACAAGACGAAGACCCTGACGGCATCCCAGGCCCTCCCCGACATCTTCTTCACGTGGACGGGCAACTGGGCCGAGAACTTCGTGCGCGGCGGCATCGCGGCCGACCTCTCCGAGGTGATCGCCCCGGGAACCGAGTGGGGCGACACCTTCGGCGAGGCGTCGCTGTCGGCGTTCGAGTTCGACGGGAAGCACTACGGCATCCCGCTCTACAACAACGGCAAGTTCATGGGCTACAGCAAGGCCGCGTTCCAGGCGGCCGGCATCGAGGTCCCGACGACCTTCGAGGAGCTCATCGAGTCCTGCGGGCCGCTGCGCGACGCGGGCTACGAGCCGATCGCGTTCGGCAACAAGGACGGCTGGCCGGCGCTGCACTACCTGCAGCAGCTGTTCGCCTACAACGTCCCGTCCGACGTCCTGCACGCGGACTTCGACCCCGAGACGGCGACCTGGGACGACCCCGGCTACGTGACGGCGCTCGAGCAGTTCAGCGAGCTGGTCACCACCTGCACCGACTCGGGCACCGGCACCAACGGCGTGCTGTACACCACCGCACAGGAGGCGCTCGCGGGAGGCCGCGCGGCGATGTACTACCAGGAGGTGCTGGAGTTCGACTCGATCACCGTCGAGGGCGCGAAGGTCACCGCCGAGGACTTCGGCATCTTCCCGCTGCCCGCTCCCGCCGACGCCGCGGGCGACCCGGATGCGATCGTGGGCTCGCCGGAGGGCTACCTCATCAACGCGAAGTCGCCGCAGGCCGCGCTCGCGGTCGATTTCATGAAGTTCGTCACGTCCACCGAGAACGCCCAGACGCTCTCCTCGCCGCCCTACGGCCAGCCGAGCGCCGTCGTCGGCGCGGTCACCGAGGAGACCTCCAGCAAGGCGGTCTTCGAGGGCATCACGAAGGTCAACGAGGCGTCCCAGCTCGTGGTCTGGCTCGACACCGTGACCGTTCCCGAGGTCGCCGACGCCTGGCTCGCCGGCGGCGAGGCGCTGATCAGCGGCAGCGCCACCCCCGAGGAAGTGCTCGAGAGTGTTCGCGCAGCGAACCACGACGCGAAGTGAGGCGCGGTCGGGGGCGGGCTACCGCCTGCCCCCGACGGTCACCGAAGCCGTCGTCACCGTGCGCCGCGGGCGCCGACCGGTGCCGAACCGGAGCCGGTCGCGCCTGAGCAGGATCGCCGGTCTCGCCTGGGTGCTGCCCGCCCTCGTCGTGCTCGGCGTGTTCGTCTACCTCCCGCTCGTGCAGAACTTCGTGTTCTCCACGCAGGAGTCCGACATCTACACCGGCACCCAGGAGTTCGTCGGGCTGGAGAACTACGAGAAGCTCGTCGGCGACCCGATCTTCTGGTCGGCGTTCGGGAACAACGTGCTCTACGCGGTGCTCTCCATCGTGTTCCAGGTCGGCGGGGCGCTCATCCTCGCGGCGATGATCGAGAGCCTGCGCAGCACGCGGTGGCGCAAGGCCCTGCGGGCGATCTACTTCATCCCCTCGGCGATCTCGCTGACCGTCGCAGGCCTGCTGTTCTACTTCATCTACGAGCCGAAGCTCGGCCTGCTCAACCACGCCCTCGGCGCGATCGGGCTCGGCGACCTCGCCCAGCCGTGGCTCGGCCAGGAGTCCACCGCCATGGTGTCCATCATCGCGATGAGCCAGTGGCAGGGCTTCGGCTACTCGACGCTCCTGTTCGCCGTGGCCATCCAGCGGATCCCCTCCGAGCTCTACGAGGCCGCGAGCCTCGACGGCGTCGGCGCCTTCGGGCGCTTCCTCCACATCACCGTGCCGCTGGTCCGCGAGATGACGGGCCTCATGATGATCGTCACCATGTCCGGGGCGTTCCAGGTGTTCAACGAGGTCATGGTGATGACCTCCGGCGGCCCGAACAACTCCACGCAGGTACTCGCCAGCTGGCTGTACCGCAGCGGATTCGTCCGCAACGACTTCGGCTACGCCGCCGCCATCGCCACCGTGCTGTTCGTCGTGACGATGCTCATCGCCCTCGCCCAGCTCTGGTACACCCGCCGCAGAAGAGTGGAGTTCTGATGAACCGCATCGGATTCGTCGGCGCCGTCGCGCGCATCTTCATCTGGTCGTTCCTGCTCGGCCTCGTCCTCGTCGTGCTCTACCCGCTGCTGTGGATGGTGCTGAACGGCTTCAAGACGAACGCCGAGCTGTTCGGCAACCCGTTCGCGCTCCCGGTGAGCTTCGAGTGGCAGAACTACGTCGACGCGTGGAACCGCGGCGTGAGCGATTACCTCACGGCGAGCGTGCTCGTCACGGTCACGTCGACCATCACGACCGTGTTCATCAGCGCGTGGGCGGCCTACGGCTTGACCCGGGTGCGGATGCCGTTCGGGCGCACGATCTCCGGCATCATCCTCGGCGGCCTCATGCTGGCCCCGGCCGTCGCGCTGGTCCCGCTCGTGCGGATGTTCCAGTCGATGGGCCTGTACAACACGTTCTGGGCGCTGCTGGTCCTCTACACGGCGTTCCGGATCCCGTTCACGACGTTCCTCATCCGCTCGTACATGATCGACCTGCCGCGTGAGGTCGACGAGGCGGCCGAGGTCGACGGCGCGAGCCGGTGGACGACGTTCTGGCGGATCATCCTGCCGATGTGCCGGCCGATCATCATCTCGACGATCCTGCTGCACGTGCTGTTCGCGTGGAACGAGTACCTGTTCGCCATGGTGTTCACGAGCGGCACGTCGATCCAGACGCTGCCCGTCGGCCTCACCAGCCTGATGAGCAAGCACGGCACCGACTATCCGGTCGTGTTCGCGGGCATGGCGGTCGCCGCCCTCCCCGTGATCGTGCTGTTCTTCGCCAGCCAGCGGCACTTCGTGAAGGGACTCGCGGAGGGCATGGGCAAGTGAGCGCGCCGCCGCTGATCGATCGGGTCACCGGCTCGAACTTCTCCTACCAGCACCACGCGCTGGAGCGGTGCCTCGACGACATGGCCGCGCTCGGGCGGACGAAGATCGAGCTGTGGGGCATCGCCCCGCACGCGCACGTGCCGTGGATGACGGATGCGGAGGCTCGCGGCATCCGTCGCTCCGCGGCCGCCCGGGGCCTGGAGATCGCCTGCCTCACGCCGGAGCAGGTGATGTACCCGGTGAACATCGCGTCGCCCGATGCGCGCGTGCGCGCGGCGAGCGTGAGCATGTTCCGCCGGGCCGCCGAGCTCGCGGTCGAGCTCGGCGCCGGCATGCTGTTCCTCACCTCGGGGCGCGGCGCGGAGGACGAGCCGCGGGAGGCCGCATGGACGAGGGCGGTGGATGCCGTCGGCGAGATTGCCGCGTACGCCGCCCGCCTGGGGGTCGACTGCGTGCTGGAGCCGCTGCAGCGCGTCGAGTCGAATCTCGTGAACTCCGCCGCCGACGCGGCGCGGATGCTCGACGACGTGGGGGCGGCGAACCTCGGCGTGGCTCTCGACACGGTGGCTGCGCATGCGGCCGGGGACACGGTCGACGCGTACTTCGCGGCCCTCGGCGAGCGCGTGCGGCACGTGCACCTCATCGACGGGGCGCCGACCGGGCACCTCGCCTGGGGCGACGGCATCCTCCCTCTGCGGGACATCGCGGACGCCCTCGCCCGCAACGGCTATGCGGGTCTCGCCACCGTCGAGCTCTTCGGCGACGGCTCCTACGCGCTCGACCCGCGCCCCGCTCTCGAGCGCTCCCTCGCCGCGATCGCCGCCCTCTGAGGCCCCCGCCCCCTCGCTCCGGTCGCAGAAAGGCTCGCCATTCGGGAAGAATGGCGAGCCTTTCTGCGACGGGAGCAGGGTCTTCGCGGCTACTGGGTGACCGGCGCCCAGGCGCCGATGCCGACCTCGCCGAGCTCGGCGCCCGCCTCGAACCGGTCGAGGCGGAACGCGTCCAGCACGGGAGACGGGCGGCCGGTGAGGACCTCCTCGGCGACGAGCTCGCCGAGGATGAGGCCGAGGGTCGCACCCGAGTGCGTGAAGAGCGTGTACAGCCCGTCGATCGCGGAGACCGCGCCGACGACCGGCTCGCCGTCACCAGGGATCGGCTTGAGGCCGGCGGCCACCCGCTCGGCGCGCAGCACCGGGTTCCCGGCCAGCACGCGCGACCCCTCCTCGAGCAGGCCCTGCACAGAGGCCTCGGGCACGGTCAGCGAGCCGTCGGGTTCGACGACGATCGACTTCTCCGCCCAGTCGGCGTCGAGCACCAGCCGTCCGTCGGGCATCGGGCGCACGGCCACCCGCGGGGTGTTCAGCACCGTGCGCACGCGCGGCTCGACGGGCTCGGTGATGACGACGAAGGCGGCGGGGGTGGCGTCCGGCACCTCCACGCCGAGCGCGGCGAGCTGCGCGGGCACGTGGCCGCCCGTGGCCAGCACGACGCGGTCGGCGGCGATGCGCGTGCCGTCGCCGAGGACGACCCCGACGGCCCGGCCGTCCTGCACGTCGACGCGCGCGTCGCCGGCATCCTCGATGAGCTCGGCGCCGTCCGCCGTGGCCTGCGCCAGCAGCGCGGCGACGAGGTCGGGCAGGTTCACCCAGCCCTCTCCCCTGTTGTAGATGGCGCCCTCCGCGGCGACCGCGTCGGCGTTCACGTCGGGGGTCAGCGCCGCGACCTGCTCGCGGGAGAGCCAGATCGAGTCGTAGCCGCCGGCGCGCTCGTAGTCGAACGTGTCGCGGAAGCTCTCGTCCTCACCGCCCCACTTCAGGGCGCCGTCGAAGCGCAGGTAGGCGCTGCTCTCCGGGTGCCGCTCGCGCCAGGTGCGGTAGCGGTCCAGGCCGATGAGGCGCAGGTACCGGTACTCGACCGAGCGGGCGCCCGACGAGTTCAGCCAGGCGATCGAGCGGCCGGAGGCGCCGTCCGCGGGCTTGCCCGCGGTGACGAGCGTCACCCGGGCGCCGCCGCGCGCGAGGTGCGCCGCGGTCGAGGTGCCGAGGATCCCGGCGCCGATGACGGCGACGTGGAGAGAGTTGGTCATCGTTGTCCTTCATTCGTGTCGGAGTGGTCAGCCCGGCGCAGCGGCGTCTCGGCGTGCAGGCGCTCGATGAGCTCGAGCACCGCCACCGCGTCGGCCGCGTCGACGGGAAGCGGGGCGTCCCCGCGGATGCTGTCGGCGAGGGCGCGGTAGAACGCGCCGTAGTCGCCCCTGAGGGTGGGCAGCGGCTCCAGGGAGCCCTCCACGCCGAACACGCCCCAGCGGTCCGCCGGCGTGACGCCGTAGTCCTCGTCCGCGGGCGAGGCCCCGGCAGCGAGGGCGGCCTCCTGCCCGTCGAGTCCGTGGCTCGTGTACCCGCTGCGGGAGCCGAGCACGTGGAACCGCGGGCCGAACTGCGGGGCGAGCGAGTTCATCCACAGGTGCGAGATGGTGCCGGACTCGTGCCGCAGCGCCACGAACGCGTCGTCGTCGGCCAGCCCGCCCGGCCGGTTCACGGCGAGCTCGGCGCGGGCGTCGGCGATCGGCCCGAACAGCTGCACCGCCTGGTCGATGAGGTGCGTGCCGAGGTCGAACAGGATGCCGCCGCCGTCCGCGGCGGTCGCCTCCGCCTTCCAGCTGGCGCGGATCTCGGGCTTGTACCACTCGAACCGCGACTCGAAGCGGCGCACGGCTCCCAGCCGCCCGGTCTCCACGAGTTCGCGGATCGTGCGGAAGTCGCCGTCCCACCGCCGGTTCTGGAACACGGTGATCCGCCGGCCGAGACGCTCGGCGTGCGCGATGAGCGCGCGCCCCTCGGCGGAGGTCACCGCGAACGGCTTGTCGACGACGACGTCGAGGCCGGCGTCGAGCGCGGCCGTCGCGATGCCCGCGTGGGTGGCCGGCGGGGTGCCGATCACCACGAGGTCGAGCTCGGCGGCGCGCGCGAGCATGTCCTCCGCGGTCGCGACGACGGATGCCGACGGATGCCGGTGCGCCGCCTCGGCCGCGCGCTCCGCGTCCCCCGTGACGATGAGGTCGAGCGAGTACGCGGGGTCGGCCTCGAGGAACGGCGTGTGGAACACGCGGCCGGAGACGCCGAAACCGACGACGGCGGCGCGGATCGGCCGCGCGACGGCATCCGTCATCACAGCACCTCCGAGAGGAACAGGCGCAGGCGGTCGCTCTGCGGGTCGTCGAAGATCTGCTCAGGGGTGCCGGCCTCGACCACGCGCCCCTCGTCCATGAAGACGACCTGGTCGGCGACCTTGCGGGCGAAGCCCATCTCGTGGGTGACCACGAGCATGGTCATTCCGCGCTGGGCGAGCTCGGCCATGAGGTTGAGCACGCCCTTGACGAGCTCGGGATCGAGGGCGCTCGTGGCCTCGTCGAAGAGCATGACCTCGGGCTCCATGGCGAGCGCCCGGGCGATCGCCACGCGCTGCTGCTGGCCGCCGGAGAGGTCGCGGGGGCGGTGGTCGGCGCGCTCGGCGAGGCCGACCTCGGTGAGGCGGGCCAGGGCGATGCGCTCGGCCTCTCCCTTCGGCATCCGCTTCACGTTGCGCAGCGCGAGGGCCACGTTCTGCTGGGCGGTGTGGTCGGGGAAGAGATTGAAGTGCTGGAAGACGAGCCCGACCCGGCGGCGCAGCACGTCGGGCTTGAGGGTGAGGGCGTCGTCGTCGGCGAGGAGCACGCGCCCGCCCTTCGGCTCGTGGAGGCGGTTCACGCCGCGCAGCAGCGTGGACTTGCCCGAGCCGGAGGGGCCGATGATGCAGGTGGTCGTGCCGGGCTCGACGGTGATCGTGACGTCCTTGATGACGTCGATGTCGCCGTAGGCCATGCGGAGGTTCTCGATCTGCAGCCGGGAGCCCTCGTAGAAGCGGCCCTCGGTGACGGGCTGGGGCGAGGTGTACGTCATGTGTTCTCTCCTCGGGTGTAGACCGGGCTGAGGGACTGCTCGGCGACCTCCTCGAGGCCGCTCTTGGGCGGAGTGGGCTTGCGGCGGCCGGTGCGGAACCGGTTGTCGAAGTAGTTCACCAGGTGGGTGAGCGGAACGGTGATCACGAGGTAGAAGATGCCCGCCATCACCAGCGGCGAGAGGTTGCCGGTGAGCACCGCGGCGTCCTGGCCGACGCGGAACAGCTCGCGCTCGGAGACGAGGAGCCCGAGGAAGTACACCAGCGAGGAGTCCTTGACGATCGCGATGAACTGGTTCACCAGGGCGGGCAGCACGCGGCGGATGCCCTGGGGCACGACGACGAGTCGCATGGCGGAGCCGTAGGTCATGCCCAGGGCGCGGCAGGCCTCGAGCTGGCCGCGGTCGACGGCCTGGATGCCGGCGCGGAAGATCTCGCCGATGTAGGCGCCGGCGATGAGGCTGAGGGCGAGGATGCCGAGCGGGTAGGGCGAGGGGCCGAACATCTGCCGGCTCAGCCAGGCGAAGCCCTGCCCGATGAGGAGGATGGTGAGGATCGCGGGGAGTCCGCGGAAGATGTCGGTGTAGATGCGGGCGGGGACGCGCAGCCACGGGGTGCGGGCGACGCCCATCACGGCGAGGATCATGCCGATCACGATGCCGAGCACGGTGGCGGCGATCGAGATGATCAGCGTGTTCACCAGGCCGGTGCCCAGCAGCTGCGGCATCACCTTCCACATCGCCTCGAAATCGAGGAACGTCTTGATGATCTTGTCGAGCCAGTCCATGGGGATCTCCTGTTCGGGGTGCGGGGCGGATGCTGCGGCATCCGCCCCGCACCGGCGAGGCGATTACTCGCCGTCGCCCTCGCCCTGCTCGTCGCTGGGCAGGTACTGGTCGGGCATCGGGGAGCCCGGGAACCACTTCTCGTACAGCTCCTTCCAGGTGCCGTCCTCCATCGCGGCGTGCAGCGCCTCGTTCAGAGCGTCGCGGAACTCGTCCTTGCCCTGCGCGATCGCGAAGCCGGCCGGGGCGTCGAACGACGGGATGTCGATGGCGTTCTCCAGGCCGTACTGCTCGGCGTACTCCTTCGCCGCCTCGAAGTCGAGGAAGTGCGCGTCGACCGAGCCGCTGTTGACGGCCGAGATCGCGGAGTTGTTGTCGGGGAAGCGCACGAGCTCGGTGTCGGTGAAGTTCTTCACCGCGTACGCCTCCTGCAGAGTGCCCTGCACGACGCCGAGACGCTTGCCAGCCAGGCTGTCCTCGTCGGTGATGCCGCTGTCGGGGCTGGCCATGACGGTCAGGTATCCGGCCAGGTAGCCCTCGGAGAAGTCGACCGTCTGCTCGCGCTCCTCGGTGATGCCGATCGCGGCGACGCCCACGTCGAACTGGCCGTTCGCGACGGCCGACAGCAGGCCGGAGAAGTCCTGGCCGGTGAAGACGACGTCGTCGATGCCGATGCGCTCGGCGACGTCGGTGAAGAGCTCGACGTCGAAGCCGGTGAACTCACCGCTCTCGTCGGTGAAGGTGTACGGCTTGGCATCGCCAAGGCTCGCCACGCGGATCTGGCCGGGGGTGACGAGGCCGTACGGGTTCTCTTCGCCGGCGTCGTCGCCGGACGAGGCGGCGCCGCTCTGGGCGCATCCGGTCAGGGCGAGAACGCCGGCTACTGCGGCGGCGACCGCGATACGGCGGAAGGATTTCATGGCCACGATGTGGCTCCTCTCGAAGGGGCTGCTGTGTCGGGGTGGGGGAGGTGAGAGGATCTCGGTGTAAATTGAGACCGGTCTCAATTGGGTGTTTCCAGGAGAGTACACGCGTCGGCAGGACTCGTCAATATGCTGAGAGTCCGCGTCAAGAGGGAGGGTGCATTCGGTGAGTGCGCAGAGTGAGGGGCGACGCGGGGCGACCGTGGCCGACGTCGCAGCGCTGGCAGGAGTCGCGAAAGCGACCGCTGCACGGGCGCTCGGCGAGTACGGCGCAGTGAGCGCGAAGGTGCGGCAGCGGGTGCGCGATGCCGCGGCTGAACTGGGCTATCGACCGAACGAGGTCGCCCGCAGCATGAGCACCGGACGCTCGAACACCATCGGCATCATCGTCGGCGACATCGAGAACCCCGCCTTCGCACAGGCCACCCGCGGAGCATCCGACGTCGCCGACGCAGCCGGCTACGACCTGATCCTCTCGAACTCCGGCGAGCAGCCCGACGCCGAGGAGACGGCCATCGAGGTGCAGCTGTCGAAACGCGTCGACGGACTGCTCATCGCGCCGGCATCGTCGCTGCGCGCCTCGAACTACACGCCCATCACGGACGCCGGCCGCCCCGTCGTGTTCTTCGACCGCGTGGTCTACGACTTCGACGCCGAAGCCGTGATCGCCGCGAACCGCGCCGGCGCGCGACGTCTCGCCCAGGTCCTCCTGGATGCCGGACACCGCCGCATCGCGTACGTGTCGACTCTCAATGACCTGGAGCCGGTCGAGACTCGCGCCGTATGGGATGAGCATGGCTCCCTACGGTTCAGCCCGGGGCTCGCGTCATCGGTGATCGACGATCGTGTAGGCGGCATCGGTACCGCGCTGCGTGCAGCTGGCGTCCCGGATCCCCTGGCGTTCGTACGGCTCGGAGCGAAACTCAACGGCATCGGCCGCACCGTCACCGAGCTAATCACCGGCGACTCTGCCGTCACGTCCATCATCGCCTCTGACAGCGTGATTGCGATCCATGCGTTCCGCGCGATCCGTGACATTGGGCTGCGCATCCCCGACGATATCTCTCTCGTCGCCTTCGACAACGCCCCCTGGACATCCGTCACAGAACCCGGGATCACAGTGATCTCGCAACCGGAGCGCGAACTTGGCGCGATGGCGGCACGTCTGCTGATCGAGCGGATTGAGGGCGACGCGCGACCCGCGGTGCGGCACACGCTCCCGCAGGCGATCATCGAGCGCGGGTCGGTCGGTCCACCGCGTGCCCGATTGCTGGGCAGTATCCAGTGACCCGAATGGCGGAAACGCAACGAGCAGCCCAAATCGCTGATCGCGGCAACCAAACGCTGCCCGATACGGTGCCGCGGCTCGCCGCTGCTCTACTAGGCCGTGTTGCTAAAGCCTTCTGATGGATCGGTCGGCGAGTCTTGAGTGGTGTCGCGTGATGTGATCTCGGATGAGGCGTGGGCTGTGATCGGTCCGTTGTTCCCGAAGGTGAAGGCGACGGGGCGTCCGCCGGTGGACCGCCGCACGGTGGTCGAGGCGACGGCGTGGCGTTTCCGTACGGGTGCGCCGTGGCGGGATGTGCCGGAGCGGTTCGGGAACTGGAACACGATCTATAAGAACTTCAACCGATGGGCCGATCAGGGTGTCTGGGCACGGTTGCTGGAGAAAGTGCAGTCCCTCGCTCAGCAGACCGGGGACCTGGACTGGGTCGCGTCCATCGACTCCACGATCGTCCGCGTACACCAGCACGGCGCCACCCTCCCGCGAACCACAGGGGGATCCGTCGAACTACAAGAAGTTCGGCGAGGAGCCGCCTGACCACGCGATCGGCCGCTCGCGTGGCGGGCTGACGACCAAGAATCACCTGGTCTGTGATGGGAAAGGCCGCGCTCTCGCGTTTATCCTGACACCGGGGCAAGCAGCGGACACCAGCATGCTGGCCGCGACGCTCGGGGAGATCAGCGTGGCCGGCGCGAGAGGCAGACCCCATGATGACCTCACAAGTGGTCCGCGCACTCGAGAGAAAGGGGCTGCTGGAACGACAACCCCACCCACAGGACGGCCGGGCAATACTCCTCGCACCCACCGCAGGAGGCAAAGACCTCATCACTAACGCGAACCGCTCGGTCGAGGATGCCGATGAGTCCTTCTTCGCCGCGCTCGGCGTAACAGGCACCCACCAACTGACCGCCCTCCTGGCAACCCTGCGCCACTCCCATCAGCAACTCCGATGAGCCCACACGCCCCCTTCGCTGGCCGACGGGGTGGTCCCGAATCAGAGTGACAAACCGGTCTCAGAACAGATTGACATTCTCACCGAGATCGCGATGACAATTGAGCCATAGTGTAGGTGCTTCACTCGTGCACCATAGCGGGTCATCGATCGGCGCAAGATCGAACTCGTTGGACGGCAACCCGAAGACCGTGCTGAGCGCCCCCGCGAGGGTGAATCCGATGAACACGGCGAGGTAGCCGACGGGGAACGTCTTGACGCCGGTCCTCCAGGTGGCACGTTGTACCTCAGCGCCCGCGTACCGACGAAACGCCCAGATCAACGCGGCCGCCATCAACACCACGGCGATCTGTCGTACGATGCCCGCCGTGGCGGTCGCAACGGTACCCGTGGGCCACGTGTCGGGCACAGGAGTCCATCCGAGCAGCATCACGACAGCAACCCGGACCCCCTCGCTCCAGCCCACGAGGTAGATTCCGGCGATCGCGGCCCAGGCTGCGACCTTCGCCCGGGCAGGAACATCGCGGCGTGCGATGCCAGTCCGGTCGATCGCGAACTGCGCCGCGACCTCATCCCAGATCTGTCGCAGCGCGTCGCGCAGCGTCGTGCGCGCGCGATCCTCTGGGACTGTCGTGTTCTCGGTCATGTCGTTTCCTTCCGTTCGTGGGGGCCGGGTTCCCGCCGTAGATCCGTGCGGGATCTCCACTCGTCGACGGGGCGAGAGGACCGGAAGCCATGGCGGTGGTACCACCCGGCCAGGCGACGCTCAGCGGTCCGCTGGGCCGCCTTGTACTCCTCCGGGGACGCATCCCGCGACAGGTCCGGGTAGTCGGTCATCATGGTGCACACGATCGGCAGGGAGCGATGGTCTGCGTACCGGCATAGCTCCTGCAGGAGTGAGCTGCCGAAGCCCCTCCCCCGCACCGAGCCCATCACGATGTCGTCGAGCCGGATCTCTGATGCGCCCTCGGTGACGAGCAGCTTGTACCTGCCGTAGTGAGCGAGATCCTCGGCGCGTGCCGGCAACGGTCGCTCGCGGGCGGGGAGATGGTTGACGAGCTCGCGCAGGAGCCTGGGGGGTGCCTGCGCCGCCAGGGCGGCCACTGCCCGTTCGATCTCCTTCCGGGCGGCAGCGTCACCGAGAACGGTTGACGCCCGCGCGGGAGCGACGAGCGGCCGCAGTTCGGCGGCGGCGGCCGCCAGATCCGCATTCTCGTGTCGCCCCGCCTCAAGTCGGGCGAGAGTCGCCTCCAGGCTGACGCCGGGAGCGAGGCTGAACACTCCCCACTCATCCGGATCTGCGCCGGCACCCAGATGCGCGAGAGCATTCTCGTGTTCTCTTATCTCGTACCCTGCACGGTGGAAAGCGACCCAGGCGTCATCGACCGCACGACGATGCGCACGCGCAGCTCCCACCCGGTACCGCGGCGGCGGCATCCGATCGAGGATCGCTTGCGCCTCTCTCTGCTTGGCCTGCGCGCGCTGCCGCCCGAGAGCAGCTGTACGAGCCCGCTCTCCCGACTCACTCATGTGCACCCTCGAGAAGCTCCCGGAATGAGCGCGGAAGGACGACGTTTCGCGGAGCCCCGGCGAACAACGGCGCGACCTCTGCGGGGGTGTGGCCAGCGATGCCACACCCAATCTCCGTCACCAAGAACGTCAGCTCTGGATGCGTGCGAGCGAACGCGCAGAACGTGGCGGTTTCCTCCGCGATCACGTCGAGACCAGACATCGACACCAGCGCGTATGAGCGGCCCTGGAGTCCGCGGGCCTGCCCCATGATGGCGCCGAAGTCTCGCACGGCCTGTCGGGCGGCGCCGCCCGCATGAGAGCCCGCAGCGTTCGATCCGAACACGAAGATCTCCCCCGGCCGCAGATCGGTGATCAGCTCTGCACTACCGCGCCGCGAAAACAGTCCCATGGGTACTTAGCTGCCTTCGTTTGGTGCGGTTCCTGACAGCGCATCCGAATACCCCTTGCCGTATCCGGCGGCCTCTTCCGCCCGCAACCGGGCGGCGATGCCCTCTGTCAGAGCCTCGTGGTACCGGACCGCCTCGTCACGCGTGAGCTTTTGGATCAGCACGCCGATCCCGGCCGTCACGATGATCAGGATGTCGGCACCGAGGATCAGCTTCCAGGCGTCCGGCACGTTCATCACGGACGACGCCAGTTCGGGCTCCAGAACCCCGCCTAGCAGCATCACTGCCAGCAGGAGGACCGTGCCCCCTCCCACCGACCAGGCGATCCAGTGGAAGAACGCCCGGGTCGCGGAGATCGGTGTCGGGGCGGCCAGCTGACCTAGCGTGGCATCTGCTCTGAGTCCCCGAGTCTGCTCGATGCGGTCCTGGAGGCGGAGCGCGAGGATCACCAGCGCCCAGACGGCCGCGACGGCGAGGACGAGAAACGCGGCCCACTCGGCCGACGTCCGGCCGACGGCCACGAGAGCCACCGCCACCAGGCACACGCCGATCGCGTGGACCCAGCGGGTGACGCGCTTGCGACGTGCCATCCCGGGATCCCGAAAGACAGGCACCAGGAGAAAAGCCGCTCCCACCGCCGCCAGGACGAGGAAGAAGATGTCATAGAACAGCATCGCGTCAGCTCCGGTCAGACCAGGTCGGGCATGTCCTCGGGCGAGGGAAGCTCGCTCGGCCACTGTTCGGGCAGCGTGCGCGTTCGAGAGACCTTCTCGACGCGCCAGAACGGGCCATCGCTGGCCGTGATGATCGGCATGGCCGTGTCGAGGTAGTCGCGGAAGAAGACCGCCATACCGGTCGGCCCTTCAAGGCGCAGGAACTCCCACGCCCGCCACAGGGCCTCGAACCGGCTGAGGACCTCGGTGTACTCCCACCAGCGGGCATCCCACCGAGCCGGGGACAGGTCACGCTTCCAGTGCGGCAACAGCCAGTGTTCGACCCACATATACACGTTCGGGTAGTACGTTTCGACCTCGGGCTCATCCGGGGTCTCGTCGTCGTAATCAGACATTCGATGTCTCCTCGAGGTGTCCCGTCTGGACCGCCTGCGCTTCGTAGTAGTCGCGGCTCGCGGCCACTTTCTCGCCGTACGGTTTCGCCGACCAGTGCTCGAGCGCGAACAGCGTCGCCGGCTGTGTGGCGGGGATCATCACCGCGCGGCCGCGCGGCATCGCTGCGAGTTCCGAGACGTCGAAGATCCGCTCGCGGCTGATGCTGGTCGTCGTCGACCGGCCTCCGTGCTGCTGGGTGCTGGTGCGGTGCACCACGTCGTGGTCACCGATCAGCTGGGACAGGTGCGGGAGGAACTTATCGTCCGCGAGGCCGCTGCCCGAGGCGCGAATATTCGCGGCTCCCCAGAGCTTGTCCATCCCGTTGATGCCGAACGCTTCGACGCCCTGTTGCCAGGACTGGAAGAACGTGGAGACGATGATGCCGCGGCTGCCGTAGTGCGAATACACGTCGGGCAGGTCTCGCCACCGGCACACGTTCGCGGCCTCGTCGAGGACCGCCATCAACGGTGTTGCGAGGCGGCCGCCACGCATCCGGGAACCGACTTCCTCGGCGGCCGTGAGGACCGCCATCGTCAGCGCCGCGGTGATCGCCCTGGCGCTACCACCGCCCTCGCGAGAGATCGCGTAGACGGTGTCTGTGGACTTGACGAAGTCGTACGGGTCGAAGTGCGGTCGCCCGTCGGTGTCCGTGATCCACGGGAGCACCTTCTTGTTGGCCAGGACGCCGATAAAGGTCCGCACCGTGCCGTACACGCCGTCACGCTGCTTCTCCGTGAGCGTCTGCGTCTTCGAGAGGCCCTGTGCCTGCGTGTAGTCGTCCTCGACGAGCAGCACAGACGGATCTCCGATCTCGGGATCCCGCCCGCTGGGATCCATCGCCCACAGGTACACGTCAGTGATGGGTCTCCCCGTCACCGCAGCGGTGAGGAACAACCGCGCGAGTGTCTCCCGGCCGGCCGGCCCGAAGTACGCATCTTCCTTCGCGTCAGCTTCTTGCGCGGCCGAGACGAACACGTCGACAAGCTTCTCCGCACGTTCGAAGTTCGTCACGAACGACAGCGGATTCCACCACCAGGTGGGCTCCGCCCCGATGATGTCCTGCACGTCGTGGATCCACATGCGGCCGATCTCCGATCGCGGCCCGCGGGTGAGGTCGACGATGTCTCGCTTGTTCGACGTCGCGAACACCGGCCCCTGCGTCTCCAGGATCTGCGGCACGCACACGCAGCTCGTCTTGCCCGCACGCGGTCCCATGAGCCAGATCTGCACCCACTCCCACGTACCGAAGAGGAACTTGCCGGACGGGACGTGTCGGCCGAGCGGGACACCGTCCGCTGCGCCTTCTGCGCCGAGACGGGCGGTGTCCTCCGCGACCTTCTTCTGCGTCATCTCATCCAGCTCGCGGATCTGTCCCATCGACGCCGCCTTGTGGTCGACCCGGGATCCCGATGACCGGCGCCGCAGCGCCAGCGTGGCGATCGCGGCGGCCGCCACCCCCAGGACAATCAGCCCGAGCAGGAAGATCACGACCTGCAGCGGCGCCGGCGACAGCTTCCCTGTCAGAACAGCCGCCAGCACCGTGAAAGGGTCACGCCGGCCGAGCTCGTCGACGCCGGGGTTGGTGAGCGCAGCCAACCAGCCCAGCACCCCGACGAACATCGCCACCGCGAGTACCCCGCCGATCACCAGCCACCCGGTGTCGGCCGCGAGAGGTTGTGCCCGCCGGTTCGGGCGCATCAGGCCGCCTCCTCCAGCGTCTCGGTCACGCGCGCCGCGTTCGCACGGAACCGCTCTGCCGCTGTCGTCCAGGCCCGGTTCGTGTTGTTCACGTCCATCTCTGCAGCCGTGAGTTCCACCTCGAACGGTGTCCCCGGCTTCTTGCCGATCTTGAGCAAGAACTTTCCTCGCCCAGGCGGGACCGCCTGTGTGCCCGTGTGCGGGTTCAGCGAACCGTCGGCACTCCAGTCCATGATCATCGACTTCTCGCGTGCCGACATCGCGAACACCTGCTCCAGGTTCCCCATCTCGGACTGCGCGAGCCCGCCGATGAACACCATCGCGGACCGGGCCACGAAGCCCCACGCGATCGTCGTCAGCTCATCAGACGACAGCTTGAGGTCATCCATCGTGTGCGTGATCATCGCCTGTGCGATACCGCGTGCACGGTTCAGACGCGTCAGCGCGTCGACGAAGAACACCATCGCCGAACTGGCGCGCAGCATGCGCCACAGCTCATCCATCACCAGGAAGTAGTGACGGCGGGGCCGCAGGGCGGCATCCGCGAGGTACTTCTCCGCGTCGACGACCGCAGACCCGAACGACCACGACACGGCCTGCACGGCCGCCTGCAGCGTCAGGTCGCCGTCATCAATCGACGACAGATCGAACACGACCGGCCGACCGGCCTCGATCTGCACGGTGCTATCACCGTCGAAGATCGACCCGTACACACCCGACGAGGTCAACGCAATCAGACCGTCCAGCAGCAGCTCCGCGCGCTCCGCATACCGTTCTTCATCGCCACGGTCTTGCGCGATCGCGGCGAGGCGCGGGTGACGAGAACGCACCAGGGCCACCAGGTCGCTAATCCGCGGCTGCCGGCCTTCCTTCTCGATGTCGAATTCTTCATCGAGGATGCGCAGGCCCTCCACGACCATGCTGCGTTCCTTCTCGCTGATCCGGGCATCACGGCCCAGCTCCAGCAGACCCGTCACGAGAGTGGCCCGACGCCGCTTCATCGCGTCGATCGCCTCACGCCGCGGCGCGTCGCCACGGGTGATGTCGTCGGGGATCTGCTCGAGCTCGCTCAGCAACTGGCTGAAATCGAGGATGTTGATGACTTCCTGGCCAGGGCCCAGGTGGAACACCTGCCCGCCCAGCGCGTCGATCAGATCAACGTAGTCAGGCTTCGTGTCACTGAGGACCATCGGGATGTGCCCCCAGGCCTCCAGCACCGTCACCATGCGACGTACGAGCGTCGACTTTCCCAGGCCGGGACGGCCCAGAACGAAGCACGAGGGCTGATTGATCAGATTGGCGAGGAACCAACTGATCGGATCGGCGCAGACCACCGTGCCTTTCAGCAGATTCTTCCCGAGGGGGACGCCCACGGGAAGGTCGCTCGAACCGGCGATGAACGGCCAGAGACCGCACACCTGCACCGTGGTGCCCTGCGCCTCCGGCAGCGGCTCGATCCAGGGCATCCGCCCCGTGCCGCTGGTACGCCAGCCTCGACGACCCGCACGCCCCAGCGCACGGCGGCGCTGCGTTCGGGTGCGGTCGAGGAACTGCAGCCAGCGCTGCAGCGGCGTGACAGCCGGGGGTCGCACCTTGTGCTCCAGGCGCTTTGCCTCACGCGGGGTCAGCCGCAGCTCTCCCGCCTCCGTCTGTCGTCGTTGCGCTCTCGTCGTCGTCATCGTCATCACAGCCAGTCCCTAATCTGATCGGGCAACGTCATGTGCGCGGGCAGAACCACACCCAGGGGCAGGCCCGCGAGGAATGCCACGTCCTCGTTCCCCAGCGCCTCACGGATCTTGAGCCGCGCCTGATTCGTCAGCGACGGAATGACCTTCTCCAGACGCGGGAACTCATCGTTCGTCCGGCACGTCGTGGTGATGATCATGCCGAACCGGATGAGACCCGCACCCGCGGCCTCCTCCTCGGCCGCCTTGTTCGCGAACCGGATGCGGTTCTTCTGCCGGGCCGTCGCGCGCTGCTTCGTCGACGAGTTGAACTGCGCGTTGTTGATCTCGGCCTCGATCACATCCGGCGCATCCCCAGCGGGGATCGGACGATACAGGATCGTCACCCGCTTGCGGAGAACGCCCTTCATCGGCTCGAATGCGCGGCGCAGCGCCGTCGCGTAGAACTTCGATCGCGGACCCTCGTACATCGTCCACGACTTCGACACACCACGGTCGTGGTAGTACCGGTCGTACTTCGCCTCGGAGAACGCAGGGCCGGCCTCCGACCAAGTCAAGCCCGTCCCGCCCTCCTGGCGGGCCTGCTCGACGCGGGCCGACACCGTCGGGTCGTACGCCACGCGGGTGAAGTCCACGATGTCCTGCGCCGTGCACGCCTGCGCCCCGGTGCCAGCTCCCGTCATGCCCAGCGAAGCCAACAGGACCGGGAGGCGGTTGCCGATCTCGTCCGCCATCTCCTGCACGCCACGATCGGAGTTCTTCGACTCCAGACCCGTGCCATTGAACGTCAGAGCCAGACGCGTGCTCAGCTGAGGAGCACCGCCCGACAGCGTGTCCGCGAGGCCACCGACAACAGCGGTGGAGAAGTCGCTGCCGTGGTCAGACACGTTCTCCGCGACCATGCGCCGCAGCCGCAGGCCAGAGTCCGGCGCGCTCTCGATCGTGACAGATGCGCCGACGATCGAATCCTCCACACCCAGCTGCGCGAGCCAGCCACCCCAATGGGCGACCTGCCGGTTGATCCTGTCCTGATCCACGAGCGAGTCCCCATCGGGGAAGCACTCGATCACCACGGTGTAGTGCTTTGTCGTCGCTGTAGCGAGACGGATCATCCCGAACGGGTTGCCGTAGCTGTCTTTGTGCTCGCTCAGCTCTGACGCCGTAAGCAGGCCCGGCAGACGGAAGCTCCCATCCGGGATCCGTCCCGCAGGCCCCGCAACCAGAAGTGTGTCGCCGCGACGCTCCGCAGCGCGGAACGCCATGCGGTTCGCCTTGCGCCGATACCAGTTGCGGCCCTGCTTGACGGTGACCACGGTCACTACCGCCGCGGCCACACCGAGGAGCGTGATGATGCCGGCAGCAAGCCACCAGCCGCGCACGATGCATCCAATGAGGACGAGTGCGAACGGGATAGACCCGAACGTCACACCCGCACCCAGCCCGCCGATGCCGAGCTTGGCGGGCATGACGATGTTGCCGTGCTCCACCATCGTGGTGTCATTGCTACTCATCGTTCGACCCCTGTTCGTCAATTCCGTTACTGCTGCTCGATGCCGAGCTGCCGAGACTGTTCATCGCGGATCCCGCCGCATTCCACCCAGAGGAACTACCGCCGCTCGAGGGCGCAGCTCCACCGCTGTCCACAGCGGCAGGTGCCGCACCGCCCGGGCTCGTCGACGGCGAGGATGCGGCGGCCGACGTACCGGACTCGGCCGCCGTAGCAGCGCCCGTTCCTCCGCTCGCCGCCGCTCCCCCGGTAGCAGCGCCCGTCGACGCCGCGGTGCCTCCGGCAGCCGCTCCACCTGCAGCTGCAGTCGATGCAGCGCCACCGGCCGCGGCGCCGGCACCACCGGCTCCTGCAGCAGCGCCCGCGGCCGGTGCAGCCGCTCCACCGGTCGCGGCTACCGCCCCGACCATCACGACGGCCGACCCGGCTGCAGCAACGCCAGCGACCGCCGCGCCACCCGAGAACGCGTTCGAGGTTGCCGCCGCTGCCACCGGCACCAGGAACTTGATCAGTGCCGGCAGAGCGAGGGCCGCCATGCCGAGAATCACCATGGCGACGCAGGCGTTGTAGATCGACTTCCCGATGTCATCGAGGCCCTCGATCGCCGGCGGGTTCTTCATCTGCATCATCCCGAAGGCGTAGATGATCGCAGCCACCGGCTTGAACAGAATCACGGCCAGCAACCAGCCCTGCAGCTGACGAAATGCGTTCGATCCCATCTCAGTCCCGCTGCCCGCGGCCACCGCTGGCAGCAGGGCGAACATCGTGGACGCGAGAGCACCCTGGATCACCATGAACAGGACGTTCACAACGGCGCCGAGCAGGCCGATGATCGCGAGGAACAGCCCGCCGCCCGGGTAGATCAGCATCATCTCCGAGAGAGACAGCATGCCCGATAGGCTCAGCTCCTCCCCCGTCGCCTTCTGGATGATCCACGGCGCGAACTGGTCGCCCGCCGTCATCAGACCCGCGAACGCCACCGCGTACACGCCCGTGACCAGGATGAGGTTCACAACCATCTTGACCGCCGGCAGACCGGCCTTGAAGTCGTTCGAGATCGCCATGCGACCCAGACCGATAAGAAGCCCGATCAACGCAATCGCGGCGGTGTACCAGCCCATCCACCCGTTGATCTGACCAATCGCCGGGGCCGTCACATCCGCACTCGGGATGCCCACCCAGAACGAGTTGATCCACCCGAGAAAATCGATCAGCAGCTTCCAGATATCACGCACGAAATCCGTGAACGCGCTATTGGCAGCGTTGCCGATTCCCTCACCAGCCCAGCACAGAGGATCGAACCCTTCGCACTCCTCGCCCTCGGCCGCTGTGACAGCAATCATTTCGACGCATCCCACGTTGTGAAGCCGACGAGGTCACCGACTGACGGGCTAAAGGGGACGCGCTCCACGTCAACAAGCCACGTGGACGCGGACGAGTCCCAGACCATCGCGAAAGAGATGAAGGCGGTGACTGTCTCAGAGCCTGTGCCCTGATTCAGGCCGATCCGAACCACAACCTCATCCGCCTCCACACGGTCGAACCTGAATCCTGAAATCTGACCGGTCCGGCCTGGCTCCTTCGGGGTTCCGAATGCGGCGCTCTGCTCTTCGATGAAGTTTGCGCGGCCGGGGTTGTCGACGGTCGCTGTCTCGACGAATGCCAGGAACGAATCCGCGTCGCTACTCGCCTGCAGGCCCCCCATGAAATTGGCGGCACCGAAGAGGGCTCCTGTTGGGGAATGAGCGAAGCATCCCCAGGAGGAGTCCTCTCGTTCCACCGGACCGAACGTCGGGGATTCGGGTACGAGGAGGAAGCTGCGGTTGACCCACTCGGCGTCGGGTCCGACCGTGGGGATGTCTGATCCCGAGGGCAGGTCGCAGACACCCCCTGTCTCGGGCGGATTCGACTCGTTTTCGCTCGGCTGAGACGGCGTCGACGGTGCACCTGATGGGGAGGTGCCGCCCTCGGGGTTGTCCCTGCCGCCGAAGGTCAGCACCAGTACGAGAGCGGCGATGACAGCGAGCACCAAGATCGCTGCCGCCAGCCACCACGCGTTGAACTTGACCAGGCCGCGGTTGCTATCGCTGTTGTCGTCGCTCATGATCTCTCCCCTGCTCAGCCGGTGAACGTTGCGATGATGCCGCCGGCAGCGCCGACGAGGACACACACGATGAGCGCGATCACGAGGCCCTTGAAGCCTTGGATCTCACGGCCCGTGAATGCAGCGAACGCGAGATACCCGGCGCTTGCGAGGAAGCCGGCAAGACCCAGGATGAGCGCACCCCAGGCGAGCCAGTTGATCAGCGTGGATACGCCCTCCGTGCCCGGAGGCTGCTCCGGCTCAGGGTTGGGCAGGACGCCGGTGATCGCGGTCGCGACCTCAATCAGAGTGTTCATTTCTTTCCTTCCGTAGGCGGGGTTTGAGCAAGCTTGCGAATGCGTCCGATGGTCCACCGGACGCGAGGAGAAGAGGTCTTGAGAGTGGGTTCGGCCAGGCGCCATCCCTCGGCCCAGGGAACCCGCCACCCGTGCGGCGTCATCCGGCCGATGCGCTCAACGGCCTTGAGTTGCGCTTTGGTCAGCTGTGGGCCGTCGTCGACGAGCACGATTCCCAGCAGCCGGCTGTCCCGGTACTCCCCCGCAGCCCATGCCAGCGCGAATCTCTCTGCCGTCTGGAGGCCGTGATAGTGAGTGCGTGCCACCGCAAGAACGTTCATCGGCATACCGGAATACGAGGAGATAGGCCAGGCCCGATGTCCTTCGCGGGCAGCCTCCCCCGGCAGATCCGCAGCCTGCTCACGAATCAGGCCCGCGATCGTCGAGGCTCCCGCGCCGCCGTGCAGTGCGATGACATACACGAGAGCACCAGGCGCCTCGGGGATCGTCGGGAAGACCTGCTCGAGCGGATGCGGAACCGACGGCGCAGACTCTGGCGTCGGCGGACCCACGAGTTCCTCGCCGCGCAGCTGGTCGACATCGGCGTCGCTCTGCTCGGCGCCGCGCACCCGATGGAACGGGTTAACGCGGGTCGTCGGTGTATCTGTCATCGAAGCCCCCCTCGTGTACAGGATCTAATGCGATCCTATAGTATCAAGGATGAGTCAGATACGGGGGGTGGGAAAATGACGAAACCGTCATCTAGTAGACGCCGAAACTCGCGGAATATGACGCGGAAGCCGAGAACTTCCCATATCAGCGTCGTCGCCGTTGGTCTCATGCTCACGCTATCGGCATGCACCGACGCGGGACCAACACCTAACCCGAGCCCGTCACCCACGGACACAGCGACGGCCCAGCCCGCGCCCACCAGCACCATCGCGCCGGACGCGCTCGACGACGGGGTGCGGGTGGCTGAGGAAGCCATGACCAGCTTCGCGAACCACAACCGCTCCTACGAGGAGTGGTGGGCCGAGCTCTCTCCCATGCTCACCAACGACGCCCTGCTGGCCTACGAGGGCACA
Source organism: Microbacterium sp. LB12 (assembly GCF_037150835.1). Lineage (NCBI taxonomy): Bacteria > Bacillati > Actinomycetota > Actinomycetes > Micrococcales > Microbacteriaceae > Microbacterium > Microbacterium sp. LB12. The sequence continues at coordinate 42,566 of NZ_JBBCPF010000012.1, read as the reverse complement.
AACCCCGCCAGGGTTCGCCCCTCCCAGGTCACGGGCCCCGGTGTCGTCGCCAGTGCCCCGAACTTCAATCAGATGAGCGTGCTCGTGCCCACCGACATCGGCCAGTACACGATCGAACTCATCCGTCAGGGAGACGGACACGGGAACGGCACACCATCCTGGTTCGTGGACCGCCTCACTCCCCCGGCGGATCTGGGATGAAGGGCGCAGCCGCCGCCGTTTGCGGTGTCATCTGCATCCCGCTCATCGCGATCTTCGTCCTCATCGCCACGTCGTGCTCTTCCCTCCCCGGGGGGAAGTTCCCCACGATCGACTACGAGGTGAACATCGAGAACCTGCCCGTCGACGAGGTCGGCACCTGGAAGGGCGAGCAGCTGGTCAACGCGGCGATCATCATGAACGCCGCCACGGAGCTGAAGCTGCCCGTCAAGGCGCAGGTCATCGGCGTGATGACTGCTATGGGCGAATCGTCGCTGATCAACCTCAACCACGACGACGACGCCACCAACCCGGACGGCTCTATCGCGGACGGTGGCGGTCTCTTCCAGCAGCAGGTGTCCCAAGGGTGGGGAACCTGGGAGGAAGTCACGGATCCGGCGACGGCATCCCGCACCTTCCTGACCCGGCTGGCAGAGGTCGCCGGGTGGGAATCGATGGAGCCGAGCATTGCCGCCCACAAGGTGCAGGGCAACGACGACCCGTACCACTACGAGAAGTTCTATGAGGACGCCGTCGACGTCGCCGCCGCTCTCGCGGAAGTGAACATCGACCCCGGTAACGGGGCAGAAGCAGCCCAGTGCGCGAACCCGATCGGCAATAACGGCAACTTCCCGCCCGGGAAGAATCCCCCCGGCCAGTGGGGCGGTTTCGAGAACGGCCGCATCGACGAGAGCCTGCTCGCCCCCATTCCTTGGGCGCCGAACTACACCCTGCGCGGTGACGCCGTCGCCAACCTGATCGCGATGAACAACGCCTTCCGGGCGGAGTTCGGCTATGACCTGCCCATCAACGACGGGTACCGGGATTACGCCGGCCAGGTCGAGGCCAAAGCGATCTACGGGGATGAGGCCGCCGAGCCTGGCACCTCCAACCACGGATGGGCGCTCGCTATCGACGTCGGCGACCGCAGCCATTATCGGCTGAGATTCTCTCACCCGATCTACCTGTGGTTGAAAGCCAACGCCCCCCGCTACGGCTGGGTGCACCCCGATTGGGCCGAACCCGGCGGACCAGGTCCCGACGAAGCCTGGCACTGGGAATTCTGGGGCATTGAGGAGACCATCCCCGCATGAGCGACATCGATCTGACCACCGTTCCCCCCTACCCCGTCTACCGCCTCGAGGTCGACGCCGAGGGCGCCGTCACTCTCGACGGTGTACCCATCGCCACCGGCGAGGGTGCCACCGATGCGGCGATCGACCACGTCGCCGGCATCCTGCAGGCCGACGGACACGACGCCGTCCGCGTCATCGCCGCCACCCCCGACGGCACAGACCGGATGGTCGTCGAAGCTGACGGCACCACACACGTCATCGTCGACCAGGTGCACGACGGCAAAATGGCGATCGGCAACCGGCGCGTCAGTCGACGCGCTGTCATCGCCTCGATCGTCACCGTCGCCGGCCTCGTCGTCATCGGCGCAGCCACGCCGGTCGCGATCGCACTGACGAGGCCTGCACCGACGCCGACGGCCACCATCGCGCCGCCGCCCGGTGTCGGAGAACAGCTCGCCGTCCTCTCTCCTCCCGGATACGACCAGACGGCAGCGTGGGCCGTGCCGATCCGCTCCAACACCGAACCCACCTTCCTCCCGGACGGACGTGTCGCGGTCACCACCGAAGCCGGAGATCTCCGGCTTCTGGATCCCGACACCGGAAAGACGGTCTGGAAAGGCAACGGCTCCCCTCGTGGAGGCGCGCAGCTCGCGGCCACCACAATCGGCGGATACGAGGTCCTCGCGACCTCGCGCTCCAACGCCCTCACCGTCTGGCCGCTCTACGTCGAAGACAGCACAGTCGACTCCGTCGACTACGACCTCCCCCGCGGTGCCGACGTAAGTTTCCTCGGTACCGAACCGCTGATCGTCCTCCCCGATCAGACCGTGGGCTTCGTCACCGCTGACGGCATCACCCGACAGGACATCCCCGTCACCGCTCGCCCCGTGATGACCATCGACGCCGGCGTGATCGCCGTCGACGACACCACGATCTACACCATCACCGTCGACGGCGACGTGTCCGAGACCCCGTACACCCGCCCCGACGGGACCACCGAGCTCAGTAACGTCTCCGCAGCCGACGCCACCACCCTCATCGCCGTGTGGAGCACCGAAGGGCAGCAGAGCATCGTCGCGGCCGTCGACGTCGCCACGGGAGAAACCCTCTCCCAGGCCGAAACCCGCACGAGCGGCATCCGCAGTGACTCCGTGCCGCTGCACGCGATCGACGGGACCACCCTCACCTACGGCAACGTCTGGATCCGGTACGGCACCAATCCCAGCGTTCAACCGCTCGGCAACCTCACGCCCACCGCAATCACTGGCACCATTGTGTACGGGACAGCCAGCCGTCAAGCTAGCTGGACCAACGTCAGCGATGACCAGCCACAGGTGACCCCGTTCACTACCCGAGAACTCCCGCTAGACCCGATAGCACCCAGCGGGATCACCACCGAGATGGCCTGGATCGTCGCAGACAAAGTCGAAACCACCTACCTGTACGCCCTCCCTCGACGAACCGGCCCTGGCGACCCGACCGCCACGCCCGCACCCTAAAGGATGCTGAGCCGCATGCCTGCTACCCCAAATCTCTTTGACGACGCCGTCAACCTGGTGCGCAACCGCGCACACCTCCGCGTGGTCGAGTACATCCGCGAGAACCCCGGTGCGTACCTCTCCGACATCCTCGCCGGCACCGACACTCCCCGAGGATCTCTGGGCCGCGTCCTGCGTACCCTCGTCGAGCTCGACGTCGTCACCATCGATGTGCCGCCCGAGAAGCGCGGCACCGGGCGCAACTTTCGCTACACCGTCAACGAGACCCGCGTCCGCCAGATTCTCGCCGCGCTGCACGCCGAACTCCTCGGAGAGTAGCGGTGCGTGCCGCCTGCGAGATTGCAAACCTTCTGCAAGCTTGCAGTTAACCTGCCTGCTTGATAGCCTCAGAACCGGCTACGGCAGACTTGGCAGATGCCTCGCTACGCATCTCCCGATCAGCCGCTGCCTCCTGAACCAGCGAGGGCGGTCAAAGTGTTTGGTGCGAACCCCATCCGAGCGGCCATCGTGCGGCTCCTAGCGACCAACCCCGAGCCCATGACGACAGGCGAAATCGAGAAGGCCCTCGGCGGCGCCTCGCACCGCACGATCTTCAACCACGTGCGCGAGCTTGAAGCTGATGGCATTGTCACCTCGGACGCACGCGACGACCGCAACGGGCAGCGGGTCAGATACGCAGCCGATCGCGAGGCGATCCGCCGCGAACTCCGCGAGTACTCGAAGTACCTCCTCGGAGAGCCCCTGACGGGCGACGACGCCAGCTGAGATGCCGGGTTTCAAGTACGGGTTGAAGGCCCGGAGTGTCGCGCCGGTGTTAACCCTGACCTTGGGGTTAACTGACTGCATGGCTGACGAAAAGAAGCGGCGGACCTACCGCCGTCCCAGAGGGACGATGGTACAGCCGACCAACCTTGGCTACGAGGTCGAGCTCACCAGCAAGAAGCGCTGGGAAGCGCTCGCGCAGGAACTCGAGATCTCGCCGTCGGAGCTGTTCGACCTCATGGTCGAGCACCTTCCGCTCGACGCCTATGGGCGTCCCACCTGGTTCCCCGAACGGCCACTCAAAGACGGGATGCTGCGCGTGCCAGCCGCTTAACGAAAGAACCCGCCGCATGTGCGGCGGGTTTCTCCCAAGTATTTCGACCCGTAGATGTTTGGCGACGGACACGGATCGAGAAGTGAAGACCGGAGGGTACCGGGGCTTCGTCATGCGCTACCTCGAAAGGAGTTGACCCCATCATAACGCCACTTGACGCAGATTTCCATGCCGTCTTAGACGCGACACGCCGCGGGGTGTCCTCCGATTGGGGGACACCGGAGTCTGCCTGGGATCTCACCGTGTCGCTGTCCCAGCTCACGCGTCGACGCAGCGTCCGCGTCGACGTCCGCGACGCGCACGGCGACTTCACGAACAGCTACACCGCCACCTACCCGTCCGACAGCACCGCTGCCCCTGACGGCCCCTGGGCCCTCCCCCTCACCGACACCGCCGGCGGATTCCGGTACCTGTGCTTCGACCTGGACGCCAAGGGCGGAAACCCGGCGAAAGATGCTCGCCGACTGACCCGGTGGCTCGACGAGCTCGCGATCGCGTATCTCGTCTGCGAGTCCGGCCCCTCTGGCGGCCGCCACGTCTGGATCGCGCTCACCGCGCCCGCTGACGCTGGCACCGTGAACCAGCTCGCGCGCCGAGCGCGGACCGTTCTGCCCTCTCTGGATCTCTCGCCGCTCACGAACCCCGCGACCGGTGCGGTTCGGCCGCCGCTGTCGCCACACCGCGCGGGCGGGCACTCCCGTCCCCTGGGACCGGTCGAGGTGCTGTTGAGGCCCACCACGACCCCGCAGCGCCTCCAGGACCTGGACGTGTGGCTGGACGAGGAAGGCGTGGAGCTGCCGCCGGCAGCACAGGCCACCCGTCCCCGCGACGTCGACGCTGACGCCGACGGGCACCCCTACCTCGCCGGCGAACGCCGCGACCTGTCCCCCCGCATCCGGGAGATCCTCGCCGCTCCCCCGGCCGCGGACACCTCCGCCACCATGGCGCAGATCTTCCTTGCGGCCGCGAACGCCCGCTGGCGCCGCGCCGACGTCGCCGCGCTCGCACGCACCGCCCCCGCGCTCGAGCACGCACGCACACGCCGCCACGTCGGCACCCGCGTGCCGCGCACCGAGGCGGGACAGCGACACGTCATCGATGGGGCCTGGCGAATGGCCGTCTACTACGCCGCCGCAAACCCCTCTAACGGTCAGGGCGACGACCCCACCTTCCCTCAGCGAGAAAATCACGTCGTCGCAGCCCTCACACGCGTCCAGGAGCGCGCTGACGCGCTCCCCGGTATGTGGGGAGCCGACCGCGGCTCCACGGCCCACAGGGCCGCACGAGGCTCCGCGGCGCACCGCGCCATTCTCGACGCCCTCTGCCTGTACATGGCACAAGCCGTCTCACTCGATATCGAGGCTGACATCCGCCGTCTGGCACTGGAGACCGGCTGGTGCCGCCAGACAGCCCACAACGCCCTCCGCGCGCTGCAGGACGCCGGCTGGATCCGGCGCACCGCCCAGGCCGAAGGCGAGCACGGGGCTCGGTACACCCTCTCCGAAAAGTTCTCCACAGATCCTCACGAACCCGATTTGTCACAAGGGCGTATGCCCCCCGCCCGCACCGCCCTCCTCCGTGAGCTGACCCTGAGAACTACCGCACTCAACCAGGACATCTACGCAGCTCCCGGCTCTCTCGGACGTGCCGCCGGCTACCTCCACCTCCAACTGCTGCCCGGAGGTTCCTGGACTGTGGCAGATCTCACCCTCCGCACCGGATTCACCGCTGCCTCCGTCCGCCGTCTGCTGCACCGTCTGCACAGCCACGGACTCGTCCGCCTCGTCGACGGCTCCTGGACGGCGGCCAAGGACGTCGACCCGCAGCCGATCGCTGTCCGCCTCTTCGTCGACGGGTACCTGGCCGATCGCGCGAGGCGGTACGACGTCGAGCGGATCGTGTGGGCGAAGTGGCGGCTGATCATGCATGAGGAGCACCAGGCGCATCGCAAGAGGCGTCGAGGCCGACGCGCTCACCCGAGCGCTCTGCAGCTGCCCGGTCAGTCTGTCCACGAACGCGTGGGATACCCACGCGGACCGAACCAGCGGTACGACCACAAGACCGCACGTCGACTCGAAGCGGCCCGGCTCAACGCGCGCGACCTGGCCACGTTCCTCGAGGCGCAGCTCACCGGATGACCCGAACGGCTCTCCCAGCTCGAGGCGAGGGCTACGCCCTCGTGGAGGCCGGACGCACGCGGCCGCTGTCTGGCGCCGGTGGCGCCACATTTTCGCCATAGAGCCTGTGGCATTGTGCGGTCGGTCAGCCCTGAGCGCGAGAGCTTTCGCGGCATATCCTCCCTCGCTGCGCTCAGTCCGGTATTCCACGGTCTCTCGCGCTCAGAACAGCCCTCCCTAGTCGGCACGGAGTGCCTCCACGGCGAAAAAACGTGGGGGAGGAAGAGAAGACGGGCCGAGGCCCTCTCGCTCCGCTAGGGCAAGGGCCGAGGGCCCCTGCACCCGAATATCGGACACCAGTCCAGAAAGAAGGTCACCATGAGCGCTACCCGGCTCGACGCATCCACCACATTCTGCGACACCTTCGCAAACGCCGACCTGGCCCGAGAGACGGCCATGAGCCTGAACTGTGGCGAAGTCGACGCTCTAGCCACGCTGCTCGAAGCGCACGGCTACCCCGCATCCGCCGACTACTGGGTGCAGTGCCACAGCGAAGGACACGACGAAGGAGACGAAGAACACCCTAGACAGCATTGACCAACTAGACTATACTGATAGTAACAACACGGCAGACCAACGGGACTTACCACCCCACATGAACAAGGAGCACAGTATGACCACTGCAACAGCATCCGCCGGAGTCCTCGAACTTATCGACCCGCAGACCATCGACGTGGCGACCAACGTCCGCACGGCGGCAGAGGCAAGCCTGGACAAGGAATTCCTTGACAGCGTGAGCGCGAACGGCGTTCTTGTCCCCATCGTCGCAACCCGCGATGAGAACGGCGTGCACGTCCGCTACGGCCAGCGCCGCACCCTCGCCGCTCAGCAGGTCGGCCTACCGAGCGTGCCCGTCTACATCGTCGAGGCCGACGCCGCCGACGACGCGCAGCGCATCGTGGAACAGCTGGTGGAGAACGACCAGCGCCAGGCACTCACCGACGGCGACCGCATCCAGGCATACAAGGCCCTGGAACTCGAAGGACTCTCCGTCACCGCGATCGCCAAGCGCACCGGCACGAAGCGAGACAAGATCAAGACGGGCCTGACGGTCGCGGCCAGCGAAACCGGAACCCGCCTGATCGCGGAAACCGGAATGACCCTGGACCAGGCCGCAACACTGATCGAGTTCGAAGACGCCCCCGACGTCGTCGCAACGCTGACCCGGATCGCAAACGAGGAGCCGGGATACTTCCCCCACGCCGTCCAGCGCGCCCGCGACGAGCGCGCCACCGCTCAGGCCCGGGAAGCAGGCGAACAGGTCGAAGCCGCCAAAGGCCACCGCATCCTCTCCGAAGCCCCCGCATGGGACGCCCGCACCCCCTACCGCCTCGGTGACCTCCGCACGAGCGAGGGCGAGCGGGTGAGCGTAGACGAGATCCAGGGGAAAGACGGCGTGGCCGTCTACGTGCTCGGACAGCGCGACGGAAACCACCAGGTGAACTACTACGTCGACGAGCCGGAAGCCCTCGGTTACACCGTCGTCGACGACGGCATGGGCCGCAAGGCCGGACCGATGACCGACGAGGAGAAGGCAGAGCGCAAGCAGCTGATCGCCAACAACAAGGACTGGGACGCCGCCGAGAGCGTGCGCCGGGAATGGCTCGCCCAGTTCCTCGGGCGCAAGACGCTCCCCAAGGACTCCGCACAAGTCATCGCCCGAAGCCTCACCGAAGCGCGCTACCTGGTCGCCGGGGAACTGAGCGGGAACGCCCTCGCGGCCGACCTTCTCGGCGTCGAGCCGGTATCGGGCTACTACGGCGACCGGTTCGCGGACTTCCTCACCGCGCACCCGACCAAGGCGGGCCACGTCACCCTGGCAATCGTCCTCGGCGGCATCGAGGCCAGCACCGGGCGCACCACCTGGCGGAGTCCGCGACCGGAGACGGCACACTACCTGCAGACCCTCGCAGGCTGGGGCTACACCCTCTCCCCCGTCGAGCAGATCGCCGCCACGGTCGAGAGCACCGACACCCCGTAGTGAGACTCGGTGGGGTGGGTCACAGGCCCGCCCCGCCCTAACCAGGAGGCACCCATGAGCACCCGCATTCTCGTCACCTACAAGGGCGAAACCGGATATCTCCACAGCGAAACCGGGATCGATCTGCGCACCCGCTACGGCGTCACATTCGACGAGACCCGCACCGGCACCTACCGCACCCGCGCACGAGCGCAGCGCGTCGCCGACAAGATCGCCCACCGATTCGACCGCGTCGAGCTCGAAGACATCGAAGACCACTCAGACACAGACTAGACAGCATTGACCAACTAGACTATACTGAAAGTAACAACACGGCAGACCACCGGGACTAACCACCCCACATGAACAAGGAGCACACGCCATGCTGACGATCACCCACACGCATGAAGCCGGAACCATCATCGAGGGAACCGCCAAGGGCGACGGAACCGCCACAATCCTCAAGGCCAACCGCTGGCGCTGGGGCCGGAGCATCGGCGCATGGTTCGTCCCGAACAGCCGCGACCGGCTCCCCCAAGATCACATCATCACCCGCACCGCCGCCGCGCTGGAGGCCGCAGGGTTCGAGCTGGCACCACTGGAGATCGACCGCACGACCCGGCGCACCGCCGAAGTCGAGGCCGCGAAGATCGCCCGCCAGGCCGACCGCGCTGCAGCACTCGACGCCAAGGCCGAGCGGAAGGCCGCGAACTCAGACGCCGCATGGGAGAAGCACATGCGCGACGTGGGAAGCCTGCCCGAGGGCGGCGAGCCGATCAAGGTGGGCCACCACTCCGAGCGCCGCCACCGCAACGCGATCGACAAGGCGCACAAAAGCATGCGGCGCAGCATCGACGCCCACAACGACGCCGAGGAAGCCGCCCGCCGCGCCGACGCAGCGGCCGCAACGACCGACGCCCGCTACAACCCGGTGACCGTGGCCAACCGCATCGAGAAGATCGGCGCTGATATCCGCCGCTACGAGCGCCAGATCATCGCTGACGTGTACGACCCGGAGAAGGGCTACCGCCCCGCGATCGACGAGCAGAAGGCCAAGAGGGCAAAGCACTACGCGCCCAAGCTCGACGAGCTGCGCGACCAGCTCGCCTACTGGGAGCAGGTACGCGCCGACCAGATCGCCACCGGCACGGCCACCGGCTACAGCCGCGACACGATCGCCAAAGGTGACGCCGTGAAGATCCGCGGCCACTGGGCCAAGGTCGCCCGCGTCAACGCCAAGACGGTCAGCGTCGAGACGCCCTACAGCTGGACCGACCGCGCACCATACGCCGAGATCCAGGACCACCAGCCCGCCGCCTGACGCAGTCAGGCCCGGTTCCCCAATGGGGAAGCCGGGCCTGACATCAACACGGCGACCGGTTACCACACCGGAAGCACACCGTAATTCTACAGCCGCACAGGCCCGCCGTGCCCCTATCGGGGCGCGAGGGGAGCAACCCCCTCGCACTCCCCCGTCGGGGCCGCTACGCGGCCAGGAGTGGCCCTCGCGGGCCACCAGGCTCTAAGAGCTTCGGGCATCGTTCCTGCCGCTCCATCATTGCCGCCGCGGTCCTACACACAAGCCCCTGCGGGGCCGGCTCCTCCAAGATTTTCGCCACGCGGTCGCTACGCTCCCTCACATCGCAACGAAATTCTCTCCCCCACCGCCTAGCGGTTGTGTTCCGGCCCTGCTGCTGCGGCACTGCTCCGCTTATCAGGAACGAGCCAGCGAATTGATCGAGAAAGGACAAGGGACATGATCGAGAACGAGCTGCGGGTGTACAGTAAGCCGAACTGCGTCCAGTGCAACGCCACGTATAGGGCGCTCGACGCCAAGAACATTCCCTATCGCGTCGTGGACCTCAGCGAGGACGACGCTGCGCTCGAGTACGTCAAGGAACTCGGCTACGCACAGGCGCCCGTCGTGGTCGTCGACGACGAGGATCACTGGAGCGGTTTCCGTCCTGATCACATCGAGCGCGTCGCCGCTCACATGGGCTGAGCGATGGACGAGGAGCAGAGAGACGAGCGCGGCCCGGTGTCGTGGGAGTCCTTCAACTGGATGCGGCAAGAGATCATCCGGCTCACCAGCGAGAACGCGCAGCTGCAGCGGGACGTTGACCTTTGGCAGTGGCAGGCGAATCACTGGTACATGAAGGCCAACTACTCCCCCGAGCAGCTCGCGGAGTTTGCACGCAAGCGGGCTCAGCTCGACGTGCCGACTGATGACGCACCAGAGTGACCAGAAAACACGTGATATGAACTAGACCACATTGACCAACTAGGCTAGACTGACAGTAACAACACGGCGGACCAACACCACCAACCACAAGGAGCAGAACCCATGTCGACCATCACCTTCGCCGGCAACCTCACCGCGGATCCCGAGCTGCGCTACACGCAGAACGGCCGCCCCGTGGTCCACTTCACCATCATCGAGAACCGACAGCGCCGAACGCCCGACGGAGGATTCGAAGACGCCGAGCCCAACGCGTTCCGCGTCGAAGCCTGGGGTGAGCAGGCCGAGAACGTCGCGGCCTCGTCCCACAAGGGAGATCGACTGACGATCGAGGGACGCATCGAAACCAACCGGTGGACCGATAAGGGCACCGAGCAGGAGCGCACCGCGCAGCAGGTCACCGCCGTTGAGGTGGGATTCAGCCTCAAGTACCACACGGTCACCGCGAAGAAGGCCGAGCGCAAGACCGCAGCGGGGGAGCAGGGCAATCAGAGCGACCAGGCCGGCTCATGGGAAGTCGCCGACATCCCCAACAGCGACACCCCGTTCTGAACCCCGCCTGAGACGAAGGAGAAAACATGATTGTTCAAGGATTCCTGGCTTGGGGCATCTGGGCCTGGGTGCTGATCGTCGTCGGCTGGCTCGTGCTCTGCGGGCTGGTGACCGTGATCATCGTTGGTATCTACAGGCTGCGGGAACTGATCAAGGAGCTGCGCGACGCTAAGGCGGAAGAAGACGCCCGTCCCGAACGCTCCGCACCCCGCGCGAACCTCATCCAGTGGGCAGGCCACGAAGACACCCGCGATCGGATCATGGACTACGCCGACCGCAAGAAGGTGTCCGTCAACACGGCGCTGATCGAGACCGTGCAGCGCGGCATCGACCAGCTCGACCCTCAGGGAGACTCCAAGTGACCGTCTACACGCTCGCGATCCTCAAGGGAGGATCGGGCAAGACCACGACATCCGCAGACCTCGCGGCGGCACTCGTCGCCATGGGGCGGCGCGTGCTGGCAATCGACCTCGACCAGCAGGGCAACCTCACCAAGCGCCTCGGCGTGACCGAAGACACGGAGTTGTCGGCGGTCGCAGCTGACGTGCTGGTCGGGGAAGCATCCGCGCTCGAGGCGGCCGTCCCGTCGCCGAGCGTGCCGGGTGTGAGCATTCTCGTCGGAAGCCAGGACCTCGCCTCTCTAGACCAGCGGCCCGAGATCATCACCTCGCTGCGCGACATGCCGGAGCTCGCCGACCACTGGGATGACGTCGTAATCGACACCCCGCCGGCATTGGGCCTCCTCACCCTCTCTGCCCTTGCAGCTGCAGACGTCGTGATCGCACCCGTCGAATGCGCGACCGAAGCGTATGACCAGCTCGGCAAGCTCAATGAATTCGTGGCGCAGCGCGTCGCACCCCGGCTGCACGTCGGGCAGCGCATCCACTGGATCGTCCCCACCAAGTACCGCCACGGGCGGCTGATCGATCGAGAAGTCGTCGAAGTGCTTACCGAGCAGTTCCCCGGCCGCATCACCAGCCCCGTCCGCGAGGCAGTAGCCGCCAAAGACGCCTACACCGACGGCAAGCCCGTCAGCGTTTACGCGCCGGGCTCTGCGATCGCCGAGGACTACGCCCAGGCGCTCGCACCGATCATCGGGACTCCCATTCCCGCGCGAAAGACCGCACCACCCGTGCCCGTCACCGCCTGACAAACAAAACAGCACTGACCAACCAGACCAAGGAGACAGCCATGGCACGTCGAAGCCTCCGCGACCGCAACGCGGCCGCGCTCGCGCACGAATTCTATGAACCCGTCGACGCGCCCGCCGAGGAAGCGCCGGCAGAGCCGCCCGCAGAGCCGGTCAACGAGGTCACGCCGGCGCGAGCGACGCCCGAGCGTCGGCCGACAGCGGCGCCGAAGAAGCGACCGCAGGCGGCTCCCGGCGACACGGACCGCCTGGGCATCTACCTCACGCCCGACGAGTTCAATGGCGCTCGAGCGGCATATCTCGCCGACTGGACCAACGGGGGAGAGGCGGACACATTCGCCCGCTGGATCGCCGCAGCGCTCGACACACACGCGGCGCGGACTCCGAAGCAGCGTGCCACTCGGGGCGGCCTTCGAGGGCGCTCCGAGGAGCGCACCGGCTCCACCCGGTCCTTCAACATCCCCACCGTCACCATGAAGCGGATGCGCGCGGCTATCACTGCCGATCAACAGGCCGGCCGCTGGCCATCCGACAGCGCATGGGCCGCCGAAGCCATCGGCATCGCCGTCGACGCTGCCCGAGCGAGCAACGGAGGAACGCTGCCGACCCCGCCAGAGCGCCTGCCGAACCGGCTCGTTCGCTAACCGCACACGATAGACCAACCAGACACGGCAGACCACCGGGACTTACCACCCCACATCGACAAGGAGCACATCGTGACGGACGAGAACAACCCCGGCAATCGGCCGGTCGTCACGCGGCGCCCGCCACGGCGCACGCGTGCGTTGCTGATCACCACCGCTGGGCTCGCCGTGGCCCTCGTGTCGACGGCCGGTTGTACGCCGCAGGAACGCCCTGCAGAAACGCAGACAGTAGTGGCGGCCGCCGAGGCGGCCGAGGTTGTCGCCGTCGTCGACGGCGACGCTATCGACGTCAAGACAAGCGCGGGGGAGTCGCGCGTCAGAATCATCGGCATCGATACGCCTGAGATCGGACGCGACGGCGCAGCGGGGGACTGCTACGCGATCGAGGCTCGCAACTTCCTAGACGAGCTGCTGTACGGCCGCAAGGTTGAGCTGCAGAGCGACAGCACGCAGGCCGACGTAGACGCGTACGGCCGGCTACTCCGCCACGTCGACGTCGACGGGCAGAGCGCCGCGGTGCTCGCGATCGCAGCTGGCACCGGCTACGAGTACACCTACGACAAGTCCTATGAGGGACAATCTGACCACCTGGCCGCGGAAGCGGCCGCCAGAGACGAACGCGTTGGGCTGTGGGGCGCCTGCCCCTCAGTGGACCGGTGAGGAAGGGAACGACCATGAACGCAGAGAACACGCCTGTGGATCCCCGCAACTTCACGACGGCGGCGACGCGCTTCGACGAGGCGTTGAGCGCATACCGGGCGGCGTCCGCCCGCGTCGACGACGCGCAGGCCGCGCTCGAAGCGCTCGAATGCCGAGCGCCGTTCGCCTACGCGGTCACTGGGCCCGATGGTGAAGAAGATGAGTACGTGATCGACGCGAAGTGCACGTACTCCCAGGGGCATGCGGGGGAGCACCGGGAGGACTTCGACGAGTCCGACGCAGCACCCGACAACTACGCGCAAGCCCTCGCCCGATTCCGCGATGAAGCAAACCGCGCAACTGACCTACGGGAGGACTGGGAGGACGCGGATGAAGCGCTCGACGAGCTGCGATGCAATCACGGCGGCCGCGGTGAGTGGCCATGCGTCCTCCGTCGAGGCCACGACGTCGCGCACGTGCACCCGAGTGAGATGCAGCTGATTCTCTGAGCAAGTGTCCACACGAATGGACACTCTGCGATCGACTGTCCACATGAGTGGACAGTCGAAGCGAAAGTTCCTTGATTCGTTGACGCCGGCGCCGCGTCCCACTTGGCACGGCGAGCCTGTTTCCACGGAGGATGCGGCCGCTGCGCTAGAGCGTGCCGTGGAGTTCAAGTGGGACGCGTATCGCGCACACCACGTTGTACGAGCGCAAGCGATCGCTGTGTTGACTGAGCAGGGGATGAGCGTTCGAGAGGTCGCACGGATGCTCAAGATCTCGAAATCGCTGGTCGCCAAGCAGCTGAAAGAGCCCTACTTCGAGCCGCCGCCCGAGCTTCGCGGATCGGACGACGATCGCGCCTCCCGCACTCGGGAGCTGGTGACCAGGGCATGGAACGGTCTGTGGCGAGCAGATCGAGACCCGGACTTCGGAACCGCCCGTCGCGATCAGTCGCTATAGCCGCTTCTATGATCCTCCTATAGACTGGGCTATAGGAGGTGGTGATCATGACTGTCATGGAGATCCCTGCTGAGGCGCGGGCTGCTGTTCGGGCTCGGCTGAGGAAGGAAATTGACGACCTGGACTATCGGCGTTCGTTGCGGATTCTGGGGGAGCGTGGGTACACGCAGGTGCGGATCGCGGGGTGGCTGGGGATTGCGCAGCCGTCGGTGACGAATGCGTTGAAGACGGCGACGAAGACGGCGCTGCCGCGAGAGGGTTTCTCGGGTGCATCGCCGTATGAGATCTGTCAGCGATATGCGGCCGGCTTCCTCGAGCGGGAGCACCTGGTTGACGAGCTCACGCGGTGGCCGTATGCCCCGAGAGGGAAGACGAATCCCGAGCTCGAGCTTGACGATGTGATTGTTCACCCTGAGGGGTCGTGGGCTGAGGTCGAGCAGGCGAGCTATGCCGGACTGATCGATGACGAGATCTACGAAGAGGTCTTCGAGCGTCGTCACCCGCGAGCGGCGGCCGAGTGAGTCCGGCGGAAGCTGAGCGTCATATCGATCTGATTCGGCAGCTCTCCCGTCCGGGTGGGCCTGTGTCGAAGGATGCGCCGACGGCGACGATCAACAACCCCACATGGTGGGTCGACGGTGAGTTGACACCGCAGCGGGGGCGACTGTTTGGGCAGCTGCTCGCAGACGCAGCGGCGCGCTATCCGGACGCGCGGGGCGAGAGCAAGGCTCTGGTGCTCGCGGGGCCGCCCGGTGCCGGCAAGGGGAGCGTTGCGGATCGGGTGCTCGGAGCGTCGAAGTCGTCGTACGTGAACATCGATGCCGACGACTTCAAGGCCGCGCTGCTGCGCCAGTCGATCGCGGATGGATCGTACGAGTCATGGATCAAGCCGGCGGCCGTCCGCGACCTGGAGGTGGCGGGGGAGCGGCTCTACCCGATGGAGTTGGCGGCGCTCGTTCACGAAGAGTCGTCGGAGCTTGCGTCCGCGCAGCGGGCGCGGATGATGACCCGAGGGACGAATATCATCGTCGACACCGTGTTGGGCAGTGAGGCGTCCGCGGTCGAACTCGGCACACAGCTGGAGCGTGCCGGCTACAGCGTCCATGTTGTCGACGTGGAGGTGCCGTTCGAGGTCTCGGAGGAGCGCATCGTGCAGCGGTGGTCTGAGGCCATCACCGCGGCCGAGGCGGGGCAGGATCCACTCGGTGGCCGTTGGGTGCCGAGCGCGTATGCGCGTCCTCTCTTCGACACGGCGCACGGTCGTGCCCGCTCGCAGGATGCTGCAGCTCTGCTCGCGGAGAATCCGGCGGTTCAGCGATTCGAGCGTCATTTCACATCGATGGACGAGCACCGTTCTGCAATCGCGGAAGGGCGTCGGGCGCAGCCAGCGCGAGAGTTGAATCTGGCGCGCCTGCACCCGGGCGGGCCGATGGTCGATGCCGCGTACATGAAGCGTGCGCCGACGGCGGCCGTTCGGAAACCCGGATCGCAGAAAGACCTAGGGCGCGGGGGACCGGAGCTGTCCTAAGCGCTCTTCTCCCTTACCCGATATCAAGCCGCCATACAGCAGAAAGGACCCTGTCAAGGGGGAGGCCGTGCCTCATCGCGTAGCGACGCGAAGCGCCCTTGACAGGGTCCTTTCTGCTGCGATGATCCGGCATCGGGTGAGGGGGAATGCGGATCGTGAGCCAGGCTGATTAGCCGTTCTGCTCGCTGTCTGAGGACGCGGCTGCGCTGCGACGTCGTGACGTCTTCGGCCCGGTCTCCGTGATCCCGAGCTTCTTCAACTCGGCCTCCGACCAGCCGTCACTGAGCGCGGCACGGTACAGGCGAGCGCTCTCCCTTTCGGACTCGGCAAGCTGTTCTCGCAGCGCCGCGGTGTCGTGCTGCGCACGGACGACGGCACGCACCGATTCGATGCGCTGATCCAGAAGCTCGCGCGCTTTGCGCTCGGCGGATTCAATCACGTGTTCGGCTGTCATAGCACAACTCTAGCAGGTATGATGAACGCATGGAACGGGAGCAAGCTAGAGACTTAGGTACCCTAAGTCGCTTGCCGGCATTGTGCCGGGCTGTTCCCAACGTGGTCGGGTCGTTGCACTGGGCAGGGGAGCAGAGTCATGGCTGACGCTCCTGTTCCGTCGCGAGTTCGCGGGCGGCGGCGGCGTGAGAACGCGCCGGGCGGCCGCCAGCACACCCACAAGGTGGGAGTGACAGCGGAGGAGGAGGCGCTGCTGCTGCAGCGTGCGCTGGAGGCGGACGTCACCATTCCGCGCCTCATGGTCGAGGCCGCTCTTGCGGAGCATGGCGAGACGTCGACGGATCGTCGTCGGCTTGCGGCCGAGTTCTTCCACACGCGTCGCCTTCTTGCGTCGCTGGCGAACAATGTGAACCAGATCGCGCGTGCGACGAACGCGGGGGAGCAGCCGGGGGATGAGCTGCACCACGCGTTGCGTGCGGTGCGTGAGGTGTCGGCGAAGATCGACGAGTTGCTGCCGCAGTTGGTGAGTTCGCGATGATGCCGAACATCACCCGGGGTGGGAGTATGCCGGGGCTGATCATGTACCTCCGTGGTCCGGGTCGGGCGAACGAGCACACGGCGCCGCACGTTGTCGCGGGACACGATGTGATCGTGGAGTTGGCCGGGCAGGGAGAGCTTTCAGCGGACGCGGGCTTGGACCTCGCGAACGCGCTCGACTTGCCGTCGAAGCTGTTCGGCACGGAGGTCACCGTGCCGGTGTACGACATCGACGAGGAGACCGGTGAGCGAGTCGCGACGGGGGAGAGGCGCGACGCTCACGTGTGGCACTGCTCGCTCAGCGTGAAGGCCGAAGAGGGCGAGCTGAGTGACCAGCAGTGGTCCGCGATCGCGACCGACTTTGTCCGCGAGATGGGTTTCGTCGACGAGGAGGGCGAGCGGTCTTGCCGCTGGGTTGCGATCCGTCACGGCCTGTCCACATCGGGCAACGACCACGTACACATCGCCGTCAACCTGGTGCGCGAGGACGGCACCAAGGCGGACACGCATCGCGACTACGTGCGCGCACAGAAGATCGCCGGCGAGCTCGAAGTCAAGTACCGACTCGACGTCCTGGAGAGCCGACAGCAGAACGCCCGAACCCTCAGCGCGAACAAGCCGGCAGAGACCGCACGAGCCGCGCGCGAAGGCGAGGCGTACACGCAGCGCGACGAGCTGCGCCGACGCCTGCGCACGGTCGCAGCGAACTCGGACTCCGAGAAAGAATTCATCGCCGCCGCACGCAATGCCCGCGTGATCGTGCGCCCTCGATACGAGAAAGGCGGCACGGATCGCGTCGTCGGATACACCGCGGCGATGATCCCCACGAAGGCCGACGAGAAGCCCGTCTGGTACGCACCGTCCAAGCTGGATCGTTCGCTCGGTCTGCCCCAGCTGCGCTCCGGGTGGGAGCACACGAACGCGAGCGAGCTTGCCGCGGTGGATGCCTGGAAGGGTGCGGGCCGCGCCGCCCGGGTGCGCGGTTTTGACGCCCCCGAGAAGGTGAAGGCTGCGCCCGTCTCGGAGATCGCCATGGCGCGTGTGGCAGGTCACGACACCGAGGCAGTGCGGCCGGGGGAGAGTGCCCCGGTGTTCAGTGCTGAGGCGGCGGCCGCGGATCTATCGGGCGTCTACGCGCACGCGTCTATGGCGCTCGAGCGCGGCACGCCGGGACCGCTCGCGGCCGCCTCTGACGAGTTCGCCCGCGTCGCTCAGGGGCAGCGCGGATCTGCCGTGCCGATGCGTCGTGCGCTCGATGCCGGCTACCAGATGCGGTTGATGGCGCGCGGCGCCGGCACCGACAGTAGGGAGGGGTGGATCGCTGTCATGCGACAGATGAATCGCGTTGCGAAGCGCATCGCAACTGTGCAGCACGAGCGCGGCGCGGCAGACAACGCAGCGGCCCTCCGCTCGAGCGCGGAGGCCGCGTTGAAGGCCGTACAGGAACGCATGCAGCGGACGACCGGACAGAGCGTTACGGGGGTGCCTGGATCTACGATCGGAGCACGACCCACGACGCAACAACGACCAATGAACCCAGGTCGCACCAGCGGCCCGGATCTCGGTAGATAGAGGGGGACACCATGAACGAACAGGAAGAGATTTTCCAGGCCGGCGACCAAGCCATTCGTGCCGGTCTCATGTCGCTCGGCCAGGTAGGCGAGCGCATCGCAGCGAAGAGCGCCGAGAAGGCGCGCCAGTCCCGCGAGCTCGACGAAGGCGCTGCACGTCTCGCAGAGCGCGCCCGTGTCGAGGCAGAACGAGCGGAACGCGACCAGGCCCGTCACCTCGAGCGGGCGCAGGCCGCGGGGGACCGTCAGGTCGATGTGGCGATCACCGTTGCACGCGACCAGGTGCGCCGCGACGGATGGTGGGCAGGAGCGGACGGA
Source organism: Microbacterium sp. LB12 (assembly GCF_037150835.1). Classification (NCBI taxonomy): domain Bacteria; kingdom Bacillati; phylum Actinomycetota; class Actinomycetes; order Micrococcales; family Microbacteriaceae; genus Microbacterium; species Microbacterium sp. LB12. The sequence continues at coordinate 23,966 of NZ_JBBCPF010000012.1, read as the reverse complement.
AACCGTGTGGCGACGCAGTTCTCCCTCCTCCAGCAGCTCGACGGAGACCCACGCGCGGCCGACGCCCGCGACATCATGCGCGAGCGGATCCGCGACCTCTACGGCGTCCACACGGACGAGATCGTGGCCAAGCACCCCACGAGCCCACTCGACCAGCACAACGCGCTCACGAACGCGATCGATGACTGGCGTGCAGCGCACCGTGAAGACGCCCTCGCGGAGGAAGAGCGCACGAAGGCTACCGAGGAAGAGATCTCCACCGGCGCCTCCGCTGAGGAGACTCAAGAGCACCTGGACGCGGCCGAGGAGCACGAAGAGCGCGCCGACACTCTCCGCGCTGATGGAGCCCAGGAGGAGCGTCAGGCCGACCTGTTCGAGGCCGAACAGCACCAGGACTTCACCGCCGACGTCGCCGCGGTGAAGGAGGCGAAGACGCAGGCAGGCAAGGCCCGGGCTGAGTCGGCCAGCGGTTACCCGCGCTCCGCGAACCAGGCTCTGAACGAGGGGCGGAAGAAGGGCGCGCCCAAGGCGCGCGTGAACCGCTCCCGCCAGGTGAAAGCCGGCACCGAACTCACTCGCTGACCGACGGTCGATGGAGGGCGTGATCACCATGGTGATCACGCCCTCCATTCTGTGCCGGGACGCTCGCCACCGCGCCATGAGTCGATCACAACGGGCTACGTCCAGGCCTCTGTCCGCTCGCTGATGCGCTGGCACGCCCCTTGCCAGATCCAGCACCGTAGAACCTCATCGTCGAGTGAGAGTTCGACCCCGACGGCATCCGCCGTCCATCGCCGCACCAGGACGGTGCACTGCACGTCCGTGTCCCCGAAGCGCAGCCAGGCGAGTCCCCAGAGCTTCTCCCGCTCCGGGACGATGGTCACGGGACTTCGGTCGAGCCGCAGTTGTTCATGCGTCAGGGAGTGCAGCGGACCGCGCTTGCGCGCCGCGCGCAGCTGGCTCTCTTCGAGCCGTTGCATTGACATGTGCGGGTAGCGCTTGTTCGTGCCCATCGGCGCACGATCACCTCCCACAGCGGTCCACGGAGTACCTTGCTATGGTAGTTCGTATGTTCTAATCTCGACGCTCGGGAAATAGCCGATAATCGTAATTATGTCATACTCAGCTGACCCCACCGGCTGGTTTGCGCGGTGGCGTTGCGAGCCCCAACGTCCCCCTCCTGTAGAGCCTCACCTCGTCCGGACCTTGACCTCTGGGCGCTGGTGGCCGTCTAACGTCCGCTAGCGTGAGCGTTGGAATCCTGGAACGGCGCACTCGCAGCTCAGCCGATTCGTAGCAGCACCAACGGGGGTATCGATGAACAGCTCGGAGTTGACCGACGCGATCAATACGGCTCTCCTCACCCGAGGGGCCCAGTTCGTGTTCGGCGCTGAGACGCTTCGCATCCCTGGCGTTACAACCTCAATCAACGGATCGATCGATGGACATCCTGTGCGGTTTGACTTCCAGGGGCCAGACAACGTCGCCGAAAGGGTCCACGTGGTATGGGCCTTCGACCCGCGCACAAAGAATCAAATCGGGGACTCGTCAGCTCCGAGTGGCTTCCCCGCGGCACTAGAGCGTATGGACTGGTCAAACCTTCTCGGCGCTCTGACCCATTGATACAGCCTGTCGTCCCTCCGAAGAGGAGTTGAGTACCGACGGGTCACCTGTTGACGCTGATCAGGTGGCTTCCGCAGGGGCAGCAAGTACTAACGCAGCATGTTCTACGCCGCTGGTGAAGTCACTCTGACACCGGCGAGATGGAGAAATAGAACCCAATCCCGCGACGGTTCAGTGTTTTCGCTGTGCGCAGGGCTGACGTCTTCACGCCGGCTACACCCGCCTGACTCTTGAACGTGACCTTGGGGTCGAAATCTTCGTCTTCGGCCAACCGGGTCTCGATGAAGTCATTGACGCTGTCCACGACCTCTTCGGCGATCGCGTTGAGGCTCGAGACCGTTTCGGCCCGCACCGTGGCGTCAGCAAGCCATCTTTCTGGTTCGGCTTTTAATTGCAATCCGGCCTCAGACTGGTCGAGCACGCAACTCACGAGGTAGACAAGGGTGAACCGCACCGCGGCAAAGCTGGCAGCCAGATCGCTCCGCAGGCCTGACCGAGCCGCACTAACTGCCTCGTCGACGAGATGTACAAGGTAGAGGTGGTGCGCTTTGATATCGCGCGAGAAGATTCGGCGGAAGTCCTGGTCGAACAATCGCAGTTTCCTCACTGCGGCCCACGGCTCTCCGAGGTAGAACGCCATAATCAGCTGAGCTGCAATGGTGTTCTCGATCGACGGCGTTCCAGCGACGGCCTGTTCCCCGGTCTTCACCTGCAGCGTCAGCAGCCCCACGAGATTCGCTTCCACATCTCGCTGCAACGCGCGCGTAGCCTTGTCATTGGATCGTTGGTCCCGCAGCGTGACAGCGTTCTGATTGTTCGACCGATAGGTGATCCGATCCGAGACATCGGTAGAACTGGGAACCTGGACCACTTTCACCAGCAGAGCGAGGCCGTCGGTGATGGCGTCTGAGTTGTTGTAAAGCGTGGTGAGGGATTGGCAACCGTTTACTACGCCGACACCGGTGAGCGTTAGCTCCGTTCCCTCAACTGTCAGCTTGTCAGTGAGCAGCGTCAGTCCGTTGTGGAATGCCGGGAACAGTCGATGCTCGCTCGGCTTTCGGACTGTTTCCTTGAGCTGACTGTTCACACCCGTTCGGCCGACCGCTAGTCGCACGTTTCGGCTGAAGAGGGTCTGGTCCGAGATGCCGGGCAGGGCGATGAGTTCCTTCGCCTGAACGAGCGTGACGGCCATCTGCTCGGTCTCAGTGAGCTTCCGGACAATTGGCGGATCCAGAGCCTTGATGGTCACAGTCTCCTGGCGCAGATCTGGCCGCCGCGTACGCTCCGCCACCTCCCCCAGCATCGGGCCGTCGTACACCACCAGCGTCGGTTCGACGCCCTCACGGGCGTGCACGTAGTCCGCGCCAGCTGCATCCAGAGGAGCGTTCGTCAGGAACACCAACCTCACTGAGTAAGAATCGTCGGCAAGTCGATCCCTGATCTTCTGGCGGGTGAGAAGCTTCCTGAGTTCTGCGTTCGGCTTAGAGGCGATGAGGGAATCCATCCCCTCAACACTTTCGAAGTACGTCGCGACGCCGACGAACGCTTTGAGCTCGGAATCTCCCTGCGTAGAGGTGCTGGGGTTCTTGCGCATCTTCGACTGAAAAACGGTGATCTCAGACGCCTCTTCGTCGACGTATAGCGCGTCGATACCCTTATCCCCTGGGCCGTCGCAGATCGCGTCGATGACCTCTTCTGGATCGAGCTTCCAGACAGCCTCGAGAAACCAGGCAAGAAGCGCGGCTTGAGGAGTACGGCTTCCAATCTGATGCGCCGCTATTTCAACTGCGAGCGTCTCGGCGTGGGTACCATCGCCAAGGTCTTCCTCGGTCACGGTTGCTCCTTCACTTCGTTGTGTTCGACACCTGGGCGGTGAGTCGCTGCAGTCCTACGCGCCGGCCGCTGCCCAGCCGCGCAGTTTCCTTGCATCGGTATGCATATTTACTGGCGTTGCGTTGAGGACTCCCTCGACCATGGCCTTCAGAAAGGGCCCAACCTGCAGCTGCGGGGGAACCTCGTCGTGAAGTATGCGAACGGAGGGAAGGGCTGCGATCTCCGCGTCGAGTTTGCTCGCCTCGACGTCTTCGGGAGCTGCGTCGTCCTCGCCGGTGTTGACTGAGTCGTCTTGGACGTCAGCCACAGCGGCGTCTTCTTCGTCACCGTGTCCTCCGTCGGAGTCGGGTGGCGGCTCGACGTCATACGCGAGCATTAGCAGGCAGGCCGCATCGTATGCGTTGTCGCCGGTCGACAGTTTGGCGAGCAGGTCGATCAACCACTTGGCCTTTTCGGGCTCGCTCTCCAGGATCGTTGATCGGAGCCCGTACAGAAACCCGAGGGCCGCCATCGGGTGTCGGGTGCGGAGGTTTCGCGCATCACCGAAGGACTCCTCGATGCGGTTCGCCGCGTTCTTGCCGAAGCTGGAGTCCATACGTTTGGTAGAGATGAGTAGCTCGGGCCCGGTGTCCCACGCAGACATAACGACGTCGACCTGTTTGACGTAAAGGCCGCCGAGAATATTGGCGGATGTCGCGACAACGCCTGCTGGCGGCGTCTTCTGGGTGAGCTTCTTCCGGACATCCGCTTGGGGACCCTTGGCGAGCTGCGGGAGCAGGCGCGATATCGGTCCCGGCATCACACGCGGATGTTCTGCCCTAGGCCATACTGCATCGCGTCTGAAACCGGAGCGTCTGAGTTCGTAGGCAACCCACACGTCCAACGCAAGGGCAGGAACCCCACTTTGGCTATTGGCCTTGAGATGGAGCGGCACGCCGAGGAGGCGCTGCAGTGTCTCAAAATCGGGATCGTAGTCATCACCGATCCAAGGTCCTCGTGTGTAGCGTTCCGTCGTTGCGGCGCTTGCGACGATGCGATCGAAGATTGCCCACGCAAGGGCCTTCTTGGTTGGCTCAGCCACTCTTCCCCCGCACCATCCGCCGTCTCATCCAATCCGCGTGATCGGTTCTCACAGCATCGATCTGGTGGAGCGACAGCTTCCCATCCAGAAGGACAGAGTCAACGAGTTCGACCGCAGCAAGAAGGTTCTTGTTCTGAAGGAGCCGTTGCACGGACGGTTTGAGCGCTGCCAGCTGGGCCCGGTGTTGTTGGAGGAGCGCAGCGGACGGCATCCACCATCGGTCTGCTTCGCGGGGTTCGATCTTGAGAATGCCGCCGCCGTAGGAACGACCAGCCAGTTCCGCTCCAAGTAGCGTCATCGAGTTCAACGATGCGATGGGCAACACGTCACGAGCAAGGTCGCGAATCTCGTCGTGAAGGTAGACGCCATGAACGCTGTTGAGGTGGCGCGCCCCGGCCGCATTGGTAGTGAGGCGCGGGGTATCGGCGTTCATATAGGTAAGGAGCAGATCTGCGGGCTTGAGAAGGGGTACACGCCACCATGGCGATCGCACACGGCACTTGTAAGCCTGGTGAACGCCAGTGTCGACGCCTTTTGAGATGTAGTCCAGGGTGGCGCCGGCGGGCCGTGCTGAGGGGTAGAGCAGCCAGGTCGAGTGCCCTTCCGAGCCGAGCCGAGTCATTGCCGAGTCGGTGAGCGCGAGGCCGCGGAGATGGCTACTCCCAGGAGGGCTGATCCGAACGAGATCTCGTTGAGGGATTCCAAGAGAGCGCACACGTTCGGGCGAGAGCGCGAAGAACCGGTTCCCTCCCGTCACCGCCCCGAGGCTCGTTTCGCCGTGGTCTTTCAGCGGGACAAAGGTGCCGTTACCGATGACGTGCGCGATCGCGTCGATACTGGTGGGACTCAGCGGCTGAGGGTGCCAGCGGTCTCCAGTGTCTAGCGGCGTCCAGGTGGTGCCCTCGTGCAGTTCGCCAAGAGTGTCTGCGTTGCGCGTCTGGCGAAGAGTGGCCTTGGCCGCTGGAGAGCCGCCCCATCCGTCCGCCTTGACGAGCACGGTGTCGGCCTCCGCATCGGGAAACACCTGTTCCTCGAAGGTGACGAGCTCGACCGTTGCGAATCGTTCCAGAAGAAAGCGCCGGATCGGCGCTGCATAGTTCACACTCAGAAGTTCAGCCGGCAGCACCATGCCGAGTCGACCGCCGGGTTTCAAGTACGCCGCGGCGTGGATGACGAATGCGGCCCACGATGACGCAAGGCCCGTTAGCGCGACACCCTGTTGCAGGGCAGCGAAACGAGCACGGTCGCGCTGGTCGCCAGTCCAGTCCTGGTATCGGATGAACGGCGGGTTGCCGATCACCGCATCGAACCGGGGACGCGCATCAGTACGGAAGAAGTCACTGACCCGAATGCGGGCGGTGCCTCCGACTTGCTGAATAAGATCTCGGGCGACCTGAGCGCTCGCCCGGTGTAGTTCGATGCCGTGAACGAGTGGTTCGGTCGCGCCGAGGGTACGGAGCCGCTCGACAGCGGCGATAAGGAAGGCTGCCTCTCCCGCCGATGGCTCCAGCACCGAGTCCGATGCTTGACGGAGCGCCCATTCGGCGAGGTGGGCGGTGATGCCATCGGGTGTAAAGAACGCTCCACGAGCCTTCCTCACCTCGGGGGTATCTGCCGCGTACGGAGGGTTGATGAGCACGACATCAGACTATGCCGATAGGGTCCGACACGCCGGGAACGACGCAGCGCCTAAGACGCACCCTTCTGCCGAGGTAGGTTGCGGTCCGATACGGTCGCGCTATGACGGATATCCCCGCGCTGATCGTGAATTTCGGCATCCTGCTCGTGAGCGGTGCCGCTGCCCTTGTCGCTGTAGTTCAGGCGCGCGCGGCGCTGCGTGACGCCGGCAAGGCGGAGATCGCGCGGGACGAGGCCGTCACCGCGCAGAAGGCGTCCGCGCTGGCGCTCGAGGAAGCGAACAGCATCGCCGCTGATGCTCGGGACCTCATGCGGAAGCAAGACGCGCGTGACACCGAACGGCATGACGTGCGCTGGGTGCCAGTGTGGCACGAAGCGACCGGGAAATGGTTCCTCGGGAACCGTGGGCAGGACGTCGCCTTGGATGTTCGTCTGGTCGCGGATGCGACCATGCTCGAAGAGCAGTCTCAAGAGGAGGACGAGATACCTCCAGGCACCGGCCTATCGATCCAGCTGCCCGACCGGTTCGTCGGTACCGGTCACATCCCCATCGTGAACTGGCGAGTGGAGTGGCGGACCCCGCTCGGCTCGAATCTGGACGATAACGGCCGGTGGCCCGAGAGCTGAGTGTCTGGACCGCCGCGTACGCTTCCGATCACACGAAAGGACGTGCACGATGAAGATTGACGAACGCCTCGGGCGGATCTCTAATGATCTCGACTACGCGGTACGGAATGGTGCGTTCGAGGACGTCCCCGTGAAGGGCGAGCGCTACGCGAACTGGTACGGGCAGCTGCTGAGCACGCTCTCCCTGATCTTGGGCGACACGACGGTCCTGTACTCGCAGACCACGTACGACGCAGCGAAGCCGGACCATCAGGCCCAGATAGTGCTGTACACAGGGAGTCGTGTGATCGTGGTCGACGTCGCGGACGCCCTACAGGACGACACGGATGTGCAGACGCGCATCCTCTCGCGCCAAAGCCTCGAAGCGCTCGACGTCTCCGCCGGAATGCGCATCGACACTGGAGGTTCGGCATCCTATGGCTGGCCGGGCCTGCTGACAGTCACGGCCCACTATCGGGGACTCGACGGTGAGGTGTCCATATCCGCCCTCGGCGTCGAGCCACACAAGGTGGACGAGCCGGGACCGATCATGCGCCTGCTTGAAGGCCTGCAGGAGGATTTGGCCGCGTGACGAACCGCGGGACCGCGCGACGCTAGCGCACCCGTCAAGCCTGTGCCCGACAGGCTGCAAGCCAATGGCAACTTCAACTTTTCGAGTGCACCTTCGCATCGTTGCTGATCGCATAGTCCAGGCAGCGTTAGCTGCGAGGATCTTCGACTGCCAGGATCTCCGTGCGCTCTGCGCTGAGGGCCCGACGCACGCTGGTGGCTCCGACTCCGAGTACGCGGCCGATGCTCTCCCAGCTCTGATGCTCGGCCCGCATCCGCTCCGCGGTCGCGATCCGCTCGAGCGTCATCACGCTCGGGCGGCCGCCGACGCGACCTTGGCTTCGGGCGTAGTCGAGGCCGCGCTGTGTGTTGTCTCGGATCGTGTCAACCCGGAGCTGCGCGAATACGGCGACAATGCCGAAGAGGGCTCGGCCCATCGGGGTCGTCGTGTCGATCATCGGCTCGGTGAGACTGATGATGTTGACCTCACGAGTGTCGAGATCCTGCAGCGTTTCAATCAGGATTCGCTCACTGCCGGCGAGACGGTCGAGGCGTCGGACTTTGAGGGTGTCCCCCGGTCGGAGGTAGTCGAGGCAGGCGAGCCACTGCGGTCGGTCGGTGACGCGGCTGGATTCGCCGTGGTCGACGAACACTCGTTCGCAGCCGGCGGCGCGTAGCTCGGCTTCCTGCGCCTCGGGGTTCTGTTCTCGCTTCGAGACGCGGGCGTATCCGACTTCATGTGCCATGCCGAAAACGGTACTGCCGATGTTCCGGCGCGGTTAGGTTTCGGCAGGGGGTTTCGGCGGATCGTTTCACGGCGTGTCGTGCACCTAGGCGGGCTCGTCGACGAGCCCGCCGTAAACGATCGTTTTCGGTCGGCAACTATCCCGACGGCCGGAGCATCGCGGGCCTAGTCCCGATACCTGGTCATGCGCAGCAGTCGACGCTAGCGTCCGACTTGAGTCGCGGCGTCGTGAGACCGTCTTGACGCTGAGGCGTGGCGAAATTCCCAACCTCGGTCGACCGTGACCTGGGTTCATAGGCAGTGGGGTGCTAACTAACGTGTCGCAGGAGGTATTCTTGCCGTCTCTTGCAGTACAGGACATAGTGAAAGCAGAAGCCGATGACGAACGATAGCAATGCTTCGAGCCGTGAGCACTCCGACACCGATGTTCCGACCAACGATTCCGATGGGACAGTCAAGCCCGGGGGCCTGGGGGAAGACAACACCATCCCCACGAACCCCGACGGGGTAGCCGCAGGCCTCTCCGACTCGCCTTCGCACTTTAACCCAGAAGAAGACGAAGCCGCCGACGGGGACAACTGACGCTCCCGACTATCGCCTACGACCGAAGCACTCTCTCTGGTCCGCCAATCGAGCTCAACCCGTCTAGTGGTCGGAGTCGCGCGGCGAGTCTCGGACAGCGCGGGGGTCGGTAGCCCTGCTTACAACGTAAGCGGGTCTACCGTGGGCATACATCGGTCGGTCCTATCCGCATTCACGGATAGCGTGCGTGCTTTGACCGGTGGGAGGGATGGCACGTCATGTCAAAGGAATCCAGCCGGGAGTCCAGAGGGTCATCGGCTGGCCGCCTGAGCCGCGAACTCATTATCGAGACTGCTCTGGACCAGATTGATCGCTCAGGTGCGCAGGGGCTCTCGATGCGTTCGCTCGCTCAGGAGTTGGGCGTGGAGGCGATGTCTCTCTACCGGTACGTGCACGGGCGTGAGGATCTACTCGAGGGTGTGATCGCCCTGCTCCTCGGCCAGTTGACATCGGACCTGGATGACGAGTTGACAGAGCATTGGCAAGGCTTTCTGCAGGATGTCGCACATAAGGTGCGTCAGATCGCGATCGATCATCCGCAGGCGTTTCCGTTGGTGGCGACCCGTCATCCCGCGGCCCCTTGGCTGCGCCCGCCGCTTCGTAGCGTCGAGGTGGTGAACACGTTCCTCAGCGCCCTCTTGGGGCATGGGTTCACCGACGCTCAAGCGGTGGATGCGTACCGTGCCTTCAGTAGTTTCCTACTGGGTCAACTCTTGCTGGAGTCCGCGGTCCGGGGGGCTGAGACGGGCCCGGTGGAAGAACCGCTGGACGAAGGAGGCGCGGATATTCCCGAGCGCGACGGCAGCATCAGCTTGCAGGACGCGCCGGAGGTCCTGCGGCTACGGGCTCTTCTGAGCGAGGATCGCTCCGACGAAGAGTTCGAGGTATCGCTAGAAGTACTCCTCGACCGTCTCGCCCGAGAGCTGACCCAATAGACATGACGTGAGCGCCCAAGGCCGGGCAGACGTCAGCGTTTCCGAGGCGTTCCTCGAGTGGTGGTGTCCTCGGCTGTGTCATCGTCCGGGTCCACGTTCTGTCGGATCTCTCGGCCCTTCTCGACATCCTCCTGCTCCTTTGCGGCGGCCTTGTCGCTCTTGCGCGTGTCGCGTGGCGGGAGCTGGATGTCCTCCTCCGCTGCGATGCCGGCCTGCAGTTGGCGGCCGCGCTCGAGCTCAGCGTCGAACTCTGCCCCGAACAGCAGGGCGAGGTTGGCGATCCACAGCCAGAGCAGGAAGATGATGATTCCCGCGAGGGAGCCGTAGGTGCGGTCGTAGTTGGAGAAGTTGCCGACGTAGAACCCGAAGGCTGCGGTGGCGAAGGCGAGCACAATGATTGCCAGCAGGGCGCCCATGCTGATCCACCGGAATTTCGGCTGCTTCGCGTTTGGGGTGGCGTAGTAGAGGATCGCGACGACCAACACCACGATGAATATGAGCAACGGCCACTTGGCGATGGACCAGATCGTCTGGGGTACGTCGCCGATGCCGAGTGCGTCGCCGATCGCCTTGGTGACCGAGCCGGAGACGACAAGAATGATCGCGGCGATCACGAGCAGCACTATGGTGATGACGGTGACCAGCAGCTGGGCGGGCTTCAGCTTCCAGAACGGCCGGCCCTCTTCGATCTCGTAGATCCGGTTCATCGCACGGCTGAACGCTCCCACGTACCCGGATGCTGACCAGATGGCCAGCAGGATGCCGGTGACGAGGGCAAATCCGGCACCGGGGGATTCCGCGATCTGCTCGATCGGCCCGCGGATCGTGTCAACCGTGTCGCCGGGAGCGACCTGCTCGATGATTCCCAGCACCGCATCGCTGGCGGCTTTTCCCTGCCCAAAGACACCCAGCAGCGAGAAGATCGCAATCAGGCCAGGGAAGAGCGACAGCACCGCGTAGTACGTCAGCGACGCAGCGATGTCCGTGCACTGGTCCGAGGAGAACTCGCGGATCGTCTTGCGCAACACGTACTTCCAGGACCTCTTGTGCAGATCGTCTGGGGAATCGGGCTTGCCTGATGCTTCGGGATCTGGGGCGTTGCGCGGGGTGGAGGGGGCTGTGCTGGTCATTGCAGGTTCCTTCGTGAAGGGGCGGGCCCGTCGTGTGACGGGCCCGCCCGATTCGTGCGGGGTCAGCTGTCGGAGATGTTCTCGCGAGCGTGCTGAGCCTGGTCTTTCACGTCGCCGACCGCGCCTTGGGCTTCGTCCTTGACTGTGGCGACGGAGTCCTGGGCGGACGCCTTCACGGATTCGACGGACGCCTGCAACGGCTCCTTCAGATGCTCGCCGACTTCCTTCGCCGCATCGGTGACCTCGTCAACGAGAGGCTGTGCCTGCTCCTTCACGGTAGCGGCGAGGTCCTTTTCCTTCGATGATGCGGGGATGAGCGACGCCGCGAGCAGGCCGGCGCCGAAGGCGATCAGTCCGACAGCGAGCGGGTTCCCTTCCGCTTTCGCGACCGCCCGGTCCTTCAGCTCTCCCGCGTGAGAGCCCGCATCCGACAGTGATGAGCCGGCGTCGTCCGCGGCGCCCATCACGCGCTCGCGCACGGAGGTGAACGCACCGCGCACCTTGCCGAGCTGTCGGTCCACGATCTTCGACGGGGAGACCTTGTCGGCCAGGGCGTCAACGTCCATGCCGAGGTCTTGGCGGGTCCGCTCGATGTCGGCACGGATCTCGTCGGGTGAATCGCTCATCGGTTCTCCTCATTTCTCTTCAGCGTTTCGGGGATCTCTTTGAGGGTGTCCACGGTCTGCGGGACGCCCTTCACTTGCTTGATCTGGCTGCGCCCGACCAGGAACAGGATCAGGGCGATGACTGCCCACAGGACCGCGACGACAACGCCGGACCAGCCGCCGCCCATCAGCGTTCCCAGAGCCCACCACAGCGCGACGGACAGGAAGAACACCGCCATCAGTGCGCCGTAGCCGGCTGCACCCATCAGGCCCGCACCCTTGGCGGACTTCGTGGCCGAGTCCTTCAACTCTGCTTTAGCGAGGGCGACCTCCTGGCGCATCAGCGTCGAAATGTCACGGGACACTTCTCCGAGCAGATCTCCGATCGAGGTCGATGCGGCCTTCGCTTCAGACGGTGTGGGGTCGGTCATAGCCGTCCTCCCCCAGAATGTCCGGACGGCTTGCGTCCGCCTGCGAGTAGAGGGGTGTCCCGGTGCCCGTGTCGTTGCCCACCGGGACGGGCACGGACGGGTCTGGGTGGACCTGTCGAGGTGCCGGCGCGGGAGCAGGCGTTGGGGCGGCGTCCTTCTCGTCGGAGGCGTTCGCGGCGAGAGCGCGGGTGAGGCGTCCCACAACGATGCCGCCGATCGCTGCGGCGAGGATGAAGGTGCCGGGCTTACGACGCGCGTAGCGCTTGACCTCCGTGAGCACGGAACCAGGGTCCCGGTCGCCGAGCCAGGTCGCGGCAGCAGACAAACGGCCCGACACCTGCTGGACCAGATCGCTGGCGACGCCACTGCCTTCCGAGTTGGTGGCCATGGAGCCGAGCTCGTTGCTCACAGAGCGAAGGCCGCCGGCCAGACGCTGCTGCTGGGTGTGTGCCTGCTCCGACAACTCCCGCTGGGTCTGCGCGTACAGATCCTTCGCCTGCGTCTTCGCCTCCCCTACGACGGTCGCAGCCTCATCCTTGGCCGTGCCAAGAACGTCCTTCGCCTGCGTCGCCGCCGTGTCTTTCAGGTCGGCGGCTTCCTGCTTGGCAGCGTCCACCTTGCCCGAAGAACCGGGGGTGTTCACGCCCGAGCCGCTCGGGCTGGTCGTCTCATAGTTGTCCGACATTAGTGCTCCTCTCGCGGACCGACCGAACAGTCGGTGGAACCCGTTTTAGACCTACTCCCCCTTCTTCGCCAGGACCCTTGTTCCGAGCAGACTTACGGTGTATCTAGTCCGGGATCAGACACAGACTTACTTTGTAAGTTCGCATACAGTACGCGCCTCAAGCCATCGAGACAACCACCTCCTACACTCTGTTCCTTCGGCTTACTTTCGCCGTATGAACAGCAACGATTCCCCTGAGCCCCGGGAGCCGGGAGCACCCGTGTACGACAGAGACTCCCCCCACGCTGCGGTTCCCGTCGATGCGGATCACACTCTCCGCACCGATGTCCACGAGCGTGAGAAAGCAGAATTTGGCGGGTTCAAGTTCGGCTCTGCGTTCTTCGGGTGGCTGACCGCGATGGGCACCACCGTGCTCTTGACCGCGCTGGTCGCCGCGATCGGCGCCGCTATCGGGCTCGGCAACGGCACCACCCCGGAAGAGGCCGCGGACGCCGCGACAGAGAACGTCGGCGCGACCGGCATCATCAGCGCCATTGCGATCGGACTCGTCCTGCTCATCGCCTATTTCGCCGGAGGCTATGTCGCCGGACGAATGGCCCGATTCAGTGGAGCCAAACAGGGCATCGCGGTGTGGCTGTGGGCGATCGTGATCGCGATCATTCTCGCCATCGTCACCGCGATAGCCGGTTCCCAGTGGGACATTCTCGCGAACCTGCAGAGCTTCCCGCGGATTCCCGTGACCCCGGAGACTGCCACCCTCACCGGCATCCTCACCGCGGTCGGCGCCGCCATTGTTGCCCTGATCGGAGCGATCCTCGGAGGCCTGGCGGGGATGCGATACCACCGCAGGGTCGACCGTGTGGGACTCGGCCGCTAACCCTCGCGATCAACGCTCCCGACGCAACACATTCCCCAACCATCCACCGCACGACAGAAACGAAGGGCACCACTCATGATCAGCGAACAGAACATCGCCAGCCTCATCGGAGCCACCGTCACTGACTTTGACGGCAACAAGATTGGAAAGGTCGGCCAGATCTTCGTTGACCCCACCAGCGGTCGACCGAACTGGGCCACCGTAGCTACGGGCTTGTTCGGAACCTCGGAATCGTTCGTGCCCCTGGACCAGGCCGACGCCGTCGACGGAGATCTTCGAGTCCCGTACGGGAAAGACTTCGTCAAAGACGCACCTCGCATCGATGATGGCACCGACCTCACCGACAACGAACAGGACGAGCTGTACACCTACTACGGAACCGGCGCCGCTCCCGTCGACAACGCACCCGCGGACCGGGATGTGGCATCGACCGACGGATACGACACCTCCGGTCCGACGACCGACGACGCGATGACGCGGTCCGAGGAACAGCTGCACGTCGGCACGGAGCGCGTCGAGACCGGTCGAGCCCGCCTCCGCAAGTACGTGGTCACCGAGGAGGAGACTGTCACGGTCCCCGTCAGCCACGAAGAGGTTCGTCTCGAGCGTGAACCCATCACGGAGGCGAACGTCGGCGACGCGCTAGATGGTCCGGACATCAGCGAGGAAGAGCACGAGGTCGTCCTCACGGAGGAGCGCCCCGTGGTCGAAAAGGAAACGGTCCCGGTCGAGCGTGTCCGCATCGGCACAGAAACCAAGACCGACACTGAGCAGGTCAGCGCAGAGGTCCGCAAGGAAGAGATCGAGCTCGAGGGCGACACCCCCACCGACCGCTGACAACTCCCCGTTGTCAGCCCGCTGAAAGGAGAATCCGATGGGTATCGGAGATGACATCAAGAACACTGCCGAAGATCTGAAAGGCAAAGCCAAGGAATCTGTCGGCAAAGCAACCAACGACAAGTCGACCACAGCCGACGGTCACGCCGACCAGGCCAAGGCCAGCGCGAAGAAGGCTGGCGAGAACGTCAAGGACGCTCTGTCCGACAACTAACAAATCTCGCTCCCTCGTATCCGGTGCCCACGCCCCCGCGGGCACCGGATACTTCTCTGCGAGTGCTCCGTACCGGATGCTCGCGGTTCCGATTCGAATGCAGATCTGACGCGTATCCGGGCGCCAGGAATGTCACGGTTGATGGCGCACCGAAGCACACCTGCCCGTCGATGAACGTCACGGTCAGACGCGGAGGCAGGCCGCCAAGGATCGGTGAGACAATGAAGTTTCACGTCACGACGATCCCTTCATTCCCCCTGCTGGCATGGTCCGTGGCGATAAGACCGAGGAGTGCACGGCATGGGAAAGTTCATCTACGAAGGCGGACTGAAGGTCGACATCGAAGATCGGGCACTCAGCCATCTACAGCTCGTCATCTCGGCAAAGCTCCGCCGCGGTGAGCCCTTCGCGTTCACATGGAAAGAAGATGCCAGTACGGGCGGTGGACGGACAACCGTGTGGGTCCATGCCGGGAGTTCACTGGTGTACAAATACTTCGGCAGCCGGCAACCGGCAATCAATCGGGCGTGGGTCGACGCTCTCGCCTTCACCGCCAGCTCGCCCACGGGCCTGTACCTCACCCCCGAACCCGCCGGGGGCACTCGCCTCGAACGCGATCTGGATAATGCATCAGCCTGACCTGTTCACGCAAGCCCCTTAGGATCCCACCCACCCGGCTCCTACCCTGGTCGGATGAGCGAGCGCACCGCACTTCAGACGCTTGTCACCATCGACGGGGCAAGTTTCGTCCTCTCCCCGACACAGGACGCGGAACAGCTGTGCGACGACCTAGAAGTGGCCGCCGCCAGCACAGGAAGAATCGTGCGCTTCAAAGATGCAGGAGATCGACTCGTCCGTTCCCTGGTCACGCCCTCCAGTCACGTGATCATCACCGAGGAAGAAGTGACACTGGATTCCGACCAGGCAGTGTTGACACTCGGCCTGTCCGGCAGCTGGGATCTGCTCTAGTCTGCAGCAGCTTCGATCTCAGGGGCATCCAGCACTTCGTCGACGAGCGTGATCCCGCCCGACGAATTCGCGGTGTGCATTAGCTGCTCGACCCACCTGAGACTGATCGGCGGCGGCTCAACTTCATCGAAAGTGAACCGCAGCGGAATCGACGGATGAATCCAGATCGTCGAACGCCCACCCGGATCACCCTCGGGATGCTTCCACGACAACGTGAAGCTCTCATTACGACGCAACTTCGTCGCAATAACGATCTTCAGATGCGCGAGCGCCCGATCCTCAATATGAATCGGATCCACGCCATCCCCGTACACAAGACTGGCCATGAGAACCACCCTAGCGACCCGGACCCACCCCTAAGATCTAGTTTCGGCTGCTGCTAACGGCAGGACCCGCGCCCTCCGGTCATGCCCGCGCCGGAAACGATCGTTTACGGCAGGCGCACGAGTTCTCGTCGGACTCGCACCGCTAGAGCTACCAGTCACGCGGGAATGCACACGACTGGCCTTGAGTTGGATACCCCCAGGGGGTATGTTTTAATCATGAACGGGTACACCGACAACAAGGCTGATCTGCGTAAGCGGTTGAGTCGCGTCGAGGGTCAGGTGCGAGGGATCGCACGGATGGTCGACGAAGACAAGTACTGCATCGACATCCTCACGCAGGTTTCTGCAGCGACGAAAGCGCTCGAAGCGGTGGCGTTGTCGCTGCTGAGCGATCATCTGAGTCATTGCGTCGCCGAGGCCAGCGCTGAGGGCGGCGAAGTCGCGGCAGAGAAGGTCCGCGAGGCTAACGAAGCCATTGCCCGCCTGGTCCGTTCATAACCGCCACGTCTGTCTACTTGAAGGAGCACACGATGACTGATCGCATTGAACTTGGCCTGAAGGACGAGAACGCTGGCTGCGCGTGCTGTGCCGTTCCATCGAACACCGAGGCATCCACACCCACTGCGGCCTCGTCTTCCTCGGAAGAGGTTTTGGTTGCGGGTATGACGTGCTCGCATTGCGTGTCGAGCGTCAGTGACGAACTGACGGCTGTGGACGGTGTCGAGTCCGTCGACGTCGACTTGAACGCCGGCGGCATCTCCCGCGTGACCATCCACAGCGCAGCACCGGTCGATCCTGCTGCTGTGAGGGCTGCGGTCGAAGAGGCCGGCTATACCCTCGCGACCAGCCAGGCCTGAGTCGCTAACTGTCTGCACCCGGCTCGACCGGGCGCATCCGAGCAAGGAGTTCCGATGAGCCAGCACGACGAACATAGCCATCACGCCGCGCACGAGAACCACGGCAGCGCGCCGACAACGGAGCATGACCACGCGGCGATGAGCCACGATCACGACACTTCGCCAGAACATAGCGGCCATGGTGGTCACGGCGGACATGGTGGCCACGGTGATCATGTGGGCCAGTTCCGGCGGTTGTTCTGGATCATGCTGATCCTCGCGGTCCCGGTTGTCGGGTTCTCGATGATGTTCTCGATGCTGCTCGGATACCCACTGCCAGACACCGCCTGGGTCGGGTGGATCTCCCCGGTTCTCGGAACCGTCATGTATGTGTGGGGCGGTGCCCCGTTCCTCACCGGCGCGGTGAGTGAGCTTCGCGCCCGTAAGCCCGGGATGATGCTGCTGATCGCCCTCGCGATCACGGTGGCGTTCCTCGCGTCATGGGGTGCGAGTCTGGGCCTGTTGCACCACGAGTTGGATTTCTGGTGGGAGCTGGCCCTGCTGATCGTGATCATGCTGCTTGGTCACTGGATCGAGATGCGCTCTCTCGCGCAGACCACCTCGGCACTGGATTCCCTTGCCGCTCTGCTGCCCGATGAGGCGGAGAAGGTAGAGGGCGACACGACAACCACTGTCGCGCCTGCTGACTTGCTGGTGGGGGATGTCGTGGTGGTGCGCCCCGGCGGGCGGGTCCCCGCGGACGGGCGGATCGTGCAGGGCTCGGCGAGCATGGACGAGTCGATGATCACTGGCGAGTCCCGGCCGGTGCGCCGTAGCGACGGCGATCAGGTGATCGCCGGCACGGTCGCGACCGATTCTGGTGTGCGGGTGGAGATCACTGCGATCGGTGAGGACACTGCTCTGGCGGGGATTCAGAAGCTGGTGACCGAGGCGCAGAGTTCGTCGTCGCGGGCGCAACGGCTCGCGGATAAGGCGGCGGGGTGGTTGTTCTGGTTCGCGCTCGGCGCTGCCGCGATCACCGCGATCGTGTGGACGGTCGTCGGCCAGCCCGACGCCGCGGTGATCCGCACGATCACCGTGCTCGTGATCGCCTGCCCGCACGCTCTCGGCTTGGCGATCCCACTGGTTGTGTCGATCGCGACGGAGCGCGCCGCCCGTGGGGGTGTGCTGATCAAGGATCGTCTCGCGCTGGAGAGCATGCGTACCGTCGACACGGTCCTGTTCGACAAGACCGGCACCCTCACTAAGGGCACCCCCGCCGTTACCGCGATCGACCCCGTCTCCGGCACCGATTCCGACCAGTTGCTGGCGTGGGCTGCGGCCGCGGAAGCGGACTCCGAGCACCCCCTCGCCCGCGCGATCGTGAACGCGGCCAAGGAGAAGAACCTCACCGTTCCCGCGTCCTCTGACTTCGAGTCGTCCCCGGCTGTCGGAGTTCGTGCGCGTGTCGATGGACACGTTGTGCAAGTCGGTGGACCGTACATGCTCGAGCAGGAGAACGCCCACGAGCTGCCGGTTGCCGACGAGTGGCGCAATGAGGGTGCGATCATCCTCCACGTCCTCGTCGACGGCAAGGTTGCGGGCGCTCTACGCCTGGCAGACGAGATCCGCTCCGAGTCGCGTCACGCAGTCGAGGCCCTCCATGAGCGCGGTGTGCAGGTGGTCATGATCACCGGTGATGCCGATGCGGTCGCCGCCTCCGTGGCGGGCGAGCTGGGCATCGATCGTTACTTCGCCGGGGTGCGACCGGAGGACAAGGCCTCGAAGGTCAAAGAGCTGCAAGGCGAAGGCCGGAAGGTCGCGATGGTCGGAGACGGTGTGAACGATGCGCCTGCGCTCGCGCAGGCGGATGTCGGTATCGCCATCGGTGCGGGAACGGATGTCGCGATCGCCTCCGCCGGCGTCATCCTCGCCAGCGACGACCCCCGGTCGGTGCTCTCGGTGATCGAACTGTCCCGAGCCAGCTACCGGAAGATGAAGCAGAACCTCTGGTGGGCCGCCGGCTACAACCTCCTCTCCGTCCCGCTCGCAGCAGGCGTACTCGCCCCCATCGGTTTCGTGCTCCCGATGTCCGTGGGTGCCGTGCTGATGTCGTTGTCGACCATCGTCGTCGCGCTCAACGCGCAGCTGCTGCGCCGGCTGGACCTGCGCCCCGACGCAGTGGCCAGCAAGTAGCAAGAAACAGTCGGGACGACGGACGTAGGCTGATAGGAACGGGAGGTGAGTATGTCGCTGATCAACGTCGCACAACAGGTGCGGGGACCGCGCACGCTCACTCACACCGTCTTGGCCGTCATCGCGGTCGCCGTGGGCATCATTCGCGCACACTCAATGCCGTCGCGACGTTTCTCCGCGATAGCGACACATCAGGCTCATGACGGGCTGATACCAGAGGAAGAAGAACAGGGCATCTGGGTGCACGGTGGTCGCCATGACATCTTCGAATCGCCGACCGATTCCTGCACTATCTCGATCGGTGTCCTATCGAGTGGACCTGCCTGAGCACCTCCGATGCCTTGGCGAGCAGTCCCGGCGATGCTTTCCCTCGGCACCACGAGCGCACCGTCCATGCCGATGACGATTGATCGCTCGTACCCACCCCGCGACGAGCGACATGCCTCCGTCAAGCATCGGGCGGGTGGCGACGCGCAGCGTGTTCAGCACGGTACGGATGGGGACAGGGAGCGGGTCCGTGACGACTATGCAGGCCGGAACGGTCACATCCGGCACGACGATACCGAGCACACCCAGCTGTGCGGGAGCCCCAGCACCTGTCGCGAGCACAAGCCGAGACGCGTCGGTTGCTTTCCGTTTGCAAGGCGCACGCCGCGAACGGGGGCCGCCCGCGGCCGCCTCCGCCGCAGGCCCTTGGATTAGGTGTGGCAAATAGCCCCACCCCCTCCCCCGGGTTGAGGATCGCATCTTCGTCGGGGACAGCTTGGACGCACGTCCGCGAATCGTGTCGCGACCGGAGGCAAGCGAAACTTGCGGCTATCGATGGAGACGACGGTGCCAAAACCTGGTGGTGTGGCCCATTGAGGAATCACTACATCGCCGGAGATCGAACGCAAGTCATGAGCTTGCCAACGACCGGGGAGCAGTTACCTCCTGCAACCCAGCGATAGTCGCCCTGATTTGTGCCCCGCGCCGCTCTTAGTGCGGCGCGACCGGTGCCCAGGCGTCGGTACCGACCTCAGCAGGCAACTCCTGCTCGTCGAAGCGGTCGACTTGGAAGGCCGACAGCACAGGCGACGCCATGCCAGTGAGCACCTGTTCAGCCATGAGCTCCCCGAGGATCAACCCAAGAGTCGCACCGGAGTGAGTGAACAGGGTGAAGAGACCGCGGATGCCGGGGACGGCACCGGCGACCGGATCACCGTCTCCGGGAATCGGCTTCCACCCGGCGCCGACGTGCCCGGCGACCAGCGTCGGCGCTCCCGTGAGCACCTTCGACGCCTCGTCGAGCAGGCCCTGGACCGACTCCTCAGGCACCGTGATCGAGCCGTCGTCGCCGACGATGACCGACTCCTCGGCCCAGCCCGCATCGAGCACGAGCCGGCGATCCGGTGTCGGACGCACGGCGACCCGCGGCGTGTTCAGCACCGTGCGCACCTCGAAGTCCACCGGCTCGGTGAAGAGCACGAACGCCGCAGGTGACGCATCGGGCACCACCACGCCCAGTTCGGCGAGCTGCCCCGGCACGCTGGGTCCGGTCGCGAGCACCACGCGGTCGGCGGCTATGCGGCTTCCGTCCTCGAGCACGACACCGACGACCGCGTCGTCGTGAACCTCGACGCGTGCCTCGCCGGCATTCTCGATGATCGTCGCTCCGTCGTTCCGCGCCTCGTCCACGAACGCGGCGATCACGTGCGGCAGGTTCACCCATCCCTCGCCGGGGTTGAAGATCGCGCCCTCGTCGGCCACCGCATCGGCGTTCACATCCGGCGCGTGGCGTGCGACGTCAGCCCGGTCCATCCACACGGCGTCGTACCCGCCGGCCCGCTCGAAGTCGAACGTCGAGCGGAAGCTCTCACCCGGACCCGCCCACTTCAGCGCCCCGTCGAATCGCAGGTAGGCGCTGCTGTCGGGTCGGGTTGCGCTCCAGGTGCGGTAGCGGTCGATGCCGAGCAGGCGCAGGTAGTGGTACTCCGTCGAGCGGTCGCCCGAGGAGTTCAGCCACGCGATGGAACGGCCCGATGCGCCGTCGGCCAGCGCGCCGCGGGTGACGAGGGTGACGTCGGCGCCGGCCCGCGCGAGGTGCGCCGTGGTCGATGCGCCGAGGATGCCGCCGCCGATGACGACGATCTTCTCGGATCCAGTTACAGACATGTTCTTCCTTACTTCTCTTCTGTCGTTACTTCTGTTGTGCGGCCGCGTGCGCGGCCGCGATCACGCGCAGCCCGGCCACGGCATCCGTCGGATCGACCGGAACGGCCGCGCCGTCGTTGATCGCGGATGCGACTCCGGCGTAGAACGCCCCATAGTCGCCGCGAACGCTCGGAATCCGTTCGCTGTGCTCGCCGGCGTCGAGGGTTCCCCATGCGGCTTCCGGCGTTTCACCGAATCCGGGGTCGCCGGGGCGCGCACCCGAGATCATCGCGGGCTCCTGTCCGTCCAGCCCGCACGACGTGTACGCCGCCTCGGACCCGAGTACCCGGAATCGCGGCCCCGGAGTGGGAGCCACAGCGCTCATCCAGAGGTGCGAGCGGACCCCGTTCTCGTGTTCCAGGGCGAGGAAGACATCGTCGTCAGCGGCCACCCCCTCGCGCCGGCGATCGATCTCGGCGTACACATCGCGCACGGGACCGAACAGCTGCAGGGCCTGGTCGATCAGATGCGGGCCCAGGTCGAACAGGATGCCGCCGGCCTCGGATGCCGGGGCATCGGCCTTCCACCCCTGCGGAGCCTGCGGCTGCCACCAGGTGAACCGCGACTCGAAACGCCGGATCTCTCCCAGCCGTCCGGATCGCACCAGCTCTCGGAGTGTGAGGAAGTCGCCGTCCCACCGCCGGTTCTGGAAGACGGTGAGCCTCAGTCCCTCGGAGGCGGCGAGAGCGATGAGTGCCTCACCCTGCGCGGCATCGGCCACGAAGGGCTTGTCTACGACGACGTGGCATCCCGCCCGCAGAGCCGCCTCCGCGAGGGCGGCATGCGTGCCGCTCGGGGAGGCGACGACGACGAGGTCGATATCGGCGGCATCCGTCCACAGCGAGTCGGCGTCAGGCAGCACCCGCGCCTGCGGGTGCTGCCGCCGAGCCTGCGCCGCCCGATCCGGGTCGGCGGTGACGATCACGTCGATCTCGAACTCCGCGCTCGCCGCGAGGAACGGTGCGTGGAAGATCCGCCCTGCCGTGCCGAAGCCGATGATCGCGGTGTGGATCGCCATTAGAGCACCTCGGAGAGGAACAGCCGCAGCCGGTCGCTCTTCGGGGCGTCGAAGATCTCCTCGGGTGTTCCGGCCTCGACCACACGGCCCTCGTCCATGAACACGACCTGGTCGGCGACCTTGCGGGCGAAGCCCATCTCGTGTGTGACGACGAGCATGGTCATTCCGCGCTGCGCCAGCTCGGCCATCAGATTCAGCACACCCTTCACGAGCTCGGGGTCGAGCGCGCTGGTGGCCTCGTCGAAGAGCATCAGTTCCGGTTCCATGGCGAGCGCCCTGGCGATGGCGACGCGCTGCTGCTGCCCACCCGAGAGGTCGCGCGGTCGGTGATCGGCGCGCTCCGCGAGACCCACCTCGGTGAGTCGGGCGAGGGCGATACGCTCGGCCTCGCCCTTCGACTTGCGCTTCACGTTGCGCAGCGCCAGCGCCACGTTCTCGAGCGCGGTGTGATCGGGGAAGAGGTTGAAGTGCTGGAAGACGAGACCCGCGCGGCGGCGCAGCACGTCGGGCTTCAGCGCGAGCGCATCGTCGTCGGCCAGCAGCACACGGCCGCCCTTCGGCTCGTGCAGACGGTTCACCCCGCGAAGCAGCGTGGACTTGCCCGAGCCCGAGGGGCCGATGATGCACGTCGTGGTGCCGGGTTCGACGGTGATCGAGACGTCGCGGATCACGTCGATGTCGCCGTACGCCATCTCGAGGTTCTCGATCTGCAGACGGGAGCCCTCGTAGAAGTGGCCGTCGGTCACGGGGAGGGGCGAGGTGTAGGTCATGTGTTCTCTCCTCGGGTGTAGACCGGGCTGAGCGGGGGCTGCTGTTCGGCGACCTCTTCGAGGCCGCTCTTGGGCGGGGACGCCTTGCGACGACCCGTGCGGAAGCGGTTGTCGAAGTAGTTGACGAGGTGGGTCAGCGGCACCGTGATCACGAGATAGAAGACGCCGGCCATCACCAGCGGCGACAGGTTTCCGGTGAGGACTGCAGCATCCTGCCCGACGCGGAAGAGCTCACGCTCACTCACCAGCAGACCCAGGAAGTACACCAGGCTCGAGTCCTTCACGATCGCGATGAACTGGTTGACCAGCGCCGGCAGCACGCGGCGGATGCCCTGCGGCACGACCACGAGCCGCATCGCGCTGCCGTACGTCATCCCGAGAGCGCGGCACGCCTCGAGCTGGCCGCGTTCGACGCTCTGGATGCCGGCGCGGAAGATCTCGCCGATGTAGGCACCGGCGATCAGGCTCAGCGCGAGGATCCCGAGCGGGTAGGGAGACGGGCCGAAGACCTGCCGACTCAGTGCCGCGAAGCCCTGGCCGATGAGCAGGATGGTGAGGATCGCGGGGAGGCCGCGGAAGATGTCGGTGTAGATGCGGGCGGGAACCCGCAACCAGGCGGTGCGGGAGACGCCCATGACCGCGAGGATCATGCCGATCACGATGCCGAGCACCGTGGCCGCGAGCGAGATGATGAGCGTGTTGACGAGGCCTGTTCCGAGCAGCTGCGGCATGACCTGCAGCATCGCGTCGAAGTCGAGGAACGTCTTGATGATCTTGTCGAGCCAGTCCATGAGGATCTCCTAGTCAGGATGCGGGGCCGAAGCCCCGCATCCGTTGGGGGCGACTACTCGCCGTCGTCGCCCTCGCCCTGCTCTGCGCTGGGGAGGTACTGGTCGGGCATCGGGGAGCCGGGGAACCACTTCTCGTAGAGCTCCTTCCACGTGCCGTCCTCCATCGCCTCGTGCAGGGCGTCGTCCAGGGCCTTCTTGAACTCGTCCTTGCCCTTGGCGATCGCGAAGCCGGCCGGGGCGTCGAACGACGGGATGTCGATGGCGTTCTTGAGGCCGTACTGCTCGGCGTACTCCTTCGCCGCCTCGAAGTCGAGGAAGTGCGCGTCGACCGAGCCGCTGTTGACGGCGGAGATCGCGGAGTTGTTGTCGGGGAAGCGCACGAGCTCGGTGTCGGTGAAGTTCTTCACCGCGTACGCCTCCTGCAGAGTGCCCTGCACGACGCCGAGACGCTTGCCAGCCAGGCTGTCCTCGTCGG